>JARNMJ010000100.1 GCA_029432795.1 Pontiellaceae bacterium B12219
ATGCTATTCGTACTTCCATAACTTGGAACCATAACGCCTCCGGGCTCATTCATCCACGGGTAAACCCGTGGTGTTCTGTCTTCGACCGCATAAACCACCTGCCCGCCCCCTTGGGCGGAAGCCGAACGAACGGGACTTTCCAGAGCGAGAATATCACCTTTCACCAGCTGCAGGTTGCGGAGTTTTATTTTGCCTGTGGATCCATCGGCAAATGCGGCGTTGAGTGAAAACGTTTTTATGGTTTCCAGCGCAAACGGGCGCGCGGCCGGCATATTGAACGACTCGAACGGCAGGGTGACCGTATGCCACCCCTGCCCCTGCAGGCCGAAATCCGCAGTGAAAACATCGGTTACATCGGTACTGCCTTTATTGAGCTTATAGGGCGCATTCTCCATCGTGGCCGTTGCTTCCAGCACGGCATCGGTCGGCAGCAGCATCTCAAAGCGGATCCCGTAATAATCCCGCCAGTTGGCCGATCCGTCATGCTGAAACGAGAGGCCGAAACGATAGCCGCCTCGCTCTCCGTCCGGATAGGTGAACGAGGCTTCACCGGGAAGCGTCAATATTGCCGTTCCTTTTTTGACTGTAAGCCCGGACCACTGTTCCCATGAAGAAACATCATCGGCCCAAACCGCCATTGAAATTATCAGTAATCCGGCAAGTGCCGTTCGTATTTTTTTACTGTGCATAGCCTTCGTTCCTGCGTTTAAAAATTATCCTTTTCAACCTGATTGTCGGTCCCGCGATCGCGCTCAACTTTTCCGTTCATGACCACTTTGTTTCCTGAGCTGAGCTCGCTGAAAACAATTGGCATGCCGGTGAGATTGGTCACCGTGCAGTCATACGCGCCGGAATATTTCCGGGGATCGGAATCCGGCGCGCGGAACAGATGAATATCGCCCCAGTCGGATTCGCCGAAAACAATGGGAGCGGTTTTCTGTCGGCGTCTGCCTTCATAATTACGCACGGTAATCGTGTGGCCGGTCCCGTTCACTTCCAGCACGCGCGGAACCGGATAGCGACTGGCGGCCGGCATCAGCTCTAAATCGATTTTACAGTTTTTTGCACCGGCGCCGAGAAAGGTGAGCAGCGGGCCGTACATGGCATCACCTCGACTGTTTTCAATCACGCCGTCGGTTCCGATGGAATAGCCACGCTCCTGATATTCCAACGCCGTGCAGTTGATAATTTTGGACGGTCCCTGCTCAAATCCCAGACAGACCCCGCAACGCATATTTTTGGTGGTGCAGTTTTCCACGGTCACGCGGGCCGTCCGGCGCCCCGCCACAAAACCGCCGGACGCGTACGTCCGAATGCCGTCCTCCGCCAGCGTTTTAATCTGTCCCGGCACAATTTTACCGGGCGGATAGTGACTCTTGAAGCCGACGTCGTAAGCCAGTCCGCTCTTTTCTTTCAGCATATCATCGGTGGTCCGCATTTCGCCCTCGACATAACAACCCTTAATCAGCGTATCGACGGCGCCCTGCAGATAAATTCCATGGCCGAAGGCATATTGCTTCACGATATTATTGATAAATTTTGTGCGCTGCCCGGCAATCAACACGCCGCAATGTTTCCGCAGCGGAACGTATGCACCGGCTCCTTTACCCAGCAGATGGCCATAGCCGTAGGGCGTTGAGCCATGCACATAAAACCGGGAATTTTCAACCGTATTATCGTCGCCGATGATCGCCATCATATTACATCCGTGCGCCGGCGCAACCTCCCCGACATCAATCACCGTCATGCCGGTGATCATATTGCTGTCGCCCGAAATGAATACTTCAAGAATCTCCCGTTTCCCGAATGCAGCATGCAGCTTCGTGTCCAGATTAATCTGCGTATCAGTCAAATCGTAGAAGCTGTTATTTGCCGAAAAATGAAGCAGAGAAACTTTCTGATTATGCCGTCCATCCCACCCGTACTTAAAGGTGGCCATATCCATTTCCTGCCCCATGGCCGGATCGTTCAGTTCGTAGACGCCCGGTTTCAGCCGCACAGTTACATTATCCTTGTGTGCATATTCCGCCAGCGCCTTCAACGAGTCGACTTCCACTACGGTTGCGCTGAGCCTGCAGGCGACCGCTAAACACACGGCAAACACTTTCAATTTTCCAGCCATCCATATTCCTCCGGCTACCGGCGCCAGGCTTCCAGCTTATAAAACAGGTTTGTATCCAGTGCTCCCACCGGAACCATAATCTGTAATGCCCCGCCGTTTCCCTCCAGCACACCGGTTGCATTCTGCCAATTCGGGACGGTCAGATCATCGGTGAATTTAAGCTGGTAGTTATGGCCGAGGCCGGAGTTGGTGACAACCATCGAAAGTTCTCCTTCATCAATCACCACATTCCCCATCACCACATCACATCACCGGGATGAATCAAAGCCGAAGGAACCGCAACGACTTCCTGCGAGTTGGAGCTTTCGGTTCCGTCGTAAACCGCGCTGATGACGTAATAATAATTCGTCCCCGCCAACAGACCGCCATCGGTGTGGCTGGTCGATCCGGCTCCGATGGCCATAACATCATACACACCGCCTGAGACGGTGGCGCGTTTCAAGTTGTATTGCGATGCTCCATCCGCCGCGTTCCAGATGAGATGGATGGACGCCGCATCTTCCGGCATGGCCGAAAGTCCTGTCGGAGGAAGTACTGAACCGGACCCACCGGTGTCCTCCTCAATGCTGATACTGTCGAGACTGAAGGAACCTTCGGAAATATATACCCGAAGACTCTGCACCCGATTGGACAATGTGAGATGCTGCGCGACGGTGTAGTCGACCCAGTTTGATGAACTTCCAGTGATTGGAAGAATGATATCTCCGGTCAGATCCCGGCCATCGATCCAGAAGCGGATTTTCCCCGACGAGGACGCAGCATAATCAACCGCCACTTTATAGGTTCCTGTGGTTGGAACATGCACCGTATAGCTCAGCCATTCGCCGGCTTCCAGCTGGCCCAGAGCATGTCCACCGCCGGGTTTTTCAACGATCTGAAAATCCTGTTCCGGGCGGAAATCATTCGTACCGCCTGCAGCAACGGACGTGTAGGTCCGGCCGTTTGCATCAACGGGCATGTAGTCGAACAACTCCGCCTCGACCGTCCCGGGCAGTTCATTCATTCCAAAGATTGGAACTCCGTTGGTATAAAAACCGCTGACCGGATCGCCGTAGCAATAGTCCGGGCGCCGATAGGTCAGTCCGCCGTAACCCAGATAGGAACCGTTTCCGCTCGACGGTTTGGTTTCATAATTCCCGTTGCGCTCGATGGACGTGTCGCGGGCACGGGTGGTCCATTTCACCTCGTCGGCCGTTTTCAGGCCGCGCCCGTAATAATGCCCCAGCGCATGTTCCCACATGGCGACGTCATTGTATTTGGTGCGATAGAATCGGCTGGTATCGCTTCCATAATACGGGTTGATGGCCAGCGTGAATGTGCGCCCGGTCCTGGTAAACCGTTGCAGGAATTCGCCCGACTCGGCGGTCGGTGTCCATTCGGCCGGCTGATCCGGGTAGGCATAGAGATACGAAACCGACCACTTGTTGTGATACTCCATGCCCAACAGGATGCGCGAATCAGCCTCGCCCCAGAAATTGTCGCCCTGACTCCAGGCCATCTCACCCATACAGGCCAGCAGGTGCATGCCCCACCAGGTGTGCCACGGATCGCGCGAGCTTTCCGCCGCCTGTCCGGTCTCCCAGATATAGTTGGTCAGCACGCCCTCAAAACCGTAATCCTCAATGTCGTAGCCGATGGTGTAGTTGTAGGAGATCTGATATTCGTTCGAGCTGCTGACACTTCCGGTCGTATGCGGTCCGGAAGCGTATGGCAGATCATCATCCCGATGCGGCAGTCCTTTGGCATAGCGCAGCGCACGATCATAAATGATTTCATTATCCAGGAATATGCCCAGTGCCATACAGGCACGCATCGCACTGGCCTCCTGATTGCCGGCGCGCACATAATCGAACATATACGCGCGCCAATACCAGGTTCCCTCACCCCCGTCTTCATACGCAACCATCAGGTTTTCCGGTGCTTCGGTGTTCGAATAGCCCGGATAGACCAGCATGTCTTTAAAGGCCTGGATTTCTTCATCGGACCAGCCTGAATAGGTGCTCTTGATAATTTCGGCGGCTTCCAGCATCTGGTAAATCAGGCAGCTGGTCAGCGCGCGGGTGCCGCTATGATCGAGATATTCCAAACCCGTCCAGGCATTAAAGATTTCGACGGCTTTATCCGCATAGCGGCTGTCGCCCTCAATGTACCAACGCAGCGCATTGTAATAGGCCGCACGGCTGTCACTCTCGAATTCACTTAGATTGGTTCCGGGCGAACTGCGGTAGAGAACTTTCATGCTCGTGTCACCCTGCACCGTATAGGTGTAGTTCGCCTTCGATTCCGAACACATCGTCTGATACGAGCTGTACCACGGATCGATCTGCGCTTCGACCATCGCTTTCATACGATCCAGATCGGACCGTTTGTGGGACATACCCGGATGCACAAAACGTGCGCCTTCCCTTTCATACGTGAGTCGCAGCGCATTATTGGTGATGGCAAAGCTCCAGATGTCCAGGTTCACCCCCGGGCCGAAGGTCAGCCCTTCATTCACCACCGTTGTGCTCTCCGGCCACGTCATCAAATCCCACGACCGGGTTCCTGCACCATAATCCGCTCCGCTGAACGAAACATTTAATATACTTCCCGATTCGAATGTAACGGAAGGATCATCCGCGGATCCGTCAAACAGAACGATCTGTCCGAGCGAAAATCCATTCCCGCTGTCGACCTCAGCCGACAGGGTGCTGCCTGTATTCTGATACCACGCGCCGGAATCCGAGGCATCGGTGTCTCCGCAGTTCACGGTTCCCTCACCGAATATATTAAATGTACCGCTTCCACCCGTTGTGCCTCCAAGGGCGATGCCGCCCCGGGTCGTCACCGTTCCGCCGCTGAGATTAAAAAAGCCCGCACCCTGATCGCCGATGCCTAGACTGATCCCGGAAAGACCGCACAGCGTTGCCGAATTTTTAATCTTAAAGGTGCCGCCGCTCAGATTCCATTCGCCATAGGCACCGGTCCCGTTTCCCAGTTGCAATCGGTTCAGCTCAATCGTTCCACCGCTCTGATTCACGGTTCCGTGCCCGCCGTTGCCGACCCGGTCTAAATTGGAGGCCACCGTCAGGTCCGCTCCATCAATAATATTCAGAATACCGGTCGTTCCCGAAGCATATGCCACGCGCAGCGTCAAGGCTTGTTCGGTTGTGCTGAGTGTTGGAATATTTTCCGGGACTTCATTGATGTAAGCCACATCTCCAAGGGTTGGAACCGCCGACGCGCCCGCCGGATTGGTCACGGTCCAGTTGCCTGCCTCATGCCAGTTCGTGCTGACTGCCCCGTTCCAATAATGATAGGGTGCGGCCTGCGTATGATTTACCCAAACCAACAGCGCCGCCGCCATCAGCCCGGCTCGCCCAACCTGCATATCCATTTTCATTACACACCTACATCGTTATATTTATACAAAGAAACCCTGTTTCCCGATCTGCATTCATTTCGTTTCCGAAATTCCCAGCACATCCATCAAAACCGGCAGCACCACCGCCTCATTGCCCGGAGCGCCCGGATGAATGGTATCCGGCACATAGCTGTTGAACAGTGCCACATCATTCGTCTGTAAGGCGGTCCAGCTGGAATAGTGGTCAATCACCAGATAGCCGCGCTCCCTCGCAAATGTGCGATACATGGCATAGTAGTCCTGAATATCTTTACGATAGGAGGTATGGCCGGAATCATATTTATCACCGGGCGTCATCGTCATCAGAATAATTTCGCAATCCGGGAAGCTGGCCAAGGTGCCGTCAACAATATATGTCAGGTTGGTCCATGCATCCGCAACCGAAAGGTCAAAACGTTCGACCGAATCGTTGATGCCATATTCGATAAACAGCGTATCCGGCTCTTTCTCAATCACCAGACTGTTAAAATTGGCGACACCATAATCTGAATTTTTACCGGCTTTTCCGCTGTTAAATACATTGGCCAAACCATCGTAACTGCTGTTCAGCGCATCGGACAGCAGCCCGACATAGGCTCCATTTTCCGTGAGACTCGTGCCCAGCACAACCACATGCTGCAGCAGCCGACCGGCTTCCAGATTCCGCACGAGCTGACTCTTTGCCCGGCCGGCTCCGGAAATCACCACATTATCAATCTGAAAAAAACCGTCGCCGGCCAGATCATCAAACGACCACGTCAACACAACATTCGAACGACTGTTCACTGCATCCAGCAAACTGAGGTCAATCGTCCATTCCTTAAAGGTCCCATCATCCGTCAGCATCAGATCCGCATCCGGAACCACTAAAGGCCCCATTCCTGTATCATAGGTCCGCGCAGAAAAACGGGGCAGTGACGAACGGACATCAAACCGAACACTGATCTCTTTCTTCTGCAGCGTATTCAGTTCCACCGAAAACACATTTCCGGTACTGCCCGCACTCCAGCTGAGACTGTGCCCGGTTCCGGACCAGGTATTGCTGTCGGGACCGAAAAACGCATCCGCGCCGCCGTAGACAACAGATGCCGTTGCCGAGCCGGATTGCGAAATCACCGGCGGCGATTTAAAGCCCGTCAGATAGGTGATGCCGGTTGCAGCCTCACCGGTCCCGTCAAATTGCGTGTCGAACGACCAAAACGCGATGCCGCCTTTTGCCCGTTGCAACGAATCGGGCTGCGAAACGGCGGTGCGCCAAAACTGATGCCCATCATTATTTACCGGAACCTCAAACAAGAGCAGATCGTTGGCACCGTTTGAGCCCGCCGCCACATCAAGAGCCGATGCAGCCGGTTGCCAATCGTTCAGCATCGTAGCGGTTTCGAGCTGCACATCCAGCAAGGAAGCAGCCGGATTGCGTGATGCGGAAATCAGAATGTTCGTTCCATCATGCGCGATCTCCATGCCCGGCGCGGCATCAATCGCTGTCGGGTTGGTATCGTCAAAAAACTCAGCAAGGTTATTGCGCATATCGCCATCGGTTGTTTCGGGAATCGTTGCAACCACATTAATTTCTGAAGGGTCATAGGATTCTTCAACAGCTTCCCATGCGGCGGCATCGGCAATCACATATCCATCTGTGCCCGTCGTTTCGATCAAGAGGCCTCCGCCGGTGCCGGCCAGAAACGGATATGAACCCAGCAATACCCAATCGCCGGGATTTCTCTGGTTCACAATGACGGTCGAACTTCCGCCATCACAGGTAATCGTAACCGGCACATTCGAGGCGCGGTTATTGTTCGAAACCCAATTTAAATAAACGTTGTAGGTGGAGTTGACCGGCAGGTTCGGGATGAGCTGTACCGACTTAGACCCTTTCAGGGTGTTCCCATCGTGATCATACGTACTGTTATTGCCCTGCCCAATCGCCCGGTACGTCCAGGATCCCTCCATGACTACCGATGCGTCGCCAGCATCACTGTCCACCACAATCCACGAAGCATCGAACCCAAAGGCGGAAGCGCAACCCAGTAACATAAAACTAGGGCGTGTTAACACAACGGGAGCATGTCCACGGTGAGCGCAAAGTGAATAAAGGCGCAGAACATTACGTCGAGTTTCTCGAAGCGTGAAAAG
>JARNMJ010000101.1 GCA_029432795.1 Pontiellaceae bacterium B12219
GTCGAGTCGCCATAAGTCCAATCCGTTAAGACTGATCCAGTCTATCACAGATATCTTAAATCTGAAATGGATAAGTCCGACAGACTGCTAGGAGGTTTCCGTTTTCTTTCGGGCGGTGGTCTGCCCGATGATGATTCCGGTCACAATCAGAGCCATACCGATGAGGCTGGGCAGGGTGGGCGATTCGCCGGGAATGAGCCACCAGCTCAGGGCCGCGCCGTTGAGCGGAATCAGAAACTTCCAGAGATTGAGGCGCGATACTTTTATTTTGCTGAGCAGGAAAAACCAGATGGAAAAGGCGGTGGAGGAAATGATGGCGAGCCAGAGCAGGTTGCCGTAGTACGCCACGGGAAGTTTAATGAGCGGAAGCCCTTCGAAGGGCAGGGCGATCAGCAACAGGATTATTCCGCCCAAAAGCATCTGGGCGCTGTTGAGCGCGATGGGGTGGAGTCCACCTTTTCGTTTGGCGACCACCACGTTTCCGATGGCAGAAACAAAGGCGCCGCTCATGAGCAGCATGAGCCCGCAAAACTCTTTCAGTCCTTCCGGATTCAGAGGGTTGGAGGCCAGGCTGATGAAGATGACGCCGGCCATGCCCAGAATAATACTGAACAGTGTGCGGCGTTTCATTTTATCGTTATGCATTAAAAAGTGGGCCATCAATACGGCGGCGAGCGGACCGACGCCGATCATGATGGCTCCTTCGGCGCCCTGCACCCAATTCAGCCCGATAAAAAAGGTGGCATAAAGATAGACGGTGTGAAAAAGGCTCACTTGCAGGACGGTGGCGAAGTCGCTTCGCAGCATGCGGAAGGGCGCGCGCAGATTGCCGCAGAGCGGGATTTGCAGAAGGCCTGCGAGCAGAAATCGGGTGCCGGCAAGGTTCAGCGGGTGCTGAAATTCCAGAGCGTTTTTTCCGGCCACAAATGCAGAAGACCAGAGCAGGCAGGCGAAAATGGCCAGCAGGTTGTAATACAGCGTTCTTGAACCGGGCATGCGGTCAGATGCTTTTGCGGTGGGCGCGTATGCGTTCTTCGTGCGCTTTATCGCCGCGGTTCAGTTGCCGGAAAACGGTTTCGAGGCTGCTGTCGGTCTCTTTTTCCATGAATTGGGTGAAGTGCAGTTCGCCGGATTCATTTTCCAGTTCAATGGCCAGATGACACGCTTCATGCTGAGGGGGAGGGTTGGTTTTTACACGGTCGATCAGGTGCTTTATTTTTTGATTTGAGTGCTGCAGGCCTTTAAGCGAACCGGGTATCATCGCGTGCGGAAACTGTCCGCGTTTTGTGAAGGAATCTCCTGCAACCCGAATCAGGGAGGCATGGCTTTTTTCTTCTAAATGAAGTTGCCACCAAAAATCCGAATGCTCGGTATAGGCTCTGGAAAAAAGGCGATACAGTTCGGCTGCATTCAGTTCGAGCCGGATGCTTTCTGCGATCAATTCGGGAAGTAGTTCGTTTTCCATTAATGTGAAAAATTGCAGATGGCCTCCGGCCTGTCGAGTCGGCATTTAAAGTTTAAAATAGGTTTAATCCTCTTTTTATTATCCGTATTTGATCTGCTTGCGATTTTTGGACTTCACACTATGATGCCGGTAAAACGGGAGCATTCTGCTTATGGTTACGCATTCAGAGATTCAATTGTTTGAAGAACTGCCGACTTCCTTTAATCCGTCTATCGGTACCGTGCTGGTTGCCGGGGCGACGGGGTATATCGGCGGGCGGCTGGTGCCGGAGCTGATTGGTCGGGGCTATACCGTGCGGGTGATGGTGCGGGCGGAATCGCCGGAGCAGGAGGAACGTTGGCCGGAAGCCGAAGTGGTGGCTGCAGATGCGCTGATTGAAGACGAAGTTTTTCAGGCGTTGGAAGGGGTGGACACGGCGTATTATCTCATCCATTCCATGCTGGTGGGACCGCGGAAGTTCGAGGATGCCGATACGCGCGCGGCCCATAATTTCCGGATGGCGGCTGAGGCGCAGGGCGTTAAGCGGATTATCTATCTGGGCGGTTTGGGTGATACGCAGGCTCATCTTTCCACGCACCTTTCCAGTCGTACGAAGGTGGCCGATGAGTTCAGCAGGGGCAGTGTGCCAACCACGGTTTTGCGCGCCGCCATCATCATCGGTTCCGGCAGTGCGTCCTATGAAATGATCAACCACCTGGTTCGAAAAATTCCATTGTTCCTGGTGCCTTCCTGGGCGAAAACCCGCTGTCAGCCGATCGGTTTGCGCGATGTAATTAAAACGCTGGTCGGGGTACTGGAGCTTCCGGAAACCGCCGGGCGGACTTTTGATATCGGCGGGGCCGATATTCTGACCTATGAACAAATGCTGAAAACCCATGCCGAGATATTGGGGAAGAAGCGGCGCTTTATTCCTTCTCCTATTTCGAATATCGGGTTCTATTCCTACATTACCAGTCTCCTGACGCCGATTCCGGCCGCGATAACCTGGTGCCTGATGGAAAGTGTGATGCACGATGTGGTGTGCGAAGAAAATGAGATTGTTGAGCTGATCCCGTTCCGTCGCATTTCCTGTAAAGAAGCATTTGTGCTGGCTCTTTCGCGGGAGGAACAGGATACGGTTTCCACGCGCTGGTCCGACAGCTATCCGCCCGATTACGAGCTCGCCATTAAGCTCAGTGAAATTAACGGAGCGCCGACTTATACGAGTTCCTATTCGCTCGTCACCAGCAAAAGCGCGGATTCTCTGTTCCGGTCTATTACGCATATCGGAGGAAAAAACGGATGGTTTCACAGTACGTTTCTCTGGCGGATTCGCGGGGGTATCGACCGGTTGTTACGCGGAGTGGGAACCACGCGCGGCCGGCGCAGTGCCTCGGGCCTGCGCGTGAATGATGTGGTCGACTTCTGGCGCGTCGAGGAAATTACCCATAGTCGCCAGCTGCTATTACGTGCGGAAATGAAAGTGCCCGGCTATGCCTGGCTGGAATTCCGGGTGGATCCCATTTCCGGCGATAAAAACCGGTTGTCGGTGAATGCCTACTACAAAACAAAAGGCCTGTGGGGCCGAACCTATTGGTATATCTTCCTGCCGTTTCATCACTTCATTTTTGATGACCTCATCAAACAGATCGAGCGGCGCAGTACGGATTAAATCCGTCTGTTTTATTCGACGATACGAATGCGGTTGAACGGCCAGTAAACGGATTGCACTTTGGCAATGATACTGTCTCGTTCAATTGCCCCGAAGAATCTTCCGTCGAGACTCATGTTCCGTCCGGTATTATCGCCAAGGGTCAGGTATTCCTCTTCATCGAGGGTGATGCTCTGGTTTGCATCGGAGAGCTGTCCCGCATATCCGTATTCCAGGGTCTGGAAAATTGCCGGTTCGGTAATCGGCTCATTATTCACGGTCAGCCGGCCGTCACGGATGCTGACGGTTTCGCCGGGCAGGCCGACGATGCGTTTGATGTAGATGCTACCCGGTCGTACGGCTTGATGGTCAAGACCGTCCGTTGAGAAGGTGACGATGTCCCCGCGCCGGGGTTGGGAGAAGAGGTAGCTGAATTTGTTTGCAAGAATCCGGTCTCCTTTTTGAACTGTTCCGCTCCAGATGACATCGCCGCGGTTGTAATTTTTCTTCATACCTGAAGACATTATGTCTGCAGGGAGTTTATGAACTTTCGAGCCAATGTTAAATGACATCTCGCCAGAGTTCATTCCGGGGTTTGAAATCGGACCCGAATCATTGGCTATGTATTCCTCATGGTGTCGTCCTGAAAACAGACGGTCGAAAAATGATGTGCTTTCGGTGCCGGGGGTAACATGCATTCCGAGAAGCGTCGGTTCCATGGCTCCGGTTGGAATTTGATGCGGAACAACCGGCATCGCACTCAGGAGAATCAGCTTGAATATATTGAAGAGAATGATGGTTCCAAGGAGTCCGGCCCAGCCTTTTCCTGTGAGTCGGGGAATCGGGCGGTAGGAGGTGATGAGAATTCCTGAAATGAAGATCGGCAGAATAAGGAAGAGCAGGACGAGTCCCGGATAGAGGGCGAAAAGGTTCGGGACGGCAGCAAGGCAGAGACCGGCTGCCGAAAGGCCGATGACGGCGCTCAGCAGGATCCAGCCGGTTTTCTTTGCGCCGGACAAATAGTGTGCGATGCCCGGAATGAACAGCGCGAGCAGGATGCCGATAAAGCGCGGGTAGGATTTTTTCGTTTGCGAGTCTATATCCATTGAACGGGCTCCACGTGATAATAGTGCTGAAGTTCGCGGTAGAGTTCGGGGTGGTTCAGCTGAAGCTGTCGTGGTTTTTCAAAAAAGGTTTCGGTGGCAACGGCAAAGAATTCGGCGGGGTTGGTTGCGCCGTACTGGTCCATTACATCTTTGTGCCCTTGGTTGGTTTCTTTCACGAGATGGTTGTATTCCCGATTAAACACGCGGGCCCAGGCGGAGTAGGCGGAGCGCTCTTCGAGAATCGGTGCGCCGTCGGCGGCTCCGTCTTCCTGATCCAGCTGATGGGCAAATTCGTGAAAGACCACGTTTTGTCCGTCTTCAAAATTGCGTGCGCCGCCGAGTACGCTGTTCCAGGAAAGTACCACGACGCCACTGTTCCAGGATTCGCCGAGGCGCGCGGTCTCTCCGTCGGTATAGGTGTGCGGGTAAAGAATGACGGTTTTAAGTTTGGGATACACCGCGGTTTCCCGGCCGAGCAGCAGCATGCAGGCTTCGGCGGCAACCGTGATTTTTATTTCTTCGGTAATTTCCAGCCCGCCGCAACCTTCAAACCGTTTTTCGGCGAGGAAAATCTGCATATAGCCGCTGAGCTGTTTCCATTGTTCCTTCGTCAGCTTTCCAATCATTGGAAGTGTCTTTTCCAGGGTTTGGAACCAATGCGGTGGCGGGGGAGTCTGGTAGAGGAGCTGTTGTTTCCGTATCCTGACTCTGATCTTCATCATGAATAAAAAGATGAAGGCAACCGTGGCCAGAAGAATCAGAAGAGCCGGACCCATGTTTATTTTCCGGGAACCTTGGCGATAATTTTACGGGCCATTTTCTGCATGACTTCTTTTTGTTTTTCAACGGGCGTGCTTCGGTCGAGCTGCGTTTCAAGGGTGCCCGTCCAGAGCAGGTCGCCGAATTCTGTATCGGTAATCTGGAGATGGAGTGTTCCGATTTCAACGAGGTAGAGGCTCAGGTTGGTGTCCGGTTCTTTATACCCCCACGATTTGCTGTCTTTACTGTAGGTGACTCCGCCCTGAACCTGGTGTGCTTCATTCGGTCCGGGGCCTGCGTATTCTTTCTGTTCTTTCAGTTTGATGTAGTAGGTCAGCTGGATGTCGGCTTCCGCCGCTTGTTCAACCTGTTGCCAGCCCCGTGCAGTCAGCTGGTTGTTTAGGGCATCGGCCATGCTGTTGTTCAGGTAGGTGTCGTCTTCTTCCTGAATTTCTTCGGAAGCCGGAACCCATTGGTAGGTTTTGACGAGTTTAAAATCGTAGTCGGTCTTTTTGTTCGAACGGACTTTGGTGCTGGAGCAGCTGCACAACAGCAGGCCGAGGGTCAGGGCTAAAGGGGTAATGAATTTCATTTGTTCTCCTTGATTGAGTCCGGAATATAGAATCTGACATCCTGAGTGTCTATGAGTAATACAGATCTGATTATTATCGGCGGCGGAGCGGCCGGATTGATGGCCGGCGTTTCCGCCGGCGAGCTGGGGCTGAAAACGCTGGTGCTGGAGCGCAAGGCCAGGCCCGGGCGAAAACTGCTGATGTGCGGAAATTCGCGCTGCAACCTGACCACCAATATTTCGGAGGACCGGATGGTGCAGATGTTCGGCGAGCCGGTGGGGCCGTTTCTGGCACCGGCGCTCTCCGCTTTTTCGCCGTCGATGCTGCAGCGCTGGTTTGCGGCGAACGGGCTGAAGACGGTGGTGAAAACCGGGAACAAGGTTTATCCCCATACCGAGAAAGCGGCTGATGTGCTTACGCTTTTTACCGACCTGCTGCGGGACCGTAATGTTTCCATGGCCTGTTCCGCCGCTGTCCAGACCCTGGAAAAAACAAAAAACGGATTTCGGGTAACGACCGATAATTTTGTGGTTGAAAGCAAATACGTGCTGATTGCCACCGGCGGCGTCAGCTATCCGAAAACCGGTTCGGTGGGCGATGGTCAGGAATGGGCAAAACGACTCGGGCATACCGTTGAGCCTTTTAAGCCGGGGCTCGCCGGTTTCGAGGTGGAGCCGAATGTGATAAAGGGCCGAATCGGAAAAATCTACGAACGGGTTACGGTGGATGTGCTCTCGAAGGGGCAGATTGTTGGGCAGACGCGCGGGGTGTTTGAGATTGAAAAGTGGGGCGTCGGTGGTACGGCCCTGACTGATGCCTCCCGAATTGTGGCGCGCCTGAACCTGAAAGACTATCGGCTTCGGGTGAATCTTGGCGACGGGAAATTTGAAGAAATCCGGCCGCTCCAAACCCGTTCGATTAAAGAAGCAATGGTTACGGTCGGCGGCGTTGCGCTCGGTGAAATTAATGGTCAGACGTTGGAATCGGTCAAATGCCCCGGTCTCTATTTTGCCGGTGAAGTGCTGGATGTGGATGGGCCGACCGGCGGGTATAATCTGCAGGCGGCCTTTGCAACCGCCCGGTTGGCGGTGGCTGATGTGGGGCGGCGCTGCGGAAAAAAAGTTTCCAGCCTCTGGAAAAAGAAGCATTCAAAGCGGCTCCTCCGAGGCGGAACAGTAGAGGGCGGCGTCCGCGCAGAAGCTGATCGAAAAAGGGGTTGCCTTCAAATCATGCGCCTGTAAGGTGCCTTTTCATCTCAATTAGAAATAGAAAGGTACTATAATGATCGAAAACGGACAGAAAGTTAAAATTCACTACACAGGCACCCTCGATGACGGAAAGCAGTTCGACTCTTCCGCAGGGCGCGAGCCGCTGGAATTCGAAATGGGTGCCGGCATGGTTATTCCCGGTTTCGAAAAGGGTGTTGCTGATATGAGTGTGGGTGAAAAGAAAACCATCAACATTCCGGCAGCTGAAGCCTATGGTGAAAAGCGCGAAGAGCTGGTTATGAGTTTCGACCGCGCGCAACTTCCTGAAGACATGGAGCCGGAAGTCGGCATGATGCTGCAGATGCAGGGCCCGGAAGGTCAGCCTGTTCCTGTCACCGTTACCGCTGTTGAAGAAGCTGCGATCATCATCGATGCAAACCATCAGCTCGCCGGTCAGAACCTCAACTTTGAGCTCGAACTGGTCGCTGTTGACTAAGTTCCAGCCTTTGGAATATGGAACAGACTGCAATTCCCTATTGTGAGCCCGCCCCCAGCGATGTCCTGCCGATGCTGGTTATTGCGGCGGTCTTCGCAACCGGAACCTGGCTGTTCCGCCGCTGGCAGAAAAAGCGGGGCTCTCCATCAAATACGGGGGCGAGGGCGATCTCCGACTGCTACGATAGCAGTTGGATTAAGTAAAGGAGATCGCCATGCCCGAGAGAAAGATA
>JARNMJ010000102.1 GCA_029432795.1 Pontiellaceae bacterium B12219
TGGCCATCTGAATCATGAAATGAAACGCCTCTCGGCCTGATGAAAATCAGATACCAATGGGGATTTGAAGGGGAACAGTGTTAATGGACGCGCCCATAAAAGTAAAATTCTGTGTCCCAATTGTTGACTGCATTGCACATACCAGAGTAACAGCTGCCCGTTTGGATGGTCCTCTCGGGCGTAAAAATAAGGGAAAACATGAAAAAAATAGTAGTTACACTGGCAACCCTGTTGGTTGCATCTGGATCGATGGCAGGGGTGGTTTTCACCGATAATTTTGATGATGGGAACCGGGATGGCTGGTATCTCCTCAATGATGGTGGGCAGAACTCATTGGTCGCTGAGACGCTGGGTACTGGTGAAACCGTGATGACTTTTGCTGATGGAGACTCCGCTGCCGCCGATTATTATGGGGGTGTCACCACCTTTGCCGCTCAGGACCTGTCGCTGAACGGTTCCGAGATTACGTTAACCTTGGATTATATCAATGCGAGCGGTTGGCCCAACGGCCGAGCGTGGAGCGTCGGTTTGTTTAATTCTAACGGTACCGGTGTAACAGGCGATACAACTGCAGCAGTGGACGGCTGGGGAAATGCAGGCGATGATTCCGGTATATATGGCGTTTCCCAAAATGGTTATGACCGATTTACGATAAGGGAAAACGTAAATCAAGGGATCAGCGCTGGTACCGGTGGTGACCTAACAGCGAGAACGTGGAATGACTCGTATGCTGATCCTGGAACATGGTTTACTTATTCGTTAAAAATTGAAAACATTGCCGGTAATCTGGAGTACACCGTGACATTCAGTGGTTCCGGTGTCGATGGACAGGATCCGGTATCGCAAACTTATCTGGATGAAGATGTCAATAATTATGTATTTGATGAAATTGCCTTTTCCGCAAGAGATGACGTAGGGTCTTCGTTTGATAATGTTGTGGTTGATTATGTGATTCCTGAACCAGCAACGCTCGGATTGGTTGCTGTATTTGGCGGAGGTCTGCTCTTCATTCGCCGCAGATTCATGATTTAACAGGCGTATTAGGATGAAATAAATAACCCTTCGAGAGTAATCGGAGGGTTATTTTTTTGTTTATAGGATGCTGAGGCGACTGAGGATTCGCCGATCGGAGAGCTATCTGGTTTGTTGGTGATTCGACCACCGAAAGTAATCTGGATAAAGAACGTTCCCGTTTACGGCGAAAATCGCTGTACGATCTGCTGATAGCTAATGGTTAGACGTTTAGTCGTACCGATCATTATGCAAAAAATACGGAAGGTCTGTTCCTCACCGGATCATCGGGGCTGATCGTCTCTCTCTGACTCCGTTCATCAGGACGTCGGATCCATGGGGCCGGAATAGTTGAGGGCGATACCCTGGGATATTGCGTTCAATTCGGATGCTGGGTAACGCAACTATATTGAAAGCGAATTTGTGAACTTGCTTGCGGCAGTGTTTACGGATGTGTCCTTTGCAACTTTATTGAGGATGCACTATCCGTGTATTTAACTGTGTTTTTACATCTCCTTCCTTTCGTTTGTTTTAAAAAATGAAAAGGGGTGTCCCAATATGCGTTTACTTTGCTCATGCCTAATTACAGACGTGCTCGTTTGGGTGGTCCGCTCGGGCGTAAAAAATAAGGAGATAAAATGAGGAAACGGTATATGCAGCCGGAATGGCTGTTTTGATGGCAGGGGTCGCGCAGGCTGCTGTAATTAATTGGGGCACTGTTCAGGATATATCCGGAGATGCGGATGTTTCGCTGAATGGAACGAATCAATGGGCCTATTCATTCGGTTCGGCCGATGTGACCCTTAACACTCAACTGTTTACCGGCGAGTCAGCTTCGACGGGAAATGCTGATGTAATAACCACCTATGATAAAATTCATGGCACGGCTTTTGGCGCAGGAGTTGCACCGTTTACAGGGCTTTCATCAGGTTATCAGACCTTGCTGGAGAGTGCGGCCTATTCGTCTTTTGACGTAACGGTCACGATGAACGATCTGCTCATTGGTCAGGACTATGAAGTTCAGTTTTGGGTGAACGACTCTCGAGGGGGTAAGTACGCCACTCGCGGGTTGTCCGTTGACGGAGTGGGACTGGCGTATAATGTTACAGAAGCAACGGGTGGTGTGGGCCAATACGTGATCGGCACCTTTAAAGCTGATACTGAAACGCAATCTATGCTGCTGGATTCTTCTACCAATCAGCTCAATGCGATTCAATTACGGGCGATTCCGGAACCGGCCACGATCGGATTGATCGCCGCTTTTGGCGGAGGCTTGCTCATCATTCGCCGCAGATTCATGATTTAGTGGGCGTGTTGATATAGAATAAAATAACCCTTCGTGAGTGATCGGAGGGTTATTTGTCGTTTTAGGATTCTGAAGACGGGCGCAATGCATCTCAAAAGAACGGTAATATTGAATATGAAAAAAACGGTTTTAAAATTTGTGCTGCTAGTGGGAGCTGCCTGTGCGGGGGGCGCTTCGGGCTCCACCGATCTGGGAGCGATTTGGTTTGTCGGCGATTCGATTACGCAAAGCAATGCGGATAAAGATCGTTCCAGTTCACCGCGAAAATCACTTTATGATCTGCTGACGGCTAAGGGCTATACGTTTAGCTATACCGGACATCATACGAAAAATACGGATGGTCTGCCCACCACCGGCTCAACCGTGGCCGATAACCTGTATCATTATCACTCCGGTTTATCGGGACATCGGATCGGCGAGGTCGGCGTGGTTGAGGAAGATACCCGGGTCATTGCACCTAATTTAACGACCTATTGGACCTCAGGCCGACTGGCGGTCGTTAAACCCGATATTATTTTGATTATGCTTGGTACGAATGATGTCAACTATCAGGACGGTGCATCAGAACGACTGCGGAAGCTGATTCAGAACATTCTTGATTTACCGGATGTCGGGGATCCTTCCATTTACGTGGCCTCCATTGCTCCCAACGGACGAAACAACAGTAACGAAGAATTTGTGATTCCGTTTAATGCTGAAATTCCGGGCATTGTGGCCGACTATCAGGCTGCCGGGAAAAAAGTTTATTTTGTAGATCATTATACGGCTCTTAATGCGGATTATGACACGTACATGATGCCGGATAATCTACACCCGAGCCCGGCGGGTAATGATGTGATGGGGCAGTGCTGGTTTAATGCGATTACGAATCACTGTGTCGAATGATCCGGCTGTATTTTACGGTGTGACTGCGGAATGGTTGGTTCCTTCGAATTCGACCCTGATTTAAATCAGCGTCAACTTTAAATGTTTAGGTAAACATGAAAATAAAGTTAATTACAAGTACGCTGGTTATGTTGCTGGGGGGCCTAGTTTCGGCCGATGGGGCGACAACCGATCTGGGAGCGATTTGGTGTATCGGCGATTCGATTACGCAAAGCAATGCGGACGGGGATGGTTCGAGTTCGCCACGAAAATCGCTCTACGATTTGCTGGATGCGTTTGGGTACACGTTTAGCTATACGGGGCATCATACGAGAAATACGGATGGTCTGCCTAGCACCGGATCAACGGTGGCCGATAACCTGTATCACTACCACTCCGGCTCATCAGGATATCGGGTCGGCGAGGTCGGGGTGGATGATGCGGGTGATAAAGTGATTGCCCCTAATTTAGCAACCTACTGGACTACGGGCCGACTGGCGGTTGTTAAACCCGATATCGTTTTGATTATGCTCGGTACGAATGATGCGGATTATAAGGAGGGAGCGTCAGAACGGTTGAGAAAACTGATCCAGAACATTTTCGACCTGCCTGGTGCAGGGGATCCTGCCATTTACGTGGCCTCTATCCCTCTCACCGGACGGGAAAATAATAATGAGGAATTCGTGATTCCGTTTAATGCCGCGATTCCGGGCATTGTTGCTGAGTATCAGGCCAGCCCGGCGATCCGTGAGATTGATGTTTTCGGTACGCCGACGAAGGATGCTATAGATGTTCCTGAGTTTTCTTCGAACGTTTCCGTTTCGAATGGAACCTTCTACACGCAGTTTACAGGATCGATCGGAGCGCAATATCAGGTTGAATATTCCGAAGATTTAAGCACTAATTCGTGGAAAGTCGTCAGCAATATCAGTTCACTGGTCTCATCACCGATGGGGGTTGAGATTGCCGCGATAAACGCGGCCGGGTTTTACCGAGTCATCGGCCTTCCGTAGAGACTTAAGAAACTGCAGGCGGCAAGTTGAGATGCCGCTGTGTTTTAAAATAAGGATAAATATGAAAAATAATTTAATCATAAAACGTTCCAGCCCTTGGAAACTTTCGTTGTTTGGAAGTTTAGCCCTCTGTTTTTCGGCCTCTGCCGCCGATGTGTATGTTTCTTCCAGAGGAAGCGATTCGAATACAGGAGCATCACCGCAGAGCCCGCTGGGCTCACTTTCCGCAGCGCGGGATCTCGTACGTCGGGTTGCCGGCAAGCAGGCGGTAACAGTGCACGTTGCGGACGGGGTATATTATCTGCCTGAAACACTGGTTTTTACTCCGGCGGATTCCGGTTCAGAAAAATATCCGATTGTTTATCGGGCGGTTAACGAGGGGAAAGCGGTTCTGAGCGGCGGTTCAAAGCTGGACCTCAACTGGAAACCTTATCGGGATGGAATTTTTCAGTGTACAACTCCGGCCGGACTGGAGATCGACCAGCTCTTTATTAATGGCAAGAACCAGCGTATGGCGCGCTATCCGAATTATGATGCGAACCAGCCGACTGCTGCCTATCAGGGATTCGCCGCAGATGCATTTTCCAAAGAGCGCGCGGCGGGATGGGATGATCCTACCGGCGGATATATTCATGCCATGCATCGGAGCCGTTGGGGAGGATATCATTACATCATCACCGGCAAAGGTTCCGATGGTAATGTTACGTATGAAGGCGGTTGGCAAAACAACCGAAAGATGGGCATGCATAAAGAATATCGGATGGTGGAAAATATTTTCGAAGAACTGGATGCGCCGGGCGAATGGTATCATAATGCAAAGACCAGCACCTTATACTATATGCCGGCTGCAGGAACTGACCTGAATTCCGCGGTGGTTGAAGTCGTTCGTTTACGTCATTTGGTAGAATTTCAGGGCGATGTTGAAAAGCCGGTTGAGCACATCACCCTGCAGGGTTTCACGGTGCGTCATGCGGCCCGCACCTTCATGGAAACGGATGAACAGATGGTTCGTTCCGATTGGGCGATTTATCGCGGTGGTGCATTCCTGCTGACAGGGACCGAAGATGTCTCCATTCTCGATTGCGAGTTTGATCAGGTCGGTGGTAATGCCGTTT
This sequence comes from Pontiellaceae bacterium B12219, assembly GCA_029432795.1. Lineage (GTDB taxonomy): Bacteria > Verrucomicrobiota > Kiritimatiellia > Kiritimatiellales > Pontiellaceae > Pontiella. Next base: position 5,310 of record JARNMJ010000102.1, read on the forward strand.
TTGTGAACAACTATAATCGCCGCACGCTCATTAAAGGGTGCCACATTCATGATACAGGTGCCAGTGGTGTCTGTTTCATCGGCGATCCAAATGCGGCGCGCGACCCGCTCTTTGAATACAACGAGAAAAACGATCTGGATAAAATCGACCGCACGGTCGGGCCGAAGACCGAAAACTATCCGGCATTCGGTGTGGTGGAAGACTGTCTGATTCACGGCATCGGCCGCGTGGAACGCCAGCCGGCTGGCGTCACGATGGATTTGGCGATGAAGATTACCGTTCGCGACACCTCGGTCTATGACTGTGCCCGTTCCGGCATCAATATTGGTGACGGATGCTGGGGCGGCCATTTGATTGAGCGGTGCGATGTGTTTGATACGGTGCTTGAAACGCATGACCATGGTTCCTTCAACTCCTGGGGACGGGACCGGTTCTGGCATGCAGACCGTTTGGAATCCCAGCGGGTGATTGATAAAGAGCCCAACCTGCCGTTCCTCGATGCGATGTATACCACCACCATTCGCGACAGCCGTTGGCGCTGTGATCATGGTTGGGATATCGATTTGGATGACGGATCTTCAAATTACGACATCTATAACAATCTGATGCTGGCGCGCGGGCTGAAATTGCGTGAAGGGTTCCGCCGTCGTGTCTGGAATAACATTACGGTGAACAACGGCCTTCATCCGCATGTCTGGTATAACAACAGTGAAGATGAAGTGTTTTCGAACATCTTTATGGCCCCCGCGAAGGGCGCTCGGATGCCTAAAGACACGGCGAAAGGTAAACGGGTGGATGAGAACCTCTATTTTAACGTTTCCGAAAAGAATATGAAAAAATATTCGAAGTATGGCTGGGAAGTTAATTCCATTGTGGGCGATCCGCTGTTTGTTGATCCGGCCAACGGCGACTTCCGTGTGAAGGAGGGTTCGCCCGCCTTTAAAATCGGGTTCAAAAACTTTCCGATGGATCAGTTCGGCGTCAAAAAGCCGTCGCTCAAAGCCATTGCGAAAACACCGGTGATTCCTGTGTTGAACGGTTCAGGGGGGGGGCAGGCATCCGCTGCTGCAAAGCCAATGGTTTCCGTTTGGCTTGGCGCCTCGTTGCATTCGCTGGAAGGCGAGGAGTTTTCCGCATTCGGCACCCAACAGGAAGACGGCGGGGTTGCATTGACTTCGGTTCCTGCCGGTTCGCCGGCGGCCAAGGCAGGTCTGAAAGAGGGAGATCTTATTCAGGGCGTGAACGGAATAAAGGTTTCCGATATTGATCAGCTTTTCAAAGCGCTGTCCAGCAGCCGCAGCGCCACGTTAACGCTCAAGGTGGTTCGTAATCAGCAGACTGCGGAGTTGCCGGTCAAACGGGTGTCTTTTGTTGAAATCGAAAAGGCCAACGATGCCGGCGGTTTTGAGAAGCTGCGGTTGCCCACGAAGCCGAGTGGGATGATGTCGTCCAATCAGAAGACCGGAAACGAGCCCCTGTCATCATTAGTGGATGGTCAACTGAAAGCCGGATACGGGCCCGTATTCAGCAACGGCGTGAACAACGGTGCCTATAAAATGGATTTGGGGCGTGTGCAGTCGGTGGAGGCCATTACGAGCTGGTCGTATCTTCGGGGCAAGACGCGCGGAGCACAGAAGCTGACGCTGTATGGCAGCGCTGCCGCCACCAATCCCGGCTGGGACCTGGACCGCTACACTCCGATCGGTACGATCGATACTTTCGGCGAGTCCGGTCCGGTTTTCACGGCCGCATCCTTGCGCGCGGTTAAGGGGGAAACGCTTGGTGATTATCGTTGGATCATCTGGTCGGTCTCGCCTGTGGACGGAGACGAAAACACCGCTTTCCAGGAACTGGCGGTTGAGCTCCTTGATGAATAGGATAAAAGGGTTCCACTGTTTGGAAACAGTCACGCCGATGTCTATCGGATTTATGCGGTCGAAGACAGAACACCACGGGATTTCCCGTGGATGAATGAGCCCGGAGGCGGTATGTTTCCAGCTTATGGAAGTACGAATAGCATCACATTGTGCATATCGGTTGCAGTATCATGTCGTGTGGGTCTGCAAATACCGCCGGAGGATCCTGAAGCCTGG
>JARNMJ010000103.1 GCA_029432795.1 Pontiellaceae bacterium B12219
AACCCCATAAGAAGCCAAACTTCTTCACGCGTTGCATCTTCTTACAGTTCAGACCTAAACTCATTCATCCGTTTCATAGGATTTTTGACAGAACCCTTAAGTGGTTCTTCCGGTCATTCGGAAGAGCCGTTACTGGTATTCCTGAATATAGGTGCGATAGAAGAGGGCATCACCTGACAGCGTATTTGTTATGGAGATTTCCGAACCTGTCCCCGAAACATCTGTGATGATATTGCTTCAGACGCCATTCACCAGATTGTCGCAGACCATTACTCCATACTTTGTGCTGACCGAGGTGTTCCAACTCAGCTCCACTTCGGTTCCACCCGATATGATTCCCATGGAAAGATCAGCGGGTTCCGGATTCGGATCTTTTACGGGGACGATCGCAAACCCGCTGAATGCGGTGTATGTGGAAGTTCGGTTCCATCCGACTGTGAGCGTGTCGGCAACCGTGCTGTCCGTGGTGAAATTGAACTTAGCCATAAAGAGGTTTGCATCGGCGGTAAAGACGTCGTTTGTTGCGGTCTCTATCGACACACCATCGTACGTAAACACGGCCGTCTGATCGACGGCATCGCCCTTACCCCAGAGATATAAACTGTATTCCGTGTTTTCTGCCAACCGCAGGCTCAGTCCGCCGATCGTAATATCCGAGTATCCTTTGTTGTAAATATACTCTTTCATAATGGACGCACCGGCCCCGGTATAGACGGCGCCCGGAATATATGATCCTGCATACGCACTGAGACCAACGGAAATGCCGGCATGAATCATATTTTGAGCTGCCGCAACATTTGCAACGGTTGCGCCTGAAAGATCTTCCGTAACCCCCGCAGCAATAAAATCCGCTACCGTTGAGGGCAGGTCCGCTCCGTTTGAAGGCTTGCCTATATCCCAGAGAACGGGACCGGAATCAGGAACCTGATAGAGCACGCTGACCGGGAAAGTAACTTCGGAAACCGCTGCGTTTCCGGTCACATTCCAGACAACCGTTACCAGCCCCGTGGCTGATTCACCGCCTCGCAATCCGGCCAGCGCATTGTCGAATGCAAGCTGCAGAACCGTATTGGAAGGAGTCGGATCCGTCAGGGTCATCGGAGTGGTATTGAGAAAACTGAATGCACCTGAGTCCGATTCATCTGAAACCGAAACGGCCATATCAATAGCGGAATCAGCGATATAAGAGACTGCGACGTTTCCGGTAACCACCGTTTCCGGCGAATATAAATTAAACGGAACTTCGTCTGAATGAACGAAGAACTCAGCCGCTGTATCAAAACGGAACTTGTTCAGGTTAAAAAGATCCGTTCCGGTTCCGACAAATGTAAGATAAATATCCTGTGTGCCGGATAGAAGAGTTACGTCACACGATACATCAATCCATTTCTGCCAGCCGCCTGAAGGGGGGACCTCACAACGACCGATCAACGCACCGTCAATGCTTCCGACGCGAATTTCAATGAACCCTCCGTCATTTTCACTGGCCACGTTAGCCGTAAACGAGCCCGCGAACGCCGACCCAAACTCAACGTTTTTAAACTCCAGCCAGTCGCCGCCATCAATGCTCCCCATATCAAACCCGCCATCTGAACACTCTTCCTTGTTCAGGCCGTTTTGATTGCTGTAATTTTCGGCTTCAATCCAATCCCGGCCGTCGTAGCTCCCAATCCCGCGTTCGGTGCGAACGATTTTGCGGATCGTTCCATCATCATTGTAATGGAGGTATTCTGCCTCCACACAGCGTCGTGCACTGATGCCGGACAGATCGGAACTGTGATGAAAGAAATACCACTGATGATTATACTCAACGATGGAGTTATGATCGGTCCATCCCGACGTAGGTTCTCCAATCAAACCCCGGTAGGTATACGGGCCCATCGGACTCGTCGCCGTGGCATATAGAATCGGACTGGTTGAACCGGTTGGATACTGATCCCCGGCAGAATAGGAGAGATAATAGAGCCCATCATGCTTATGCATCCAGCTGCCCTCAAACCAATACGTAAGCCCTTCAATCTCCTGAGGCTCGCCGTCAAACTCTTTCATATTTGGATCTAATTTCACGACGAAAGGGCTGTCTGAGGCTTGTCCCGTTCCGCCAAAAAACATATACGCCTGACCGTCATCATCAATGAACACCGCAGGGTCGATACTAAAGCTCCCCGCAATAGGCTCTTCTTCCGGAATAAAAGGGCCAACGGGGGAATCGCTGGTGGCCACCCCAATTCGGAATTCGCCTTCCAGATCGCGAGCCGGAAAATAAAAATAATAAGTTCCGTCTTTATAAGCACAGTCTGGAGCCCACATATACTCCGACGCCCAGGGAACATCATCCACATGCAGCGCAACACCATGATCCGTCCATGTATTTCCATCGACCGTCGAGAGAACATGGTAGTCAATCATGTTAAACCAATCAGACTGATCCTGATCATGCGATGGGTAAACATAGAGTGTGTCATTAAAAACATGTGCAGAAGGATCTGCCGTGTAAATATGAGATACAATGGGATTGTCAGCAAAGAGGTTTTGGCTGGTTGTCATGCCAAATATCAATCCCGTCAAAACCACTTTTGTCAGTGAGATTCTTTTCGATGTATTCATGTGTGCTGTCGCCCTGCAATTGCGAAGACTCTCCCGGTGCATCCGGGAGAGCCGTTGTTTATTAATCCTGAATATAGGCGCGATAGAACAAGGTATCCTCCGAAAGAGCATTCGTGACGGTCACTTCCGAACCGGTTCCCGTAACGTCTGTGATAATATTGTTCCAGGAGCCAATCGCCAGATTGTCGCAGGCCATAACCCCGTAAATCGTTCCGTACGAGGTGCCCCAGCTCAGTGCCGCTTCGGTTCCTCCCGATATGATTTCCATGGAAATCTCACCCACTTCAGGGTTCGGGTTCGTGTAGTTCACCGGAACGATTGCAAAGCCGCAGAAAGCCGTATATGCGGCAACCCGGTTCCATCCGATCGTGAGCGTGTCGGCAACTGTGGCGCCCGTCGTAAAGCTGAACCTGGCCATAAAGTTGGTGGCATCGGAGGTAAAGACATCGTTTGTTGAGGTCTCTATCGATACGCCATCATACGTAAAGATAGAGGTTTGGTCGACGGCATCGCCTTTGCCCCAAAGATACAGACTGTACTCTGTGTTTTCAGTTAACCGCAGGCTCAGTCCGCCAACCGTAATCTCCGTGTTCCCTTTATTGTAAATATACTCTTTCATGATGGACGCACCGGCTCCGGTATAGGTGGCGCCCGGAATATATGATCCTGCATACGCACTGAGACCGACCGAAATGCCGGCATCCACCATATTCTGCGCTGCAGCAACATTGGCGACTGTGGCATCGCCGATATATTCCGTAACCCCCGCCGCAACAAAATCTTCAGTCGTCGAAGGAATATTATCTCCGTTCGATGGAATGCCGATATCCCACAGAATGGGCCCGGGAGCAGGAACTTCATACAGAACGCTGATCGGCAGAACCGTTTCAGTAACCGCGGCATCACCCGTCAGATTCCAGGCAATGGTGATCAGTCCCGTTGCGGACTCTCCATCTGACAAACCAGTGACAGCGTTATTGAATACAAACTCAAGAACTGTACTGGCAGGGCTCGGTTCTGTCAGCGTAAGCGGAGTGGGGTTCAGAAGCGTAAACGCGCCGGGATGCGATTCGTCGGAGATGGAAACGGCGACATCTATGCTGGTATTGGCAATATAGGATACCGCTACGCTGCCGGTAATCGCCGTTGCCGGTGAATACAAATTCAGATCAATTTCGTCTGAATCAATAAAGAGATCAGCCTGTTCAATATAGAGCGCCGACACTTCAGATCCCTCCAGCGCACTATCATAAAACTGAATGCTGTCACACAGAATGTTATCATTCCGGGTTCCGTTGTCCCGCGCCCCGAAAACCAGGAATTGGCTGCTGGCATCCAGCATGGTTGCGCTCGGGTTGACAGCTTTCAGTTCGCCATCAATATAAAGTGCCAATTCGCCGGTAGTACCTGAATACGTGTACGTCAGCAGATGCCACGTTTGATCAATCACATTTACAGGCGATACACTGTCCTTTACTTCATCATCAGGGGTTTTGAAAAAGCTGACCATGGTTCCCCAGCCCTCACCGAAATTTCTTGCACGAATGGCCCAACCCTGATCGGTATCTTCGCTGCCTTTTCCGGCCAGTTCATTCCAGCTGGCATTCCAGGTGCCATCGGTACTTTTGACCCACATCGAATAGGTGAAATCAGTAGCGGTATCGAAGGTGCTGACGTATCCAGCAGCACTGGAGGCACTGTTCGAAATACTCAGATAGTGTGCTGTTGATGAGAGATCCAGCGCATAACCGCTGCCCGAAGGGGTATCTGCCGTATAGGTTGCGGCGACCGGCGTTCCGTTCGTGGCCGCTCCCGTAATAACTGCACCATCATGGATGGACCCGGAGGAGCCGCTGTTTTCCAGGGTCTGATTGTCGAAGTTCCATTCGGCGACCAACGCCGCCTGTGAAACTCCCGCGCACGCGATGCCTGCCAAAATGGCAGCAACTGCTCTTGCCTTTGTTTTCATTTCATTCTCCTTGTTTTGGTTTTGCACTTATTTTCTTCGGGGTTACCCGTCAAAAAAGTCCTCTTGATTAACTGAAATGCATGAGAGGCAACCGCCGAGCCCCGTCCATAGATTTAAGGCATAGTGTCAGATCTGAAAAATTCCGATAGCTGGGTATTTACCCAGTGCCCCCCGGGGGAAAAGATTCAACGTAAAAAAGTTGCACCACGTGAGGTGACGTCCTACACATGCCTGATGAAATTGCTTAAACTGCTGTTTTTTGGTCTGCTGCAAGTCGGCGTTTTTCCGGCGATGGCAGGGGAGGATGTGCCGCCGTCTGAAACGCGGTCCATTGCCCAGCTGGAACAGCGTCTGGAATCCATCGATACCCAATTGGAGCAGCTTGCAAATTACAGTCTGCGCACCGGATTCGGGTCGGTTGGCTATGCATCCAAAACCCGGTATTCATCCCCCAAAGCAGAGGAATGGGTTCAGGTCGACCTGGGGAACGAAACTCCGATCGATCAAATTGTTCTGGTCCCCTCCATCGGGCGCAACTCGAAAATAGGCTTCCGGGCCAATGCCTTTCCACTGGAGTTTAAGGTCCTTGCTGGAACCGGCACCAACGGACAGGTCGTCGCAAGCTTCAGCGAGCAGGATCAGCTGCTTCCGAGGATCGCACCGCTTGTTGTATCCTGCTCCATCACCGCATCGTGGGTGCGCGTGGAAACCTCGCTTCTTTCACAACGTATTTTCGATGAAAACTATGACCTGAAATTCGCGGAAATCATGGTTTTCAACGGCTCTGAAAACATGGCCTTGAAACGCCCCGTGAAGACCTCCTCCCAAATCAGAAATGTCTATAAAACGCAACAGCCGCGTTTCCTGACAGACGGGTTTCTGCCGTATCTGCTGGATAGCGGCCGGGGCCCCACCAGTGTTCATTCGCTGAGTGAAGCAATCGGTGACAATGCCTGGATGAGTATTGATCTCGGAAAAGCCTATCCGCTGAACCGGATTCATCTGCATTCCGTTTCTCCGAGCCACACGGCTCCCCTGGATAATGAATCGGACTATTATATTCCGCGCAGTATGCGAATCGAAGGTGCCCTGAAACCGGATTTCTCGGATGCCCAAACGCTGATTGAAGTTCATTATGAATCGCTGTTGGATGTCGGGCCGATTCTGATGCATCCCTTTCCGGAGAGGATCTGTCGCTATGTCCGAATGACCGATATTGATCCATACATCGATACGATGTTCATCACGGGGCAATCGCGAGTCGGTTTTGCGGAAATTGAATTGTTTTCCAACGGAAAAAACGTGGCAAAAGGGAGGGCGGTCAACGCAAATTTTAATTTTCGAAAAGGGAACTTCGAGTCCGAAGCCCTGACGGACGGGCTTAATTTTTATGGTGAGATTCTACCGGTTCGGGAGTGGATGAACGAACTGGCCCTGCGCCACGATCTGGAGGTGGAACGTCCAAAGGTTGTGGCAGAACTGAATCGGCTCTATGTCCGGCAGAAAACCAATCTGAACCGAATGCGCTGGCTGGCCATTTTCGGCGTAGCAGGCATCGGCATCACCATCTTTATCGACCGGATGATCCGCTTGCGCATGGTGATTAAACTCCGGGAACGGATTGCCGCAAACCTTCACGATGAACTCTCGGCGAATCTGCATGCCGTTTCGCTGCTGGGTGAAATGGCGAAAAAGAATATCGATTCCCGAAACAAGCTGGATGATATCCTGGACCGAATTCATCAACTCTCCAGGCGCAGCCGAAATGCGGCACGCCACTGCACCAATATGCTGCAGGCGGATACCGCCTGTGAAGACCTTATCGAAGAAATGAAACGTTCCTCCGACCGTCTGCTGATCGACACGCAACACGAGCTGATCTTTGAAGGCGAGCCGTTTCTGCGGAAGCTGTCCCGCCGTAAACGCGTTGATCTGTTTCTCTTCTATAAGGAATGTCTGATTAACATCGCCCGCCATGCGGAAGCTTCGGCATGCAGTACCCGGCTGACAGGATCTTCAAAAATCATTCGACTGGAGGTGTGCGATAACGGCCGGGGGATCACGGCTGCTCCTCGTTCTCTCAAACGCCGGGCTCATCTGCTTGGTGCCCGGGTATATATTGAAACACCGGAGAGCGGAGGTACCCGAATCATTCTGCTCCTTCGTTCCAGTCGTTGGAAATGCTTCGGGATGAAAACTGACCATCGACCATCAAAAGGAAGAACAGATGAAACAAACTAGTGTAGTGCGCCGCAAATCGGTTTACATTACAAAAAGTTATGGCATGATGGTTTGCATGGGTAGACCAATTCTTCAAATAGAAATCAATGA
>JARNMJ010000104.1 GCA_029432795.1 Pontiellaceae bacterium B12219
TAAGTCGAGTCGCCATAAGTCCAATCCGTTAAGACTGATCCAGTCTATCACAGATATCTTAAATCTGAAATGGATAAGTCCGACAGACTGCTAGACATAATAAATCTGGGGAAAATTCTCAGAGGAGCTAGCAATATGGTTGAAGAATTACTGACCGAAACAGAATCACTAATGAACCATGTGTATTGGTTTGAACAGGATTTCAAGATACTACCCTCCAAAAACCATCGTGGAACCGCCATTAACTTCACTGACATCAAAGAACGAAAAGATGACTTCCTGAATGAACTCATCCATACCGTTTCGAGCTGGGTTTACAGCAAAAAAAAATCGAAAGAAATAATCAATGAACGGCTTAGAGCGACGAACGGCGATCTGGGGAATGCCGCCAGCTTCCTCACCAGACAATCCTATTCCAAATTTAGACCGGGCCATCCACAAGGCCAATTTGGAGAGCTTCTTCTCTTTAATTTTATACAGCACTTCCACCATGCTGTCCCACTTCTGAGGAAACAACGCATTACCACATCGAAGGGGCATGAACGATTTGGAGCTGATGCCATTCATTTCTATCAAGAAGGCGAGTCAAATGTCCTGATTCTAGGCGAATCGAAGTGTTATAAGAGCGATTACGCGTTCAAGACAGCATTCGAAACCTCACTGAAAAGCGTCCTGCACACCTTCGAGTCAATAGACCGAGAACTAGATCTCTATATTTATGATGATTTTATTGAACCGGAACTCGAAGCAATCGCCAAAAAATACAAGCGCGGCACCCTGAATAATGTCAGATACGAACTGATATGTTTAATTGCCTACAATGAAACTACCGCCCGAGCAGGGAATTCGGAAAAGGAACTGAAAGCCTCTATCAAAACGATCATTCAGGATCGTTGCAAAAAGCTCGACTCGAATTGCTTCTCCGGTATCGAAGCAAGCATTCTCAACCGGATGAACTACATAATCTTCCCAATCTGGAAACTGGATAGACTTCTGGAGGAATTCCAGAAAGCAGTAGGGAGCACACATGAAGCTTGATACCCAAGACAGGGACACCATCAAACATCTTCTACAGGTCGAGCATACTGCCACTGCCAACCTTCTAGGTTTTTCCGACCAAACCCCTCCGGTAATCAACGAGAAGGTTCTTTATCGATCCATTGGTCTGATAGATAAACTATCCCGTCATACAAGCCAACATGCGAAGAAGATCGTCATAATTTTGTCTTCAATCCTATGGACATATCGGGATGAAAACTGGGACGGACTGAAGGAATTTCTCGTCGTATCCCTAACCCGCGCGGGTTTTTCTCCCTCGTCCATCATGATCGACACGGAGTACAATCATGACAAAAAACAGTATTCGTTATCAGGTAGCATACTAAACCAATTCTCCGTTGCGCTGCACCAGCTTGAACATGAGATCTTCATTTCCGAACAATCGTATCTCCTTACAGGATTCCAGAAAAGAACATGGGATAAAATGCTCCAAGTCAAACTACTTGGAATATCCGCCCCGACCTCTGCGGGAAAATCCTTCCTAATCCTGCTCAAAGGTATCGATATGCTTCTGCAACACGGTGGAAGCATAATCTACATTGTCCCTACGCTCAGCTTGGTGTCTCAAGTCGCCTTGGATTTCCACCAGAAACTGAAGGAATTTGGATTAGATCAATACCGGGTTGCCACAACGTACAGCGATCAGGATAATACGGAAAACCGTATCTACATCTTGACTCAGGAAAAGGCCATTTCAGCCTTCTCGCAGAATGACCGTCCGTTTACCAATGTACGACTGCTTGTTGTCGATGAAATTCAGAATATTGAACGAGTGGCCAATGAAGGAGACCAACGAGCAAAAACCCTTTACGACACGCTGATTGAATTTAGGTATGCATGCGAACCAGACCTGACTATCCTGTCTGGCCCACGAATCGAAGGACTCAAAGCGTTAGGGGTTGAAATATTCGAAGAGGAGTCGGCTGATGAAGAAAAGAGCAAGGATTCTCCAGTAGCCAGTTTTACCTACTCGATCTCCAAATCAGGAAAACACTATTACCTCAACCAGTATTCGGACATTACTGAAACGCCCAGTGCCATAAAAATTGATAATCCAGACGTAAAGGGTTACGGAAAATCAATGTACAAGGAAGACTTTTTTGAGTACTTATCCGGCTTCATCTCCAATCTTGGAAGACAGTCTCGTAATATTATTTTTTCCCCAACATCAGACCAAGCCCGCAAAACGGCAGTTAACCTTGCTGAGAATTCGGATATATCCTGCGAAGACCCTGTCGTAAAATCTCTTGTTGAATATATCCGAATGACCGTTCATCCGGATTACGATCTATGCAAAACAATTCCCAAACGGTTCGCTTACCATCACGGCAAAATGCCTATGCATGTGAGATCCGTTGTTGAGCGGGCCATCCGAGATAAATTGATTGACAATGTAACCTGCACCACAACCCTGATGCAGGGTGTTAACCTGCCGGCACAAAATGTAATTGTTAGAAATCCAGACCTGGCAATCAGAAGCAGAGATGGATGCAAACCAAAGCTTACTGATTATGAAATCGCCAATCTAAGGGGCCGGGCAGGTCGTTTACTTAAAGACTTTATTGGACGAACCTACGTCCTGGAAGAAAACGCTTTTGAGCGGGAAGAAGAAACGATGGAGCTTTTTCCTGAAGCCGAGAAAGAACTTCATTCTGGATATGGAGATACCTACCAGAAACACAAAGAAAAAATCGACAAGTGCCTTGAAGCAAACACTGCCCCCAATGAAGACACTAAAGAATATTCCTTTCTAATGACCTACATTCGTCAAGTGGTTCTAAAACACCGCACGAACGCATGGACACGCCTCAAAGCAGTCGGGATTAATCTTGATGGGAAACAGATCCACAATATCGAAAACAGTTTGTCGATGCTAAAAGTCCCGCATGAGATTTGTTATAAAAACAGATACTGGGATCCAATTGACCTAAACAGGATGTGGCTTGAAAAAGAACTTTTTTCAATACCGTCCAATCCCAACGCCCAAAACATCGCAGGGAAACTGGAATCTTTGATGGGGCAAATGTACAGGAGCTACTCAACCTATTATGAGCGGCATCTCAAAATACGAAAAAATCAGTTTTGGCCTGCTGCAATTGCCGCATCGAACTGGATGAAAGAAAAAACACTTCAATCCATGTTACAAGACAATTACTTCGATACTCCTGAAAAAATAGACAAACAAATCGCTCTTATTCAAAATGACATTTCTTATGGCCTTACGATGCTATTAAAACCCATATATGACATGAAGGCTCCCGATCATATGTTCCTTAGATTTATTGAAATTGGCGCATATCGCCCTATCACTAGAAAAATGATCGAGTTAAACGTACCGAGAGAAACGGCAATCTCTTTGACAGACCAATTTTTCAATGGAATTAATATAGATACCAACGAGGATATTGAGGACATGATACTCCAACGCCTTCGTAGAGTATCAGATGAGATCAGCTACTGGGAAAAGGTTCAGATAGAGGGCTTATTGTAGACGAGGACTATTGGGAAGCCATCGCAAAAATCGGAACCAAAACAAAATTAAAGACTGATATTATTGTTCTAAATTTAAAAAGTACAAATCCTATCTTTTCACTATCAACTGGTGCCCTTCAATTTCCAACCATCGGAAAAGTCATACCCGATCCGCGTTGGGTATCCTGCCGATGGGTCTCAGAATGAATTGGAGTGGTCCGATATTTGAATAATCCATTTACATAATCTTCCAAGGCATGGAGCATTTGTCGTCTGGTTTTTCCAATGGGTGGAAGGTTTTGGGCAGTCCGACTGAGCGGAACGGCTGGGATCCCTGCTGCTCACGCACCCAGCCTACCCCCTGCCTGTCCTGCACACCGAACAGCATGAAGTCTCCCTTCCCCCGCGCCCCCAACCCATAATCAGCGAAGGGCTCTTCTCCGAAATACACGTTTCCTTCGTTCCTCAGGTAAACGTGCTCTACACCGGCAGCAATCCATCGACCTTTTAAAAAACCACAACGCTTTGTCCATTCGTATCGTTACAGGTGTAGAGACCGCTTACCCGAAGAATGAGGGAAGCGGTGCGCGGTGCGGCGCTTTCGGCGAAAGCGCCCTACCCTGTAGGTGAGATCTTTGATCTCGTTCCATGAGGAACTTCTTTTTTAAAGGGCCTCAACTTCGGTGAAGTAAGCTCCGCCGGCTTCACCCTTTTCATTATACAAATACGTGATCAATTCGGTTTCTCCGGCGGGAAGATCCATTTCGATCACGATGCCTTTGGTGCCGGGTTCAACCTCAACTTCCTTTGACTGCCCGGCAATTTCGATTTTTGCACGTACAGTTTTTTCAACTGTTTTGTCCGCAAGCTTTGGATACTGCCGAAGCGTAAAGCGATATCGCCCGGCCTTCTTTACATCGACCATCCAGGGTGCCGTCACACGCGGCAGTTTACCGATCAGCCTGAAGTTCCATGGCGGATTCCCCTGCGGCATGTACCAATCCTGCGAACAGAGCTCAACGGGATTTTCGGTTGGGTTCCCGAGGTCGAGGCGCACAGGCGTCATGCCCTGAACCACCGACTGCCAATAGGGTTCATAGTGCGCCCACAGTTCGGCCACCACTTCCGGATATTCGGCGGCAACATCGTTCCGCTGCAGCGGATCCGCTTCAATATCGTAGAGTTGTTTCCCGTTCAACAGTCTCCAGCGTTCCGTGAGAATATAGGAGTATTCCGTTTTGAGGCGATCTTCCGGAAAGGCGGCTCCGCCATGAAATTGCAGGACGGCATGGTCGCGATCCCACGCCGCCTGATTTCCTTCCAACAAGGGAACAAGCGACTGACCGTCCATTACGCGATCGGTCGGCAACGGAATGCCGCAGAGATCGGCGAGCGTCGGGAAAAGATCCACATGCAGGGCCAGCGTATCAATATCCATCCCTTCATCCAGTCCGCCCGCCGGCCAGCGGATAAAGAACGGAACGCGGTGGCCGCCATCGTAGATCGAAGCTTTTCTGCCGCGCATTCCGCCATTGTATCCCGTAACCGGTTCGGAATCGTTATTTTCAAACGTGGCCCCCACATAGGTGCCGTTATCGGTCATGAAAATAAGAATCGTATTCTCTTCCAGATCCAGTTCTTTCAGCCGCTGACGCAACAGACCGAAGTTGTAATCAATGTTGGCAATCATGCCGTAGTAGTCGGCCAGAATTTCCCGGTCCACTTTATCTTTGTAGGGCGCCGACCATTCTTCCCCGACGATGATCGGGGTGTGCGGCGCATTCAACGGCAGATAAAGGAAAAACGGCCTGTCCTTGTTCTCTTCGATAAACCGCATGCCTTCGCGGAACCAGATATCGGTGCAATAGCCTTCAAACTTTTCGAGCGTCCCGTTCCGCTCGTAGGTGTCGTCAAAATAATCATTTCCCCAATAATCGGAAACCTGCCCGATGCCGCCGCAGCGATGCCAGACCACATCCTGAAATCCATAATCCTGCGGGCGATGCGGTGCATTATCGCCGAGATGCCATTTTCCAAACAATCCGGTGGCATAACCGTTTTCAGAAAACAAATTGCCCAGCGTCCGTTCATCCGTATGAAGAATCGAGCGGCCGGCACTGGTGCGGTAGGCCCCGTTTCGTCCCGGATCGCGCCCCGTCATTAAAGCGCCGCGTGTCGGCGTGCAAAGCGGACTCACATGATAGTCTGTAAAACGCACCGACTGATCGTGCATCTTATCCAGATTGGGTGTTTTCAGAATCGGATTTCCATGACATCCCAGATCGCCGTATCCCTGATCATCGGTCAGCACAAAAATTACATTCGGCTTTGATGAAGCTGCTTCAGGTGACTTTGAAGCACCACCAAAAACATCTGAACCTGCACTGACTAAAAAGGCTGCTGCGGCCGCGAATATATGTACGGTATATCTTCTCATTCCTGCTCCCTGCTTAAAATGTGAGATACTGCTGACGAAACGTATCCTTCGTCAATTTCGGTATAAGTTTCCATGTTAATGTTCATGATGCGCAGCATCCTTTTCTGCCCACCTATTTTCTGAAGATTCCGAGATAATGGGCTTTATGGATGGCGGCGGGCGCATTCTGAACTTCGAGCTTTTCATAGATGTGGCCAATGTGGAATCCGACGGTTTTGGGGCTGATGCT
Organism: Pontiellaceae bacterium B12219; assembly: GCA_029432795.1. GTDB lineage: Bacteria > Verrucomicrobiota > Kiritimatiellia > Kiritimatiellales > Pontiellaceae > Pontiella. The sequence goes on from JARNMJ010000104.1 coordinate 6,198, forward strand.
CAACTCGTCAGCAATTTGTTTCTGCAGTTTACCTTCCGCCAGCAGATTCAGAATTTGCGCTTCCCGTACTGAAAGCTGCGTGGTTCCTTCTTTTTGCAGGCTGTATCTGCTTTGGTTGTTCAACAGATACCGGGCCATCACGGGGTCGAGCGATGCTCCCCCGTCCATGACAGTCCGGATGCCTTCCGTGATGTTGGCCAGCGAAGATTCTTTTAATAAATACCCTACTGCGCCGGAAGAAATTGCCGACAACACATCCGCTTCTCTTTCGGACTCCGTGAGAATAATAATTTCGGTTTTCGGAGCGCAGGTTTTGAATCGGGGCACGGCTTCCAATCCGGAAATTCCCGGCAGATTAAGATCGAGCAGAATCAAATCGGGCATCGTACTCTGCGGTGCATTTTCCAGGCTTCGTAATGCCGCATCGGCCGTATTGAATTGATCCACGATTTCCATATCCGGTTCGTCGCTTAAACCAAAGGCCATGACTTCCCGAAACTCCGGACTGTCTTCAACCAGCATGATTCTAGTGTCCTGATTCATAAATAGGTTTATTTAACTTCGTTCTGGCCCGATTGATTTTTTCCAAGATGTCTTTGCCTTTGGCAACCCAGCGATA
>JARNMJ010000105.1 GCA_029432795.1 Pontiellaceae bacterium B12219
GCCGGCCCTTCGACCGCGGGCTGCCGGCCCAGCTCATCGGTCAGGCTGCCGTCAAACCGCCAGTAGCCCCGAAGTGCGGGATGCCCCTTCACCAGGTCGGAATAGTTCCGGCGCTGTTCTGCCGCCATCACCGGACCCACCGCCAGCCCTGCGGTTACCGCACCGGCAGACACCAGAAAAGTTCTCCGCCTGACAGACGGCCCGCGTCCGCAGGATGGAGTGGAACATAATTGCTGATTCATCGTTTGTTCATTTGTTTCCATTGAGATGAGCTCCCTCGTTTGGATGGTTATTCCGTGCTAAAAAAAATCTATTGCGCTTTTTTGGATCGGCTGTTCGCATAGGCATCATTCGTTTCCGGCATGGATGCAATGGCTTCCTTAAACTGCTGGTACTGTTTTTTCTGTTCGTCCGTTAGCTGTTCCGCCGGAATCGGGCTGCGTTCTTCGCGATCGTTCACGATGTCGTAAAACAGTCCGTTCCCGTGCAGTTTATATTTTTGATTTTGCACCCAGATGAGCTCCTCTTCGCCCAGTTCATCCGGAATCCAGCTCCAGCTCTTCGGCCAGTAATATTGAAAAACCCACTCACGCGGATTCCCCCGTTCACCTTGGCACTGTGGCCAGAAACTGCGCCCGTCGAGCTCCACCTCCGGCAGCTGTCCGTTTCCGATATCTGCAAGGGTCGGAACCACATCGGAGAAATCGATAATATCGGTGCAGCGTGCTCCGGCCGGGACCGTGCCCGGGCAGCGTACAAACATCGGAGAGTGCGTACCGCGATCGTGCGGAACTCCCTTTTTACCGTCCACGATTTTGCCGAACGATTCATAGGTGAGCGCCCGGTTCGTTCCGTTATCGCTGCAGAAAAATACCACTGTGTCCTCTGCTAGCCCCATGGCCTCAAGTCCATCGATAATTTTCCCCACGCACTTGTCCATATATTGGATCATGTCCTTAAAGTTTTCCTGCGAATCCTTCCTCTCGCGAACGGCACTGTCCGGTGTGGTCACAAACGGCCCATGAACAAGGAGCATCGGGTAGTAGACCAAAAACGGTCCATCCCGGTTTTGCTCAATGAATTCCAGAATCGATTGAACGCAAAGATCCGGGCCGAAATCATCCTTGCCATAGGTGGTAAACGTTCCGTTTACATCGAAGCTGGGCTCCCAATAGCGGCTCCCCAGTCCCGACGCGGTATTCCAGAGCAACCAGGAATCGAAACCGGCCTTGCCGGTTGCCGTGCCGCCTTTAGCATCAAGCTGCCATTTGCCGGCCACATGCGTTTTGTATCCGGCCTGCTTGAGCATGTGGGCAAAGGTGATCTCAGACGATGCCAGTGAGCCGAAACCGATGTAGTTCCGGATGCCGCTGCGCCCCGTCATCAATTTCACGCGGCTGGGCGTGCACTTGGGCGTCGAATATGCCTGTTCAAACGTCATCCCCTCTGCCGCCATCTGGTCCAGCCGCGGCGTCCAGGATTCCCGCGCACCGTACGCACCGAAATTGTTATCGTAAGCAATGTCGTCGGCCATGATGAGGACAATATTCTTTGCGGGCGCACTGAATGCGACACCGCTGAATGAAAGAAACAGCATCAAAGCGAATGGTACAAAACCGTTTTTGGCAGACATCCCGTTCTCCTTCGTTCCTATTGAGCCTTGAGCTTAATGTCCAGATCGCCGAGCCATTCGCGACACACGGGATACCAGTTGACCCCCTTCAGACCGTGGCCGCCCGTTTCCGAAATGACAATCCGTGTCGAACCGCCTGCGGCGCGCAGCGCTTTTTCATACGCTACGCCGCCTGCGAAAAACGCGTTGTCATCTTCGGCATACACAAGAAAGGTTGGAGCAACGTGGTCTTTCATGGGAAACTCGGCCGCCAGCTCCGGCCCTGCTTTCCCCTCAAACAGATACGCCGCAGAGGTCAGGATCACGAATGCCGGTTCGCAGCTCATGGAGTCCGCCTCGTCTACCACCGGATAGGCTGTTTTTGTATAGTTCTGGCTCAGCCGGGCAACCAGATGTCCGCCGGCGGAACTGCCCAGCACGCCGAGCTGGTCCGGATCAACATTCCAATCCCTGGAACGATGCCGAATCACCCGCATCGCACGCTGCACATCCGCAAACGCCGCTTCGCGATCATCCGGAACCGTGTACCGGAGCATAAACACCGTAATCCCGCACTCGTTCAGCCAGTCAATCACCTCCGGATGCGGGGTCAGGTGCTTATACCCACCGCCTGGACAAAACAGCACGGCGGGCGTCGGGCCCTCTGCCTGTGCCGGATCCAGTTGTTTATCCTCAGGAATGAGGGATTCAGACCCGGCTAAAACAGTGGAAGTTGTGATCAGGGCTGCAAAGGCCATGTACACCATCATCGAATTATATTTCATAGCTTTCCCATCGCTGGACTCAGACATAACTACCTCTCACAACGCGCCTGATATAAATTTACTTTCCCTGTTGTTCCGCGGGATGTCTGCGGACGGGACGATCAACAGAGATAGTAGCACAACAGGGACCGCAGCGAATCCTCCGTTTGTAGGATGCACCACACAACCGCAATCTTACCGATTGCAGAAAACCCTAAGCACGAATTTCCAAATCCGAAACAAAACCCACCCCAAAAACTCCAATAAAAAAAACACCGCTGTGTCACCTCACTTGAAACATTACAAGTCGGTACCTGCATCAGCGGTTCAATTTCTACATTCCGCCATTCGTGCAGGTTTCGGCGGGTATGATTAAGCCATGCTCCCTCGGCAAGGGTCTCCAGGTTCCCCGTCCAGCATTCGCCCGAAACGGGTATTTGCCCGTCAACAGGGCATAACCGCGCGCGCCGTGGCGGTCGCCGGAAAGCAGGATCACCTGCGAATCCTTCTTGGCGTCGATCATTTGAAGTTACCCGGCTTTATCACCGTGCATGCTCGAAAAGCCACCGTTCGGCTGGTTGGAGGAGGATCGACCAATCTCCGATGGTTTGATGAATGCAGGAACAATCTGTCGCGCTGCTGACGCAAGTCGATCCATTAAAATTTAATTTGGCCAGAAACCGCAAGCGCAGTTTTTCCGCAACGGCCTGCTTACTGACCAGCAAGAGGGTAATTTGAGAGCATTTCTGGATCGTCGAGAATCCGCTCCGAAGGAGGTAACGGTAAGATTACGGTCGTATAGGCAATCCCTAGATTTAGGGATATGAAGCTTTGATAGAGTTGACATAGTAACTCTCTACATTAGGGAAGAAAACAGATCGCATCTGGATGAAATAATAAGGAGATAGTTATGAAACAGTCACAAACATGGAAACACATCCTGCGCATCGGCGCATGGAGCACGGTCTTGGCCATCGGCCTGACGGCACAAGCAGCGGAGTTCTATCAATCCGTAGACATGGCGATAGGTACACACTGGAACGAAGCCTTCTGGACCAATGCCACCCAGACGACAGCCATCGTGCCTTCGGCCGACAACACTTATGTCAATGATGTCGGCGGCACCAGAACCCCGACGACCGGCGAGGATTTCCTCGGGGATCTACTGACGATCAAATCGGAGCGACAGCTTCAGCTCAAGCATGCTGGCGGCAGCAGCGTGTCCGTGAATCTGGTCATGGAAAATGGATCCACCATGAAAAACGGCGGTAGCACTGGATTACTGGAAGGAACGCTCAACGGGTCAGGTATAATCACGCTGGATACCACCACTGAACTTAACCGAGACTTTATCATCGGATCGCTTCTGGAATCAGACAACACCTTTTCCGAATTCAATATCATCGGCAACGCCGCAAACGAGGTGACGTTTACGAATTCCGCCAATACCTTCACCGGCGTGTGGAATATTCAAAACGGCCTCCTCTATGGAGGCGAAGGGCTTGGGCAGGCATCGGGCTTCATCATCGGCAGCACCGGCGTACTGAACCTTGACGTCGATTTTGTGAACTCGAATGCGACCATCGCTGTGTCTTCCGGCGGCTCTTTTGTGCTCGATCAGGACGTAACAGTTAGCAGCGTAACCGTAGGGGGAACTCACCTCGAGGTCGACACCTATACCGGCGCAGAACTCAAAGCAGGACCCTATGGCAGCACCTTTGATGGCTCCGATGACGCAGCCACCCTCACCGTTGTCACCGGTTATGTTCCCCCGCCTCTCGGCATCACCGTAACCCAGATCGATGACATGCCCTCTACCTCTGACTGGAACGATCCGGCCTATTGGTCCAATGGAGAGGCTCCGGCCAGCACCAACTATTATGTGAACGACAACGGCGGTGTTTCCACCAACGGCTGGGGCACCCGCACTCCGAAAACCGGTAGCGGATCCTTCGGCGGGGCTTCGTTGACGCTGACCAACCACGCCAAACTGAACATTAAAAGCAACGGTCCCTGGAACATTGCTGAATTCAATGCCTGGGAAGGATCTATCCTCAGCAGCGGCGGACCTGCTACTCCAGAGATTACCGGCGAACTGAATCTGAAAGGAACCGGATCGGTTTATCTGGATGGACAAATCCCAGGCAGAATGACCACCCTTTCCTCGCTGATCACTGCGGACACAACCATTACCAACATCATTGTTCGGATGGGTCAAACAGCGCCTACAAATACCGCCGAGGCCATGACTGCTGGTTTCGTTATTACGGATGAACTCAATACATTCGATGGTGTCTGGGTGGTCGAAGAAGGCCTCCTTAAAGGTTCCGGCTTCGACTCCGGCAGCTTCCTCATCACCGACATGGGCTTCCTGGACTTCGATGCCGACTACGACAACGACAGCGCCGACCTCACCATCGAGGCCAACCCGACCAATACCGCGCAAAGCGGCATGATCCTGTTCGACCAGAACGTGACCGTCGGCTCAGCCACTATTCATGGAACCTCACTCGCAGTGGGCGAACATACGGGAGCCACCCTGAAGGCCAGCTACCCAAACGCATTCGATGATGCCAGCTCGGATACCGCCATTCTGACGGTTGTCACCGGTAATCCTGTACCCCCAATTGGTGACATTGCTGGCGGGTTTGATGGAACCAACATGGTCTTCGGATGGCAAGGATCTCAACTTGGAACGTACTACCTCCAAGGCAGGGAGGATCTGGTGTATGGTTCCTGGACGAACGTGGGCGACGCGATTGAAGGAGTAAACGGACCAATGAGCGTCGAGGCTCCGGTAGTCGGTCCAGCTAACTTCTACCGGATCATTGGCGAGTAATAACGATTATTTAACTTTTACCCCCCGGGGCATTCCGCTCCGGGGACATTAAACACAACAAAAGGAGAAAGAAATGAAAGCTAGATTAATATGTACATTCATCGCAACACTAGCGATTCCGCTCGTATTGTCTGCTTCGCCGATCACGTACAATCCAGAATTCAATTTGGATGAAAACGCAGTCTCGAATCCATACGCCATTGCCGCTGACACGGTCACTGCAGTTGAGTCAGCGATAAGCGATGGAACAGCATCTACCAGCTATGTATTCAACGATGCCACAACCGGTCTATCGTTTAGCTTTGACCTGAACTACAGCGGTACGGTTGATCAGCAAGATGGCAACCGACTTGAATTACGGCCTTCAGGTCCTGTTCCGGTTTCCGAATCGGTCACAATTGCGTTTGGTACCATCTCAGTGGATACCAGTGGGTATATCTCTGGAAGCATTGGAGGGATCACGGGTCCTGTCTACGCGAGTGTCACTTCTGCTGGATTCGACTATTTTCTGGCTGAAAGCTTTTCAAATAGTGGAACAGAGAACCCTTATAATATTCTTACAATCGATGACGGAACAGGTAGCTTAACTTCCTACACGACAGATCCTGCAGCTGCCCCTTTTGCGCCTGGCACTGTTATTGACCTTACTGGGGGAAATCAAGATATCTATCTTACTGCCACGACCGATAATGAAATCACTTTCACCTGCACACAGGATATGAATGGCGCTATTCGTTTAAGTGATCTCGGCAGTACGATTGAATTTGAGGTAACAGCGATTCCAGAACCAGCCACACTGGGATTGATTGCCGCCTTTGGTGGAGGACTTCTTGCTGTTCGCCGCTGGTTCCTGATCTAAGTTTTTTCCAATGTCTGGAACCGAAAGTCCCCGGCAAAGACCGGGGCTTTAATTTTTCCGTATAAACACAGTCCAGTTTGATAGCGAAAAAGAGGCCGATCGAACGAGTCTTAAATTTAAACAGGAAACATTACAGCGCGGATACTCCACAACCGAATTTTGAAACGACTCATCAACGCTAATGAACACTAATTCTTTCACCGCAGAGATCTCAGAGACACAGATTTTATAAGTCCCGCATCCTGCACCAGCATAAAACGGGCTCGGACTTCTTTTACAGGAACGTTTTCATAAGGAACGATAATCATGGCAACTCTCAAAATCATGCAGATTGAAAATAACAAGGAAAAAGGCGAAGTCATCATCCTGATCCAATCGGACCCTGAAGCTGACAGTCGCGAGAAAACCGCAGGCTATCTAGAGCCTGTCCCAAAGTCTCCGATTTTATTTTCACCTCAAAATCAGGCCGGAGCTAAAAGTCGGATTTGTGCCGCTTGACGGCTTGTGCACTC
>JARNMJ010000106.1 GCA_029432795.1 Pontiellaceae bacterium B12219
CCGAATGCATACTCATAGAAGTTGTTTTCGGTGTCGCCATCATAGTCGACATTCCAATCCGCATCGGTTCCGCTCAATCCATACCCGCCGATCCAGCCCGCATACCCCGGAACCGTCACGTTGAGCGTCACTTCATCGGTAGCCTGATCCTGCACCACCACAGCCGTTATACCTTCAGCAAACCCCGTAACGGTCACGGATGTTGAAGTTGAGGCAAGGTAACCGGAATCAAACAGAACAAATGTTCCGGAACCTCCTGCATAAGCCGAACCATCTACCGTGATGGCGTATTGCTGCAGGTGTCCGAAACCGGTGTTCACAATCGTGGAGATTCCCGTTTCGCCCATCACATAGACAATATCACCGATTACTCCGCCTACGGCAGAGTTGAAGTTATTAATTTCAATTGTAGCCGCATCACCAATCACTTTCAGTTGATTAGAAAATTTATTCTGGCCGTTTAGATCCAAAGAACCACCACTGATTTCAAAATCAGCATTGAAATTAAGTACATCGTCCCCGTTAGGTCCATATGTGGTGAATGATCCGGACTTCAGATTAATCTGACTGCCTGTAACCCCTAAATTACGATTGGCCGGTTCGACATCAAAATTCAATGATCCACCGTCAATATCAATCGCAGAACCAGCAGCCACTGAAATACTGGTTGCCACATCCATTGATCCGCCATTCAGTTTCAGTTCACCGGTCGGGTTTACCGTCAGCGCGTTCACTTCAGCCGAACCACCGGTCTGGGTGTACACCGAATTCAAAGGAGCTGTTCCCGTGGAATGCGCAATGATAATAGAGTCGACTTCAACTGCTCCTGCCGTGTGGTTCAGAATGCCGTACTGGCTCGCTGCCTGTCCCACAGAGATATCAGCCATCCCCATCAAGTCAGCGTTAATATTGAAAACACTGGGTGTTCCTGAGGCCGTGCGAATCCATACTCTAAAAGGAAACAGCCCCGTAAAGTTCGCATCTACATTACAGATAAGACCTTCATTTTGAATGATTCCACGGTCGGCTCCCAACGTGCCGGGAACACGGCCCAGACTCCAGTTTTCCGAGTCACCCCAGCTACCGACAACAGGAACAAAGGTGTTGTTGGCATCGGGTTCAAAACCTGTATTGGCCGTGAGCGGAACCACTGTTTCATTGGTTACTCCGCTACCGGTTACCGTCCAGGCAATCGTTGCCAGACCGGTTGCAGATGTTCCAGCCGTCAGATTGGAAACCGTATTGTCGAATTCAAATTGAAGAACGGTATTCGATGGAACCTGCTCCGTCAGAGTTTGCGGAGATGCGGATAGCAAGCTGAATGATCCCGGATGCGATTCATCTGAAATTGAAACGGCGATTTCCACCGTCGAATCTGCAGTATAGGCGACTGCAACCGATCCTGTGACCTGATTATCTGCTGGACCGACAAGCACCGTCAACTCGTCCGGTTCAACCGTGAATATCGGAACAGTGCTCACTGCTGCGGTATGCAGTGCGAATACTAAATCATTCGCGATCGGAGAGTCAGCATCATCAAACGGAAGCGTTCCACCAACGGTCGTATCATATAACCAGCCTCCATCAATATAGTTGGTTCCACCGTCAATACGTTTCGCATACATGAAATTTGCGGCATCCTGACTCGTCCAGTTCAGCTGAAAACCATAGTCACCTGCCGGCAGTGCCAGATCAGAATCCAGGTTAAATGAAAGATAGTCCAACGCGGCAATCGAAGTATTTTCCAGATCAATGGTGGTTACCAGCTTAGTCGCACCTGCAACAAAGTTTGATGCGCTGCCGTCATTTTCACCAATCCACAACTCAAGGGCATGCGTACCCTCACCCCAGCTTCTGTCCTGATGATTCTGAAGGGTGATCGCTCTCAAGGTGGTGGGACTTTCAATTTTAAATGATTGTCCTATGGAAAGATCGGTAGGATTTCCATTGATAAGGCGATCCTGTAATCCCAGTTGACTGTTCCAATTCGTTTGGCTTGTGATCAGATTTGTATCCGGAAAAACTGAATTTTCCTTGAGTGTGGCCGCCTGAGCGACTGCGCCACTCAACAATGCTATGCCTGCTGAAACAACTGATTTTCTCATCCTGTATCCTCCTTACACATTAACATTCAATGGGGCCGGTCTTCCGCCTTTCCCGATTCAGTAAACAAACTACCAGCAAGAGATTCTTTGTATATCCCGTGTTCACAGGATGACCGGAAAAGACCCGGAAAAACCACCCGGCAAGGAATGAGACCCGTTCCTACAACGCGTCGACCTTCAGGCGGATAAATTCATTGGTTTTTCCGGTGGTATCGATGAGATTGGTAACCGATTCAAAATTGGAATCGAGGATTCCAGTCGTTGGAAGTTCTGTAAAAATACCGGCGTTCCAATCATTGGAAACCAGATTGGAACTCGATTCCAATGAATAGCTCAGTTCGCTTTCGGAACCGATGCGCCGGGCATAGGTGTATTCCAAGAAATCCGTTCCGCCGGAAACCGAACTTCCGACCTGAGGCAGATATCCGATATCCGCTTCATTCGTCGGATTTCCACCGAAAGCATATTCATAGATACCCACGGGTAAACCCGTGGTGTTCTGTCTTCGACCGCATAAAAATTGTTACCGGCATCGTTGTCTGGATTGGCGGAATTTGCCCCCTCGCCGGCATCGTCCGTGAAACCGAAATATTCCACACGCCACGTTTCAATCGAGGTCGCGGTACGGGCGAACAGCGATTTCCCATCGGCCATATAATTTTTCGAAGGGAGCACACCGGACAGCGCTGTATAGGTTCCGTTTGTTCCGCTTTCAGGCATTGAAAATCCGAGCAGCCGCATTCCGGCAATCGTGCCGTCGTACGGTTTAATGATCCCATTTGCATAAGGGTTCCACGTCAGGTAACGGTTTTCATCATTTTCAATGATTTCGAAAATCGGAACACTTCCAGTCACGGGAAATGCATACAGGAAAAACTGCGGCGTTCGGCTGTTTTCGGTCACCCGGAATGAAGAGCCGGACCCTGTAAAACTGTAGGCCACGAGCGGTGTTTCAGACTCGGTATACTCCATCGCGCGCAGTTCGGCATCCACCAGATTCCGGCTCGCAATACGGGCGGCCAGATCGGGTATATCGTCCCCGAGCACAAAATAGTAGCGAGACCAAAATCCATTTCCCTCAAAAAGGTTATATCTGCGGATACACTCAATCACATAATAATTGCGCCAGTCCGTTTCTCCGGATTGAAAGGCTCCTCCCGCATAGCCGGGACGGAACAGGCTGTAGGGATATTTCTGATTCGGCAACGGCGTGTCATGATCGGAACCAAAGACCAGACCGAGCGCGGGAGAGGTCCCGTCACTGCTGGCGCTGAAGCCGACCCATCCGCCCGTTAGATTATAGCGAATCGTGGTCGGCCCGAAGCCATTTGTCAGCGGTTCCGACCAGGTAGTTCCGCCGGGATCGGAAAGAAAGGCATATTCGGTGCTGGTTCGCCGTACCCCGCCCCACGGCATATCATGAAAATCCAACAGGTCCGGCCCATAGTTGTAGTACCCTTCCGATACTTCAATGACCCCCTGCCCCAGATCCCGGTAACGGGTGTACGCGAGCAAATATGACTTCCAGTCATTTTCTGCATTTTCATCCGTATAAATTTTCACGTGAGCATGCGGGGTCCAGTTGATGGTGGTGAAGCTTCGGTCCGCCTCGTTCACAAAGGCCGCCATCTGCGGCGAGTAAAACGGTTTGCTCATGGAAGGATCCTGCCCGGTGTATACGCCGGACTGATGCATGAAATAGGGGCTGTTTGAAATCGAATTATTTAACGGCCCCACCGCAACGGACTGCCAGACTTCGTCGTTCCACGGCGAGCTGTCGCCATCGCTGCGATAGGAAGGCGGAACCGTTTCTCCAAGTGCCGGCGTGCGCAGCGAATAGATGTTTCCACCGCGGGCCAGACGCATATCCCAACTCAGATTGGCTGCCCCCGAACCGATCATCGCCTGCGAAATCCGTGTATCCATCACGTGTCCCTCGCTCAACGAAAGACTCCAGGCCGAACCGGATGGATCGTATTCCCGCGTGAATGAAAAAACCGAGTTTGAATAATCAGCAGCCACGGTACTTTCCGGAATCAAGGCGCAGAGCCGTTTCGACAACGAGGGCGGCGCAATGAGACGAAGCCACAGCCCGTCATCCTGCATCACCAGCGCCGGTTCGCGCTGCCCGAATCCCGTGCAGATTGCATTCGTTAAACCGGCCGGTAAATCAGTTGCGAGGATCAACGGGAAATAACCATCCATTCCCTCATATTCCGTTCCCTCCACAATAAGCTGGCTGGACGGATCGAAGGTGGCCAACTCAAAGCGGCTCGGGACAATTCCGTTAAAACCGAGATTAAATTTCAGGGTACTCTGACTTTCAACCTTCAGAATGGCAGCTGAAAATTCCGATTGAATCTCCAGCGTTGCATTCCCGGAAACCGTTGCAGCACTGATCTCCGGGGCCGGAGCGGAAATCACCGCGAGCTTACCGCTGCTGACCACCGCATTAACCGCCCCGGACGGAACCATACCCGACGACCAGTTGTCCGCGGTGCCCCAAAGCCCGTCCCCCGACGTATTCTCAAACGTAACCGGCGTTTTTGATTCAACCACCGAAAGTACTACGCTGTCGCCCACCTGTGAGACACTGGCGTCCACCAGTCCCGAAATGGAAATATTACCGGGAACGGCCATTGAAACCAGCAAGCCCGCATTCAGCAGCGTATAATTTGTTGCCCCTCCACTGTACAGCGAACCATCAACCGTTATGAATGCATTCTCCAGATTCATATTTCCACTGATCTGCACCGTACTGATGCCGGATGCATCCAAGGTGAAACTGATTTCACTGCCCGGTTCCGTATTGAGTGTTCCGGCCGTGATAACGGGTGCAGAGCCGTCAACGTTCAGTCGGCCATTCGTATTCACATTCAGTGTTCCGGTTGTATGCAGCGCCCCGCCGGACAAGTGCCAAGTTGCACTTCCGGTTCCTCCGATTGTGATATTCGGCGAGGTAACCGTTCCGCCCGGCTGCATGAATTCGGCCGTTCCGGTTGCCGCCGCCGAGGAGGAACCGACCTTCAGCGCAGTGCTCGACAATACGCCGCCCAGCATTTCGTAGACGGCACTTCCTGTTCCAGCCGCTGCAACGGTTGTGTTACCCGCCGAAACCGTCCCGTCCGACTGATAAAGTTTACCTATGGAGTCAATTTGAGAAACAATCCCCACATTGATGGAATTGGCTGTAAGGGTATAGCCCGACGCGCTTTCGTTCAGTATCAGCGTAGCTGATGAACTGGCAGCATTCGGAATCACAACCGTGCCGGCAAATGCATTGGTGTCCACGCTCAACATCTTGCCCCCGTTCAACAGCACCAGATCTCCGGTTGTTGGGAAAGAGGTGGAATTCGAATAACTGCCCGAAGAATTATCGTTCCACTGGTCCAGGTTCGACCAACGGGTATCCCCGGAATCGCGGGTATAATTGACAGCATTCGCAGAGCCGGCTGTTAGCAGACAAAGAACGGTTAGAAATTTCTTCAGTTGTTTCATTTTTACCTCATCTTTTCTACTAAAAAACATGCCCGCACAGACCGTACGGGCATGTTCAATGCACAACACCTGACTGTATCAGAGTTCTTCGACAGTCACCTGCATGAATCCAACCGGTTTGCCGGTCATATCGACCCGGTTGGTGACAGATTCATAGTCGGCATCAATTGTTCCAGTGATTGGAAGTTCAACCACACCGGATGTCGTCCAGTTCGTAAATACAAGACTGCTTCCGAACTGCGCCGTATAATCAAGGTCGGATTCACTTCCGATACGTCGTGCATAGACATATTCGAAATAGGTCGTTCCTCCATCTTCCACAGTTGAACTCACCGGAACATATCCTTTACTCGCACTATCAGTCGGATCTCCACCGAATGCATACTCATAGAAGTTGTTTTCGGTGTCGCCATCATAGTCGACATTCCAATCCGCATCGGTTCCGCTCAATCCATA
>JARNMJ010000107.1 GCA_029432795.1 Pontiellaceae bacterium B12219
GATGCTATTCGTACTTCCATAACTTGGAACCATAACGCCTCCGGGCTCATTCATCCACGGGTAAACCCGTGGTGTTCTGTCTTCGACCGCATAAAAACCGGAAATAGAGCCCTTTTAGAAAGGGCTCTATATGCATTTTTGAACAACAGAACCTCTTCCAGCGCTTTCTTCTATCAAAAATCCCTTCATTTTCAGTGTTTGGGTCTTTGCCGGATTGATTTAGATCAGATATAAATTTGTCATGAATTCTGTTGGAACCACTACAAGAATGCGCGTTATTTTTACCGGACGGGTTCAGGGAGTTGGTTTTCGATATCAGGTCGCTGAACTGGCAGCATCTTTTTCAGTAACGGGCATTGTCCGAAACGTATTAGATGGTGACGTCGAATTAATCGCTGAAGGTGAAAAAGAAAAACTCGCTGAGTTTCTTCATCAAATTAAAAATTCGCGCCTGAAACAAAATATATTTAAAGAGCGAATTGAGTGGAAGCCGGCAGAGAGCGACTACCATCGTTTTGGAATTGAGCCTACATGAAGTATGCAATTTTAGGAGATATTCACGCCAATCTTGAAGCGCTTACCGAAGTGTTGAAAGACGCCGAACAACAGGGAGTCACGCATTATGCCTGCACAGGCGATATTGTCGGATATAACGCAGATCCCAAGGCCTGTCTTCAGATTATCCGCAGCCTGAACGGAAAAATTGTTCAGGGGAATCATGATTACTACGCCGCCTGCAACGAGTCCATGGAGCTCTTCACTCCCATGGCGCGTAAAAGCATCCTCTGGACACGCAAGCAACTTTCCCCTTTTGAGCGGAAATTCATTCGTAACCTACCGCTCATCGTCGATATTGAAAATTTCACCATCGTACACAGTTCTCTGAGCAATCCCAACCGCTGGAATTATATTTTCAAAAGCAAAGCTGCTGATGCCAACTTCCGAAATCAGTTTAACAGCATCTGCTTTTTTGGACACACTCACATTCCTCTGGCCTTTGTGAAAGGAAGCACCATTGAAAAAGGATTTTATGAGACGCTCACGATTCGGCCCGGCTATCAGTATCTGATCAATGTCGGCAGTGTGGGACAGCCTCGCGACCGCAATCCGAAATCGGCGTATGCCATCTATGATATGGAAGCGCAAACCGTTACCTTACGCAGGGTTGAGTATGATATTGAGCGCACCCAGAAAAAAGTCAGGGAAGCAGGATTGCCCTTCAGAAATGCACTGCGACTCAACAACGGGCGCTAAAGCGAAAGAACAGCTCTTTTTCGCTGTCCCGCAAATAAATCATCGCCAACCAGTTTGGCATTGAGCAATGCTCCGGCATGCTCCAGATCTGCCTTGCTGCGGATTTTCATATTGGTTCCGCCCACTTCAATCATATGCGTTTCGAAGCCATCGGGAACAAATTCCGATTCATCATCGCTGACTTTCACCCCTTTGGTTTCCAGAATTCCCTTCATGACACTGGCTTTAAAAACCTGCGGCGACTGGGCGGCCCAGATCGCATTCCGATCAAGCGTTTCTGCCACGCGCAATCCTTTTGGCGCCAGTTTCGTTGCATCAGGAATTCGGTGCGCGGCAATCGAGCAGCCATACCGCTTTGCACACTTAACAGTTTCGGAAATCATTTTTTGAGTCATAAACGGCCTGGAAGCTTCATGAATGACCACCACGCCGGGTTCGCTCTGGATTTTGCTGAACACACTCCGAAGCGAACTCATCCGACTAACACCTCCGATCACGATTCCGTGAACCTTCGTGCATCCGAACCGTTTGATAACCTGCATGGTGGATTCAACCCGTTCTTTACTCACCACCACAACAACACTGTCAATCGCCGGCGATAATTCGAGGGTTTTCAGGGAATGAGATATGATCGGCCCATTTCCCAAAGGAAGGAAAGCGGTATCGGTTCCCGGTGCAATTTCTTCCTCTTTGCCACATGCGATTAACACTGCCATTACACTCATTGCAACCTCCCTTATTAAATATCACAAACATCGGATTACTATTACGTTATATGCTTGAAAAGAAATCGTCAAGATTTCATATCCTAAATTACCTTTATTTTGTTTAAAATCAGAGTCATCATTTAACAATGAAACAAACCCCGAAAATGCGGATTCTCTATGATGGGCACTGCCCCCTCTGCGTAGCCAAGCGCGATTTCTTAATGCGCCGCGATAAAAATTCGGCACTGTCCTTCGCCGATATCCGATCTCCGGACTTCCAACCCCTGGAAATTCCCGTGAGCATTGAGCAGCTTGAAAAGGAAATTCACTGTATCGATACCGATGGCCGGATCTTACGCGGCATGGAGGTCATTCGCGCAGCCTACAAAACTGTTGGCCTCGGCTGGCTTGCCGCGCCGACCGGCTGGCCCTTTCTGCGTCCCCTGTTTGATGCGCTCTACCGCTGGATTGCAAAGAACCGGCATTTGCTCAGTACATTTTCAAAACAAAAGAAGCGCTAAACCCTGATATACAACATCTTGTATCCAGCAAACAAAACCCACACAAGTTGCGCGTTGACATGTCTCTCAACCTAACACAGAATTTTTCCACACTCGGCGAGTACAGAATGGACCTCCAAGGGCGGAAAGGAGTCTGAAACAGATCCCTTGGGTTAAACTTAACGGAACTGAAAAACGAAAGGTTAACCACAATTATGACGCCCCATAAAAAGAAAATATTCGTTCTCGATACCAACGTAATTCTTCACGACAGCAGCTGCATCCATCAATTTGGCGAACACGATATCGTCATCCCGATTACCGTCCTGGAAGAACTGGACAATTTTAAAAAAGGGAATGATTCCCTGAATTATCATGCCCGTGAATTTTCACGTACACTCGATTCACTGGCAGAGGATAAACTTTTCAATGGCGGCGTTCCGATCGGAACCGGGCGCGGAAAAATCAGCATTAAACTCGATCGTGCATTCGACGAAAACATTGCCGCAAATTTTTCAGACAAAACAAAACCGGATCACCGGATTCTGAACATCGGTTATCAGGTTGCAAAAGAAAACAGCGACCGTACCGTTTGCCTCGTGACCAAAGACGTGAATCTGCGCATGAAAGCAAAGGCCGTTGGCCTGCTTGCCCAGGACTACAAAAACGACCATGTTTCAAACATTCAACAGCTCTATACCGGAAGCCGTACGCTCGAGGATGTGAGCCTGGAACTCATTAATCTGATGTATACTCCGCCATACGAATTCCCTGCGGCGGATCTGAAAACTGAACAGCCGCTGATACCGAATGAATATCTGATTCTCCGCGGCGAACGGAAATCAGCACTTGCGGTGTATAACGAAGAACTCGGGCTGATCCAGCATGTTGATAAAGTTCCGGCCTTTGGAATCACCCCCCGCAATTCAGAACAGACCTACGCGCTGGATGCCATCCTGAACGACAACGTGCGCCTCGTCAGCCTGAGCGGAAAAGCCGGAACCGGAAAAACACTGATCGCATTAGCCGGCGCACTGAAACGCAAAAAGAACTATCGACAGATTCTGATGGCCCGGCCGATCGTGGCCTTGAGCAATAAAGACATCGGCTATCTTCCCGGCGATATTCAGTCCAAGCTCGACCCCTACATGAAACCGCTCTTCGACAATCTTTCCGTTATTGAACATGCGCAGGGCGATTCCAAACGCGGACAGTTCAGCAAGCTGGTTGATGATAAAAAACTGGTCATTGAACCGCTGTCCTATATTCGCGGCCGCAGTCTGGTGAATACATTTTTCATTATCGATGAAGCTCAGAATCTGACCCCGCATGAAATCAAGACCATCATCACCCGTGCCGGCGAAGGAACTAAAGTGGTGTTCACCGGCGATATTTTTCAGATCGACCATCCTTACCTCGACAGCCATTCAAACGGATTGAGTTATCTGATTGAAAAAATGAAAGGTCAGCGGCTCTATGCCCATGTAAACCTGACCAAAGGAGAACGCTCCGAGCTCGCCGATCTCGCCGGCTCCCTGCTCTGATCATTTATGTTTCAGGATGAAGCGGATCTGCCGGATTCGCATATTCCGATAGTTGGACTGGAGCTTCATCAGCAAACCGCGCTTATGGCGCTCCAGTTCCGGCATCCATCCCGGATGATCCACAAAAATATGCAGTGCATTTTCTTTAATGAACCCCGGTTCACTGTGCTGGGCAATTTGCGCCCCGACAAGTTTTGCCCAGGATTCGCGTAAAATGAGCACACTGTCCTGAACCGGCTGCTCAAATCCGGCAACCACATCTTTCAGAATATCGCCTACACTTTTAACGTCCCGCTTGGGTGCGGGCGGGTGGTCCATATAAAATCGCACGCGATCCATATCCCACCGGTCTTTATTTTGCTTACTGTGCCGCGGTTGTTCCATGGCTGAATTGAGCCACATTTGAAGGTTGAATCAAATTCAATTCCTCTCTTTAATCGCGAAATGAAAAATACATTCTATCCTTTGACCTTCGCTCCTGTTTACAAAGATTATCCGTGGGGCGGCACACGCATCATTGAAACCTACAATCGAAATCAGCCCGGCACCCTGTTTGCCGAGTCCTGGGAAATTTCCGATCACAACGACGGCATGAGCATTGTGTCCAATGGTTGGATGAAAAACCGGACCCTGCGCGAAATCCTCGAGGAAAATCCCGAAGAAATTATGGGAAGTTCCGCCCGGGGAACGAAGTTTCCGCTGCTGATCAAACTGATTGATGCCAAGCAGAAACTGAGCGTTCAGGTGCACCCAAACGATCAGACCGCAAAAGAATTCGGCGGCGAAGCAAAAACCGAAATGTGGTACATGCTCGGCGACAATCCAACACAGGTTTATTGCGGCTTAAATGAGGGTGTAACCAAAGAAAGCTTCATCCAGGCGGTTGAAGACGGCACCAGCGGCGCAACCATGCGCGCCGTTCCGGTTAAAAAAGATGATGCCGTTTTTGTACGGGGCGGCCGTGTGCACGCGATCGATGAGGGATGTCTGATTCTCGAAATTCAACAGAACTCAAATACCACCTATCGTATCTACGACTGGGACCGAATGGGGAATGACGGCAAACCCCGTGAACTCCATATTGATCAGGCGCTCGACGTGATCAACTGGGATGATACAGAAAACCCATTGGTTGAACCGAAACTGCTGGTCGATACGGAAACCTTCCAATGTTCGGAAGTGCTGAGCTGTGAATATTTCAAACTCGAAAAACTGACCTTCTCCGCTCCGCTTGAAGTTCCGATGTCTGGAAAAACATTCCATGCGCTCTTTGTTTCTGAAGGCGAAGCAGCCATCAGCTGGGGCGATGAAACACTGACCGCAAAAGCAGGAACCTCGATCCTCATTCCTGCAGCCATGTCGACCTATACGCTCGACGGCACGGCCACAGTACTCCGCACCACCATTCCATAACTCCGCTGATTACAGTATTCCGATAACCATCAACGCAGTTGTTTAAGCAAAAAACCCGCCGGCTTTCGCCTGCGGGTTTCTTTTTTTCCAAGCCTTGGAAAACTCTAGCAGTCTGTCGGAGTTAACACCCAGACACAGGCCCAATTTTCTGCGGACCGGCCAATTATCCGGCGGCAACCGGTTTGTGAAACGAAAAA
>JARNMJ010000108.1 GCA_029432795.1 Pontiellaceae bacterium B12219
AAAAACCGGCTGCGTGCTACTCTCCCAGGGTCTACCCCCTAGTACCATTGCCGCTGAGGCCCTTCACTTCTGTGTTCGGAATGGGAACAGGTGTTTCCTCCTCGCTATGGCAACCGGAAAATTCAAAATTAAAAGCAACTGCATAGTATTGAAATAACAACAACGGCATGTACACCTAATATAAAATATTAAGATCAAGCCTCACGGCTAATTAGTACTGGTCAGCTTCATACCTCGCGGTACTTTCACACCCAGCCTATCAACGTCCTCGTCTCGAACGAGCCTTAAGATGGCACAAGGCCAAAGGGAAATCTTATCTTAGAGGGGGCTTGGCACTTAGATGCTTTCAGCGCTTATCCTTCCCATGCGTAGCTACCCAGCGATGCTTTTGGCAAAACAACTGGAACACCAGAGGCATGTTAATCCTGGTCCTCTCGTACTAAGGAGTAATCTCTTCAAATTTCCTGCGCCCACGGCGGATAAGGACCAAACTGTCTCACGACGTTCTGAACCCAGCTCGCGTACCGCTTTAATGGGCGAACAGCCCAACCCTTGGGACCTTCTCCAGCCCCAGGATGCGATGAGCCGACATCGAGGTGCCAAACGATTGCGTCGATGTGGACTCTTGGCAATCATCAGCCTGTTATCCCCGGAGTACCTTTTATCCGTTAAGCGATGGCGCTACCACTAGCTACCACCGGATCACTTAGACCTGCTTTCGCACCTGCTCGACTTGTAGGTCTCGCAGTCAAGCACCCTTATACCTATACGCTCTACGCACGATTGCTGACCGTGCTGAGGGTACCTTAGTGCTCCTCCGTTACTCTTTGGGAGGAAACCGCCCCAGTCAAACTGACTCCCAGACACTGTTCCACGCCCCGATTCAGGGGATCGCGGTTAGAATTTCAATAGATCGAAACTGGTATTTCACCAATGGCTCCACAACGCCTGACGACGATGCTTCAAAGCCTCCCAGCTATCCTACATACAAAATATCAAAACCCAATGTCAGGTCACAGTAAAGGTTCACGGGGTCTTTCCGTCCTGCCGCGGGTATCCGGCATTTTCACCGGAACTACAACTTCACCGAGATTGTTGTTGAGACAGTGCGAAGATCGTTACACGATTCGTGCAGGTCGGAACTTACCCGACAAGGAATTTCGCTACCTTAGGACCGTTATAGTTACGGCCGACATTCACCAGGGCTTCGGTTCAGAGCTTCGAATCAAGTTCTAACCCCTTGCCTTAACCTTTTGGCATTGGTCACGTGTCACACCATATACTTCCTCTTGCGAGTTCGCATAGTGCTATGTTTTTGATAAACAGTCGCCTTCGCCTCTTCACTGCGCCTCGAATTAACATTACAAGTAAATTGCTAGCCAACTCGAGGACCCCTTCTTCCGAAGATACGGGGTTAATTTGCCGAGTTCCTTAACAACTTTTCTCTCGCGCGCCTTGGTATACTCTACCCTCCCACCTGTGTCGGTTTTGGTACGGTCGCTTTACATTCAACGTTTAGAAGCTTTTCTTGGCAGTCTGGCATCAACCAATCCTCATCACCCGAAGGCTTAGAGTCCCATCGTGTCTCAGGCAAACAGATACGGATTTTCCTATATCTTACCCTACGCACTTAGACTGACATTTCCAATCGTCAGCTGATTTAGCCTGCTGCGTCCCTCCTTCACTCATGTACAGCGGTACGGGAATATTAAGCCCGTTTCCCATCGACTACGCTTTTCAGCCTTGCCTTAGGGGCCGACTAACCCTTCGCGGACGAACCTTCCGAAGGAAACCTTAGGATTTCGGCGGAGTGGATTCTCACCACTCTTATCGTTACTCATGTCTGCATAATCACTTGTGTACAGTCCAGGTCGGTTTCCACCTTCCCTTCAACCCGGTACACAACGCTCCCCTACTGCTTTAACAGTAGTTAAAACCCGCAGCTTCGGCAGATAATTTCAGCCCCGATCATTTTCGGCGCCAAACCACTCGACCAGTCAGCTATTACGCTTTGTTTAAATGGTGGCTGCTTCTAAGCCAACATCCTGGCTGTCTTCGCAATCTGACATCCTTCTCCACTTAATTATCATTTAGGGGCCTTAGCTGGCGGTCTGGGCTGTTTCCCTCTCGACTACGGAGCTTATCCCCCGCAGTCTGACTCCCGATGTGACGTTCACGGTATTCGGAGTTTGAAAACTCTCAGTACCCCGGGAGGGGCCATCGAGTACTCAGTGCTCTACCTCCGTGAATTGCATTCATCGAGGCTATCCCTCAAGGTATTTCGGGGAGAACCAGCTATCACCAAGTTTGGTTAGCCTTTCACTCCGACCCACAGGTCATCCAAACGTTTTTCAACACGTACTGGTTCGGTCTTCCACTTCCTATTACAGAAGCTTCATCCTGCCCATGGGTAGCTCACTTGGTTTCGGGTCTACCGCAGGCGACTCAATCGCGCTATTAACACTCGCTTTCGCTTCGGCTCCACATCGAAAGATGCTTAACCTTGCCACATACGGTAAGTCGCAGACTCATTATGCAAAAGGCATGCGGCCACCCCGAAGGGCTACCACAGTTTGTAAGTGCACGGTTTCAGGTTCTATTTCACTCCCCTCCAGGGGTTCTTTTCACCTTTCCCTCACGGTACTAGTTCACTATCGGTCTTCAGTTAGTATTTAGCCTTAGGAGGTGGGCCTCCTGTATTCAGTCAGAGTTTCACGTGTTCCGACCTACTCGGGATACCACTAGGTTTGTTCAGGATTTCGCTTAAGGGGCTATCACCCGCTATGGCTCAACTTTCCAGTTGATTCTGCTATCCATTCCAATACCACATTGTGGTCCACACCATACCCTGTAAACAGGGTATTTTGGGCTGTTGCGCGTTCGCTCGCCACTACTTACGCAATCACTGTTGTTTTCTTTTCCTCCGGTTACTAAGATGTTTCAATTCACCGGGTATCGCCTCTACGCGCTATTTTATTCACACGCAGATAACAGAGCATTACCTCTGCTGGGTTTTCCCATTCGGAAATCTCCGGATCAAAGGGTTTTTGCCCCTCCCCGAAGCTTATCGCAGCTTAACACGTCCTTCATCGCCTACTGAAGCCAAGGCATTCACCGTACACCCTTAGTAGCTTGATCAAATCAAGTCACTATAAGTCGAAGTCTCCTAAGAGACCTCATATAAGTAACATATATAAAGTATACATGCGCTTGTTGCAGTTATTCAATACTATGCAATTGTCAAAGAACACTCCGCTTATTGCGGAAAAGTGTTGGTAGTAAGATGGACTAGTTTTAAGTGGTTAAGTTTTAGGTTTTAAGTTCCGAATGAACGGACTTAACACTTAACAACTTAAGACCTAAAACCAAATCAAATGGTGGGCGTGACAGGAGTCGAACCTGTGACCTCATCCTTATCAGGGATGCGCTCTAACCAACTGAGCTACACGCCCTCATTCAAAATGGTGGAGGTAAACGGGATCGAACCGATGACCTCCTGAATGCAAATCAGGCGCTCTCCCAGCTGAGCTATACCCCCAGATTGGTCCAAAAATCTTACTCGAATAACTCATAAGATGAGTAAGTGTTAAGTTTTAGGTGATTAAGTTTTAAGTACCGGAGCACCTAACACTTAAAACATAAAACTTAATACTCGAAGTGCGAAGCACTTCGCTCCAGAAATGGTGCGGTTTGTCATGCCTAAACTTTGCGGCAGATCTTTCAACTTGCCATACCCCGAAGGGCAATACCCTAGGTCCGATTTTACAATCGGCCTTCTCCTTAGAAAGGAGGTGATCCAGCCACTGGTTCCCCAACGGCTACCTTGTTACGACTTCATCCCAGTTACCGATCACACCTTAGGCGCCTTCCTCCTAATAAAAGGTTGGATCAACGACTTCGGGTGCAACCAACTTCCATGATGTGACGGGCGGTGTGTACAAGACCCGGGAACGTATTCAAGGTATCGTAGCTGATATACCTTTACTAGCGATTCCAACTTCATGCAGTCGAGTTTCAGACTACAATCCGAACTGGGGGATGTTTTGAGGATTTGCTCCACCTCGCGGCTTAGCCTCCCATTGTACATCCCATTGTAGCACGCGTGCAGCCCTGGACATAAGGACCATACTGACTTGACGTCATCCCCACCTTCCTCTTGTTTTCACAAGCAGTCTGTTTAGAGTTCCCACCATTACGTGCTGGCAACTAAACACAGGGGTTGCGCTCGTTGCGGGACTTAACCCAACACCTCACGGCACGAGCTGACGACAGCCATGCAGCACCTGTGATACACCCTCGAAGGCTACGTTCCTTTCGGATCGTATGCAGTATCATGTCAAGCCCAGGTAAGGTTCTTCGCGTTGCATCGAATTAAGCCGCATGCTCCACCGCTTGTGCGGGTCCCCGTCAATTCCTTTGAGTTTTAATCTTGCGACCGTACTCCCCAGGCGGTGCACTTAATGCGTTAGCTCAGACACGGAAGGGGGTAAAGCCTCCCACGTCTAGTGCACACCGTTTACGGTTAGGACTACAGGGGTATCTAATCCCTTTCGCTACCCTAACTTTCGTCCATGAGCGTCAGTATCTGTCCAGAGAAGCGCCTTCGCCGCCGGTGTTCCACTTGATATCTACGCATTTCACCGCTACACCAAGTGTTCCCTTCTCCCCTCCAGTACTCTAGTCCTGCAGTTTCAAATGCAATTCCACGGTTAAGCCGTGGGCTTTCACATCTGACACACAAGACCGCCTGCGGACCCTTTACGCCCAGTAAATCCGAACAACGTTCGCCACCTCTGTATTACCGCGGCTGCTGGCACAGAGTTAGCCGTGACTTCCTCTGCAGGTACTGTCAAACAGCACCAGTGTTATTGATACTGTCTTTCCTCCCTGCTGACAGGAGTTTACAACCCAAAGGCCGTCTTCCTCCACGCGGCGTCGCATGTTCACACTTTCGTGCATTGACAATGATTCTCGACTGCAGCCTCCCGTAGGAGTCTGGGCAGTGTCTCAGTCCCAGTGTGACGGATCATCCTCTCAGACCCGCTACCCGTAAGCCTTGGTGAGCCATTACCTCACCAACAAGCTGATAGGATATGGGCTTATCTCTTTGCGACAGGTTCCGAAGAATCCCCGCCTTTATATAAGGTGCTATGCAGCACCTGAACACATCCGGTATTAATCATCGTTTCCGACGGCTATCCCGAACAAAGAGGCAAATTACCCATATATTACTCACCCGTTCGCCGCTCTCATCTAAAACTTCTCTTCCGAAGAATTGAAAAATTAGAATCCCGCTCGACTTGCATGCCTAATCCACGCCGCCAACGTTCGTTCTGAGCCAGGATCAAACTCTCCATCAAATCTATTTCTAAATTGATCAGGTTTAAATCCTGTTAAAACTATAATTCGCATATTTAAAACTCAATCGCTGCTTTCACAGTGATCGATATAAGTTTCAAAGAATTGGCTATAACAAACCGCACCACTTCTGATTCGAAGCGATGCTTCATTTCGTCATATATTTCTTATGAGTTATTCTGATTTCAAAGA
>JARNMJ010000109.1 GCA_029432795.1 Pontiellaceae bacterium B12219
TTTTCACGCTTCGAGAAACTCGACGTAATGTTCTGCGCCTTTATTCACTTTGCGCTCACCGTGGACATGCTCCCGTTGTGTTAACACGCCCTAGCTAAAAGGAGAATGTTCATTCTTCCCGCGCCTGCAATTGAATCATTTGTTCTGCAAAGCGTTTTCCTAATTCCCGGGCAGACCCGGAATCAAAATGGGTCCCATCCTGAGTGGTTAACCCTTCCGATGAAGCAACGGCGGTATGCGGCACAACCGTCGGCAATTCAATGATCACACGGTTAATTGCGCGCGGCTCCTTGCCGTCACGGTCATCCATTTCAACCAGACCGGCAACGAAAGGCAGTTCCGGATCATTAAATTCGTTACGCAGGCGGTCAATCAGCTCAGCAAGCCGGCCCATGTATTTGCTGGTCCGCCGGCCGTCACTTTCACCCTGGTGCCAGATTATGCCCTTCAGCGTACCCCGCTCCTGTGCGGCGCGCACGCGCACCAGCATATCATCATACGGATATGTTTTGGTTTTGGCATGCTCGGCCCCGGGAACCCAATAGCTGATAGATGTTCCTCCAACCGCACAGGGAATCAGACCAATCGTCACCGACGGATCGTGCTTAGCCATTTCAAGTCCAAAGGAGCGACCGGGGCCGACACCGGCTCCTTTTTTATCAAAGTGGATCGGATCCACCGCCGGCACCCATTCATTCTGTTTGTTCAGAGTCAATACACGTGGGTGAATTTCCTGATCCTGTTCTTCCACCGGGCCTCGACCTGCCATATTCGACTGACCGATCAGCAGATAGAGATCCATCGGCTTATCCTTCGCAAAGGCTGATACCGCCAATGCGAAGAGCGCTGCACCAATTCGTATTCTTTTTCCAACCATTGGAAACCTCACAGAAAAAAAACTTCAATTGTGTTTAAGATATCCGGCGTCGAAGGGGGAACTCCGGAACGGTTATTCTGCACTCGCAGAGGTTATTGCTCCGAGATCCGTTCCGGAGGCTCTCAGCACGTTTTTCAGCAGATCCTGACCGCCGTTTCCAGCGATTGGAATCCCTGAACCAATAGCGGGCGATCCCGGGCGCAGTCGGTACCCCTGAAGTGCCTCCATTGTTTTCAGTTCGATGTCTGTTCCCGTTTGCCCGGGCTGAAAAAATCCAGGCTCTCCGATAATCGCCTTGGTTTCAGAGACGTGCGGCTCGATGTTAAAATACAGGTTATTATAAAAAACGGTATTGATGCCTTCGGCATGTTCCCCCCAGTGCCCTTCCTCTTCGAAATAGAAAATATTGTTTTCAAACCGGGTATTCACCGGAGTCCGTCCTTCGGGAAAAACATGCACTTCGTGGTCTTTACTGACATAGTGCGTATTGTTGTAGATGTGAACATTTTCCGCCTGTTTGTTTCTATCGAACCCGTAGAAATAGATGCCGTCCTTGTCGTTCTCGCTGATGTTATAGCGAATCACGACGTTGCGCGTGGGTCTTTTCATAATGCCGCAAAACCATAGGTTGTCGTGGCTGTAGTTATATTGAATGAACGTGTTGATGCAGTTGTAATCCGCATCGAACCCGCCACGGTCTGATTCGCCGCCGCCATCCCGGTTCTTTTTATCACCCACATTGCCGTAGGCCTCGTTATACTGAATTTTGATTCCGTCGGTATTGAAACAGAAAATACTGTGCCCGGTATCCCGGCGGCTGCTGTTGGCCAGAATATTATGCTCGTAGATCGCATCCTTGCTGACCCGCGCAATAATATTGTTCCGTCCGGTGGTATCCACCCGATTTCCGGCAACATAAACGCGCGTCCACAGGTTTTCAGCTTCATATCCATCCTCAAGCAGTCTTACCCCGCCGCATGACGAATCATTGCCGATTCCCACACCGCCGATATTTTCAACCCGGTTGTTGGTGATGCGCAGATCATCGAATGTTGAATGCTTCACTTTATTCATATGGACGTGGATTCCGCCACGCCGTTTACCGGCCACCATACCGTTTACATCGTGGACATAACAGCCGTTGATGTAGACGTGGCGATAGGTCCCTTCTTTGCGCTGCACGAGAACATAAATTCCGAACAGGTCGCCCTGGTCTTCATCCGAACCGTCCGTATTTGTGACTTCCAGATTATGGATTTCCCAATACGACGGATTTTTCAGGAACACTGCAGCCGGATATTCACCTTTGGCATTAATCCGCGGGAGATTGCCCCGCCCATAGGCTCCGATGCGAATCGGCGCCCCCTCCTTACCGTTGCCCTGAGGAGCCAGCATGCCGGTAAACTGCATACCGCGCCTCAGCAGAATGGTATCACCCGGTTGCATCTCAATCTGACTGATCGCATCAAACTTTCGCTGCGAATCCACCCGGTAGTCCCGTGCCAGGGAGCCCATCGAAGACACCAACAAAAGTGCAATCGGATAAAATAACTTCATTTTAATAGTACCTTTAATCCACGTTTATATTTCGCACTGGTGCGACAGAACGGTAAGCCATACCTGATAAAGGAAAATGGGTCACTCAAAAGATTGGTTAAAACTTTTCAGAGCACAACTCACACTCGGAGCAGTCTGCGATTGCAGAACAACAGCATGAACTCCGAGTTCAGTGAGCGTGCTCTCCGGATCAACCGTAAAAACCTCTAATTCGACAAAACGTCGAGTATATATTCAGCGTACAGAAACTTTGCTGTGGTCTCCGGTCATTTTGACGCGCGGATGTTTGACGACGGCGCGCCATTGATAGTTTTTATCATTGGGCACTTCGATGGTTTGTGAATATTCACCCGGCTCGGTCATTTCAACCAGCTCGGTGGAAAACCATTCGTCGTTATACATATTTTCCGCAAATCCGAGATATTCCTGATACTCAAATCCAACCATTACCTTTTCGGCGTCGCCGAGATCAATCAGCTCTCCGCCAAATGTGACCTGACCATTTTTCCCTTTGGCTTTGCCGTTCATTACCAGCGGCGGCTTGCAGGACGGTTTGACATTGGTGAGTTTCACCACCACCGGATTCCGCCAGTCCGTGTGGTTCAGCAGACGCTGCCCCGGGATGATGGAAAGATGCAGTCCGTCTTCTTTCTGTTCAAAACGCGGAGCCACTTCCTCCGGCGTCATTTTGGTATATTCAATGGCTTTACCATTGTGGCCGACGACACTGATTTCAGTTTCATCGGAGACTTCTACCGAACCGATCACAAATTCGCGGCGTTCTTTCCGTCCCCAGTCCTGCTGTTTTGTCAGGAACACATAAACGGAATCTTCATCTTTAGCCTTGGTGAACCAGATATTGCCCTCATTCGTTACGATCCACGGACGCACCCCCAGCACAGACTCACGGTTAACGAAGTTCCAGAGGGCAACTTCACGCATGATATCTTCCTGCAGTTCGTTAATGGTTCCATCCGGACGCGGACCGAGGTTCAGCAGCAGTGCCCCGCCCTTGGCGCGCGTTTCAATCAGAATTTCCACCACGCGGTTTCCATCTTTCAGCTTGTCGAGCTGCTGCGGCATATACTGCCACTGTGTACCGAGCGTCATGCAGGTTTCCCAAACCTCTTTCGGAGGAAGTCCGGGAACGGTCTGCTCCGGACTCTCAATGGCGCCGCGGGTAATCATACAGTCGGGTTGCAGTGTCCAGACCACTTCTTTGGTCGGAGCCTTGCCGCGCCCGTCGATAAAGAATACATCGATATCGCCATACTGGGTCATCAGCTCCGTCACCTGAGCTTTAATGTAAGCGATGTATTCAGGATCTTTTTCCGGGTTCGGTTTATGTGCAAAACGTCGGATCGGGAATCCCCGTTTATGGCTGTAGGAAAAATCTTCCGGGGAATAATAGAGGCCGACATCGATATCAAACTTGTTACAGGCATCAACAAACTCGCGCACAATGTCTTTGCCATACGGCGTGTTCATGACATTGAAATCGGTGGTTTTGGTATCCCACAGACAAAAACCGGAATGATGCTTCGTGGTCAGCGCAATGTATTTCATACCGGCAGTCTTGGCCAGCAGCACAAAGGTTTCCGCATCCCAGTTCTTTGGATAAAACGTCTGAGGCAGCTCGGTAAAATAGCGCTCCAGATAGGCGTCATCCGCCGAAACCATCGAATGGCTGATCACCGAACCGATC
This sequence comes from Pontiellaceae bacterium B12219, assembly GCA_029432795.1. Taxonomy (GTDB): domain Bacteria; phylum Verrucomicrobiota; class Kiritimatiellia; order Kiritimatiellales; family Pontiellaceae; genus Pontiella. The sequence goes on from JARNMJ010000109.1 coordinate 4,140, forward strand.
TGTGCATCCACCCCCCAGTGCAGGAACATGCCGAACCCGTTATCCCGCAGCCACTCGATCCGCTCCGGCTTATTGCCCAGCTCTCCGATATTGCCGATCTGGTCCACATCATTTGCTTCTTTAATCGCATCCGCCTCAAACTCATCGGCCGCCTGAACGGCCCCCATCCCCATGGTCACGATGAGTCCTGACAATATAATCTGCTTAAATTCCACCTACTTCTCCTTGGTTGTCCATTCGGGCTGATTGCCCGAAAATTCGTTTAATATATATTAACACTTCGCGGTAAAATTGGGACACTGCCGTTTTCAGGTTGAACAGCGCCTTCTTTCGGAACGCACCGAAGTCCACCATGCCGTCGGTTGTTCCGCCTTATGCTGCTTCACCGGCGATTATCTCGTCCTAAGCCGTTAGAAAAAGAATCAGCGTTTCATTTCAGAGCTTTTTCTCAAAAACCTTATATTCATCAAACATGGCTTTGAGCCGCTGAATCACCTGCTTCTGCTCCGGGTTTTCTGCAAGGTTGTTCCATTCATCAGGATCTTTACGGTGGTCATAGAGTTCCATCGATCCATCTTCATATTCGATGTAACGATATGGGCCGTACTGCAACGATTTCCGGTTGTCTTTCTTGAAGGTAAAGGCGGGATATCTCCACGGTGCGGTCGGATTTTCCAACAGCGGCCTCAGGCTGCGCCCCACCACAACATCATTCGGCGGAAGTCCGCACAGATCCAGAATTGTGGGATAGAGGTCAACCATGCTCACCACCTGATAACACGGTCCCTTTTTCATCCTCAACTGCATGGATTTCGGGACTTTAATAATCAGCGGTGCCACCGCCGACCGATTCCATAGAGTATGCTTCTGAAAGGTGTTTTTCTCACCCATATGATAGCCATGATCCGACCAGAGAACCACGATCGTATTATCACGATACGGGCTGGCATCCAGCGCATCCAGCACTTCCCCGACTTTGACATCCGCATAGGTGATGCTCGCCATATAGGCATGAATAATATCCCGCCACTGATGCTCATCTTTGGCCCATTCTGTTCTGGGATAGCCGTCGTTAAGCATCCCCTTTGCCGCTTCGGGCAGATCATCGAAATCATTCGGATTATAAGGAGGCAGCGTCAGCTTTTCCTTATCGTACATATCAAAATATTCCTGCGGCACATACCAGGGCACATGCGGATGTAGAAAACCAACCATCAACATGAAGGGCTCATCATGCTGTTCCTCCAGGCGTTCAACCGCCCACTTCGCCGTCTTGAAATCGGTCAGCTTTTCTTCGTCATACGGATTGACCTGAGCCCATAAATCTGGACAGTTTTAAATGAGAGTTTTCCGTGGTAAATAACCAGTAAGGAGAACTCAGAATGAAGAAGCGACACAGCG
>JARNMJ010000010.1 GCA_029432795.1 Pontiellaceae bacterium B12219
TTAAGTCGAGTCGCCATAAGTCCAATCCGTTAAGACTGATCCAGTCTGTCACAGATATCTTAAATCTGAAATGGATAAGTCCGACAGACTGCTAGAATCTGTTCATTATTTCTTCCTTTTTCTCCAGAATGTGACATTTGATCGGAAATTGTATCAATCTCAGACAGCATTCGTGTGGTAATGCCATCATAGTGTTTTTTCATGCCTGTCATAATTTTTGGCCCTGATATCTTATTTGATGCCCACCACATAGGCGACCCAGCCCTGGACGTTTTCGTAGGTTTTCCGGAGGCGGTAGATTTCGTCGGACTCGCCTTCGTCGTTAAAGTCGTGCAGATAAACTTCGGCTTTGGAGAAACCTGCTTCCTCCAGAAGCTCCTGCAGTTCCATCAGCGTCCAGAGGCGCCATTCATAGGTGAAGGCTTTTTCAATTTTTCCAAAGCCTGGAACTTTAAAGTGAATGTGGCAGGTGGTGTCGTGGTTGATCGGATTATACGCGGCCTGATCCCAGATATATTCGAAGTCGGGAATTTCGATGCCTTCCGGAGTGGTAAGGCCGGGAATCTCGCGGACATCGTCGCATTTCGCGGTAACGGATTCTGTTCCGCCGTAGATATCGAGAACAAACAGACCTTCTTTGTTCAGCGATTTATAGACCTGTTTGAAATAGTTCCGCAGGACGTTGCGCTGTTTAAAAACACAGAATGAAAAGTTCAGGGCAAAGGCCAGATCCACCTTGGGCGTGTTTACTTCCAGTACATCGCCGCAGATGAGATGCAGCCGAGCGGCTTGCTTTTCAGTCAGTTCGGATACGTTGTATTTAATGCCCCAGTCGAGGGTGGGCTGATGGTAATCGATGCCCCAGGCTTCGTGCAGTTTACTGCGCTGCACCCAGCGGGCGGCGAGCTTGGCGGTTCCGCAGAAGTCTTCGCGCACCGTCAGGGGTTTGCGTTTCCAATGTCGGGTATAGACCCGTTTCCCGAAGTCGAGGTCGGTGTCTACATTTTGAACGGAGGCTTCGTAGAGCCAGTGAATATCTGGGCGATTCTTTTTTTTCTTAGTCATGATGTGAATTCCGTGATTTGCCTATACGGGGTGCGTAAGCAGATGCATTGGAAAAATTAATTCTGATTGCCGATTTGTGGTACTCAAGCGGGGTCGGCCTTGCTTTTTGCAAGGCTGTCGCGGATTGACCAATCGAAAATCGGCAATCAAATATCGGAAATACTAGACGTAGTCGCATTAGATGCACTTGGTGTAAATGGCCTGCAGTCCTTCAATAAGATGTTCGTTGGAGCAGAGTGCCGTTGCGCCGTGGAGATCTCCCTTGCGGGGATACGTGGTCATGGTTGCTCCAGCCTGCTGGGCAATCAATCCGCCGGCGACATAGTCCCAGAGAAAAATGCCGGTTTCAAAAAAGCCGTCGCAGGTTCCATCTGCCACGCGGCAGAGGTCGAGAGCGGCGGCACCGTTGATGCGCACTTTTTTGGTGTTCAATGCGAGCTCGCGGAACATATCCAAATGCGGTTCATACGTATTTTCCATCTCTTTTGAAAGGCCGGTGAAAATCATCGAGCGTTCCAGTGTATTCGTTTTGGAAACGCTGATCGGAACACCGTTGAGTTTGGCGACGTCTTCAATGTGTGCAGTATAATAGCTGCCGAAATCCGGGGCATAAACACAGCCCGCAACGACCTGCTGATTTTTCCGGACCGCAATGGACGAGCACCAGTATTCAAACCCATGAGAAAAGTTCAGGGTCCCGTCGATCGGATCGATGATCCATTCGTAGGGTGATGAATGATTCGGGGCTTCATCTTCCTCGCCAAGAATTCCATGGTCGGGAAACTCCGATTGAATTATGGCTTCGGCTTTTTTCTGGCACTCAACATCGAGCACCAGTTTGACGTCGTGCGCGAGGTTTTCGTTAGTTTCAAGTCGGCGGTCTTTGTTTTCGAACGCGTGTTTTCCTGCGGCTTCTGCTGCGCAGACTGCCACGTCGAGCAAGTGGGTTAAGGTGATATCATTCATGGGGGTATTAAGCTGAACCCTGCCGGACTTGGCAACTTCCAATCGTTGGAAGTCGAGCTTCCCGCTTATTTTGAAACGGTGTTATCGAAGGAGGGGTCGCATGCCCGCGGAGTGCTGAAAACGATATTGGCAATGATGGCTTTGCGCAGTTCCGCTTTGTTGCGAAGGGAATAGTGGATGGTTCCGGCATTGCTGCTTTTCATCTGGGAAGCCGGCATGCGCAAGGAACTGAAACCGGAAGAGAGGGGAGGTATGGCAGCCATTGCTGTTTTCAGCGATGAGGCATGCAATTCCATCGGTTCTGTTTTGCGGATATTTTCCATCGTCGGCATCGGAATAATTTCGGCCACGGGTTCGGGGTCGGAATCTGATGTTTCCGCTGTTTCAAACTCTTCCTGTTCTCTGATGTAGTCCGGCCGCTCGAACCCTTTCGGCCAGTCGGGAACCGGCGTTGGTGCGGGTTCAAGTGTGCCTGCCAGTTTTTCGAAAAAGTCTTCGAGAGAGGAGGGCCCTGATTTTTTCGGCTTTTCCCCGGCAGGCGCAGCAGTTCCCTTCACGCCCTTTTCGAGCACGAATTTCACGAGGTTGATCACCGCAATTACGATGAAAATTAAGAATGGAATTAAGTCATCCATAGCAATGATGAATTTAGAAGTCAGAATGAAGAATGGTCTGCGGGAGAATGATTCTTCATTCTGAAATCTGCATTCTTAATTATTTCCCTTTTCCTTCAGGTTCGTCATCCCCACCGGCGAGTGATTCGCGCATGGAGGTGTCGGCCATAATGTTCTGCATGCGGTAGAAATCCATCACACCCAGATTGCCCTGACGGAAGGCTTCGGCCATGGCCAGCGGAACTTCGGCCTGTGCTTCAATCACTTTCGCCTGCATTTCCTGCACGCGGGCGCGCATTTCCTGCTCGGTGGCAATGGCCATGGCGCGACGGCCTTCGGCTTCGGCCTGCCGCATAATCTTGTCGGCATCGGCGCGGTCGGTTTCAAGTTTGGCTCCCACGTTGGAGATCTGCCCGACGCCCGCCACTGAAATGTCGGCGATATCGATTGAAACAATTTCGAAGGCGGTCTGGGCATCCAGTCCGCTTTCGAGCACCTTGCGGCTGATGGAATCCGGGTTTTCGAGCACGTTCTTATAGGAGGCCATCGAACCGATGGCGCTGACGATGCCCTGGCCCACACGGGCAATAATGGTTTCTTCTGTGGCACCGCCGACGAGGCGTTCGAGATTGGTTCGAACCGTTACACGCGCTTTTACGAGAAGACGAATGCCATCTTTGGCAACGGCGTCGAGCATTCCATTGGAAGAGCTTGCGCCGGGGCAGTCGATGACTTTCGGGTTCACGGAGGTCTGTACGGCGTCCACAATATTACGACCGGCCAGGTCAATTGCGGCGGCCTGCTGGAAGGTCAGTGCAATGTTGGCTTTGTCGGCGGCAATCAGTGCGCGGACCACATTCTGCATGCTTCCGCCGGCCAGATAGTGCGCCTCAAGAATGCTGCAGTTCATTTCGATGCCGGCTTTTGCCGCGGAAATATAGGTGAGCACGACCTGGTTTGGAGGCACGCGGCGCAGCCGCATTCCGACGAGGTCGCCCCAGACTTTGACTTTTACACCGGAGAAGGTTGCACGCACCCACAGTCCAATGACGGGAAGCACAAAGACCAGAAAGGCTAAAACCAGTGCTGCTAGAATGATTATTGCGGGCCATGAGTTCATTTCTTATCCTCCTCGGAGTTGAATTTTTCGTCTCTTAATTCTTCAAGTTTTTTCAAATTATGCGGGACCTGCAGGATCAATCGCCGCTTCTCAAGCAGGGAGAGAATAAGCGATCCCATGCCGAGCCACAAGACTATCATTTGAACCGGTACGCCGATCGCCGGGAAAATGGTGGACGCATAGATGACCGCAAGGCCCAGCGCCATTGCCGCAAGAACGAATCCGATTGAACTGTTTTTCCTGCGCAACAGCATGGTCCCGACCGTGAGGCCCATGATGATACGGCTGAGATAGACCATAATTCCCCAGGAGGTAAGCAGTAAGGCACCGAGCGGCACGCCGACCAGCGAGGAAATGCTCATGATTCCAAAGATTGGAAGGGCGCCTGAAGCCAATAAACCCACCAGCAGACATTTCAGCGGGGAACGTTTAATCAGCTGCGTAGCCATGGCCGTGGTCATAGGGAAGAGGGTAATGAACGGAATTCCGGCGATGAATGCCGCCATAAACCAGATCCCTATTTTGTACAGGCGGGCAGAGGTGAGCAGAGCGGGCGGGAGAATACGCTGCAGTCGCCCGTCAATGATGCCCTCGTCGGGATAGAGAATTTTAGGGGCTTTATAAAGCAGATCGCCCTGCAGACGGGTGCCGGGCGTGAGCAGAATATCCTGCGAGGTGATCCGTGTGTTTCCGCCGATGGTGCCGGCCAGTGTGGCAATCCGGGAGGCGGTGATGCTGGCATCGCCTTCAATCAGACCTTCCTGCACGACGCTGTTGGCCAGAATCAGGGCATCGCCTTCAATAACTGCATTGGTGCTGATGACGACTGTATCGGCAATTACCATGAGGTTGCCGGCAACCGCACCGTTTATTTTTACGGTTTGGGAAAACAGCCGGAGATTTCGTTCGCAGACCCCGTTGAGTGCGGCCTCTATCGATGCGGCACCGGTTACATTTCCGTTGTATCTTCCGTTCAGAATGAGCGGACTGCCGGTGATGATGTTGAGGTCGTTTTCAAAGGTGCCATCGGTGGTGGAGATTGCTGAGAGGACCCAGACTTCATCTTCGACAATGGAGGTGCTGCCAATCAGATAGGTATTGGTTGCAATAAATTCCGTGGCGTGAGCCTGCAGAGTGAAAAGCGTGAGCGCAGTGGCTAGGATACATTTAATGTTCATGAATTTATGCCTTCACAACGGTGATGTTTCCGCCGGAGGTTGAAGAAACTTTGATGGCACCACCGGCCTCGATCCATTCGCCATCGGCGATGACGTCGAAGCGTTTCCCGTTAAAGCGGGCAATGCCGGAAGGACGTAAGGTGGAAACCGCTTCGCCAACGGCTCCGATTTCAAGCTCGATGGTTTTGTGCGATTTATATTCCGCAGAGTTGGCCTGCAGCGAAAGCGTTTTTCCCATGCGGCTTTTCGGGAAATATTTAATCCAGACGACAAAAGTCAGTACGCCGAAAATCAGCAGGGAAAGGGCACTGATCAGGTTCCAGGGCTCGGAAAAGTTGCGCCAGCCGACGGTGGCAGCAACCAGCCAGGCCGCGCAACCGAAGATGCCGAGAATACCGCCCGGCACAATAATTTCCAGACCGATCAGAATGAAGCCGGTCAGCAGCAGGGTCAGATAAAGGGTTATAGGTTCCATAAGCGGAATAGTAGAGAACGGACGGAATAATGGAAGGTTGGATTATGGGAGAGTTCGCCGGCCATTCAGCCCGGTTTTCAGCTGGGCCATACCACGGGGCGGTTGTTAATAGGACCCGGTTTCTTCCGGAAAGTGGAAAATGGTTTCGTTGGTGCGGGCATAGCCGACTTCGTGCGCAACTTTTTCGACAAAGCTGGGGTCGGAGGTGAAACGGCGCTGTTTTTCCTTGAGATCCTGTTCCGCCGAAAGGGTCACGCTGATGCGCTGCTGCAGTTCATCGTGCTTTTCCTGATATTCCTGCAATTGTTTCACCTTCGGTTGAAAGGCCAGAACAACCCCGACGCCTGCCATGAAGATGATGGCAACGAGTACGATCCGGTTGATCAGATTCCAATATTTTTCCGTCTGTTGCATGGGTTTTGTGAGCCGTGAAAGTTGAGCCGTAAAATATAACGGGAATTCCGGAATCAACAAGTCCGTTTGCCATAGCAATTTCCGACCTGCTGATCTCCGGAAAGACCTACAGGCTTAAGAAAGAATATTATAAACCGTAGGCTTTGATGAAGCGCTCTGTATCGAAATGCTGCTCAAACAAGTCAACAATTGAGGCGTGTTTTATCCGGTCGTACAGCTGCAGTTTGGTGTTGCTGAAGCATTTGTAGAGTGTTGCATCCGTATCGGCGGTATCCTGCATGACTGCAATACAGGGCAGGGCACTGTTTGCAAGCGTCTGTATGCTTTCAAGGTCCGGCATTGAATCGGTGGCGCAGGTAATGATAATCCCGCCGAGCTTGTCACCGCCGAGTTTATTGTTGAAATCGATAATGCGTTGCAGACGGCGGTGGGATCCGGATGCAATCACGGCAATATCGCGCGGCCGCAGACTGGTTTCCGGATTAAAGACATCGATGTCTTGCGAAATGATTTTCACCTTGCGGCACGGCTGGTGCCAGGCTCCGGGACATTTTCCGCCTTTGATGGTGCGGTGGTCCTTGAAACTGTGGCTGATCAAATGCATGGAGGGGTTGTTCAGATATTTAACCGTTGGCATATAGCCGAAGACTTTCAGCGAGGGGGTCCACTCCGGGAAAATACGATCGAGCGCCTTTTCGGTGAGCACCTCCGACATCGAGTCCAGTTTCGATGGCAGCACTTTATTAAAGAGCACGCCGGCCACCTGGCTGTGGTGATGGGCGAAATAGGAAAGGTCAACTTCCAGCTCGTCAAGTGTACGGCCAATGCCGCCTCCTACGAGATACAGAATTTTGGCACCCAGCAGATTTGCGACCCGTGCATTGGAAAGCCCGACCACCGAACCCACGCCCGGGTGTCCGGTGCCTTCAGCAATGATCAGCTTTTTGTCGGATAAGGAGACCATGGTTTCGTGAATATTTTTTTCAAACCGGGCGGTGATTTCTTTCTGGCTGCTTCCGGTGATGTATTCCTTGGTGACGCCGGAAACCACGCGGACCGGAGAAAGCATGCCCATGTCGGGCATGTCGAGCCCGGTAAATTCTTTGACGATACGCACATCTTTATCGATTTTCTGACCGTTCGGCAGGGTGATCATTTCCTGACCGACGGGTTTGAAATAGCCGATATCCGCCGGGTCGATGATTTTACTGATCGCTGAAATGAGGCCAAGACTGGTGACGGTTTTCCCAGCGTGCTGACGCTCGCCGGCAATGAATACAACTGGGGGGTTCTTCATGATGCGCTCTCCGGTTTTTCTGCAGTGTTGTGGATCGAGGGTTCGATGCAAAGGGAAACTTTCTGCAGATTGATGGCATCGACGGGGCAGGCTTTCAGGCAGGCGCCGCAGCGAATACACTCATCCTGATTAATCCAGATCAGATTCATTTCGCGAACGTAGTCAGTGGATTCGAAGGCCACCACTTTCCCGCCGTCATCGTGTTCGATGGTTTTCAGCATCAGAATACACTCAGGGCGCGGCTTGGCTTTCAGGCACCAGTCGCACTTGATGCATTTGTCCTGATCGATCTCAAATTTATAGTGGCAGCGATAGCAACGATTTGCTTCCTGAACGGCACTTTTTTCATCATAGCCGATTTCAACTTCTCCCATTAAACTGCGGTCGGCGACGGGGCGAACGGGCATATGCTGCCGGGGAATGCGGTCCATTTCGGGAGTGCGGCCGGTGATGGTGGCGGGTTCAACCTGAACGGATTTTTTCAGACGTATTTCGCCCATCAGAAAGTGATCCACCTTTTCGGCGATGGTTTTGGCATGGCCGATGGCGTCGATCAGCGAAGACGCGCCGGAAGCATAATCGCCGGCAGCAAAGATTTTTCCGAGTTGTTCCAGACTCTGGAACTCTGTGGTTTCACTTTCCCAGGCGTGGTCCGGAAACTGGCCGGTTGCCAGCAGGACGGTATCGGCCGGAACATCGAATTCTTCGTGGGTGCCGGTACGGTGAAACCGCATGCCGGTGAGACGTCCGTCATTTTCCAAATAGGCGATCGGCGTGGCGTGGCATTCGAGCGGGATGCCTTCGGCATCGAGCTCTTCCAGTTCGCCGGGTGTTACACGCATGACGTCTTTGGAGCGGCGATACAGCACCTTGAGATCCCATTGTGCGGTTTGGGCGCCGAGCCGCTGGGCGGTACGGGCACAATCCATGGCGGTGAATCCGCCGCCAATGACAATCACGTTCTGCCCGATCGCTGCCGCCCCGTTTTCATTCACATCCAGCAGAAAATCGAGTCCATGGCGAATGCCGGGAAGTTCATGGCCGGGAATATTCAGCAGATTGGGTTTGAGGGTTCCGGCGGCCATCACGACGGCATCGAAGTCTTCCAATAGCTGGATGGTGGTCAGATCGCTTCCAATGGTTGTATTGCACCGGATTTCAATGCCGAGTCCGGTGATCTGGGCGATTTCGCGGTCGATGATTTCGCGCGGCAACCGGAATTCAGGAATGCCCTGGTTCAACATACCGCCGGGCGTGCCGTGTTTTTCAAAAACAGTGACCGAATGGCCGAGCAGTTTGAGGTTGCGCGCGGCGGTCAGCCCGGCCACGCCGGAACCGATGACGGCGACTTTTTTTCCAGAGTCTGGAAACCACGGATCAAGCAAAACGGGTTCCGAACCCTGGAAATCGGCGGCGGAACGTTTGGAAAAGCAGATCGCCACGGAATCGCCGAGGCCGTCATAGCCGTGGCGGCAGGCCGATTCGCAGGGGCGTGAGCAGACGCGGCCCAGCACAGCGGGAAAGACGTTTTCGATGAGATTAATCCGGTAGGCTTCCGCCGGCTTTCCTTCCGCAACTGCTGTCAGGTAGGCCGGAATATCGGTTCCGGCAGGGCAGGCTTTCTGGCAGGGAATATTGGTTTCCAACCATTGGAAATCTTTGGCGGCCGTTCCTTTTCCGGTTTTTACCGAGAGTTCGGCAGTGGGGGAATGCGGCCGCTCTACGGGCTTGAATAGGTTCTTGATTTGTCCTGAAAAATCCATAGGGCCTAATCCTATCCAGACGGAATAAGAATGCGAGCAATTTAGATTAGGTCTTAACAATAAAAAAGGCCGCCCCGCCGGAGCGGGACGACCTCAGGGTGCTGTCAGGCGGTGTTACTCCGCTTTTACGCGGTAGAACATCTGGTTATAAGCTTCATGAACCGTGTCGGTGTAAACCCCGTCCACAATATTGGACGCCACCGGTTCGAATGCGCCGGAGGTCAGGTTGGTGGAAAACTCCACCATGTAGGTTCTTCCGGAGGAGGTCACCCATTCCAGCACACCGTCGTTGAACCCGGTAATGACCAGCCAGGAGGATCCGTCCACCGGCGAGGTGCCGGCGTAGAATTCGTCGGCGTTGGAAATTCCGTCGCCGTCGAAGTCGTCGCTGCCGAGCACATCGAAGATATCTCCAATGGCGTCGCCACCGTCGGCATCCACAATCTGCTGTTCGAAGCCGTCGTCGAGCCCGTCATTATCCGCATCGGCAAAGACCTCGAGGTCGAGCCATACGAGACGATGATCGGAACTTCCGTCGGCCTTCGTGAGGTAGTAGTGGATGTCGGTACGGGATGGCCAGTAGACGCCGCCGTTGTGCAGGATGATGCCATAGCTGACGCCCGGCAGCACATAGTCTGCCCGAAGTCCCCAGCTAGCAGTATCATCGGTGTCGCCGGTATCTTCCTGGCTGCCTGCACTTTCCGGAACGAAGGCCGCATTCACGTGGGGGTTGGTCAGGAGCTGGTCGATGGCGTTGTTGTAACTGTCGCCTTCGTCCGCATCCGCATTCTGGTCGCCCATGATCACGAAGCGCGATCCGGAAGCCAGCTGGTTGGTGACGCCTGCATCGTCATAGATGTAGGCTCCCGCGCCCGGAGTGACGTAGTCTGCCCAGAAACGGATTTCGTCGTGATTGCGTTTGCCGTTCCAGTCGAACACGTTTGCATCCACATCCGCGTCGCCGTCGTCGAACGTCGGCGGAGTCGGGTGTGAAGCGAGCACGTGTACAGTTTCCCCATTCACGTCCACCGGAATATCCCAGTGGCTCTTGGAAGAGAGACGGAATACGTCAAGTTCAGCGGTGGAATAATAGTCCGTTGTGCCATCGTTCGGCAGCAGCGCACCCGGCATGTCTTTCCAGAGGAATTTCTGGAAGGTGCGGGCGTTGGCGGCATCGATCGGATATTTCGAGAGCAGCACCATACCGTACTGACCCGGGAATTCTCCGAAGCCGAAACAGTCATCGGCCGTACCGGAATTGCCGTCGTTGTTCAGGTCGAACCCGGAATCGATCCCCGTGTTGGATTCCGCAAGGAATACATAGGGGAATACAATCGGCGGCGCACCGTTCTGGCTGATTTCCAGATAGTTGGATTTCAGCCGTTCCACGGCCTGCATTGTGGCATCGTAGTCGAACTCATTGAGCAGCACGATGTCCGGGTTGGTGCGCTGGATGATCTCCGCCACTTTCTGGACCTGCTCGCTGTCACGCGAAGCGAGCTCTGCGGTGATGTCACCTTCCGCACTGCGGTTCAGGTAGGCGTTGTAGGTTGCGATCCGCAGGTTGCCCTCTTTGCCCGGCAGTACCGAACCATAGGTGACCTGCAGCACGTCCACGAGATCCGCCTGGGTCTGGACCACCTGGTTGCTTTCCGCATCCGTTACCGTCAGCGAGACCGTATATAGGCCGGCATCTTCATACAGGTGGATCGGGTTTGCCTCGGTGGAGGTTTCGCCATCGCCGAAGTTCCAAAGGTAGGAATAGGGCGTTGTGCCGCTGGTTACATACGGAACGAAGGTCACCGGTTCGATGGTGGTGTAGTCCGACTGATCGATTGTGAAGTTCACGCTCAGTCCCATGTCGCCGGTGCGCACGATGCGGATGTTGTCCACACCCAGCAGACGGCCGTCGCCGGGGCCTGTGCCCGTGGTGGTGTAACGGAACGCCACGGTTACGGCACCTACGTAGGCAGAGAGATCCACCGACGCCGACGTCCAGGCACCGTAAAGATCCCCGGTATCGATGGTGGTGGCCTGCCAGCTTCCGTTAGTGATGTCGGCCGGATAGTCCGTGGTCACCATCACTTCGAGGGATGGGCCGTCGTATTGGCTGAAGATGTCAAACTGCAATTCGGCATTCGCACCGGCATCGAGTTTCACGATCGGGCCGACGAGCCAGTCCACACTGTTGGTGTCTGCTCCGTATCCGTTGGCGAAGGCGCCTTTCTGTTCGGCTTCGGTATCGAGGCCCCAGTCGATATTACTCTGTAGGCTGTTGGCGGTAAAGCTCGAATCACCGAGCGTATCGGCATCATCGAAGTCCTCGCTCATGTAGGTATGGGCATTGGCTCGGAACATAATATTGTCCACCTCCCAGACCCGACTTTGACCGCCACCGGTTCCGGCGGAGGTGTAACGGAAGGCCACACGCATGTTTTCGCTTTCCGATTCAACCTTCACATTGTCCACGCCGATGCGCGCCCCGCCACCGCTTCCGGTGCTGGTTGTGGTGTAGCGGAAGGCAACGTTAACGCTGGTGCCCGCGTATGCGGACAGGTCAACAGCAATGTCCTCCCAGGCACCCCAGAACAGATCGCTGTCCAGCGGGATGGTGAAGGAATCCCAGGTGCCGTTTACCAGTGGATCGCCGGTTCCGGTGTAGTTGGTCGAAACCAGCACTTCGAGGTCCGGGCCGCCGTATTGGTGGTACATCTGGAATTTCAGGGCACCCGCCGCGCCTTCCGGCAGTACAAACGCCGGGGAAATCAGCCAGTCATCGCTGAGGGCATCTGCACCGAATCCATTGGCAACCATGCCGTACTGGCCGCCGCGTTCTTCGTGCACCCAGTCGGCGTTGCTGGAACGGCTGAATTGTGTGAAGGAACCGATGCCGCCTTCAAACTCTTCGAGGGCCATCAGCGAAAAGTCGAGTTCGCCGCTGGTTTCAAAGGCATAGCCGCCGGTTGAAGGCATCATGGCCGGGAGGGTCCACCAGCCGGCTTCGGACGGGCTGCTCATGGTTTCCGGATCATAGTTGCCGGAAGCAAGCATTTCGATTTCCGGTCCGTCATAGTTATAGGCCAGATCCGCCGCGATGGTTTCATCCATGTAAACGTTCAGGTTGAACGCCGGGGTGATGAGCCAATCGATACTGGCGGTATCGGCTCCGTATCCGTTGATACGTGCGAACCACAGGCCGCTGCCGGACGGATATTCATAGGTTTCCCAGTCGGCGTTGCTGGCCTCGCTGTGCGTGATCATCGGGCCGAAGCTGCCGGTATCGAAATCTTCGCTCCAGACGACCGGCACATTGGCAACCAGCGTGGTGACGGCGACCGTGTCCGAGAAATCGGAAATTCCGAACGGACTGAAAGCCCGCACTTTGTATGTGTAAGCCGTGCTTTCATTCAGCAGACCGTCGGCGAAGCCTTCGGTGTCCGGAACGAGGCGCGGCTCGTAGATTTCCCAGTTGCTGTCGGCCACTTTCCGCCACAGTTCATAGCCCACTTCGTTGGTGGCCACGTCGGCCCAGGTGAGTTCAATGTCCGCCACGGAGAGGGCGGTGCCGACCAGGTTGGTCGGGGCTTCCGGTACCGGCCCGGTCACGCGGGATTCGGTGCCGATCAGCGCGAGATCGAAGCTACTGTCGGAACTGCCGCCGCTGCTCTGGTGCACTTCAACGGCAACCACATTGGTTCCTGCCACGAGGAGCGCCGGATCAAGCGTCAGCTCATAATATTCATTTTCATCGCCGGCATCGTTGGCGGTGGTGATGTAGGTAATTTCACCGTTCGGCATACTGGAGCGCGCGGCTTCGATACCGTTGATGTAAACCACGGCCCCGTCATCGCGCAGTAGTTGTGCGTTGAGTTTGATGACGTCCGCTGGATCCGTGACATTGAAGGTTTTACGGAAGTAGGCGGTGATGTGTTTGTCGGATGCATTCGCGCCGTAGCTGATGACGGTCACTTCGTCGCCGTCGCCGTAACCAAGCTGTGCGTCGCCAGCCATCCATGTGCTGTCGTCAAAGGCAAGGACGGTCCAGTTGGTTCCCTGGTCGGAACCGTCGTCGAGATAGTTCCACTCGGCCCCGGGGGCAATATATTCGTTCTGCTCAACGTCCGCACCGCGGAAGATGCCGCCGAGAGAATCGTTCGGATAGATGGTGAGGACTTCGCCGGAAAGCGGCTGCCAGAGGTCGAGGCCGTCCGGCATGGCGTAGGGGTCGAGATCCTGCTCGGCCTGCGTGAGCGGGGTAACGGTTTCCGGATCGTAGAGGTTTCCGGCATTGAATTCGTCAATGCTGCCGAACCGCACCGTGCGGATATCCATTTTCGGTTCCGGTGCGGTGTGTACCTGGATCAGCTTAAACTGCCAGAAGGAGTCGGAGGCGAGGGTCCAGGTTTTATCGTCGTCCATCGGGCGGGTCGGAGCACCCCAGCTGCCTTCACCGATAAACAAAGTTCCGTTGGTGAGGTTGCGGGTGAAATTCTGAAAGCTGCCCGGTGCGGTGCTGGGTTCCAACGGGTAGGTGTATTTGGTCATGTGGGTGTCGGACTCAACCGCCAGATCCATGCCGTAGTTGTAGAACGCATCCGCCCAGGCGGCGATGCGACCGGTCCCTTCCGCTTTGCCGCTGGTGTGCGGGCGCATGGGGCGGTGGTAGCTGGCGACCTGCCAGGTCGCTGCGTTGGATGCCTTGGCGAGTTCGTTGGAGAGCCATGCAGTCTGGGCATCCCATGCGGCTGCGCTCTGACCGTCGAAGGCTCCGTATCCCACGCCCGGTTCCAATTCGGAGTTCAGGGCCCAGACACGCATCTGGTCGCCGCCAACCGGGAAATGGCCGTAGGCATCCGGGTTCTGGACGTTGAAGATGCGCTGCATCATGTCGACCATGTCGTTTTCGTGGTTCCCATGTTGCGGAATGATGGGATAGATGCGGCCGTCGGAGCTGATGGTGGCCTGCCACTCGTCGAGCCACTGACGCCATTCGTCGTTGGTTCCGTCATCCATATAGTCGCCGCCGTAGACAATAAAGAGCGGGCGGATACGCGAGATGAGGTTCATGCCCCAGCGCCGCGGATCGTCGTTGGTGCGGGAGTCGCCGCCGGCCACAAAGGTGAAATCCGAGGGTGTGTCCGGTGCGGTTTTAAACCACATGGGTGAACTCGCCCCTTCCGAATCGAGGATCTCGAAATAGTAGGCGGTGTCGGCCGAAAGTCCGGTCAGATCGATGAAGTGGCTGGTGAAGGGCGAACCTTCCGCCGTCAGGGCGTTGTCATAATAATGACTGACGACCGAGGTGTTGGTTGCTGCTCCGGTCATGCCCGCGTTGGTGCTGTACCGCACGCCGACGGGTGTGCCGCTGGATTGTTCCCAGCCGATGGTTGCTGTACTCGCCGGATCGTCTGTCCATACCAGACGGTATCGTTCGGTCGCTGCATTAACGATGGACGGCATCGCCAGGCTCAGAGCGGCTAATGCGGCGGCTGCCGCAAAACCTCTCTTTATTCGGGGGCTATTGTGCCGCATTGAATGTGCGGCACGGGTATGTTCTGAGCTGTGCATTTCAGTTTTCCTCCTAGTTGGAAAGCGACCGGTTTTATTTTCCGGGCATTGCGCTTTCCGGGTTATGATTTGGGTTAAATTCGTTTTCGAAAAAGCACTGAAAGCAGTGTCTTTCGAAAACAATAAATGAACCCTGAGGAGGGGCTGTTAGCAGGAGCCTAAGACCTTATGAGTAAAAGGTGACTAGTTTACTCGGGTAATGTGAGGGTTGGTCGTGTCGGCGTTTGAGGAATGTTTGGAACCTATTACGACATTCGTTTTTTCGAATGCTTTTAATTGTTCGAGCATGGCGGCGTCGTTTTTCAAGTCTCCGCCCAGGCGACCATATTCGATGATGGCTTCCTCATAGGACCAGTTTTGAACTTTCATACGATAGGCCGCGCCGAAAATTCCGGCGCGATGTGAACCGCCTTTGCAATGGACAAAGAAGGGGCCTGATTCATTTTCCAGGACCCGAAAGTAAGTTTCGAAATCTTCTGCGGTAGGGCCGGGATTGACGAACGGAATTTCAACCAGGTTAAAGCCGTATGTTTCACAGAAAGCCCGTTCTTCCTCCGAGGGCGTAATACTGATGATGGTTTTAATGCCAATCTCATCAAAGGCTTCGAGGGCAAGGTCCGGGGCATAGGGCTCGCCACCCCGGTAGAAAGAATTGTCGTATTTCACAACATAATTCATAAGGCCTACCAGATGGCCCATTACCCGGTAGTTTTCATTTTCAGGGGGCAGAATGACTTTTTCGTTTTGATGGGTTGCGCCGGAAATGCCGTCAACCACTTTTGGGTGTTCTGTCGTTTTGCTCTGGCAGGCGGTCAGCATTGTGAATAGAGCGGCGGATACAAAAAGTGATAAGGTTGGAATAAGTTTCATAATACGGTTCCCAAGGTTGAATACGCAGACTGTTCAATATTTCCAGGGTGGGAGTAAATGGGGGTATCGTTAAAAATTGATCAAATTGTTAACGAGCCACAAATGATCGGGGGATGGGAACTGATAAATACTGGAGGCCTGGAGTTGTCACACCAGTTTAGTTTTTGATATGCATCTTCGCATGAACCCTCCCGTATTAAGTGCCAGTCTTGAGGATTATCTGGAGACGATTTTCTTTCTCTCTCGAGAGGAGGAAAAGACGCGTCCGAAGGATATCGCGGATCGTCTGCATGTTCGGGCGGCTTCGGTGACGGGTGCGCTGAAGGCACTGGCGGATAAGGGGTTGGTGAATTATGCTCCTTACGCGTCGGTTACGTTGACCGATCAGGGTCGGTCGATCGCCTCCAAGATTGCGGGAAAACATGAAGCATTACTGCATTTTTTCACGCAGGTTCTGGGGGTTGAGGCTTCGGAGGCGGAAGAGTTTGCCTGCTCGATGGAGCACTCGATTCCAGACCATATATTGCAACGGCTGGTCCGTTTTGCGGAATATACGGAAAAGTGCCCGAATTTTAATGCAAACTGGCAGGAGAATGCAGAGGAATATTTCTGCCGGGCACAGGGATGCGAATCCGGACGCTGCGAAAAATGCCGGTTGGTTGATTAACTTCCAGTGCCTGAAACTCAGTTCAGGTAGCGGTTGATCATATCGAAGAGGGCCTCTTTTTTAACCGGCTTCGGCACATAGTCGTCCATGCCGGCTTCCAGACATTTTTCCCGGTCGCCCTGCATGGCATTGGCGGTGAGCGCAATAATCGGGATGCGCGATCCGGCACTTTGCTCATTTTCAAAGGTGCGGATTTGCCGGGATGCTTCATAGCCATCCATGCGCGGCATCTGGCAGTCCATAAAGATGAGGTCGTACTGCACATCGGACATTATTTTATGCAAAGCGACTTCTCCGTTTTCTGCCACATCCACTTCGAAGCCACCTTTGGAGAGCATACGCTTTGCGACGGTCTGATTGACCAGATTATCTTCTGTAACCAGAATTCGCCGTGATTCAACCTTTGTAATGGAGGAACGTTCCATGGTTGGTTTCGGAGTGGTTTGCGGCAGCGGGCTGGCGACCGGGGCATCGAGTTCATAACCCAGCGCACCGGCAGTTTTAATCAGCAGATTCGAGAGCCGGATCGGTTTAATCAGGTTTGCAGTCAGACCGGCACGGTCCAGCGTTCGGAAATCGCGGTTGGTGATGGAGCAGATGACAAAGAGGGGGAGCTGCTTGAATCCGGGGCGCAGGAAAAAGGGAGCGTCTGTGTTGCAGGCCAGATGTTCGCTGATGAAGATGAGCCGATATGGGGTTTCGCTCGCTTTCTGTTCTGCCTCTTTCAGTGTTCCGGAAATCTCGGCGGTGAGGCCCCAGCGGTTCAGCCATTCCGCCAATGAATGCCCCATAATTTTCTTTTCATCAATAATCAATACCGGCTCATGTTTAAACAGGGAGGCGTCGATGACGGAGTGGCAGGGTGTTTGCGGAACAGGCAAATTCAGCCGGAACCAGAATACGGAGCCTTTGCCCAATTCGCTTTCCATGCCGATTTTTCCGCCCATCAGGTTGACCAGCTGTTTGCAAATGGCCAGCCCGAGTCCGGTGCCTCCGAATTCGCGGGTCGTGGAGGAATCGCCCTGGGAAAACTTTTTGAACAGCTGGGGCAATTCGTCGCGGGATACACCGATGCCGGTATCTTTGATGGTGAACTGGATCGAGGTTTCGCTCTCGGTTCCGGCAACGGCTTCAATATCAATGAGCACATAGCCTTCTTTGGTGAATTTCAGTGCGTTGCTTGCAAGGTTCATGAGAATCTGCCGAATGCGTCCCAGATCGCCTACCACATAGGCCGGGGTGTTCGGAGAATAACGCAGGATGAGCTCGACCCCTTTTTCAAGGGCGGTGGGCGTCAGCAGATCGGTGATGTGTTCGCAGATCTCGCGTAAATCGAAGGGTTTGCATTCCAGGTCCAGTTTTCCGGCTTCAATTTTAGAGAAGTCCAGAATGTCGTTCAGCAGGGTCAGCAGTGAATCGCCTGAGGTTTGGATGATCCGCAGATATTCCCGTTGATCTGCAGAGAGCTCGCTGTCGTTCAGCAGGCTGGCGGTTCCGATGATTCCATTCATCGGAGTGCGGATCTCGTGACTCATACTGGCGAGAAAATCGGATTTTGCGCGGGTGGCCTGTTCTGCCCGTTCCCGGGCAACGAGCAGCTGCCGGTTGGCCTGTTCGAGACTTTCCCGCGCATCGTTGGCGTCTTCCATCATACCCATAATGATATGCTGATTTTCTTCCAGCTCGCGGCTGCGCTTGTCGAGCAACCGATTGGCTTCTTTCATTTCAAGCTCGTACTCTTTCCGGTCGGTGATTTCAAGCAGGGTTCCGGCCATGCGGATTGGGGTCTGCTCTGAATCGCGCTCAATCACGCGTCCGCGGTCGAGCACCCAGATCCAGTCCGAGGGGCCGCGTTTGAGACGATACTCGCAGGCATAGGTTTCGGTCTGCCCGTTCATATGCTGGATCAGCGTGCGGTTCAGTTTTTCGTAGTCATCCGGATGCGTGTATTCTTTGCGCCAGTCCATTTCTGGGTCCAACTCATTCACCTGAAATCCGAGAATGGCTCCGAACCGTTCATTAAACGTGTAGCTGTTTCGCGAAATATTCCAATCCCAGTATCCCAGGTCGCCGCCATGAAGAATAAGCTCCATATTGTCGCGTGCGCGTGCGGCTTCAGCTTCGATTCGCTTGCGCTCAATGATCTCGCGTTTGAGTTCGGCATTATAGCGCTCGGCATCTTCCATTATGCTCAGCAGGGCCTTGCGATGTTTTTTCAGGTCGAGTGTTTCGGTTTCCAGAAACTCATTGGCTCTCATGAGCTCCTGAACCACATTGAGTGTGTCGTGCAGTTCGCTATTGCGCTCATACTCTTCGTCTTCCAGATTCCCGCCAATGAGACGGCCGAGCATGTAGCCGAGAATAATCATGAGAATGACGGCGACGGCCATGAGTAATGGCAGATTTACATTATCCTGTTTTGACAGGAGAAAGGTGCTGGCGGCCAATAGCATGGATGCAAGCGAAAAGATAACGGCAAAGATGCGCCCGAGGCGCCCTTTGATTTGCGGTCTGGCCGGAATTTTTTTGTGCGTGCTCATGCGTTAGTCAATTTTATCGATGTTGTATCGCGGTGTTTTATTTTGCAGGCGGAGCTGTTCATTGACCTCTGCTTTGAGTTCAATAATTCGCGATTCACGGCCGGTGGTTACAGTATTAAAGCGTTCGAGATCGGCAATGGCATCTTTAAGTTCTTCCTCCCGGATTTTCTGTGTTTCCATGTCGCGCTGAAGGAGGGCGTTCATTTTGGAAAGTGTTGCCGAAGATCGTTTTTTGGATTGGCCGACAAGGAGAATGAGCGGAATGGCTAAAACCAGCATGCTGAATCCGCCGATGGTCAGACGCCGAGCCTCCTCGTCGAGCTGCTGTTCAAGGAGCCGGCCGTCATCGGAGGCCAGAAAGGCCGTTCCTTTCAGGGGGCCTGCAGCGCGGTAAAGAATGGCATAACGTATTGTGCCGAAGGGTTGCGGCGTGGTTGTGAACAAACGGGTTGCATCCTGTTTTTCATCCGCCATGGCCAGCAGCACCGTCTGAAGATCTTCGGGGGGCGGACTGTTTTCCAGAATTTCCATAAAGCTGTTGAGCTCGTTCGAAACGGAGACCTGTACTGTGCAGCGGTTGGGGGTCACTTCAACAATACTTAAGGCCCCTGACAGACCGTGGCGCAATGGCATGAGTCGCTGCCGATATGCTTCCACATCCGAAGCGTCTGTGGTTGCAGTCTCCATTTCATAGGTTTCCTGCAGTGCCCTGACAGTTTCCAGCAGCGTTTCATCCGCCTGATTCGTCAGCACTGTTTTATGGGAACAGTAGGAGAGCAGCGAGAAGAGCAGTCCTCCGGAAGCATAGATCGCAACGGCGAAAATAAAGAGCCCGTGCCTTCGCCTGGAAGAGGTTTTCTTTGGTTCCGTCATTAAAAGTTTTCCGTCGTTGTTTTATATTTTTTAGGTTGTCCGAGCTGTTTATGCAGTGCGTTGATTTCTTCTTTAAGCTCCAGAGTCCGGCGTTCGCGGCCCCGCATCAGTTGGTTGAAACGCTCCATGTCCTCAAGAGTTCGTTTCAGCCGGTCTTCCGCCCGGTTCTGTTCCGTCACATCGCGCCAGACCCCGAGCACACCGACCGATCGGCCGCCTTCGTCGCGTAAAGGAATCTTGCTGCATTCCCGCCAGCCGATGCTTCCATCGGCGCGGGTGTTCGACAGGATAAAGTTGAACAACGGGTGGTTATTGCGAATCACCTCCTGATCCCGCTCAATAATCTGCAGGGCATCCCCATGTGGAAAGAGATCGAACGGGGTGTGTCCCACAACATCCTCATAGGAGCTCAGTCCGCATTCGCGCATGAATGTTTTATTGCAGCCCAGATAGACGGAATCTTTATCCTTCCAGAAAACAGACATGGGAATGGTGTCCATAATCAGCTGCAGCATCTGCTGAGATTCCCGCAGGGCATTTTCCGTTTCTTTCCGTCGGGCAATATCGCGCGCCACGCCGAAGATTGCTGTCCGGTTTTGCCAGTAGCCCTGAAAAACATTCATCTCCACCGGAATGGAACTTCCGGATTTTGTCTGGAGGGGCATGCCGACGGTGGTGGATGCTTCACTTTGCATTCGGGCAATAACCCGATAGATCTCCGACTGCTTTTCGGGGCTGTAGAGTTCGAAGACACTCATATCCTTCAGCTCTTGATCCGTATACCCCAACCGCTTTTTTACTATTGGATTGGTATACAGCAACCGCCCATCCATATCGCAAATCAGTAGGAAATCGTCGATCGTTTTAAATAGATTGTGAAAATTGCGGTTTTCTTCAACGAGGGCAATTTCCATGTTTTTATTCGCAGAGACGTCTTGCAGAAAACCGTCCCAAACCAATACGTCGCCTTCTGCGGAAGGAACTGCACTGACGTTCAGCCACTTCAGCTTTCCGGAAATATCGAGTATCCGCATTTCAAAGTTTACCGGAGCCATATTAGTTCGCGATTCCTCAAAGCTGTTCCGCAGGACCGGGAGGTCTGCTTCGTAGACATGATCATATACGCGTTTCGGATCGAGATTCTCCTGTTCGTGCTCAAATCCGAGAATGCGGGTATAACCTTTGCTCAGGTATGGAAAGTGAAAGGCTCCGTCGGCAGTGCGGGTGAGCTGGAAGATGGCCCCGTTGGGAAGATTGTCTCCTGTAAGGCGGATATGCCGTTCACTGTTTGCAAGGGCCGTACTCTTCTGCAGGAGTTCCCGGCGGATCTGACGGAAATGAATCAGAATGCCGATAAGTAATAAAATCGTTGAAGCCAACACGATAATAATAATGTCGTATGGGGTCAGATTACTCAGGTTACTGAATGGCGTTGACGCTTCTGAAAGATCCGCGCCGGCTGGCAGGAGGGCCGTGAGGGTCGGTAAAGCAAAGCGTGTATGTGCTGGTTTTGATCTGGTCATATAGGTTCCGAATAACTACAGCAAATGATATGCTAGTTTCATGCCGGAATCAAAAAGGAAATCAAGTGCTCATGTAACTCACAGAGCGGGAGCCCGACAACATTCGTGTAGGAACCCCGGATCTCCTGCACCATATGGGCGGCTCCGCCCTGAATTGCATAGGCTCCGGCTTTGTCCATCGGGCAGCCGGTTTCGATGTAGCTGAGCACCTCTTTTTTTTCCAGTGTCCGGAAAACAACCTGTGTGGCCACAGAAAAAACATCGGTGCGGCCGCCCCGGCGGATGCACACCCCGGTAATGACCTCATGCGTTTTTCCGGAGAGCGCACTGAGCATTTCAAACGCATCCTGCTCATCGGTCGGTTTGCCGAGTATGCGGTTGTTTTGCACCACAATCGTATCGGCGGCAATAAAGACGGTTGATGCATCGTCCGCCACGGCCGCCGCTTTTTCGAAAGCCAGCCGTTCGGCGAATGCACGCGGCGGCTCATCCGGGCGCGGCGTTTCATCAATATCCGGGCTTCGGATTTCAAATTCAAGACCGAGTGAGGCCAGCAGTTCGCGGCGTCGCGGCGAGGCACTGGCTAAAACCAGTTTTCCAAGGTTTGGGTAAATATGCATGAACAGACATTATGTTGCAGAGCAGACTATTAAAAGCCTGATTTGCGTGGCATAAAATGAGGATGAAAGCAGTTGAAATCCTTCTCGGCGGCGTGCCGTTCGGACGAAACAATGTGGGCGATGAGGCCATATTGGAATGCTTTGTCGGTATTCTGCGCGACGTTGCGCCGGGCTGTTCTATTACGGTGAGTACCGATAATCAGGAGGAAACCCAGAAGCATTTGTCGGTAGCGACAGTGCCGCTTTTCGGGTTCAGTCCACCCTATAGCCGCCTCCAGATGGAGGAGTGTATTGCCAACGCTGATGTGTTTATCTGGCCCGGTGCCACGGGGTTGTCTGACTATCCCGAAATTCCTTTGCGTATGCTTGAAATCGCGCATGAGCACAATACACGAACCGTCGTTTGGGGGGTTGGAATGAATGATAGGCTCAATCCTTATCTGTATCGCATTCTCCCCGGGAAGCGGAAAATGTTACTGACCCTGCTCTCGTTGCTGACGCTGAATCGAATCAACTTTATCCAACGGTTGGAAAATAAGGCGGAGGCGCGCGCAAAGGGTAAAATTGTTGCCGAGTTAAATCGCTGCGATCTCGTTGTGCTTCGCGATTCCGAAACGCTGGCTGCCGTGCACCAATGCGGCCACGTTCCCGATGCCATCGTGGGGGCGGATTCTGCCGAACTGCTGGCGCCGGCCGAGTGGAGCAGCATTGTGCTTTCCCGTGAAGCAGAGGCTGTGCTGGCTTCCGGTGTTCGGAAAATCGGACTGTGTATCTCGGCGCAGCGGAAACTGGTGCATGAGCAGGAGCTGATCGACTTTCTCGACCGTTTGGCCGACCGCGATTACCGCATTGTGTTTCTCCCGATGAATCATTCCACCGATGCGCCGCTCATGGAAAGCATGCGCGACCGCATGAAAAACAGAGGCCATTCTGTGGTGATCGGCGGGAAGCGTGCCCCGAGCGAAATTCTGGCCATTGCCGGGAAACTCGATATTGTAATCAGCAGTCGCCTGCATCTGCTCATTCTGGCATCCGTGCTGCACGTTCCAATCATTGGAATCAGTCGGGGCAGTAAAGTGGACAATTTTATGACCGCTTTCGGGCAAACCTCAGCCGGCAGTGTCGATGAATGCGATTTCGACCATATGCAGAAAGAACTCGACCGCCTCATCGACAGCCGTGAAGAATTCAGAGAGGTCAGTACGGCTGTTCATGAAATGCTGCTCCAGCGATTGGAAAAAGCAAAAGGCCGACTGCGCGCTTTACTGCAAAGTTGCTAAATACTGAGCAACGTCTTCGGCAGTGGTTTCCGGCGAAAGAAGCGCCTTCAGGTTCAACCGCCCCTGGACCGCCTTGCGAACCGGCTTCATCAGTTTCAGTTTTCCGATCAGCAGACATCCGACAAACCGGTCATCGCGGAACATAAACATCCGGTACCCGCCGTCCGCATGATCTTCAATCATCCGATAGCTGCCATCCGTCGCCTTAATTATTCCAATACTCAGCATCGGTTTACCCAGCACTTTCAGTAGATGCGAACGTGGAATCCCGCCGAATTCGGTGGGAATACCCGCCGCATTCATTCCCGCAATCTTTCCCATATAAAGGGCCGGCGACCATGCGCCATACCGAACCCCATCATGTTCCGCCACATCGCCTACCGCATAAATATCGGGGTTGGTTGTCCGCAGAAAATTATCCACCAAGACGCCTTTCTTGACCGTCAGGCCGGCCTCTTCAAGCAAATCGGTATTGGCCCGGTCACCTGCCGTAATCACCACCACCTCCGCCGGAAGCAGCTGCCCGCGCTTCAGGTGCACGCCCGTCACATGCCCGTCGCCGATGAGGCAGTCGGCAATCGCATCCGTGACGACATCGATATTAAGCGTACTCAGATGTTGGGCCAGCACCTTGCTGCCTTCCGGGTTCAGCTGCATCGGCATCAGATAATCAAACGCTTCGAGGACCGTCACATCGGCATCCTGTTTTGCCAATGCGCCCGCTGTTTCCATCCCCAGGATACCTCCGCCGATACAAACCACCTTCGTTCCCGGTTTCACGATGCTCAGAATTTGGCGGACATCTTCAACCGTCCGCACCGTGAAAACATGCTTTAAATCAGTGCCGGGAACAGGCGGAACCCATGGGTGCGATCCCGTTGCCACAATCAGTTTGTCGAACTGAATGGATTCATCATTATCCAGATGCACCGCCTTTTCTGTCAGTACAATCCGATCCACCGAAACGCCGCGCATTAGATGAATCGCGTGCTCCTCAAACCATTCCGGAGCGTGAAGCGGTAAATTCTTTTCCTGGAATTCTCCTGCCAGCAGGCGCGTCAGATTCAGGCGCATGTAGGGAATTTCATCCTCTTTTGAAATCAGAAAAATTTCCGCATTCGGGGCATGCTCCCGGATGGCTTCCGCTGCCGATACACCCGCAATTCCTGCGCCGATAATCACAAAATGATCCTGCCCGACATCCCGGCGCTCAGGCCGCAGCGTCATTTCAATTTCCTTGAAATCCCCGGCTTTGGCCTCACAGATCGGGCAGATATCCGGTGCTGATTCTCCATAGTGAATATAGCCGCAAACGGAGCAACGGTAGGTCTTTTCGGTATTTTTTTCCATCGGGTCCTCTCAAAGCAGTAAGTTGAATGGAAAGAAGTATCATGATGAAGCTGTCTTTATCAGCAAAAAACCATGTTCACAGACAATATCGGCATTTCAGTCTATTTGAGGATGCAGATGTGTGCCGAAGTTTCACTCTGCGGTTGCCTTGCCTGGCGTTTCCCAAAGCTTGTTCAGGTTTATGGGATCAGATCATCAAATGAAGGATCTACTACTCTAATTAATTCGGGATCATAATATACCCGATAGGGTTCATTTTGACTAAAAAAACAATTGCTATACCCGAACGGGTTTAGTATTTGTTTTTTTGAATAATTTTATACCCGAAGGGGGATAGTATGACTGATCCACTAATTAACTTTATCAAAGAACGACGCCGCTCAATCGGGCTGACCCAAAAGGACCTGGCCGACCGGGCCGGTGTAGGGTTGCGTTTTATTCGCGATTTGGAACAAGGCAAAGAATCGTTGCGACTCGATAAAGTAAATCAGGTCCTCGCTCTTTTCGGGCATCGGATGGCGCCTGTTGCTTTCCGGATGGAGGTTGATCATGAGAAAGGCTGAAATCTACTTGCAGGATCGTCTTGCTGGAATGCTGGAGGAAAATGACTCTGGGTATCTATTCTCTTATTCATCAGATTATCTAAGGTCCGAAAATGCAATAGCCATCAGCCTGTCACTTCCGCTTCAGAAAGAAGCTCTCGAAGACAAACGACTGTTCCCGTTCTTTGATGGGTTAATTCCGGAAGGCTGGCTGCTCGATATTGCAGAGAGCACTTGGAAACTCAATTCGCGGGATCGCATGGGCCTGCTTTTGGCCTGCTGCCGAGATTGCATCGGAGCTGTTTCAATACGACCAGTGGAGACGGTAGATGAGTAATTCAACCTGTCATATATGTCTCCAGCCGCTGGAAAATGGAATGCTCTATCATAGAGCCTGTTGTAAAACTCTGTTCGGTTCAGCCAAGCCACCCACCTTTCCCTATGCGTGGGAGGACCTCAATAAACTGGCGGAACAGATCGTTAGTCAGCACATAACAATCCCGGGCGTGCAACCCAAGCTTTCCATGCATCTTGAAAAAGGAGGGCGGACGAGGGATTCACGTTTGACACTGGTTGGATTGGAAGGCGGATATATTCTCAAACCACCGGTTGCAGTATATCCGGAAATGCCGGAACTCGAACACGTCACGATGCGCATGGCCAGATGCTTCGGAATCCAAACGGCAGCGTGCGGTTTAATTATGATGGATGACGGCCAACTGGCTTTCATTACAAAACGCATGGATCGGGCAGGTGAAAAAAAACTTCATATGGAAGACATGTGCCAGCTAACCGATCGGTTGACCGAACAGAAATACCGGGGCTCCCTTGAGCAGGTTGGCAGGGCAATTCTTCAACATTGCGACAACGCGCTGTTCGATGCGCTCCGTTTTTTCGAGGTTGCCGTCTTCAGCTTTCTGACCGGAAATGCAGACATGCACCTGAAAAACTTTTCACTCCTATATCAGCCCGGCGGCGCAGTTGGGCTTTCTCCTGCATATGATTTACTCCCCACCCAGTTGCTGCTCCCGAAAGATATAGAAGAATCAGCCCTCACCATCAATGGCCGCAAACGACGCTTAGGGCGTTCAGACTTCCTTCGCCTTGCCGCATCGCTCCGCCTGAATGAAAAACAGGTTGCCAATGTGTTCTCGCGTTTTAGTGACAATCTTTCCGTAGCCTTCCAGACATTGGAATCCGGTCTCTGCTCGCAAGCGATGAAAGAACGGTACGCTGCCCTTATACAGGAAAGAGCGAAACGGCTAGGAACGGACTAATGATTATATTTAGCAATACCGTTAGAGCCGACCCTTTTCGGGAAGGTTTGGAAAAATTCGGGGTTTTCATAGCCTTCTACTGAAGGAGCTATGTTCGGGCCTGAGGATGGAGTAATGCATCTATCCCTACCTCAGATGAAAAAAGCTCCTGATCGATAAACAATCAGGAGCTTTAAAATGGAGCCGGCGGTCAGAGTCGAACTGACGACCAACGGATTACAAATCCGTTGCTCTGCCACTGAGCTACGCCGGCAGAAGTTTTGCTCGCGAAGGAGTTCCTTCGGTTGAAAAACGAAGTGCGGATTATGCGAATATTCGTTCGGGAGTCAACCCCCGATAAATGTTTTCTATTGCGACGGGCTTCCTCTGTTTAAATCGCGCTGAAATGAAGGGGGTGTAGGTGAAAGGGAACCGCTGACTTACGAAAATTATGAAGGGATCTGGCGGCTGACTGGAGGGCTGGGTCTTGTTGCATTAAATAAAAAAAGGCGACCCGGAAGGGTCGCCTCTTTTGTTCGCGGAAACAGCCCGGAGGACCGTTCTGCGATTTCAGTTACGCATCGCCGTAGCGGCTGTCGGAACCGAGCATTTCTTCGATGCGGAGCAGCTGGTTGTATTTGGAGATACGGTCGGAACGGCTGAGTGAGCCCGTTTTGATCTGACCGGCATTGGTTGCAACCGCGATGTCCGCGATGGTGGTGTCGGAGGTTTCGCCTGAACGGTGAGAAACAACGGCGGTGAATCCGGCTTTGTGAGCCATTTCAATTGCGTCGAGAGTTTCGGTCAGTGTACCGATCTGGTTTACCTTAATGAGGATCGAGTTGGCGGAGCCTTCTTTGATACCCCGTGCGAGGTATTCAACGTTGGTTACGAACAGATCGTCGCCGACGAGCTGGCACTTGTCGCCAATGTTGTCGGTCAGGATTTTCCAGCCTTCCCAGTCTTCTTCGTTCATACCGTCTTCGATGGAATCGATCGGATATTTGGAGATGAGGTCGGCGAGGTAGTCAGACTGTTCGGCGGAAGAACGTTTTGCACCGTTTTCGCCTTCGAACTTTGCGTAGTTGTAAACGCCGTCTTCGTAGAACTCGGAGGAAGCGCAGTCGAGTGCGATGGTTACATCCTTACCCGGCTCATATCCGGCATCCTTGATGGCCTGCATGATGGAATCGAGGGCTTCTTCGGTGCCGCCTGCGAAGTTCGGAGCAAATCCGCCTTCGTCGCCAACAGCCGTGGAGAGGCCTTTTCCTTTAATGATGGCTTTCAGCGCGTGGAATACTTCAGCTCCGCAACGCAGACCTTCTTTGAAGCAGGAAGCGCCAACCGGACGAATCATGAATTCCTGGAAAGCAATCGGAGCGTCGGAGTGGGATCCGCCGTTGATGATGTTCATCATCGGAACCGGCAGGGCTTTTGCATTGGTGCCGCCGATGTAGCGGAACAGCGGAATGCCGAGTTCGTCTGCAGCAGCATGAGCTGCAGCCAGAGAAACACCCAGCATAGCGTTGGCGCCGAGCTTGGATTTGGTTTTGGTTCCGTCGAGCTCAATCATCAGATTATCGATGCCAACCTGGTCGATGGCATCCATGCCGATGATGGCCGGTGCAATGACGTCATTTACATTATCAACTGCTTTTTCACAGCCTTTTCCGAGGTAGCGGGCTTTGTCGCCATCACGAAGCTCGAGGGCTTCGTTTACACCGGTGGATGCACCTGACGGAACAGCCGCACGGCCGGTTGCGCCGGAATCCAGAACAATATCCACTTCGAGGGTAGGGTTACCGCGCGAATCGAGAATCTCACGTGCCAATACATCAACGATTTCTGACATAACATGTCTCCTTATAGTTGGTTAAAAATTCAATACTTCCCCAAAAACGAGCGGCGAATATATCGGTGGCCCTAATGGGGAGCAACCAAATAAGGATTGGAATTCCGTGTGCGAGCCGCCTTTTTTTAAAAAAAGGTGCAATGCGAGTCCGTATTTGCGGGAGGCCTCAAAAGGGGGCAGTTTTGGGGATTCGCTACCACTTAATCACACTCATGCGATCACTTGTGGCATAACGCATGGCGGAGGCTGGCACCCATCGAACTGCAAAGCGGGGGCCCCAGCTGTCGGAAATGGCAAATTCGCTCGTTTGTCGGTTATAGCCGATGATCAGGCAGATGTGTCCGTTTTCCTGAGTGTCTTCGGCTTGTCCGGCATTGTTCTTTTTCAGTTTCAGTTCTTTCCCGTTTCGCTGAGCGGTATTTTTCATGACTTCTGCCTGAAAAGCGGGGGTGCTTAGGAAGGTCCACATGATCGGCAGGCCCTGATCAATGTATTCGGCAATGGAGTTCGGTTCGGGCATGCTTCCAATATATTCGCTTTTGCGGCCATGGGCTGAGAGCAGGTCGCCGGTGGCATCGCTCATGCCGTAAAGGGTTGTGCCGCCGCCAACACCGGTGCCGGCGGCAAGAGCGAGAAGGTACATATCGGCCGGAATTCCGATGTAGCGAAGATATCGTTCGTACGTTGCGGGCAGGCAATAGCCTTTCGGGCCCTGATTAATCATCGGGATATTGCCGATCAGCACGTCGCCGTTCGCTGCGCGTTCAACGCAGGAGGCCATGCGTTCTTTCAGCTCATTTTCCTTGAGTTTTTCCATGCGTCCGGCGCGTTCCGCGCGCTCGATCGGCATGATGCGCAGGGCGGCATATTTTCCTTCCTGCATCGTTAGCATAATCGCGTGGGTATTCCAGTCCCACCGCCACACTTTTTCGCGGAGATTTCCCTTCCCGAGGGTATCGCGGCGCGGCTCTCCCAGAACAGGTTTGAGCACATCATGCACCCGCATGCCGCTGGCCTCGATTTTTTCGGCCATTTCTTCAAGCAGATCCGGATTGATTTCTCTTCGGGATCCATTTTGTTCCGGGGGCAGTTTGATGTCTCCCTGATTGAGAAAGACAAACGAGAGGGATTCAACATGTTCTTTGCCGCCATAGAGTACGGTGGTGTAAACCGGTTCGGTGAGCACACTGGCTTCTCCGAGAGGATAGCTTCGGTGGTTTTCCATGAAGTCGGTCTTCGACTCCAGTTTCAGCTGCATTCGCTGGGCGGCTTCCTCTGTTGGATCATCCCAAAGCAGCGGATCTTTCCACAGCTCGATGCCGAACAGCGCATTCATTTCCTGCCAGGTAACCGGATGCGGGGTGAAGGGCAGGGCAAGCAGACGCTCCAGTTCTGCAATATCCGCTGCAATAAATGCGCTGAATGGAACGGTGACCACTTTTCCCCGGTAGGTCTTGAGCACGACCGTCCGGTCCGGATTGACCCGGATAACACGGGCTTCAACCTCTTTCCCATCGGTGCTGGTCCAGATTGCTGCCCGGGTCAAGAGGGGCGAGAGGATCAGGAATAAGGAGATTGTGAATATGAATTTCATTTTATGAAACTAACAGAATCCAAACGGCTTTTCAGAATAAATAATTGAGCGCAGCGACTGGTATGGTCAGAATGGGTTGATTCAGAACAAAAAGCAGCTAGACTGCCTGCCTATGTTTAGATTGGGTCTAAAATCGATAAGGTCCGAAGGGATCCTGCACGGAGTACCCGAAGACGTTCCTGCTATAGTCCGAATGGAGTTTTTATAATGCCGAAGAAAAAATGGACCTCCCGCAGAATTGCACGGGATATCGTCATCTTGCTGGTTGTGCTGTCCACTGCGGTCATTGCTCCCGTGGCGTATCTGGCATCGCAGGTGCGTCAGGATATATCCGAGGAATTTAT
The DNA here is from genome assembly GCA_029432795.1 of Pontiellaceae bacterium B12219. Lineage (GTDB taxonomy): Bacteria > Verrucomicrobiota > Kiritimatiellia > Kiritimatiellales > Pontiellaceae > Pontiella. Next base: position 29,772 of record JARNMJ010000010.1, read on the forward strand.
CCAGAATGCCACGAGTCAGGCGGTCAGTCAGTTTCTCACCATGAGCGGTTCCATGGAGGCCACACTGGGGCTGGTACGGGACTGGGGTTCCTCGGAAGCCCTTTCAACTGCAAAAACCGATGCGCTTACCCGTCTGCTCTTTCCAATCTTCGGAAGAGAGAAGCTGCTCGACGGTATTTCGATTGCTGATATTGATGGTAACAGTTTTCGGATCTACCATGCCGACGAGGGCTACCGTTCGAACCGGATCAGCGATTCGGGAACGCGGCGGATTTCAGAAATAACCGACTGGAACGAAGAGTTTCAGCCCTCGGCACAGATTTCCACCAATACGTTGTACGATCCGCGCAACCGCCCCTGGTTTGCTCCGGCTCTGGCCACCGATGAAATTTTCTGGACTGAGCCGTATACCTTCTTAACCACCGGCGATGTCGGGATTACCGCATCCATGTCCTATTTGCGTAAGAAAGACAATAAGCAGGTTGTGATTGCTTTTGATGTCCTCGTCGATGACCTGTTTGAGCAAATGCAGCGTCTCGCTCCCAGCGATAACAGTCTGATTTATATTTTCCGCAGAGACGCCAGCCTCTACGTACCAAAGTCCGAAAGTTTGCAGGCCGCCTTTGTTCCCATCGGCGATGCTGGAAGCGATCTGGTTCGCAAGGTGCATTCCAGTTGGTTTGGGGATCAGGAGATCATCGATCGGGTCATCTCGGTGGTGCATGAGGGGCAGCTTTGGTGGTGCGGCTTCCGGCCGCTGGATCCTGACCGAAAAACAACCTGGATTGCCGTTATGGTGCCGGAACGCGATATTCTCGGCCATGCCGGGCAGCGTTCAAAACGCCTTTGGTTCATCGGTCTGGCCTCCGTTCTCGTTGCCACCGGCCTGGCGGTTTGGATGGTACGCCGCTATGGCCGCCCCAATGATGCCTCCGGCGCATTTGACCGGGAGCATCCGGAAGAAAGTATCCGGGCCATCATTGCCTCTGGTGAAAGTCGCTACGTCGAATTCAAGTCCACCATGCGGATGAATCTGCACACTGAAAAGCCGGGGAAGGAAATCGAAATGGCCTGGATGAAAGGCGTCGCCGCTTTTCTTAATACCGATGGCGGAATTCTTCTGCTCGGCGTCACCGACGATGGCGAGATTACCGGCCTCGAACGCGATGTTTTTGAAAACGACGACAAATGCCGCCTGCATTTCAAGAATCTCATTGCAAAGCACATCGGAGCCGACCTCTCCAAATATATCCGTTTCATCATGGTTCCAATGGCTGGAAAAACCGTGGGTGTGGTTCGGTGCGACCGGGCATCCGAACCCGTCTTCGTGAAAGACGGAAACAAAGAACACTTCTACATTCGCAACGGTCCGTCTTCCGACGAGCTGCCCGTCAGCCAGGCCCTCAACTACATAAAACACCGCGAATAACCGCCCCGTGGCGATAACAGATAAGTTCACGATCGTGAACTTATCTGTTATCTGAGATTTAATATGAATTTATTCGATGCCCATAATCACATTCAGGACGAACGGCTTTTTCCAGACCTTGGAAAGGTGATGCAGCGCGCTGTGCATGCCGGCGTGGTGAAGATGGGCGTGAAAGGCTGCTCCGAAACGGACTGGCGGAAGGTAATTCAGATTGCGGAGACGTACGAAGGCATTTATCCGTCGTTCGGCCTGCACCCCTGGTTTATTTCCGACCGCTCTCCCGAATGGTTCCAGACTTTGGAAAACCTTTTAGCCCAGTTTCCCAATGCGGGCGTTGGTGAAATCGGAATTGACCATGTCATTGACGACCGCGACGACGCCGATCAGGAGAAGGTCTTTTTCCAGCAGTTGGAACTCGCCCGGAAATTGGAGCGTCCGGTATCCATTCATTGCCGCCGCGCCTGGGGACGGTTGATCGAATTGCTCGATCAGTTCGGAAAATTACCGTGCGGTATGCTGATTCACTGTTTCGGTGGATCGGCCGAAATTGCAACGGAGCTTGTGAAACGCGGGGGCTATATTTCTTTTTCCGGCTCTATCACCCGCCCGAATGCGCGAAAAGCCGGCCCGGCCGTTCGCGTCGTACCCGATGAGCGAATCCTCATCGAAACCGATGCCCCTGATATTCTTCCCACAACCGCCGCAGGCCCTCTGAATGAGCCCGCGAATGTGAAGCTGGTGCTGGAAAAGGCCGCTGAATTTCGCGGCATTTCGGAAGAGGCATTGGCGGAATTGACCTTCACGAATGCGGAACGGTTCTTTGGCTTTTAAAAACTGAAGCGGCTGGTTGAGATAAGAGGTATTTTCTTGGTGCTGAACAGTTTGCGAAGGAATTCGGAGTGGAGGTAACTAAACGGTCTGGGAGTAGCGGCCTTTGCGGTTTTCATTCTGGAGATAGGCATCGAACCGCATGGCGATGATGCGGATGAAGAGACGACCGAGCGGAGTGACGCGCAGGCCCTTTTCTTCGCGTTGCAGCAGGCCGTCGGCTTCGAGATCGTCGAGCGAGGCGATGTCGGTTTTAAAATAGTCGGTGAAGTCAACACCGAGTTCCGCCGAGAGTTCGGCATAGTCGATATAGAGATTACACATGATATGCATAATGGCGGCATAGCGGATTTCGTCGTCATCGGTCATGGCGTAGCCTCGGACGAGCGGGAGCTTTCCGGCATCGAGAGCGGCATAGTAAGGTCCGATATCTTTTTCGTTCTGGAAATAGCATCCGCCGGCATGGGAAATGGAGGACATGCCGAAACCGTGCAGATCAATTCCTTTGAGCGTGCTGTAGCCCTGGAAGTTACGCTGAAGCGTGCCGTCATGGAGAGCAACGGCCATGGCATCGTCCGGCTTTGCAAAGTGGTCCATGCCGATATAGACGTAGCCCGCGCCTGTCAGTTTTTCGATGGCGAGCTGGAGCAGCTGCAATTTGGTTTCGGTGTCGGGCAGTTTCGGCTCGAGCGCTTTCTGGAACGGTTTGATCCAGGGAATATGGGCATAGCTGTAGACGGCTAAGCGGTCGGGCGAAAGCGTGAGCACATCGTCGATCGTCTGGTTGAATGACTCCAATGTTTGGGAGGGCAATCCATAGATCAGGTCGAAGTTGATGGATTTCATATCGCATTCGCGCAACCACTGCGTGGCCTGCGCGACGACTTCCAACGGCTGGATGCGGGCAATGGTTTTCTGCACCTCGGGGTTGGTGTCCTGTACGCCGAGCGACGCGCGGTTGAATCCGGCACGTTGAAGGGCCTGTACTTTCTCGAGTGTCAGGTCGCGCGGGTCGATTTCTGCGCCGGCTTCGACGGTGGCGGAAACGGTGAAATTGGAATGGATGAGCTCGCCCAATTGATCGAGCTCTTTTTCGGTCAGAAAGGTGGGTGTCCCGCCGCCGAGTTGAATCTGAATGACTTCAGAACCGGAAGCCATCTTCGCCTTGCGCAGTTCAATTTCTTTCTGCAGATATTGCAGATAGACCCCGCTGCGGTCCTGCTGCCCGGTGACAATATTGGTGCAACCGCAATAGAGGCATTGCCGTTTGCAGAAGGGCAGGTGGAAATAGAGCGATAGTGGGGAAACTGGAAATCTGAAATCTGAAATCTGAAACTCTTCCGTAAAATGCGTCGCCGGGGGATAGGACGTGTAGCGCGGGCCCGGCTGGTTGTATTTCCGAAGCTGATCGAGACTGACGTTTATTTTGTTCATTTAAATTTCTGTACCGTTGCTGTGATGGCCTGAATGGTCTCCAGGTTTGCTTCGGGCGGAACGCCGTGGCCGAGATTGAAAATGAAGCCATCGCGCCCGCGCATGCTTTCACAAATGCGGACGGCTTCTGCCGCTGCCGCTTCCGGGGTTGCAATGAGCAGGGCGGGGTCGAGGTTGCCCTGAACGGCAACGTCGGCCGGAATGGTGTCGGCGGTTTCTCGCAGATCGATGCTCCAGTCAATGCCGAGCACATTCCCGCCGGTCTGAACGACCTTGCGCCAGTTATGGTGGACGTTACGCGCAAATACAATGGTTGGAACCTTGCCGCCGATGGCGTCGACAATCTGCTGCATCCAGATGCCGGAATATCTCCAGAATAAATTGGGGGCGAGGGTGCCGCCCTGACTGTCAAAAATCTGAATGACATCCGCGCCGGCTTCAATCTGAGCTTTAATGTAAACAATGGTGGCTTTTGTGATTTTTTCGAGCAGACTGAAGAAGAGTTTGGGCTCGTTGTAGAGCATGGCGCGGGAGCGCAGGTTTTCGCGGGAGCTGCCGCCTTCAACCATGAAAGAGGCGAGCGTCCAGGGGGAGCCGGCAAAGCCGATGATGGCGTGTTTGTTGCCCAATTCGTTCCGGGTCAGTTTAATCGCTTCGGGAGTGTAACCAATGTGGTCAAGCACACGGGAGGGATCCAGCCTGTCGATATCCGCTTTGGAGTTGAGTGCGAAATCAACCTTCACACCGCCCTGATCGAGCAGTTCATATTTTGCACCCATGGCTTCGGAAATCACGAGAATATCGGAAAAGACGACGGCGGCATCGTAGCCGAACCGGCGGATGGGCTGAAGTGTGACTTCTGCCGCGAGTTCCGGATTCTGGACAAGCTCGGTGAACTTGTAACCTTCCTTGAGTTTCATATATTCGGGCAGCGAACGGCCGGCCTGGCGCATCATCCAGATGGGCGGTCGATCGGTTGAGTCGCATTTACAGGCGCGCAAAAAGCGCTCACGGCAGGTCATTGTATTTTCTTCGCTCATAGGTGGTGCTTTATGCCATAGGCGGGAAAGGTGATCAAATCATTAGCCCATTAATGGGAGGGCACAAAATTCCAATGATTGGAAGAATCCAGGCATTGGCACTCCGGGAAGGAAGGAGAGCTAGTTGACCTTTACCGCGTCGAGTTCAATTTCGAACAGGAGGTCGTGTCGGCAGACATCGGCATGTGAAATGGCCACAGGGAGATTGGGAATGCCGTGTCTGTCGCAATATTCACTGAGCAGGTGCGCTTCGCTGTCGTCTTTAAAATAGGCAATGGCACGGGCGGTATCGCTCCAGTCCATGTCGCGCGATTTCAGGATTTCGTGCACCACTTCCATGGTGAGTTCAATCTGCTTTTCAGTATTGCCGAGGTGTACCGTTGCACCGCCGGGTTCGATGCTGGCGGTGCCGGAAATGGTGAGCAAACGTGAGCCCGGCTGATCGATTTCAACTGCACGGGCAAAGGAACTTTTATAGTCGAGCGCAGGGCATTGCAGCGGTGATGGAACGGCAAATACTTTTACGCCGTCGTGTTTCGGTTTAACGGCGAGCAAGGCGCAGACCATTTCCTCGCCGGCTGCCGATCCGGCGCCGATGCCGGTGCTGGCGGGGACCATTTTTTCGAACGTGCCGCGTTCGCGGAAGAACTTTGTGCGGACAGCATTAAATTCGTCGTACCAATCGAGCAGATTATTCAGATAGAGCCAGGTGCGGGCAATGTCGGTGAATTCCATATCGGCCTGTTTCAGGAGGGCTTCCATTTTTTCAAAAACGGCCTGGGCCTGTTCTTCGCGGTCGAGGGTCAGGTCGTCGGCCCGAATGTCGCCGAGCAGGCAGTAACGGGCGTCGTCGGTGTCGTACCAGTTGCCGACTTTGCGGTCGCCATCCATCACCGGGTGAAGCTCTGCGCCGGATAGGGCAATAAACTGGGTGCCGGTGACGGTGGTTCCGGAGCAGGCATCGCCGTGCAGCAGGGTTAGCGGCCAATCAAGCTGTTTGATGGCGGATACGGCTTTAGGATAAAACTGGCGACCGCCGAACACATATTGAAATGCGATTTTGGCATTACGGGCCGCCATTTCTGCCGAGACCTGATCAAACACGTCGTGCATATTTTCTTCGGAAGCCTGAGCGGTGGTGAAATAGGCTTTCACCCCGTCGTGCGGAAACTCCACAATCTGGAGACTGTTTTTTGTGTTCATATCTTTTGTGTCCATGTCCAAAATCCCGTTCATCGTCTTACCCCAATTCTGATAGCGCAGTTAGTATAGCTGAAGCAAACCTGTTTCCCTTGATGTGGATCAATTTCTGGCTATTTCGTTTTCACCACAATGATAGAACGAATGGAGAAGCGGGAGGTGGACATGCGAAGCCATTTATAGAGCAGGATTGCGGGGTGCTCCTGTTTACTGGTTTCAAAAAAAAGAACCGCCGGGAGAGGCGGTTCTTTTATGACGCGATGCGGACTTACCGTGCGATCGGGTCGGCGCCGATTGTTCCGACGAGTTCGGCCAGAAAGGCATCGGTTTCAACATAGGCGAGTCGTTTTTCAACGGTTTCCAGCCGCTCTTTGCAGTTGAGCTGGTTGACTTCGGAGACATTGTGTTTCTGGCTGATGAAGTCTTTCAGGTACTCAATATGGAGTCGGCAGGCAGCCGCTTTCCGGGCCTGTTTAATTTTCAGGCGTTCATGGTACCAGTCGCTGTCAATGACGGCATCGCGATCGAACAGATTCCGGATTTCCGGATCGTTGATGGTTTTGCCTTCGTAGGAACCGGTTGCCATAATATACACCAACGCCTTTAGCGGCGGGATAAAGCTGTCAATCGATCCGTCCTCAATATAGCGCGTGGCGATCAGCTGCTGGGTTTCAACGATGTTGTTGATGCCATCGACATACTCTTCCATATTCTGCAATTCAGGTTTGAGCATGTCTTCTTCAAATACTGTGCTGGGCACTTCGAAGATTTTTCCGACGTAGTCGTTAACAAAGGTTTCGGTGATGCGGTAGCCGAGGCGGCTGGCATATACCGTTTTTCCTTCGAACTCGAAGTCTTCCAGTTTTTCAAGCTGCCCGGCGGCGATCATATTTTTCGGATCACGTTCGTGCACATTGAGTCGGCACCAGAGCTCCGGAATCAGAAGGCTGATATCGTGTTCAACTTTATGTTTTCTGCCGATGTAACCTGCCGCTGTGGTAAAGCCGTTGCTGCCGGTCAGGATGAACGAAAGCAGGGCGTTGTTCAGGTCGGCCGTGGAGGGCAGTGCATTGAAGGGGCCTTTGGTCAGAGCGCCTTCGGTGCCGGCGCCAGTGGTGGACGGCGATTTTCCGGTCAGGCTGCAGATGAAGTCCATGAACAGTTCCGGCAGTTCCTGGTAGTGGATCGGACCGTAAACGGCGAGCGGACGGATGCCCGGTTCGGCCGGATTGTTACGGCGTCCCGGGAGAACGGCATTGACCGCCATATAGAGCGGATCGCCCGCTTTGATTTTGCGGAAAAGGCGGGCCGATATCAGGGCCAGATATTTCGGCATGCCGTCGATGAGATCCGGGCGGGTCTGCAGATAGCGTGGGTTTTTGGTCGGTACGCCATCGACAATACGCGGGGATGCGGAATCCACAAACAGCTGTTCCTCATTTTTAGATTGCGCGGTTTTTTTGATCAGTTTGCGCATCGGCCGGGTGTACTGGTGATACATGACCGAATGGTCGAGAATATCCTGCGCAACGTCTTTGGTCAGCGGTTCAAAATTGGAGAGAAAGTTATTCGGGCTGGCCAGATCGCTTTCCGCCTGTTTATCAAAACCGCGGTTTACGGCCTCGTCCGGGCGCTGGAAAAGGCGGAATTCGCAGTTTTCGACGATCTTCACGCTCTTGCTGTCAGCATAGGCCGGATTCAGATCCTTCAACCGTTGCGAAGGGACCACGATGGAGGCGGAAATGTCGTCTTCCCACTGTATTTTTTCCGCCGGAATGAAGTCTGTCCGCAGTTTGCTGGTGCGCCAGATGCCATCGGTGTTCATGCCGATGCGCAGATAATTTCCGAGGGTTTTTCTGCCATCGAATTTCAGTTCATGGCCCTGTTCGCCGTTGATGAAATCAACGCCGAGGTGTGACCGCCAGTCGGAGCCCCATTCCAGCTTGTAGAACCGTTTGAGCAGGAAGACCAGCCCTTTGATACGGTTGGGAATGCTTTCGAGCCAGTCGTTGAATTCGTCAGTATTTTCTTCCGACGGATTCAGCAGTTTAATCACCGAGCCGAGCGATCGTTCGTTGCCGAGCAACGGGCGGGTGACGTGGCTTGCATCGCGCGGCACTTTAAAGCGGGTGCTGAAATCGTGGTCCAGAATTTCCTGGACGGCATCGAGATCCTTTTCGAAATCGGCCATAAAAACGGAGCCGGAAATCATGGCATCGGTGAGGGACTTGGAAATCTCGGACTTTCCTCCACCGGAAACGGTGCAGGGTTTGTGGCAAAGAGTGCCTTCGGCAACGGTTCCTACCAGGCGCCAGGTGCCGGCGGAGGGGCTCTGCTGCAGTGTGACGCGATAGCCGGAAGGATAAATAAATACGCGGTCCTGCAAGAGCTTAAGGTGTTGCGTTTTGCCGGCTTTCGTCCAGGTGACACTCTGGTCGGGAATGCTGAATTCCGCCGTTTCCGGAACGAAGAAGACGTTCGGATGTTCAATATCCGTGGCATATCCTTCCGGGTGAATAGTGATGGCATCGCCCATCACGTGCAGCACATTGGCCATGGTATGGTTAAGGGCGGTCAGGGTGCCGTCGGGGGAGAAGCGTTCCGCCAGGTTATATTGGGGGAGAGCCAGCGCTCCGCCGGCATGTTCTTCCTCGCAAAGTCCGTAGAGGTTGGCCGCAAAACCGATCTGGGTTTTGACTTCTTTTTTACAGTAACCAAAATAGTTGTCAGCAATCAGGGTAACTATCACTCCGCTTTCGTTGCGCGCTGTGACCTTGAATGGGGTGCCGTCGTTATAGAGTTCGTCCGGAGAGATCCAGCACATGCCGTCGCGTTTCTGCCGTTCGGTGGCATCGTCCACATAGGGCAGACCGAGTTCTTTCTTTTTCAGTCCGCAGATGTGCGGCGCAAGAATGACGCAGCCGGTGTAGCCGGTCCAGGTGTTGGGTTCAAGGCCGGCATCGTTTTCGGGCAGGAAAGGATCGCCGGCATTGCCGAAGATGGACTCTACAAAATCGAGGTTACAGGCATAATTTCCCGGCGCGAAAAAGCGTACTTCCATATTCTTTTCCGGCAGAAATCCCGGAACATCCGGGCTGACAATCGGGCGCAGCAGCAGGGAGAGGTGGCAGGCAGCTTTGTCTGCCTGGTCGGAGGTAAAGGGCAGTTCCATCTGGTCCTGCGGCGGAGCCAGAGCAATTTCGAGCAGTTTGGCATAGGTTTTTTTCGGCACTTCCAGTTTGTCGGCCGGAACCGGGAAGCCTCCTTCAGCAATATGAAAAACGCCTTTCGTGGTGCGGCGGTCGTGTTTCGGATTATGCAGAACGCCCTGCTTAATGCGGTAGGATTCAATTCCGTTGGCGAGATAGGTTTCTTTGTGCGGCGGCAGCGAAAGTTCGCGGGCCAGGCCATGGCGATCCAGAGTTAGCGTGCGGTTCGGCAGCATGGGAACCTCTTCGCAGACATCGCCGAGATAGTCGTTCAGGAAGTGCTGAATCCGCTGGTCAACCGGGCAGAGATAGTCGTGCAGAATTCGGTTCTTTTCCTTGATGTTATTGATCAGATCAAGCGCAACATCCAGCTCGCGGCCGTCGCTTTTTTCATAAATCGGTTGATCCAGTGCAGACAGTTTCAGGTTGATATAGGAAATCATCGCCTTGCGGTGGGTTTTTGAGGCCATTTTGACCCCGATACCTAATGATTTTTTCAAGTCTTTCATCGTAATCTCCGTTTATAGAGTGGGCTGTTGAGATCTGGAAAATAGGCGGGAATTTGCGAAAACCAAGCCAAATTGCCGAATTTTTCGGTATTTTAATGTGACAAAAATGTTCCGCCGTGGGCGTTTGTATGCTTTCCGTTTTCCAATGCATGGAAGCCGTTCACAAACACATGTTCCATTCCTTCCGACAGTTGGTGGGGATCGGCATAGGTGGTTTTTTCCTTAATACGGGCGGGGTTGAAAATGAGAATATCGGCGGCGTAACCTTCTTTCAGAATTCCACGCTTTGGAAGATTGAACTGGGCCGCCGGAAGGCCGGTCATTTTATAGATTGCTTCTGAGAGCGGAACGGTTTTTCCATCCAGCGATGCCCGGAGAAATTTCGTATGGCTTCCGTAAGCGCGGGGATGTGGATGGTCGTGGCTTAGGGGCCCCCAGGGTGCGCGCATGGAACCGTCGGACCCCAGGGAAACGTAGGGTTCAGCCAGTACGCGCCACATATTTTCGTCCGACATGCTGAAAAAGATGCCGCCGGTTTTCAGGTCGTCCTCATCGATCAGGTGCAGCACGGCATCGACCGGTTTCATTTTCAAGGCTTCGGCAACTTCCGGCAGATACTTTCCTTTAAAGGCTTCGAATTTGGTGGAGCCGACCATCACGTTGTCCCAATGGTCGTCCGGGTTATCGAGCAGTTCGGCGCGGATTTTGTTCCGAACGCTGGAATCGCGCAATCGTTCGAGAATGGCATCGCGCCCGCCATAGGTGGCCCATTGCGGGAGTACAATATCGAGGTCGGTGCATCCTGCGGTGTAGGGATAGCGGTCGGATCCGATTTCCATGCGTTGCTTTGCATCGCGGATTTTTGCGAGGGCGGATTCGAGTTTTTTCCAATTTCCGGAGCCGGAGGCTTTCAGGTGGGAAATCTGGAGGCGGGCCCCGGAGCGTTCGGCAATGTCGATCGCTTCATCAATGGCTTCGAGCAGGCCGTCGGATTCGGAGCGCATATGGGTGGTATAGAGTCCGCCGTGTTTAGCGGCAATTTTTGAGAGCTCAATAATTTCTTCGCGTGGGACGGCTGAGCCCGGCGGGTAGGCGAGGCCGGAGCTGAGCCCGATGGCGCCTTCGTCGAAGGCCTGTTCCAGAGTTTGGAGCATGGTTTTCATTTCGTCCGGAGTGGCGGCGCGGGGTTCGTAGCCGCAGATACCGGCGTGCAGCGTGTTATGCCCGATCAAAAGCGCCACATTAATGGCCGGTTGTGCTTCGGCGTAGCGCTCGCGATAGTCCGCCACGGTTTTCCAGGGCGGATTGGCTGCAGGGGCAGGGCGGGAGTTGGGGGTGCGAAGGCGGGAGTAGTCTTTGTCGAGCCAGTCGGAGGGCATTTTATAGTCGCCGTTGAGCGGGGCGGCCGATGCGCCGCAGTTTCCGCAGATTTCGGTGGTGATGCCTTGATACACCTTTGATGCGGCGCCGGGTTCGAGCAGTAGATAGGTATCGGAATGGGAGTGTGCATCAATAAATCCGGGACAAACGGTTAATCCGGCGGCATCAACCGTTTTTTTTGCCTCCGAAGCCGAAAGTTCGCCCATTTTTGTAACAACTCCGTCGTTAATGCCTATATCACAGTGCTTTACGTTTTCTGGTGTTCCGTCGTATACGGCGCCGTTCGTGATTTTTATATCGAATTTCATAGCCGATATTCTACGCGAAACAGGAGGTAACCATAGGAAAAACAACGCTTTATTGAGAATATGGGTTATATTAAATACAAAAATGTAACACTGTATATCTAAAAAACATAAATGGTGTATGTGGCTGATTGATTTACAATAGGTGTTGGTTGGTTAAATATTTTTAAATGATTGATATGTATGCATTAACAAAATTATAAGTCCGCTGAATAACGCGCTTGGCATACCTGTTGCAATAAGGGCTTCCATAAGTCGCGGATAGGGTGTCCCGGCAATGTTAGAAACCTCTAGGAGGATGTACGATGAAAATGAAGTGGATGAAAATCCCGGCATTAATGGCAGCGGCGATTGTGCTGGGACTAACCGTGCCGACTATGGCGCAGGACGCTGTGGAGGCAGAAGCGGTGGCTGTGGCTGCTGCGGAAATGGCAATGGATGCTGGAGTAACAGCAACTGATGCCGCTCTTACAGCGGAAGTGGCGCTGGAAGCGACAGAAGAATCGGCATTTGATGCTGAAGTTATTGCCGGAGAGTGGGCATACGCCATTGATAATATGTTCTTATTGTTCTGTGCGGTGCTGGTGCTGTTTATGCAGGCGGGATTTGCCTTGGTTGAGTCCGGTTTCAACAGCGCGAAGAACACGGTGAATATTCTGTTTAAAAACCTGATGGATTTGTCGATCGGCATGATTCTCTATTTTATCATCGGGTATGGCCTGATGTATCCGGGCGACGGCAACGGCTGGTTGGCCTTTGGCCAGTTCGGCATCGGCGGCAATGGAGCTGATATTGCTGAAGCGGGTGCTTTGACGCTGCAGGTGGACTGGTTGTTCCAGGTGGCCTTCGCGGCAACGGCTGCAACGATTGTTTCCGGTGCGGTTGCAGGTCGTCTTAAATTCAGTGCATATCTGGTGTACAGTGCGGTTCTGACTGCGATCATCTATCCGATTTCCGGCTATTGGAAATGGGGCGGCGGCTGGCTCGATCAGATGGGCTTCTACGATTTTGCCGGTTCTTTGGTGGTGCATGCCTGCGGTGGTTTTGCTGCTCTGGCGGCTGCCATTGTGCTCGGCCCGCGTATCGGACGCTTCGGTAAGGATGGTAAGCCCAGAGCAATGCCGGGCCATAACCTGCCGCTCGCTACATTGGGTGTCTTTATTCTGCTTATCGGCTGGTTTGGTTTCAACCCGGGCTCACAGTTGGCGATTGTCGGAAAAGACAATACCGAAGCGGTTACGCTGATTGCAGTGAATACGCTGCTGGCTGCCGGTGCCGGTGCGGTTCTCGCTATGATCGTTACTTGGGTCATGCATAAAAAGCCGGATCTGACTATGGCGGCCAACGGAATCCTGGCCGGTCTGGTGGGCATCACTGCCAACTGCGACGGAGTAACCAATGTGGAAGCCATCATCATTGGCTCAGTTGCCGGTATTCTGGTGGTCTTCGGGGTTAAGCTGCTCGACAAATTGCGGATTGATGATCCGGTTGGTGCCTTCCCTGTGCATGGTCTCTGCGGTGTCTGGGGCGGTATTGCCACAGCGCTCTTCGGTTCCTATGGCGACGGCTACGGAAACTGGGTGGCTCAGATCACCGGTTCCATTGCCATCCCGCTCTGGTCCTTCGTCACCATGTTCATTCTGTTCATGATCCTGAAAAAAGTCGGCATGCTCCGCGTCAGCAAGGAAGAAGAACTCCGCGGGCTGGATATTGGCGAGCACGGCGAAGAAGCCTACCACGGTTTCCAGATCTTTACCTCTAACTAACCGGCTCATAGGAAAGGAGTATTAAAATGAAACTGATAATTGCCTATGTGCAGCCTGAACAGCTCAACGAAGTGAAGCAGAGCCTGTACGAAAAAGAAGTCTATAAAATGTCTGTGACCAACGCCATGGGCTGCGGCCAGCAGAAAGGCTACCACGAAACCTATCGCGGCGCGGACATCGAGGTGAACCTGCTCAAGAAAGTTCGTATTGAGATCGCGGTGAACGATGCCTTTGTTGACACCACGGTGGAAGCCATCATTTCCGGTGCCCGCACCGGGAACATCGGTGACGGTAAGATCTTTATTCTGGATCTGCCGGAGTGCATTCGCATCCGTACCGGAGAAAAAGGTCAGGATGCCGTAGGTTAAAGCGTGTTTTAGGGCGGTCGGGTCCGTGCGATTTCCTTTCGCATCCTCGAGGGACTTTACCGGGTCCGGCCGCCTGTTTAATTCAATCAAGTAAATAAACAGACAGATAGAAGGAGATTCAAAATGAAAAAAATTATTACGACAACAATTGCTACTGGACTCGTTGCAGGTTTTGCATCCGCTCAGGTGAGTGTGACGATGGATGTGGCATCTGCATATGTATTTCGCGGTGTCACCCTGAATGATGGGGCGGTATTCCAGCCGGGTATCGAAGTTGCCGGTTTTGGTTTGGCGGAAGAGTATGGTTCCGTTGTGGCCGGAGCATGGGGTAACTGGGATTTTGATGACTACAATGGCGGAGGTCAGAAGGATACGTTCTCTGAAACGGACTGGTATGCATCGTACAGCCTGCCGGCTCTCGTTGATGGTCTCGATTTATTCATCGGATACTGTGAATACGGATATGGTGCGGGATCAGCTGATAAAGAAGCAAATATCGGTGCCGGGTATGAAATCGCCGGAGTTGGTTTGGGCGTAACGTATTATCAGGGTGTAGGCGGTCTGATTGGAACGTCTTCCTATCTTGAGTTTGCTGCCGGGTATGGATATGACTTCACAGACGAACTGAGCGGATCTCTTGATGCCCGTATCGGTTTTGCTGATCAGGACGGTGGTGAGTCAGGTTTCCAGGATTATGATATCGGTGCAAGTCTCGGCTATGTGCTTTCTGAAAGCTGGAGCGTTGGTGCTTCTGTTATGTACATCGGACAGGGCGATGACAAAGTGCTGCCTGATGGAGTGGGCGCTTATGATGTCGACTTTGTCGGCATGGTTGGCCTGGCTTACGAAATGTAAGAAACACAGATTGTTCTGTTGTTCAAAGCGTCCCTGCGGGGGCGCTTTTTTTTATGCCTTTAGCGGGTGGAGGCAATTTGTCTGGATTTTGTTGAGTTGTGTCTTGAGGGGGCATCATTGTGTGGCGCCATCTATTACATAGATGTTTGTTTTTGGAGTGCCTGATCAATATGAGCACATAATTGTATTTATTTGTTTTCGGTGAAGTTGTTGGAGCTCTTGTTGTTTTAGCGACAAAAGTATGGTGTAAGCTCATTATATATGGGTATTTAATGTTTTTTATAGTTGGGTTGATCTGTGGGTTCTTATCGATGGCGCGCTTCTTGCATAGATTTGGATAATACTAAAAAAGTATATAGTAGTACTGTAGAGGATGAGGAACCCAAATCAGGAGCATGAACAAAATGAAGAATACAATAGCATCAATGGTGAAACCGACCGCAATGGTCCTCACGCTCATAGCCGGCATTTCAACCGCCGTAGCGGAACCGCTGAAGATTGCATACAGCGATTGGCCGGGCTGGGTGGCCTGGGATATCGCCAAGGAAAAAGGATTTTTTGAAAAGCAGGGCGTGGACGTTGAGCTGCTCTGGTTTGAATATGTAGCATCCATGGATGCATTTGCGGCCGGAAAAGCAGATGCGGTCTGTGTGGCCAATGGCGATTCCATGGTGCTGAATGCCACCGGCGCCCGCAATGTCATGATTCTGGTGAATGATTATAGTAACGGTAATGATAAGATTGTGGCTCGATCTGGAATTACCGATGTGAAAGAACTGAAAGGAAAAAAGGTCGGTGTTGAGATCGGGTTCCTCAGTCACGAGTTGCTGATGAAAGCATTGCTGGACAACGGTATGACGGACAAGGACGTTGAGCTGATCAACATGCCGACCCATCAGGCCGCACAGGTGCTCGCTTCCGGCGATGTGGATGCGATTGTCGCCTGGCAGCCCCATTCCGGCATGGCGCTCAAAGCATCCGAAGGTTCAACCGCAGTGTACACCACGGCCGATGCGCCCGGCATCATTTATGACACCCTCGCGGTGGCTCCGGGCAGCCTGCTCAAGCGAAAGGATGACTGGCAGAAAGTGACCGCCGCCTGGTACGACGTGATTGATTATATGAACGATCCGGCCAACGAAGAGGAAATGCTGGAAATCCTGTCGGCCCGGGTTGGTCTGAGTCCGGCGGAATACAAGCCCTTTCTTTCCGGCACCAAAATGCTGAGCAAGGCGGATGCGCTGAAGGTTCTGGAAAAAGACGAAGGGTTTGAGTCCCTCTATGGGTCCTGCACGGTGGTGAACGATTTCTTCGTGGCGAACAAAGTGTATGAAGAGCCGGTCAACGTGAATCGCTGTATTGATCCTTCATTCACCGAAGCGGTTAAATAACCTTCTCCTCAACTCCTCAGACAGGCCGGCGTGAAGCCAGCCTGTCGAAACCTGAATTGTCAGAAAAATTTCAACGTGCCGGGGCGTTATGGCTAATACAGAAGAAAAATGGTTTAGATTTGGAAAAGGACTTTCACAGAAGCGGGTGCGGGGGCTGACTGTGGCTTCCTTCATCCTGCCACTGCTGCTATGGGCAGCGATCAGCTACCTTCCAATTTGGCAGCCGGAAGTGATGATCAAAGAAACGGGCGATACGATTTATTTTGAAACGGGCGACCGGGTTGATGCTGAAACTTTTCAGCTTGAAAATGAAAAGCTGACGGCTGCCGGCGATCTTCCAATGGTTGGAAAACGGGTGAACCCGGTTTATTTTCCGGCACCGCACCAAGTGACTAAAGCACTCTATTCCGCATTTGCCAGCGAGCCGCGCCGCGAAGGCGATCCCTGGTTTTATGAAAGTGTCGCCCACAGTGTGAAAGTGGTGTTCTGGGGGTTTATTCTCTCGTCGATTATTGGTGTTCCGCTGGGAATCATGTGCGGTGTTTTCAGTTTCTTTTCCCGATTGATTGAACCGTTTGTTGAATTCTTTCGCTATTTTCCTGCTCCGGTTTTCGGTGCATTGGCCGTTGCCATTCTCGGAATCAACGATGCCCCGAAAGTGGCGATCATTTTCATCGGGACCTTTTTTCAACAGGTGCTGGTGATTGCCAATACCACGCGCACGGTCGATTTTGCTCTGGTCGAGGCCGCCCAGACGCTTGGCGCAAAACCGGGGCGGTTGCTCTTTAAAGTAGTGATTCCTTCCGTGCTGCCGAAGCTTTATATGGATATGCGCATTCTGCTCGGTTGGGCCTGGACCTACCTCATTGTGGCCGAGGTGGTCGGCACCAGCACGGGGATCAGTTGGTTCATTAACCAGCAGGCAAAATACCGCATGTTCGAAAACGTGTATGCCGCCATTCTGGTGCTCGGTTTCATCGGGCTCGGAACCGATATGATTCTCGGGGCCATCGGCCGCGAGCTCTTTGCCTGGGAGGATGGCAAGCGTTCGTTCCTCAGCCGAATGCTGAATAAAAACAAATCGACGCCGGTGGAGGTCTGATCATGAATATGCCCAACAAACTGAATCTGCCGAGTTACAAAGAGCAGTCCGCCGAAGTGAAAGCGCGTCTGGATTTCATTAAACGCCAGCCGGTGGTGCTGGAGATTGATAAGCTGGTGAAGGAATTCCCGACCGAAGAGGGCGTGCGCCGGATTCTCAACGGCGTTTCCTTTAAGGTGCATAAGCGCGAGTTTATGTCGATCATCGGGCCGTCGGGATGTGGAAAATCCACGCTGATCCGGATGCTGGCCTGTCTGGAAGATATCACCGACGGGCTGATTCTGCTCGATACCTATCCGGTCACTGAGCCCGGCGCCGATCGCGGCATGGTTTTTCAAAAGTACACGCTCTTCCCGTGGTTGACCGTGAAGAAGAATGTGATGTTCGGCCTCGAAGTCGCAAACAAGAGTGCATTTGATGCCGAGCGCGATGCGCTCCAATGGTTGGATATTGTCGGGTTGGAAGACTATGCCGATCTCTATCCCGCTCAGCTTTCCGGCGGCATGCAGCAGCGGGTGGCGATTGCGCGCGCCCTCGCCAATAAACCGAAGGTGCTGTTGATGGACGAGCCCTTTGGTGCGCTGGATGCGCAGACCCGCGCCAAGATGCAGGCCTATCTGCTGCAGATCCGCGAGAAAATCGACATCACCATCATTTTCATCACGCACGATCTCGACGAAGCGGTATATCTTTCTGATCGTGTGCTTGTGCTGAAAGCCAATCCCGGAGAAATACAGGAAATGGTGGAAGTGCCGGTCGGGCGTCCGCGTTCGCCGGAGCAGTTTTTGTCGCCGGAATTTCTGACAACCAAAATTCGCCTCGAAGAGTTAATCCATCCGTCGGTCGATGAATCGAAGGATGATTTTGAAGTCGTGAAAATGGTTGCGACGGAAGAGCAGTAGCGAGGAAAGAAGAATGTCGAAAGAAAAACAGAACTACAAACGTTTCAGCGTAACCATGCCGGCCGAGCTCTACGACGAACTCGAGCAGATGACGAAGGATCGGGGAATTGATAACCGTTCGATGATGATTGCGGATCTCGTGAACCGCGAGTTGCTGAAATACAAACAGCAGGACCGCACCCGGGTCATGGCCGGCACACTGACCATTTCCTACGATGCCTCGGCCAATGACAGCGCCAACAAGCTGATCGCCCTGCGCCGCGCCTATCTCACAGAAGTCATTTCCACATTTCAGGTGATGCTTGAAGATGGCAAGAATCTCGAAATATGGCTGGTGCAGGGTGAGGTGGAAAAACTTTATACCCTGTTGTCAGAAGCCCTGCAGTCCGGGAAAAGCATGATGGGGCAAATCACCTTTGCCGATGCCATTCTTCCGCCGCTTCGGGCCAACTCCAAAATCTAAAGAAAGGATGCAGAACATGAATGAAATACCCACAGATAAAATAAGTTATGAAACGGTCGTTTCCGGAGGTTGGAACTTTTCTCAAATCATTCGTCGCGGGCGTACGGTCCGTCTCACCGATCTCGAAGGCGGTGCGAATGTCTCCGCGCTATTCTATAATGCGGACAACTACACCGAGCGCTACAATATGGGCGACACGCTGAAAATTCAGCATATCTCCTCGCTCTTCAAAAATGCCTGTATCTATTCCGATATGGGCCGTGTGCTGATGAGTGTGACGGATTCTTCCTGCGACTGGCACGATGTCATCTGCGGCGTGACCTATCGCGAAGACATCCTTAAACGCTTCGGTGTGAAATCCTATCAGGAATCGCACAACGATTTTTATCGCAATGGATTTGATTCGCTCACCGTCGAGCTCGCCAAATACGGTATGACCAAACGCGACTTTACCAACGTGGTGAACTTTTTCTCGAAGACACTCATTAACGAAGCGGGTGATCTGTCTTTTGTGGAAAATTATTCCCCCGCCGGAAGTTATGTGGATCTGCGGGCTGAAATGGATACATTACTGGTGCTCGACACCGGGATGCATCCGCTGAATCCCTCCACTGAATATCTCAGAAAACCGGTAAAAATTACCCTGTTTGAAAGCGATCCCGCTGCGGCCGATGATCCGTGCCGCCTGTTATGCCCCGAAAACGAACGCGGCTTCACCAACTCCGAAACTTACTATCTCTAGGAGATCCGATTATGAGCGAATTGAAAGAAAGTACTCTTGTGGAAAAAAACGCCCGGCTGAGCGAAACCGTTCCGGCAGGAACCTATTGGATGAAAGTGGTAAAAAAGGGCGAGACTCTTCGAATCACCGATTTGGAAGGCAACCAGGCGGCCGACACGCTCTTCTTTAATGCCAACAATACCGACGAGCGCTACCACGCCAACAACACGCTGCGCATGCAAAGCAATGTCTACATCAAGTTGGGCACGGCCATCCGTTCCAACGAGAATAAGGTGATGATGACCATTACGGCCGATACCTGCGGGCGGCACGATACACTCGGCAGTGCCTGTTCCTGCGAAAGCAACACCTCGCGCTATGCGCACGACAAGCGCTACATGCACAGTTGCCGCGATACTTTTCTGCAGGCCATTACCGACTGGGGTATGGGCATGAATAAGCGCGACCAGGTTTGCAATATTAACTTTTTCATGAATGTGCCGGTGAATCCGGAAGGCGGATCCAACTTTGCCGATGGAATTTCGGGAGCCGGTAAATATGTGGAAATGGTTGCTGAGATGGACACGATTGTTCTGCTCTCGAACTGCCCGCAGCTCAACAACCCCTGCAACGCTTATAACCCGACGCCGGTTCAAATGACGGTTTGGGAAAAGGGAGCGTAACATGTTTTCAAAAGTACTCGTTGCAAACCGCGGTGAAATTGCCTGCCGGATCATTCGGACGTTGCGGGAAATGGGCATCACATCGGTTGCGGTCTATTCCGACGCCGATGCCGATGCTGAACACGCGGCTTTGGCGGATGAAGCCTATAACATTGGCCCCGCGCCGGCGAAAGACAGCTATCTGAACACGGCAAAGATTCTGGAAGTCATGCAGGAAAACGGCGTCGAAGCCGTGCATCCGGGCTACGGCTTCCTGAGCGAAAATGTGGAGTTCAGTCAGGCGTGTGCGGAAATCGGCGTTGAATTCATCGGTCCGGAGGAAAAACATATTCTCGAGTTCGGGCTCAAACATCGGGCACGCGATCTGGCAGAGGCCGCCGGTGTTCCGCTCGTGCCTGGAACCGGCCTGCTCAACAGCGAGAGCGAAGCGCTCGAAGCCGCCGAAAAAATCGGCTATCCGATCATGCTCAAAAGCACCGCCGGCGGCGGTGGCATCGGCATGCGCATTTGCAACAGTTCCGATGAGCTGGAAGCGCACTACGAAACCATCAAGCGCCTTGGCAAAAACTATTTTAAGGACGAGGGGCTGTTCCTCGAAAAATACATCAAAACCTCGCGCCATATTGAAGTGCAGGTTTTCGGCAATGGCAAAGGCCGGGTCACCGTTCTCGGCGAGCGCGACTGTTCCGTGCAGCGCCGGAATCAGAAGGTGATTGAAGAAACGCCCGCGCCGAATATTTCAGAAGAAACCCGGCGCGCGCTTCATGCAGCGGCCAAAGTGCTGACCGAAAAAGTGGCCTACCGTTCCGCCGGCACCGTCGAATTTATCTACGACACCGAAACCGAAGAATTCTATTTTCTCGAAGTGAATACCCGTCTGCAGGTGGAGCACGGCATTACCGAAGAAGTGTTTGGCGTCGACCTCGTGCGCTGGATGGTGGAACTGGCCGCGGGCGAAGATCCAACGGTTGGAATCGGCGAACTTGAACCGACCGGCTGTGCCATGGAGTTCCGGGTGTATGCCGAAGATCCGGGCAAAGAATATCAGCCGTCCAGCGGCACGATTACAAAAGCCGAGTTTCCGGAAAATATCCGCTGCGATAAATGGATCGAAACCGGAACGGAGGTGTCAGCGTTCTATGACCCCTTGTTGGCCAAAGTCATCGTCAAAGGCGCAGACCGTAAGGAAACGATCGCCAAGTCGATCGATGCGCTGACGGCCACAAAAGTTTACGGATTCGAAACCAATATTCATCTGATGAAACAGGTGCTTGAAAACGAAACCTTTCGGAAGGGTGAGGTCTTTACCGGATTGCTCAACACCTTTTCCTATGAGGTGAACACGATTGAAGTCGTGATTCCGGGCACGCAGACCACGGTGCAGGATGTGCCGGGCCGTACCGGATTCTGGGGCGTCGGCGTTCCGCCGTCCGGACCGATGGATATGCTCAATTTCCGCATGGCCAATCGGCTGGTCGGAAATGTGGAAGAGGCCGCTGCATTGGAAATGACGATGTCCGGCGGAAGTTATACATTCAATACCAATTCGACGGTGGCTGTAACCGGTGGCGATCTGACGGTGATGCTTAACGACAAAACGGTTCCGTTGTTTGAAGCCATTGAAGTACATGCGGGCGGTACGCTGAGCATCAGCGCTTTCTACAAGGGCCAGCGGGCCTATCTTGCCGTACGCGGCGGGCTGGATGTGCCGGATTATCTGGGCAGTAAATCGACCTTCATTCTGGGGAAATTCGGCGGGCATGCCGGCCGTGCATTGATGGCGGGCGATGTGCTGCATATCGGCAATGCGGTTTCCAGGGATTGGAACATGAAGCAACTGCCGGAAGCGGCCCGGCCCGAAATTTCCAACCATTGGAAAATCGGTGTGATGTATGGTCCGCATGGCGCACCGGATTTCTTTACCGAAAAGGATATCGAAACCTTTCTGCAGCATGAATGGGAAGTGCACTTCAACTCGTCGCGCACCGGCGTCCGTCTGATTGGCCCGAAGCCGGAATGGGCGCGGACCGACGGCGGCGAAGCGGGATTGCATCCCTCGAACATTCATGACAATGCCTATGCCATCGGCGCGGTCGACTTTACCGGCGACATGCCGGTGATCCTCGGCCCCGACGGCCCGAGCCTCGGGGGCTTTGTCTGCCCGGTCACGGTGATCGGTGCCGAGCTTTGGAAGGTAGGTCAGCTGAAGCCGGGCGACACGGTTCAGTTTATTCCGGTGGCATTGGAAGAAGCCGGAGAGCTGCACGCGGAAAATGAAGCGCTGGTTGAGTCCGGCGAACCGATGACCGTTCCGAAATACACAACAATTGATCAGACGCCGGCGGTGATTGCATCGTGGAATGAAGACGATGAATTTGAAAAAGTGGTCTGCCGCCAGGCGGGCGATCAATATCTGCTGTTGGAATTCGGTCCGCTGCAACTGGATCTGCGTCTGCGGTTTAAGGTGCATGCCTGGAACCTGAAGTTTGAGGAGTTGAATCTGCCCGGCGTGATTGATCTGACGCCCGGCATCCGCTCGTTCCAGATTCATTTCGACCCGAAGGTGTTGCCACGCACCAAGCTGTTGGATCTGATTGATTCGCTCATGATTGAACTGGGGGAAAATCCTCCGGAAGAAGTGGAATCACGCATCGTTTATCTGCCGCTGAGCTGGGACGATCCGCAGACGCGGCTGGCGATTGAAAAATATATGTCTTCCGTTCGGAAAGACGCGCCGTGGTGTCCGAGTAATATCGAATTCATCCGCCGCATCAACGGGCTGGATTCCATTCAGGACGTGCAGGATATTCTGTTCGATGCCAGCTATATTGTAATGGGGCTGGGCGATGTCTATCTCGGCGCGCCGGTGGCCACGCCGGTCGATCCGCGGCATCGGTTGGTGACGACCAAATATAATCCGGCGCGAACCTGGACGCCGGAAAATGCGGTGGGTATCGGCGGCGCCTATATGTGTGTCTACGGCATGGAAGGACCGGGCGGATATCAGTTCGTCGGCCGTACTGTTCAAATGTGGAACCGCTACAACATTACCCGCGAATTCGAATCCGGTAAGCCGTGGCTGCTCCGCTGTTTTGATCAGGTTCGGTTTTATCCGGTTTCGGGGGACGAGTTGATGCAGATGCGTCGCGATTTTCCGAAGGGCCGCTTCTCGCTGAAGATCGAAAAAATGACCTTCAATATTAATGAATACAACCAGTTTCTGGTCGACGAAGCGGAAGGCATTGAGGTCTTTAAAACGAAGCAGCAGGAATCCTTTGCGGCAGAATATCAGCACTGGGTGGATAACGATTTGCTGACGTTTGAGGAAGCGGTGAATGAAGCATCGGCCGAAGAGAATGAAGTGGAAGAAGGAACGGTTCCGGTGACGGCGTCCGTGGCCGGTAGTGTTTGGCAGTTTAAGGTGGAAGTCGGTGATGCAATTGAGGATGGCGCAGAAGTCGCGGTGCTGGAAAGTATGAAAACCGAAATCCCGGTTTCGGTCACCTGCTCCGGTAGCGTTGCGCAGGTGTTCTGCAAAGCGGGCGACACCGTAAAACAGGGGCAGGTCGTCTGCACCATCCGCCCGAACGTATAAATGAGTTAACCACGGAATACATAGAATACACGGAAGAGATGAAATGAAAAATTTACAGATTAGTTCCCTGCTCAAAGGGTATGCCGATGGTGCCTTTACGATCAGCGATGTTGTTTTCCAATGTTTGGATGTGGCGGAGAAGCTGCCGAAGGAAGTGTGGATCCGGAAGCTGACGGCGGAAGAGGTGGCGGTGTATGTCCGGGCCCTGGAAGGGGAATCGCCGGAAACGAAGCCGCTTTATGGCATTCCGTTTGTGATTAAGGACAATATTGATTTGGCCGATATTCCATCGACCGCGGGCTGCCCGGATTTTGAATATCTGCCGAAGCAATCGGCGCATGTGGTGGAACAATTGATTCAGGCCGGTGCCATTCCGCTCGGGAAGACCAATCTCGATCAGTTTGCCACGGGTCTGGTCGGAACGCGTTCGCCCTATGGGGCCTGCCCCAACCATTTTGATCCCGATTATATTTCCGGCGGTTCCAGCAGTGGTTCGGCGGTTGCTGTGGCCGGCGGATGTGCCAGCTTTTCGCTCGGTACGGACACCGCCGGCTCCGGCCGTGTGCCGGCGGCATTTAATAATTTGATCGGGCTGAAACCGTCGAAAGGATTGCTGAGCTGCTCCGGTGTGGTGCCGGCCTGCAAGAGCCTCGACTGCGTTTCGATTTTTGCGCTCGATGCGGCCGATGCACAGGCGGTTTTCAAGGTGGCCGCTCATTTTGATGCGGACGACTGCTATGCCCGCGAGCTGGCTCAGGCGCCGACCCTTTCCAGGGGCTGGACGTTTGGCGTTCCCAAAATGGAACAACTGAAGTTTTTTGGAAACGAGGAATATAAAGCCGCCTTTTTGAAGAGTGTTGCGATGCTGGAAAAGGCGGGGGGAACGCAGGTGGAAATTGATTTTCAGCCCTTCCTCGATGCGGCGAATCTGCTCTATTCCGGTCCGTGGGTGAATGAGCGCTATGCGGCGGTTGGCGATTTTATCGAGGCCAATCCGGATGCTGTGCTGGAAACCACGCGCACGATCATTCTCTCCGGCCTGCAGATTCCTGCGCCGGAAGTCTTTGAATCGATGTATAAATTGCAGGCGTTTAAACGCATGACTGACCGGATCATGAATTCGGTGGATATGATCGTTACGCCGACCGCGGGCACCTGCTACACGATTGATGAAGTGAATGCCGACCCCATTCAGCTGAATACGAATCTGGGCTTTTATACCAACTACATGAATTTGCTGGATTACGCGGCGATTGCGGTTCCGACGGCGCTGACTTCTTCGCTTCCGTTTGGAGTGACGCTGGTGTCGTTTGCCGGGCACGATTTGAAACTGCTGCAACTGGCCGATCGCCTGCATCAAGTGACCGGATTGTCTGTTGGGAAAACGCAGCATCGTCCGGTGCCGCTTGTTCCGGTTCTCAATGACGGAATGGTGGATGTTGCTGTTTGCGGCGCGCATCTGAACGGCTATCCGCTGCACCATCAGCTGACCGATTTGAAAGCGACCTTTGTGGGATCAGCGGAGACGGCTCCCGAGTACCGGATGTATGCCTTCGAAACCGGCGGCGTGGCGAAGCCCGGCCTGATTCGCGATGCGGAAAAGGGCGGGGGAATCTATCTGGAAATCTATCGGCTCAGCCACGAAGCTTTCGGCAAATTTGTCAGCTGCATTCCTGCACCGCTCGGTATGGGCAAAGTAACATTGAAAGACGGCCGTACGGTTGCCGGATTTATTGCTGAGCCGATGGTGGAACAGATCGGCGAAGAGATCACGCAGCTTGGTGACTGGCGGAAATTTGCCGGCAAGTAGTCGCCTCCTCTTCCATTGACTAAGCGACTTTTATGAAGAGGTCATCGTGGATGATTTTTTTTGAGCCCGATTATGAAAATCAGATTTTTTAAATATCGATTCGAAGAAATCTCGAATAACCCAGCGGAAGCATAGGGGAAAATGAAAAGAAACTTTATTGAGGGTCAGCCGGCGCTGTTGGTGATTGATATCCAGGGCCCGCTTTTTATAGATCACAGCGAGGAAGCGATTCCCTGTATGGAAGGTTTTGATGAGCGAATGGCAAAGTCGGCAAAGCTCATTAAAAAGGCGCGTGAAAACGACATTCCGGTCATCTTTATCCAGGAGGTGCATCGGCCGGATCTGAGTGACATCGGTCGGGAACTGGATGGCGCGGAAGACGTTCACTGCCTCGAAGATGATCCGAACACGGAAATAAATGTGGAGGTGCTCGATTTCCGTCCGACGGATTATCGGATCAGGAAACGCCGCTATTCCGCCTTCTTCGGAACGGATCTGGAAATTCTGCTGAAGGGGCTGAAGGTTGATACGTTAATTCTGTGCGGTTGTCTGACCGATGTCTGTGTGCACTATACCTTTGTGGACGGGCATCAGCACGACTATTTCTGTCGGGTGGTCGAAGACTGTGTGGCCGGTTCTTCTCTGGATGCGCACGAAGCATCGCTCAATGCGATGGAATATCTGCAGGCCGGGGCGCGAAGCCATCTGGAAAATGTGTTGAACGAATTTGGGCAATATGGAGCGCGCAGGATCGCCTAGCGCACTTCGGAGGTTCTCGTTTCTTCGGTGATTTTCAGGCCTTTGGTGCAGCTGATGTACCGTTTTTCTATTGCTGTTGAAATACGCATCAATACGGATGTTTTTCTTGTGTTCAGATCATGGAACTTCTTGTGGTGGGTGAAGGGGATTTTAAGTAAATGCCCCTAGATGTAGTAAACTAAAGAATTGACAACAATGCTTGTCCGGTGCTACTTCACGACCAACCTCGAGGAGCCCGTATTGGCAGCGGTTGTAGGTGTCGATCGGGTTTGTGTTAGTAAACGCAAGTCAAAGGAGATCGCATGAAAAAGGTACTCATAACAGCAGTGGCAGCAGGTCTGGTTACCGGTGGAGCAATGGCTGGATCAAATGGTTCAGTGGATTTTGTTAGTGCTTACGTATATCGCGGAACCACGATATCAGATGAGTTCAAT
This sequence comes from Pontiellaceae bacterium B12219, assembly GCA_029432795.1. Classification (GTDB taxonomy): domain Bacteria; phylum Verrucomicrobiota; class Kiritimatiellia; order Kiritimatiellales; family Pontiellaceae; genus Pontiella. Next base: position 55,955 of record JARNMJ010000010.1, read on the forward strand.
CTTCAGCCTTCGATTGAGTTGTACGGTTTCGGCATGCCCGAAGAGTATGGTGAATTCATTGCCGGAGCCTGGGGGACGCTTGCTCCTTTCTCTGATGGATTTGAAACCCCGTATGAAACGGACTGGTATGTAACCTACATGCTTCCGGAACTGGCCGATGGGCTGGATCTTTCAGTGGGTGTGCTGGAGTACATGTACAGCGGTGCTGAAAATGAACTCGAATTGAATGTTGCGGCCGGTTATGGCTTTGGCGATTTCTATTTGGCGGCATCGCTCAATTACATGAGTTTTAATCAGGGGCCCATCGATGCAACGGAAGGGCAGATCTATGTTCCGGTTTCATTGGACTGGACCACGGAGCTTTCGGAAGACCTCGAGGGGACGGTCGGCGGTCTGGTTTCCTATATGAAGCAGGGCGATGGAAATGAAAGTGCGGGCCTGAAAGATGGATTCAACAGCTACGAAATCTACGGAGCCCTGAACTATGCGTTGGGCGACGTATGGTCGCTCGGCGGTTCCTTGGTCTACATTGGTCAGGGTGATGATAAAGTATTGAGCGATGCCGCGTATGATGTTGATTTGGTGGGCATGCTCAGCCTCAGCTGTGAAATGTAATCGGTTTATAACCTGAATGAAAAAAGCGTCCCGACCGGGGCGCTTTTTTTTGTTCCAATCATTGGAATACCCGGCTGGAAACAGCCTCCCGAGGTTGGAAATTTTTGGCTGGTTTTCTGTATTTTCATGGATCTGGATGGTGGGCTGAATGAGACAAAAATGAACTAAAAGTATTGTATACATACAATTATGAATGTAATTCGTGTTTTGTTATACATACATCGGTGAATGTTTGGTGTTATTTGTAATTAATTTATAGATAGGGTGTTAGGGGGTTCTAGGTTTGCCGGTTAATTCTGAGGGAACGGGGTTTGGCATACTGTGTGCACTGGTGGTGTTCAGGATGCGGATCATATAAACGCGGGGCGTATCCCGTATTTTTAAAACCTCATAAGGAGAATGAAACATGAAGGTAACACTGAGTGCACTGGCTATCGGATCAATGGTTGCTCTTTCAGCTACGGCGAAAGAGGAATTGAATATCTACATCTGGACGGAATATACCGAGCCGGAACTGACGAAAGCATTTGAAGAAATGTATGACTGCAAAGTCATTGAATCGAACTATGAAAACTGCGAGGAAATGGTGGCGAAACTGCAGGCCGGCGGAGTGTCGCAGTACGACATGGTTTTCCCTTCCGACTACATTGTTCCATCGATGATTGAACTCGGCCTGCTGAGCGAGCTGGATCATTCAAAAATTCCAAACCTTGGAAATCTCACGGACACCTTTTCATCCCCCAGTTTTGATGAAGGCAATAAATATTCTGTCGCGTATCAGTGGGGGACGGTCGGGCTGATTTATGATTCCGAAAAAGTCACTGAACCGATCGATTCCTGGAAACCGATTCTGGAGTCCGAAGGCGGCACGCGGTTTGCACTGTTTGATTCAGAACGTGAGATGACCGGAATTGCGCTGACATATCTGGGCTATTCCATGAACACCACGAATAAAAAAGAGCTGATGGAAGCGGCGAATCTGCTGATTAAGGCGAAGAAGAAAAAAGGCTATTCGGGATTTGTTGCGAACGTAGGCGGTTTTTCGAAGGTCCAGGCCGGAACCTTGGATATGTCCTTTTGCTATAGTGGAGATGCCTTTGCAAACATTGAAGAAAGTCCGAACCTGAAGTATGTCATTCCGAAGGAAGGCACAGTGGTTTGGTGCGACAGTATGTGCATCACCAAAGAGGCACCGAACAAAGAGCTGGCGTACAAATACATCAACTTCATTTTGGATGCCAAAAACGGCGCGCAGCTTTCGAACTACATCGCGTTCGCCACGCCGAACAAAGCCTCGCTGCCCATGATCGATAAGGCTCTGCTGGAAAATCCATCAGTTTATCCGGATGCGGAAACCGAAGAGAAGCTTGAGTTCATTCTGGATGCCGGTGCCAATACAGCGATGTATGGCGAACTCTGGAAAATGATTAAAACCCGCTAGTACTGCGAACACCTTTGGAGGGGCAGCGGCCTCGACGCCTGAGCCCCTCCTGCAATGCCTAACCCGAAGTGTGACCCATGAGTAAAGTAAAAGTAGCCGTAACCCAAATGACCTGCAGTGAGGATTTCGGGGCGAATATCGATAAAGCTGAAAAGCTGGTCCGAGAAGCCGCTGCGCAGGGCGCGCAGATTATCCTGCTGCAAGAACTCTTCGAAGGCCCCTATTTCTGCAAACTTCAGAAGTATGAATATTTTTCCGATGCCCACGAAGCCACGCTGGAGGATTCGTTCCTGAAGCGGTTTTCCGATCTGGCGAAGGAGCTCAGTGTGGTGCTGCCGATCAGCTTTTTTGAACGGGCCGGTAAGGCGACCTATAACTCAATGGCCATGATGGATGCCGATGGAACGATGATGGGGATCTATCGCAAGATTCATATTCCGCAGGGATCGGGCTATGAAGAAAAATACTATTTCGCACCGGGCGATCTCGGCTTCAAGGTCTGGGATACGGCCTATGCCAAAATCGGCGTTGGAATTTGCTGGGACCAGTGGTATCCGGAAACCGCCCGCAGTCTGGCGCTCCTGGGTGCCGATATTTTGTTCTACCCGACGGCCATCGGTTCTGAACCGTACACGCCGGATTACGATTCTTCCGATCATTGGAGACGGACGCAGCAGGGTCACGCCGCCGCCAACCTTGTTCCGGTGTGTGCATCCAACCGCATCGGAACCGAGCGCGATGAGGATATTGAAATGACCTTCTACGGCCGCTCGTTCATCACCGATGAAACGGGGGCGCTGGTGGCTGATGCCGACCGTGAAACCGAAGGCGTCTGGACGGCGGAATTTGATTTTGAAGCGATGCGCGACTTCCGCTCGGGCTGGGGATTTTTCCGGGATCGCCGGCCCCAGCATTACGGTGCGCTGTTAACCCACGACGGCGTGAACCGCGTCGCAGGAATTTAAGGAGACGTCATGGATCTGAAGGTATTTGCAGTCTGTAAAAGCTACGGCGATGTTGAAGCGCTGAAGTATGTTGAGCTGAAAGTGGAGAAGGGCGAGTTCTTTACGTTGCTGGGCCCGTCCGGCTGCGGAAAAACGACCTTGCTTCGTGTTGTGGCCGGTCTGGAAATGGCCGACAGCGGCATGGTGATGCTCGGTGGTGAAGCGATCACCTGGAAGCCGGCCAATGAGCGGCCGGTGAATACGGTGTTCCAGAGCTACGCGCTCTTCCCGCACCTGACCGTTTTGGAAAATATCAGCTTCGGGCTGATTTCGCGCAAGATCCCGAAAGCAGAGGCCATCATCAAAGCCAAAGAGATGCTCGATCTGGTACAGCTCGATGGGTTTGGAGACCGTAAACCGGATCAGATGTCCGGCGGGCAGCGCCAGCGGGTGGCGCTGGCCCGTGCTCTGGCCAACGAACCGGAATTGCTGCTGCTCGATGAGCCGATGTCGGCGCTCGATGCCAAGTTGCGGGTGCAGGTGCAGATTGAATTGCGGCAGATTCAGCAGCGGTTGGAAAAAACCTTTATCATGGTCACACACGATCAGCAGGAAGCCCTGACTGTTTCCGATCGGATGGCGGTGATGAATGTCGGCGAAGTGGCGCAGATGGGCGATGTGCGCGAAGTGTATGATCGGCCGAAATCTAAATTTGTGGCCGACTTCCTCCAGACCCAGAACTTTATCGAAGCTGAACGGGTGGCGGATCATCGCATCAGGACCACCTATGGCGAATGGGCGGTTACCGACCCCGTTCCATGGGAAAAAGGAACCGTTACGGTTCGCCCTGAAAATCTGAGTGTTACCTCCGATTCCGCGGCCTGCACGTTTAAGGGGCGCGTTGAAACCTCGCTCTATCGGGGCTGCTATCAGGAGCTCTTTTTAGACAACGGGCTGCAGGTGGAAACCGAGTCGGTGAGGCCTTTTGCCAAAGGCGAAGAAGTGATGGTGAACGTACCTCAGGAAGCGGTGGTGATGCTCAATGACTAACGAAAATAAAAACGTACCGGAAAAAGATAAACCGGATGGAAGCTATACGGTTTTTCATGGCGCTTTGGTTAAGAAAAAAGTGCTGTCCCGTCGTGCTTTCAGTTTTGTTTCTCCGGGCTTTCTGTGGTCGCTGATCTTTTTGGTGATTCCCTGCCTCGCGCTGTTTGCCGTAAGTTTTGCCTCCCGTGGCGACTACGGCCAGATTGAATGGAACTTTTCCATTGATAACATGAAACGGCTGGCCGGTTTCGGCTACTTTGGATGGTCTGCGGATAACCTGCTGATCGTCTGGCGCAGTATTGTGGTGGCTGTGGTCACCACCTTCCTGTGTGTGGTGCTGTCCTATCCGCTCGCCTTTTTTCTGGTGAGTCGCCCGGATAAAAGCCGCACGGTCTGGCTAACGCTGCTGCTGATTCCGTTCTGGACCAATCTGGTGATCCGCACCTATGCCTGGTTTCTGGCGCTTGCACCGAATATGCCCCTGGCTAAATTGTTGGCCGAAGTTGGAGCCATTGAGCCGGGAACCGCGCTCTACCCCAGCACGTTTGCGGTGTATATCGGCATGGTTTCCATGTTCCTTCCGTTTGTCGCCCTGCCGCTCTATACGGCCGTGGAGAAAATGGACTGGGCGCTGGTGGAAGCCGCCCGCGATTTATACTCCGGCGGATGGCGCGTTTTCCGTCATGCCATTCTGCCGCAGACCATGCCCGGCCTTTCGGTGGGCATCACGCTGACCCTCGTGCCGGCCATGGGCATGTTTGTCGTTCCGGATATGCTCGGCGGTTCCCGCTACATGCTGATCGGAAACCTGATTCAGCAGCAGTTCGGCACCTCGCGGGATTGGCCGTTCGGTGCAGCACTCAGTCTGGTGCTGATGTTCTTAACCTTGTCTGCACTGATGGCATCGCGCCGGCATGAACTGAAGAAAAAGGAGGCCTGATCATGAGACGCGGAAATTCAACCGGAATCACCATGACGTCTGTGGGAGTCTTCATCCTGTTCTACATTCCGTTGCTGTGCGTGGCGATGTTCTCGTTCAATGCCAATAAGTTTGGTTTGACCTGGGGAGGTTTTACGTTCGACTGGTACGCCAAAATGTTCCACAACGAGGTCATTATGAAAGCGGCCTGGAATACCCTGCTTCTTGCGGTTGTATCCACGCTGCTATCCACCGTGCTGGGTACCATGCTGGCAATCGGGATGTATCGCTTCCCCTGGAAAAAGAAGACCATGGGAAAGCTCGATATGCTGCTCCATCTGCCGGTGGTTACGCCCGACATCATCTTTGCCGTGGCGTTGGTCATTGCGTTCAGTGCGATCCGCCATTTTACGGGGCTGTTTGAATTGGGTATGCCTTCCATGATTGTCGGGCACGTCACGTTCCAGATTTCTTTCGTAGCCTTGGTGGTGCGTGGTCGGCTGGAGATGATCGGACACGATGTGGAAGAAGCGGCGTATGATCTGTATGCCGACCACAAGCGCGTGCTGTTCAAAATTTTGCTGCCGCTGCTGAAGCCGGGCATCATGGCCGGGGCGATGCTGGCCTTCACACTTTCGCTCGACGATTTTGTGATCAGCTTTTTCACAGCCGGCCCGAAATCCACCACCCTGCCGCTCTTTATCTATTCCGCCTTGAAACGCGGCGTGACGCCGGAGATCCACGCGCTCTCCACCATCATCATGATTCTGACCATTGTGTTGGTGCTGGCGATGCAGAAGTTTACAGCCAAAAACGGCGGGGAGATGCACTAGATGATTTGGAATCTTCAAAGACAGGATTGTGCCTACACCCCGATACCACGGGGTTTCCAATCCCTGAAAAACCACTGATTTAATGAATTGAAACGCGCAGGTGCGCAGGAGAAATGACATGCCAAGAAATATTGAAAACGCTAAAGCTGAAGTACAATGGATCAATAATATCGTTACGGGTAAAACCGAACTGACGCAGGATGTGAAGGAGGAAATTTCGAGTAAAACGGTCGAAAACTTTCGCGACCATATTAACAAAGGGTTTCTGGAATACCGTAAGTCCGCCACCATCGCCGGCGATTTTGCCATGACAGAATGGTCCGGGCAGGGCTCTATCATCACCGACATTCTGGGCCGCGAATTTATTGATATGCTCGGTGGCTACGGACTCTACAGCCTGGGTATCCGCCATCCGAAAGTGGTCGAAGCCGTGAATGCCCAGCTGAACCGTTCTCCGCAGTATTCGCAGGAGCTGCTCGATCCGCTGCGCGCCCAGCTCGGACAGGTGCTCGGTGAACTGACGCCGGGCGATATCCAATATGGTTTCTTTGCCAACTCCGGTACGGAAGGCGTGGAAGGCGCGCTGAAACTGGCCAAGCTGCATACCGGTAAATCCGGCTTTATTTCAACCATTGGAAGTTTCCACGGCAAGACCGCCGGTTCGCTTTCGGTGATGGGTAAATCGGTCTATCGCAAACCACTGCTTCCACTCCTTGGAAACGTGAAATATGCGCCGTACGGAGATGCGGATGCGATGGAAGCTGAATTGAAGAAAGCGCAGATCGTCGGCGACGATATTGCAGGCATCATTGTCGAACCGGTTCAGGGGGAAGCAGGCGCGATTGTTCCGCCGGCGGATTACTGGCCGCGTCTGCGCGAAATGTGCGATCGCTATGGCGTATTGCTGATTGCCGACGAAGTACAGACGGGCTTCGGGCGTGTGGGGGAAATGTTCGGGGTCGATTGCTGGGACGTCGCGCCCGATATCATGGCTTTTGGTAAAGCACTCGGCGGCGGCGTGGTTCCATGCAGTGGATTCATGTCCACCGCGAAGATTTGGGAATGCATGGAACCGAATCCGTTTATGCACACGACGACGACCGGCGGTAACCCGCTCGCCTGTGCATCAGCACTCGCGGCCATTGGCGTGATGCTGGAAGAAGACACGCCGAAACAGTCGGCTGAAAAAGGGATCTACATGACGGCCAAGCTCAATGAACTGAAGGATAAGTATCCGGGCATGATCAATGAAATCCGCGGTAAAGGGCTGTTGATCGGTGTTGAGTTTGCTGATGGCGAGGTGGGCTACAAAGTGGTGGCCGGCATGTTCAAGCGCGGCGTCCTCACCGGCGGCACGTTGAACAATGCGCAGACCATCCGCATTGAACCGGCATTGACGGTTCCGTATGAACTGCTCGATAAGACCATCGAAGTCATGGAAGAAGCCATTAAAGAAGTGATGTAATTCGAATGAAACTTGGATGGTTTATTCTCACCTTTTCCATGCTGCTGGATGTATTTGCCTGCATCATGTCAAAGCAGCTCGCCGGGCTTCGCCGCCCGGGGCTGCTGGTGGCCGTGGCTGCCAGCTATATGCTTTCGATGGCGCTGTTCGCCTACTGCATGAAGGTGTTGCCCATCGGGCCGGCCTTTGCCATCTGGTCGGGCATCGGAATGGTGTTGATTGCCATACTGTCCATGGTCCTTTACCGCCAGATTCCTGATGGTCCGGCCCTTGTTGGAATGGGCTTCATCGTGTTGGGAACGGTGGTTCTGAGTACGATGTCGAAAATGCAAGTGCACTGATTCTGGAGAACAAAATGTTTACTCAAATGAAAACAAATACCCCGAAAGCGGACGGATATTATATGCCGGCCGAATGGCAGAAGCATGAAGCCTGCTGGATGGCGTGGCCGTATGATAATACGGCCTGGCGGGGGCATCATCGTGAAGCGAAACGTTCGATTGCCACGCTGGCCAATTCGATTAGCGAATTCGAACCGGTAAAAATGCTGGTGCCGCGTGATGCCCTCGATGAAGTGGAGCGCTATGTCGGTAAGGGCGTGGAGATTGTGCCCTGCGCCATTGATGATGCCTGGACACGCGATACCTGTCCTTCCTTTCTGCTGCACAAAGAAGACGCCCGGTTGGCGGGAGTCAACTGGCGTTTTAACGGTTGGGGCGAAATGGAATATGCCAACTGGGGAAAAGACAAGGAACTGGCGCGCCGGGTGTGTCAGGTGCTGGATATTCCCTGCTACAACGCATCGCTGATGAACGAAGGCGGTGCCATTCATGTGGACGGTGAGGGAACGGTGCTTTGCACCCGCGCCACCCTGTTGAATGACAATCGGAATCCAGAGCTGAGCGAGGAAAAGGTTGAGCAGATTCTGTGCGACTACCTCGGCGCGGAAAAAGTGATCTGGCTGGATCGAGGCTACGAACAGGATGAGACCGGCGGGCATATTGATGTTGTGGCGGCATTCGTTGCGCCCGGCAAGATTATGCATCTTTCCACGGACAACAAAAACGATCCGAACTACAGCCGTTTTGAACAGAATATTGCACGACTCGAAAACTGCACCGATGCAAAGGGACGCAGGATTGAAGTGGTGCGTATGCCGCAGCCGGGGATCTGGCTGGAAGGCCAGCGCCGCATTTCCTGCAGCTATGTGAACTACTATTTAGCCAACGGAGCCGTATTTGTCCCGATGTTTGATGATCCGGTCGATGAAGAGGCGATGGCGATTTTCAAGGAAATCTATCCGGACCGTGTCATCGTCGATATGCCGGAATGCGCGGCCATTTTTTACGGCGGTGGAGGAATCCACTGCATCACCCAACAGCAACCAGCCATATAACCCATATATAACAACCGAGAAGGAAAATGACAGAACTTGCCGATTATTCACATCTATCCACCGTTTATTCCCATGCCACCGACCACATCATCACCGGAGGCAAGGGCTGTGAACTCTATACGACCGAGGGTAAAACCCTGTTGGATTTCACAAGTGGAATCGGAGTCAACAGCACAGGGCATTGCCACCCGAACATTGTGGCGGCGATCAAGGAACAGGCGGACAAACTGATCTTTTCGCAGATCAACATTGTCTATAATGAACCGGTTGCCAAACTCTGTGCGCAGCTTAAGCGGATTATGCCGGAAGCGCTCGATACCTACTTCTTTTCCAACAGTGGAGCAGAGGCCGTGGAAGGCGCGGTTAAATTGGCAAAGCACGCAACCGGGAAACCCAACATCATTGTGCTGAACGGCAGTTTTCATGGCCGCACGCATCTGACGATGGCGATGACTACCAGCAAGACGGTTTATCGGTTGAAATATCCAAATCTTCCGGCAGGCATCTATGTGGCGCCGTTTCCGTATGCCTATGCCTCCGGTCGGACCGAAGAGGAAGAAACCGTCCATGCGCTGGCAGAAATGGAACTGCTGCTTTCCACGCAGACCGCTCCGGAAGAAACCGCGGCGATTGTGGTGGAACCGGTGCTGGGCGAAGGCGGATATCTGCCTACGAGTAAGGGCTACCTCAAAGGGCTCCGCGAACTGTGCGACAAACATGATATTCTGATGATCTGCGATGAAGTTCAGACCGGCTTCGGACGCACTGGAAAAATGTTCGCCCATACCTATGATGACGTCACTCCGGATATCATGACGATGGCCAAGGGCCTCGGTTCCGGCATGCCGATTTCGGGCATTGCCTACAAATCCGAGCTCGGCAAAAAATGGATTACGGGAACGCATGGCGGCACGTATGCCTGCAACCCGATGGCGGTGGCATCGGCCGTGGCAACCATTGAAACGCTGGTTGATGAAAAGCTGGTGGAAAATGCTGCCGAACGTGGCGAGCAGCTGATGAATGGACTGCGGGCGCTCCGTCAGAAATATCCATGTATCGGCGATGTGCGCGGCCGGGGCCTGATGATCGGGCTCGAGTTGATGGATGGCGACAAGCCGGATTCAACGCTGCCGGACAAGGTGCTGAAGGAAGTTTATAAACGCGACATGCTTTTACTGAGCTGTGGCATTCGTAGAAACGTACTGCGCTGGATTCCGCCGCTGGTGGTAACCGAAGAAGAAATTAACCGCGGATTGAAAATTTTCGACGAAGCATTGGGAGCGGCAACATGTATCTGATTCCTATGCCGGAAATCTTCTGCGGCTCCGATGCGCTCGAAGCGCTGGATGGTGTGCTGACCAAAGCGGGCGCATCCCGCATTTTCATTGTAACCGGTCCGCATATTTCCAAAACCGAGGGGTTTGAAAAAATGAAGTCGGTGGCTGCCCGCAATCGGGCGGTGGCCGTATTCGCGGAAACCCTGGGCGATCCTTCCATGGAGCAGGTGGCTGAAATGATTGCGCAGGCCAAAACATTCAAGGCTGATGCGGTGATTGGTATGGGCGGCGGCAGTCCGATGGATGCCTCGAAAGTGGTGGCCGCCGCGCTTTCCAATGATCGGAAGGTTGAGGATATGATCGGTGCGGATGCTGTGCCGAAGCGCTGTGCGCCGTTGTTCATCATCCCGACAACGTCCGGAACCGGATCGGAAGTCACGAACATTTCGATTCTGACGGATACCAAAGAGCAGATGAAAAAGGCGGTCGTTTCAAATAATATTCTGCCGTACGCCGCATTCCTCGTGCCGGAACTGACGGTTTCCATGCCGCCACGGATCACATCAACCACGGGCATGGATGCCTTTTGTCATGCGACGGAAGCCTATTTATCGGTGAAGAAAAATCCATACAGCGATGGCATGGCGTTGCGCGCGTTGGGCTTGATTTTCCAATGGTTGGAAACCGCCTATAACGAACCCGAAAATCTGGAGGCGCGCGAAGGCATGCTGATGGCGAGCTTCTTTGCCGGGCTGGCGTTCACGAACTCCAGCGTCACCGCGATTCACGCCTTTGCTTATCCGCTCGGCGGGCGGCATCACGTTCCGCACGGTATGGCGAATGCGCTGATGGCCGGGCCGGTGCTGAATCATAATTTGAAAGGCAACGAAGAGCGGTTTGCCGATCTTGCGGAAGCCTTTTGCGGAATTCGCGATGCGGCTGTTTTGGTTCCGCAGGTCCAGACGTTGAAGAAAAACATCGGACTTCCGATGTCGCTGGCCGAAGCGGGCATTCCTGAAAACGACCTTGAAAATATGGCCGAAGCCGTGATGGGCGTTACGCGTCTGCTGGCGGTGAATCCGGCCGAGATTACGCTGGCCGATGCCCGGCGTATGTATACAGAAGCCTATAACGGAGAATGATGATGAGCGATGTGAAAAAAATGTATATCAACGGCGAGTGGGTTCCTTCCATTTCCGGCGAAACCCGCAATTCGATTAATCCGGCCAACGGCGAAGTGCTGGCCGCTGTTGCTGAAGGAGCGGAAGCGGATGTTGATACGGCGGTGATTGCGGCCAAAGAAGCTTTTTATGAAGGCCCATGGGGTTCAACGCCGGCGCAGGAACGCGCGGCGCTGTTGTTTAAATTGGCCGATCTGATTGATGCCAACGGCGCTGAGCTGACCGAACTCGAAACGCGCGATAACGGCAAACCGCTTCGCGAAGCTGAATATGATGTGGCTGATGCGGCGGCCTGTTTTCGCTATTATGCGGGACTCTGCACCAAGCCGATGGGACAGACCTATGAAGTGGCCGATCCGATGCAGGCCATGACCGTACGCGAACCGATCGGCGTCGCCGGCCTGATTGTGCCGTGGAACTATCCGCTGCTGATGGGCACCTGGAAAATTGCGCCGGCGCTGGCGGCGGGTAACAGTATCGTTTTCAAGCCTTCCGAAATCACTCCGCTTTCTGCGGTCCGTCTTTTTGAGCTGATCGAGGAGGCCGGCTTCCCGAAAGGCTCCGCCAATCTGGTGATGGGTGCGGGCGCTGCGGTCGGAGCCCGTATGGCGGAACATATGGATATTGATAAAATCGCCTTCACCGGCGGCACGGCAACCGGGCGCAAGATTATGACGGCTGCGACCGGAAACCTGAAAAAGATCTCGCTCGAACTGGGCGGTAAATCGCCGTGCGTGGTGTTTGAAGATGCGGATATGGACGCGGCGGTAGACTGGGCACTGTTTGCTATTTTTGCCAATCAGGGTCAGGTTTGTTCTGCCGGTTCCCGTCTGCTGTTGCAGGAAAGTATCCACGATGAATTTGTGGAAAAGCTGGTGGGACGCACGAAGAAGATCAAGGTGGCTCCGGGCGATGCCGAAGGCGTTGAAATGGCGGCGATGGTTTCCGAAGCCCATATGGAAAAGGTGCTGCGCTATATCGAAATCGGTAAAGCCGAAGGGGCCACGCTCCAATGCGGCGGGGTTCGGTTGATGGAAGATGGGTTGGATAAAGGCTTCTTTATTGCGCCGACGATCTTCACGGATACCACTCCGGAGATGCGCATTGTGAAAGAAGAGATTTTCGGCCCGGTACTCGCGGTTCAGAAATTTACCGATGACGCCGACGCGGTGAAATTGGCGAATGATTCTATTTATGGATTGGCCGGCGGGGTCTTCTCCGAGAACGGAACGCGGGCTCTGAACTTTATCAAAAAATTGCGCGCAGGAATCACATGGATTAATTGCTATCATCCAACTTACAGTGAAGCTCCGTGGGGTGGGTATAAACAAAGCGGCATTGGGCGCGATCTGGGTACCTACGGGTTCGATGAATATACCGAGGTGAAGCAGATTAATATCAATCTCGATCCGGGCCCGATCGGCTGGTTTGAGGGATAATGTTTGCTTTAAAAGGGAGATCGGAATGTTTTTAGTTCAGGCAACAACAGATCATATTTTGCATGCGGCGAAACTGTTTGATTTATATCGGCAGTTTTATGATCAGCCTGCCAATGCTCCGTTGGCGGAATCGTATATCCGCCAGCGCATCGTGAATGATGAATCAACGATCTTTCTGGCGTTTGAAGACGGGGCGGCAGTTGGCTTTGTTCAGCTCTACCCTTCGTTTTGTTCTGTTGATGCGATCAGAATTCAGATTCTATATGATCTCTATGTGAAAGAAGAATTCCGGAGAAAAGGCATCGCACGCTCGTTGATGAATAAGGCCCGGGAATATTCAAAAGCGACCGGTGCGAAACGAATTGATCTGTCGACCGGTGTTGAAAACAAGGCCGGGCAGGCGCTCTATGAAAAACTGGGCTATAGCCGTTCACAGGATGATTTTATCGGCTACGCATTGGAGCTGTAAAAGATGAGACGAACAAAAGAAGAGGCAGGAAAAACGCGGGAAGCCATTCTGATGGCTGCGCTGGACGTGTTCTATAAAAAGGGGGTTAGCCGCGCAACGTTGGCGGATATCGGGAAAGAGGCCGGAGTGACCCGAGGTGCGGTCTACTGGCACTTTAAAGATAAGATCGATCTCTTCCTGCAACTCGATGAATACATGGCCCAAACACGACGTTTTACGCCGGAATACTGGTCCGATGAATCCATCACAAGTCTCGCGGATCTACGCCAGCGGGTGGTGGACCGGCTGATGAAATTCTTCGATGATCCGATCGTTCACAAGTTCCAGATTCTGATCTTTTCCCGCATGGAATATATTGATGATTTCAAAGCGTTCACGGTCAATGAAGAACAGTATCAGCGGGCCTGCATCGTGGAACTTGAAAAAGTTCTGGCCCGCCTAATTGAATCCGGGCAGGTTCGTTCAGACATCAGGCCGCGTCACGCGGCCCGCCATTTCTATGTTTATATGGACGGGCTTTATGACTGCTGGAGTATCGATGAAACCGAATTTCTGGTTCGTGATGAACTCGAAGAACTGACCGATGAATTTATGATGCTGTTCAAGCCGGTGAATCGCGGAGTGAATTAAGCAAGCCGGTTTTTGTAGTCCTGATAGTCAAACCGCCGAATCACGTCCAGTTCGCCATTGCGGCGAATCGCAAGATCCGGATGCTGGATGCCGTTGAAAAAAGTCGTCTTGACCATGGAATAATGCGCCATGTCGCGGAACACCAACTGGTCGCCGGCTTTCAGCGGTTCATCGAAGGAATAGTCGCCAATCACATCGCCCGCCAAACAGCTGAGTCCGGCCAATCGATAGGTGTGGTTTTTTTCATTCGGCAGCGCGCCGCCGTCGATTTCCGGCCGATAGGGCATTTCAAGCACGTCCGGCATGTGGCAGGTGCAGGAAACATCCAGAATGGCAATGGCCCCGTCGTTATCAATGACGTCCAACACGGTCGAAACCAGCACGCCCGCATGCAGCGCAACTGCTTCGCCGGGCTCCAGAATCACCTGAACATTATACTTCGCTTTAAAATCGTTGATCAGTTTGCAGAGCAGATCGAGGTCATAATCGTCGCGCGTAATATGATGTCCGCCGCCGAAGTTCACCCATTCCATTTGCGGAAGAAGTTCGCCGAACTGCTCTTCAACTGCCTGCAGCGTTGTCGCCAAATCATCGGAATTCTGTTCGCAAAGCGTATGGAAATGCAGTCCGGAAATTCCTTCCAACGATTGGAGCTCGAAATCTTTTTTCCGAATGCCCAGTCGCGATTTCGGGGCACACGGATCATAAATCGCATGTTCGGCCGGTTGTGTTGAGCAGTTCGGATTAATACGTAAACCCAGCTTGGTATTGCCCCGTTCCAATGCCTGGAACTTTTTAAACTGGTTGAAGGAGTTGAAGTCGATCTCATCGCACAGCGTCAGCAGTTCGGCATAATCGGCATCGGTATAAGCAGCCGCATACGCATGCACTTCTTTGCCGAACATTTCGCGGCCCAATCGGGCTTCCCACGGCGAGCTGGCGCAGACGCCGTCGAGATAGTTTCCAATCATTGGAAACATCGGCCACAGGGCAAAACCCTTGAGCGCCAATAAAACTTTGCAGCCCGTGCGTTCTTTAACCGACGCCAGAATCTCGCAATTCCGGCGGATCAGTTCCTCTTCAACAATGAATACAGGTGTTTTCATTCAGCCCAGATCAATGACGGCGCCTTCGATGACTTTCCAGGGAAGGCCGTATTGATTCAGGTCGTCCATGAACGGATCAGGATCCATCTGCTCGATGTTGAACACGCCGTCGCCCGTCCACTTTTTCTCGAGGATCATTTTGGCCCCGATAAACGCCGGAACACCGGTGGTATAGGAAATGGCCTGCGACTGCACTTCGGCATAACATGCCTCGTGGTCGCACGTGTTGTAGATGGTTACGGTTTTTGTTTTGCCGTCTTTCAAACCGGTTACCTGACAGCCGATCCAGGTTTTGCCCTTGGTGCGTGGACCGAGCGATGCCGGATCGGGCAGCAGGGTGCGGAGGAACTGCAAGGGGACAATCTTCTGCCCGTTGAATTCCACTTCGTCAATACGGGACATGCCGACGTTGCCGAGCACTTCGAGATGTTTCAGATAGCTGTCGCCGAAGCTCATCCAGAACCGCGCGCGTTTCAGATGCGGGATATGTGTGGCGAGCGATTCAAGCTCTTCGTGATACATCAGATAAATATTCGGGGTGCCGATATTTTCCGGAACCTCAAAGGAATGCTTCACGGAGAGCGGATCGGTTTCAATCCATTCCCCGTTTTCCCAATAGCGTCCTTTGGCGGTGACTTCGCGGATATTGATTTCCGGATTAAAGTTGGTGGCAAACGGATAGCCGTGGTCGCCGGCATTCACGTCGATGATGTCGATGGTGTGAATTTCATCGAGGTAGTGTTTCTGAATGTAGGTGCAGAAAACCGAGGTCACGCCGGGGTCAAATCCGCTGCCGAGCAGTGCCATCAGTCCGGCTTCTTTAAAGCGGTCGTGATAGGCCCACTGCCATTTATATTCAAACTTGGCGGTATCTTCCGGTTCATAGTTCGCGGTGTCGAGATAGGCCACGCCGGTTTCAAGACAGGCATCCATGATGTGCAGGTCCTGATAGGGCAGGGCCACATTAATCACCAGTTCCGGGCCGAATGATTTAATCAGAGCAACCAGTTCCGGCACATTGTCGGCATCCACCTGCGCCGTCTGAATCGGGCGGCTGAGCTGGGCGGCAATGGCATCGCACTTCGATTTCGTGCGGCTGGCCAGCATGATTTCCGAAAACACGTCTGGTAACGCTGCGCATTTATGCACCACCACGCCGCTGACACCACCGGCACCGATAATTAAAACTTTTGACATTGCCTTATCTCCTGAAACAAAAGTGAACTGATAGTCAAGCCAGACGACAAATGCAAGCTGTTGCGTAGAATAAGCAATCTTTAAGCTCATCTGTCTGGACGGCCATCTAGATAGATGAGATGATATAACCATGAATTGGCAGAGTTTTCATCACCCCGATATCAGCTGGCCTGTTGTTAAGCGCCGCGCTGCGACTGAAATGCTGGAGATGCTTCAGCTGGGATCCCTGTTCATGACGCGTGGGGGCTGGGCGATGATGAATCGTTCCTGTTATCCCAACCAGAAGGCGTTCCGCGATGCCATGTACCGCTTGCGGAACCAGGGACTTGTGATTCACCGCAAGCAGGGCGATCCGAGCACTCCGGAGCTCTGTTTAAGCAATGCCGGAAAAGATGCTTTGCCGGACTATTTCCATCCGAAAGATTTCTGGAACAGGAAGTGGAACTCGATCTGGTATATGTTCATTTACGATGTGCCGGAGGTGGATCGGGTTTATCGTAATGTACTGCGTCGTTTTCTGAAGCGTATGCGTTTGGGATGCCTGCAACAGAGCGTGTGGATCACGCCGTTTGATATCCGTCCGCAGTTCGATGATTTAACGCAGGCGGCCAGCGTTGACGCGTTTGCCTATCTTTTTGAAGCCAGAACCGTATTGGGATTACCGAACAGACGGGTGGTGGAAGACGCCTGGGATTTTGACCGTCTGGAGGAACTCCAGTCGAGGTACTGCACGGTTGTGGAGGAAAATATTGATCGGTTCCGTTCAGGTTCATTTGATCATGACGACTGTTCAGAACTCGCGCGAATGGCGGTCGATGCCTATCATTCCGCATTTTGTGAGGATCCCTTGCTGCCACGTGCATTATGGCCCGCCGGTTATCTGGGAGAACGTGTGTATGAACTTCACATGAAGCTGTTCCGGGAGGTGGGAGCCCGGTTTAGTGCGACCTGATCCAGCTGGACGGCCGTCTAGTTGGATGAGTTGTTAATCAAAGATTACGGCGGGGCAGCGCGCGCTCGAGCCGGGCGATTAAGTCATCGGCGGGTTCGAGGCCGGTTGATATGCGGATGAGGTAGCGGGATGCTCCGGCGGATTCCGCCCACTCGAGTTCGTCGTAGTGCGCAATCAGGGTAAAGGGGCAGCAGAGGCTGAAGCTGGTTCCAAGGTTTGGACCCTTGGTGATTTCCAGCGCATCGTAAAATGCTTCGGTAACTGTTTCGGCGTCTTTCAGAACAAAAGAAAACAGACCGCCGTATCCGCCATCCGGTCGTTTGAAACGGTCGTACATTTCTTTATGGGTCATGGCGGGGTAATAGACGGATTCCACGGCCGGGTGGTCATTGAGAAATTCGCAGACGGCCAAAGCTGTGAGATTGGTCCGGTCGACCCGTTCTTTGCAATCGCGGGAATCGAGTTCGAGCTGAATAACATCCGCCGGATGAAAGGCTTCGGGTTCATAGAATGAAGCCAGTTCACTCCGCAGATCTTGTGCAAACGGAGCGTTCGGATTAATCACCAAAGCACCGCCCATGACATCGCTTGTGCCGGAGAAAAATTTGGTCAAGCTGGTGACGACGACGTCGGAAATCGGCAGAATATCCAGATTAATGCAGGCGGCCAGTGTGTCGTCCAGGATGACGGGGAATCGATGCTGATCAGCCAGTTCACGAAGTTTCGGCAGGTTGACACACGTCAGCAAGGGATTGGTGGGAAACTCGCAGAAGAGGCCGCTGATGCGGGTGTTTTTCAGATCGGTTTCCAACTGTTGGAAGTCGGTTTCATCCCCGCGCGGATAAAACAGTGCCCGCGCCGGGTTGAATTTATTCTGCAGTTTCAGCGTATCGCCATAGGGGAAGGCAAACTGGGCCGTGGGGGCATCGAGGTTGAGTTTTCGTGCGGCCACATAAGCGGCATGAATGGCGGCCATGCCGGAAGGAAACAGATAAATATTTTTCCGGTCGGTTCCGTAGTGTTTTTCCAGACGTTGGAAAATCCGTTCCCGGGCTTTGGCGGCATTCGGCAACGGGGCTCCGCTGAGTAAGCCTTCAGCACAGCGTGAGGAAATGCCTTCGCCGGAATGCTGCCAATAGGCTTTGGCTTCGTCGGCGAGTTCGGCCGGGAATGTGGTGAGTGCAACGGCGCCGACTCCGGTTTCCCGGATTTCAAGGGGGGCGGTGGAGTTGCGGGTCCACAGGTAGGCCGCACAACGTTCTGCTGCATTTCGTGTGGTATAGAGCTGAATATGCTGGTCGGTTGAAGTCCGGAATTTTTCACAGGCCGCCAGAACGAGCGGATGATAGAAAAAGCGGGGGTAGCCCAAATGCAGTTTTTTCATCGTTGCCGGATTTTTTTCTTCATATCCGACCACATCCTGCCAGCGCGGCAGGCACATTGAAATGGCATGCGGTGTATTCGGAATGGGTTTTCCGAGATCTTCGGCACGATAGAGCGGATTTTTGCGTAAGGAATCTTGCGGCATGATTTTTATAATTGGTTGATAGCGTTTTGAAGGTCTTCGATCAGATCGTCGGCATCTTCGATCCCTACCGAAAAGCGGACGAGCCCGTCGGTGATGCCGACCGCTTCGCGTTCGGCTTTCGGAATCGAGGCATGCGTCATGGAAGCCGGGTGGCAGATGAGCGATTCAATTCCGCCGAGACTTTCGGCCAGCGAAAACAGGTTCAGGTTGGAGATCAGTTTGACCACTTTTTCAAGAGGAAGGTCGAAGATTGCGACCACGATTCCAGAACCGCCGCGCATCTGTTTTTTCGCCAGTTCGTACTGCGGGTGCGACGGGTGGAACGGATAACGCACGGTTTCCGTTTCTTCCAATGATTGGAGAAATTCCGTGATCTTCAGCGCATTTTTTGCGTGCTGTTTCATCCGTACGGAGAGGGTTTTAAGTCCGCGGGAAATCAGCCAGCAGTCGAAAGGCGACGGATTTAAGCCAACGGCTTTCTGCGCGAAAATCATCTTTTCGTTCCAGTCTTTGGAATTCGTGCACACCACGCCGCCGAGGCAATCGGAATGCCCGTTTATATATTTGGTGGTGCTCGAAAGACAGATGTCGGCACCGAGCGTGAGCGGATTTTGGAAATAGGGGGAGGCAAAGGTGTTGTCGACCAGCAGTTCCGTCCCCGCATCGTGAGCGGCTTTTGCGACGGCTGCGATATCGATGATTTTCAGCATCGGGTTGGTGGGCGATTCAATCCAGACGAGGGCCGGCTTCTGCTTTCCAATCTCTGGAAAATTCGCGGGATCGGACAAATCAACATAACTGATGGTGATGCCGAATTTTTTGAACACCTTGTCGTAGATACGGTAGGTGCAACCGTAGATGTTTTCTTCTGCGACGATGTGGTCGCCGGAGGAGAGGGTGGTGATGACGGCGTTTACTGCGGCCATGCCGCTGCCGAAGACGGTCGCATATTCGGCCTGCTCCAAATGGGCCAGTGTTGCACCGAGGCGATCGAAGGACGGGTTGCCGGAGCGGGTGTAGTCGTAGCCGCGGGTCTGGCCGGGTTCGAGCTGGGCAAAGGTGGAGGTCAGATAGACCGGCGGAATGACGGCACCGGTTTCGTTGTCCGGTTCCTGTCCAATGTGAATGGCTGCAGTATCAAATTTCATAATAGAGTTTATCCGATCATGTTTTCAGGATTCGGAAGCTACTTATCTTCTTCTGTTTCGTCAAACCCTGCCTGTTTACGATTTATCAGGTAAGGGTTGCCGATCGAGGCGGGATTATGCGAAATATGCATAAAGGAAATCTATTTATGAAAACATATTCGATTATTTGGGGTTTATTATTTATCGGCACGATTTTGCTGGTTGTCGCATCAGAACTGGTAAGCCCCGGAATGCACGCCACGATGATGAGCGAAGGCGGCTGGGTTGAAACGGCCTCATGGGTTTCCTACTTTGTGGCGGCATTTTTTGTGGCGTTGCAGGTACGCCGGTGGCCGGTGCGCTGGAGCATGCTGGTCCTGACGCTTGTTCTGGGAATGCGGGAGCTCGATTTTGATAAGCGCTTCACCACCATGGGCATTTTTAAAAGCCGTTTTTATTCAAGTTCGGACGTTCCAATTCCTGAAAAAATAATTGCGCTCATCATTTCCGCCTGCATTGTGGCTGCACTTTTTTTCCTGATTAAAAATCACCTTAAGCCATTTATTGAACGGCTGAAACGGTTTGAAGGTCCCTCGCTCTGCTTCCTGTTTTCGGGCGGTCTGCTGGTGTTCGCCAAATCGATCGACGGGCTTTCCCGCAAACTGGAACCGTTCGGAATTGTGCCTTCCGACGCCACCAACCGGATAGCCGGTTCCGTTGAGGAAAGTTTTGAGCTTGCTGCCGCACTGTTGATTGTGGCTGCGGCAGTGGGGGCGCTGAATAATTACCGTTCGAAATAGGTATAGCCGCGCATGCCGTTTTCGAAGGCATCCATAATGTTTTTGCGCTCTTTTGCGCTGATCTGATTATTCCGCACAGCCGTTTCCGCCAGTGAGCGGATGCGCCGAATCATATTTTTCGGATCGTATTCGACATACGACAACACATCGGCCACGGAATCGCCTTCGAGTTCGCGGGAGTAGCTCACGTGTTCGTCGCGGTCAACCTGAATGGTGATCACATTGGTGTCTCCAAGCAGATTGTGCAGATCGCCGAGTGTTTCCTGGTAGGCGCCGACGAGGAAGACTCCGAGGTAGTATTCCTCTTTCGTCAGATTATGCAGAGGAAGGGTATCGCGCGTGTTGTGCTGCCCCACGAATTTGTCGATCTTTCCGTCGCAGTCGCAGGTGATGTCGGCCAAAACCACTTCACGGGTCGGTTTATCTTTCAACCTGTGAATGGGCATAACCGGGAACAATTGATCGATCGCCCATACATCGGGCAATGACTGGAACAGGCTGAAATTGCCGTAATAAATATCCGCCAGCATCGACGGGAGTTTCCGAAGTTCGTTCGGAACGTATTCCATTTCTTCGGTCAGTTTTGAAATCCGCGTAATGATGTGCCAGAAAATTTCTCCTGCCAGGGCGCGGTCACGCAGGGTCATGGTGCCGCGTTTAAAGCGTTCATGAATTTCGTCGCGGTAATAAAAGGCATCGTGAAAACATTCCTGTGCATTCCGGAGGCTCACCACTTTGACCACAGCCATCAGATTGTGCAACAGCTCGTGGGCATCGTCGGGAAGCTGGGTTGGAAGGTCGCTGACTTCAAAGCGGCTTTCATCAAGAATATTAAAAAGCAATACGGAATAATAGGCCACTGTGGCGCGCCCGGATTCCGTCACAATATCCGGATGGGGCACCTCGGTTTCGTCGAGTGTGCTGACCATATTTTCAACAATTGCTGCGCAATATTCATCGAGATTATAATTCCGGCTGGCATCGGAATCGCCCTGCGAACCGTCATAATCCACCGCCAAACCGCCGCCCAGATCAATGATGCCCATCGGGGCACCTTCATTGACGAGGCCGATGTATACACGGCAGGCTTCCACCACCGCTTCACGAATGTCGCGGATATTGGGAATCTGGGAGCCGACGTGATAATGAAGCAACTGCAGACAGTCGAGCATTTCGACTTCGCGCAGGCGGTCAACCAGATCGCACACCTGAGTCGGGTTCAGCCCGAACACACTGCGTTCGCCGCCGGAATGGTTCCAATGTCCGGAAGCCTGAGTGGAAAGTTTCAAACGAACACCGATAATCGGCCGAATCTGCAGCAGATTGGAGTGCTCGATAATCAATTCCAGTTCAGAAGGGGTTTCCACCACAAAAATACACTGCAGGCCCATTTTGCAAGCGTACAGGCCTAGCTCAACAAATTCCTCATCTTTGTAGCCGTTGCAGATCAGATAGGCTTCCGGATCGTGCATATAGGAAAGCGCCGCGATCAGTTCCGGTTTGCTGCCGCACTCCAGCCCATGATGGTAGCGCGCGCCGAATTCCGTGATTTCTTCGAGCACCTGCTGTTGCTGGTTTACTTTAACCGGATAAACACCGCGATAATTTCCCTGATAGTTAAAGCAGGAAATGGCCCGGCCGAAACCTTCGTGAAGCAGTTTGATGCGCGAGTCGAGGATATCGCTGAAACGAAGCAGCACCGGCATATCCATGCCGCGATCGGTTAATCCATCGACAATTTTTCGCAGGCTCACACCAACGCCATTGCCATGCGGGTGCACAATTACTTCACCCTCATCCGAAACGCTGAAATAATCTGCGCCCCAGTTGTTGATGCCGTAAATCTCCGCCGACTGTTCAGCCGACCATGCTGTAGATTGGGATTTAGTTTTCAAGAGGCCGATATAAGGGAGGTTTCCAAGGTTTGGAAAGTTAAATTCGATGCAAAGTGCTGTCCGGTAAATCAGCCGGCCAGGTGCAGGCCGGCCGGAAGGGCCTCTCCAAATGCGTGGTCCTGCTCTTCCGCATCCAGTAGACCTCCAACACGAACAAGGTCCGACAAGCGTTCGGAAACCGCATGCTCACTCATCCAGTCGAGCAGTTGTTGCCGACATTCCTCCGGCAGATCGCGGTAGCGGTCGCCGGTGAAACGGGCGAGATGCATCAGGGCAAAGGCTTTTTCTTCAGAAGATCCGTCCATTGCCATTAAGCGCCCGGCCCATTCCGCGCAGCATTCGGCGGAAACCACGGTGTTGAGCGGTCCATACGTCGGGACACGGGCGCCGATGCGCCCGAGCGCCCAGATCACCGCTCCGTTTGAAATGCGTATTCCTTTGCGTTCCAGCCAGAGCAGAAGCAACTCGCCCAGTTGTTCTTTTTTAACGCTCGGCAGCCGTTCCAGCGAGCCCAGCAACCGCCAGACTTCGGCGCTTTCGTGGTCGCCGAACTGAAAATTCGTGGGTTTATTTGATTTTTTCGCTCCCGGATTGCGAATCCGGCTGTTCCATTGTTTGATGAGCGGGCTTGCCAATTCCATTTGCTGGTGTTCCGTCAGGCCGCCCGCCACCCGCCGCCATAGAATCCACCATTCCGCGCGGCACATTTCGTTGCGATGATTTTCCACGCCGGCGGATTTAATTCGCCAAAGGTTTCCGACACGCCAGTCGTCGGCCGCAAAGCCGTATCCCGGGCGCAGTGCATATCCGATCAGGTTCAGCCAGCGCGCCTCCAATTCCGGTCCGGCCGCGCGGCAGTCCGCCAGCGGAAGTGTTTCTTCGAACCAGCGGCGCAACAGGGCAGGGGGCCAGTCCGTGCGCTTCATTCCGGTATTCTGCTCCAGTTTTTTCAGCAGGCCGGCAGGTTCGCCGCTGCGGCCGGCTCCCAATACCGAGCGGATGGTTCCGGCACTCGAGGCGGCCATGGTTTCATCGAGTACGCCGGCCCGGTTGCCTTCCTCTTCAACGACGGCGCGCTCGGTTTGAGTGGCTGCACGCGCATCGAACTGCAACCGCCATTCGCGGGAGTCATCAACGGCGGCCAGCCAGACTTCAATCGTTCCAATTTCAGTCAGTTTGGCATGCAATTGAACCTGGATCTGCTCTGATCCCTTTTTCTTTCCCGAATTGATGACCGTTTTAATCGACGGCATCGGGCGCATATTTTCTTCATCAATCGGCAGCAGCTCACCGGGCTGATCCGTAGTGCGGGAGCCGGAGGTGTAGAGCGGAAACTCGACCGGTTTGCGAAGGTGCAGTTTAAAGGTCTGCTCTGAGAGGTGTACCGATTCGCCTTCCTCGAGTCCGGCCGGCAGCAGGCAGACGGCGGCGGGTTCTCCGTTGTCACGACTGATACCAAGGTAGTAGGTGCGGGCCAGACCACTGGTTATGCGCGCACCCTGTCCGCGCCGCACCCGGCCGTATTCCGCTGCCCCGCAGGCAACTGCCAGATCCAGCCGATCCGTCCGAAGCACCTGCGGCTGCCAGTTCAGTGCCTGTTTCAGCACATCGAGCAGCCGGGCCTGTAAAACCGGTGATTCAAAAAAACCGCCGTTAAATAAAATATAATCGGGCCGAGCATTATGGTTCGCGGTCAGGAATGCGCTCAGGTAGCGGGTAATGCCGGCATCCGGAGCATAGGGCAGACCGAATTCCTGAAATCCGGATTGGCGTACAGTGGGTTTCTCATCAACTGCGACTTCCGGCAGAAATCCTTCCGCCAACAGGCGCACCACTTCATTCCTGTTCAGATCAACCTGCCGCCCGCCGCCAACCACACTGCGACCGCGGGCGGGCAAATGAATGGTGTATGTTTCCGGGGCTTCCGGGCCGAGCAGCACTTCCTTTGCCAGCTGGCTGCGCCGCACCACGATGCTCCAATCGGCCGGGGCCAGTTTATGGCCGCCCAGTTTTTCTTCGATGTGATGCGCCAATGCGAGGTCCAGATTATCTCCGCCGAGCAGCAGGTGCTCGCCCACGGCAATGCGCCGATAGTTCAGCGGGCCCTCTTTTTCCTCTTCGGTTTCAATCAGAGTCAGGTCGGTGGTGCCGCCGCCGATATCGCACACGAGTATCGATTGTCCGGGTTTCATGTCCTGGGTTTTACGATGCTGGCGTATCCAGGCATAAAAGGCCGCCTGCGGTTCTTCAAGCAGACAGAGCCGGGGGAGTCCGGCCGCGCGGGCGGCATCCACCGTCAGCTCGCGCGCCACTTCGTCGAAAGAGGCCGGAACCGTCAGTACCACATCCTGTTCTGCCAATGGGGCGTCAGGATGTGCATGATCCCAGGCATAGCGGATGTGTTCGAGATATCTTCGGCTGGTTTCGCCGGGGGAAAGTTTTTGAATGTCGGGAGCGCTGTGCCACGGCAGCAGTTCCGCTTTTCGGTCAACTCCGCCATGGCTCAACCACGATTTAGCCGAAACCGCCAGCCGTCCCGGAACGCCTGCTCCGTGTTCGCGGGCCATGATGCCGACGACCCGCGAATTTTCCGTGTCCCATGGCAGCGCCAACAGATTCGCTTCAACTTCTTCATTTGCCGGCTCATAGTGGAATGAAGGCAGAGAATCGCGGGCTTCCACGGTACCCGGCGCCACCAGTTGCAGCACGGGGAAGGTTTGGGCCGGTCCACCCCGTACCATATCAATGAAGGCCACAGCCGAGTTGGTTGTTCCGAGGTCTATTCCAACAATGAATCGTGGGATGGTTCCTGAATGCTGTTTCATGAGTTAGCCTTTGTTGGGGTCTCAAGGTTGGAAAGTCGAAAGTCACTTGGCTTTTGACTTTTCGACCTGCGACCTTTGACTGCCGTGAAGTAGCCTTAATCTTCCCGCACACTGAACTCCAGTTTCCAGCGATGATTCGTGATGGTGCTGACGCACCAGAGTTCGAAAATGCCGAGTTCGGTTACGCGCGATTCAAACCGCACCGGAATATAACCGCCGCTGTCTTCAGCACCTTCGTCGGCCGGAAGTTCGGCTTCCAGTGAATCGGTTTCCTGCAGTTCATCTTCAGTCCATGAGGTGAGCATATCGCCCGGCTTGTCCTGTTTACGCACGGCGGAACTGAGCACGCGGAACTGGGCCGGTTCGCCGGTCACCAGACCGAACGAATCGCCGGGCACTTGAATTTCGGAGCCCTCTTCCATACCGGCCGGAACGACGCAGAATGCATTCAGAGGGCGGGGAGCTCCGGGAATGGCAAGCCCGGCGGTTTCGATGCCGAGATAGTACGAGCGGGCCGTGCCGCCGCGAATGCGAACTCCGCCGCTCTGTTTGGCGGCGCCGTAGAAGGCCGCTCCGGTTGCCACCGCGTGGTCGAGGTCTTCGTTGTCGTCGAGCAGTTGCGGGGCTTCGTTGAACCAGGAACCTAATAGATCCATCAGCCGGTTTTTGAAGAGTTCCGATTTAAAGACGCCGCCATTGAACAAAATGTGAGTGGGGCGGATTGATTCATCTCCTGCGGCATGCATACCGAGGAAGGCGGCGAGGTGGCGGGTGATGGCGGTGTCGTGCTCGTAGGGCAGGCCCAATTCGCGGAAGCCGGAAAGCTGCGCGCGCTGCGGGCGATCGTCGAGTCCGCAGGCCGGGAAGAATCCTTCGAGCAGCGCCTCTGAAATGTGCCGGCGGTTCAGGTCGACGGAAATATTGCCGCCGATCACCTTGCGACCGCGACCGAGTACGGTGACGGCGTGCGTTTCCGGTCCGTCGGGGGAAAGCAGGGCTTCTTTGGCCTGCCGGCAGGCGTGCCACAAGGCGGTGGATTGCCAGGCATCCACTTGAACGCCTTTTTCAGCAAAGGCCTGCTGGGCAAGATGTGCGGTAAACAGGTCCATGTTATCGCCTCCCACCAGAATGTGGTTGCCGACCGCGATGCGGCGCAGGACGAGATCGCCATCTTCATCTTCAACACGCACAAGCGTGAAGTCGGTGGTGCCGCCTCCGACATCGCATACCAGCAGGGTGTCGTTTTTATTCAACTGTTTGCGCCAGTCATTTCCGATCTGTGCGAGCCAGGCGTAGACGGCCGACTGGGGTTCTTCGAGCAGGATATAGTGTTCCGGGAGGCCGGCCTCTTTGGCCGCGAGACTGGTCAGTTCGCGGGCACTGGCATCGAACGATGCGGGAACGGTCAGCACAACCTGCTGTTCTGCAAAGGGCGCTTCCGGGAACTGCGCGTTCCAGGCATTGGAAAGGTAGTTCAGGTAGCGTTTGGAGGCTTCGACGGGCGAACATTTTTCAACTTCATCGGGGCTGCCCCAGGGCAGGATGGGGGCATTGCGGTCGACGCGGCTGTGGCAGAGCCACGATTTGGCTGCAGCTACGGTTCGGCCGGGCTGTTCGGCGGCGCGGCGGCGGGCATATTCGCCCACGCTCCAGTTTACGCTTCGGGCCCAATCCGGTGCACCCTGTTCGGCTTCTGTTCCGAGGTGTATAAATGAAGGCAGGGTGGTGCGTCCTTCGGTTGTGGCCTGATCAACGAGCTGCGGGATAATGAGTTGTTCAACCGGGGCATGGTCGGTTTCCAGACTTCGGAACGCTAACGCGGAGTTGGTGGTTCCGAGGTCAATTCCAATAGCATATTTTGCGTTCATAATTGTAGTCCTCCTCCGCAGTGTGCGGAATGGCAATTCAACGTGGTTTAATTCGATTAACCGTGAAGGAATGCAGAGAATGCCAGGAAAGGTTCTGTGCTTTGCGTTCCTTGTGTTCAGTTCGGTTAAATAACTACAGTTCGATTTCGGCCGGGGCGACGATGTTGGCGGAGTGCTCGGAGCCCTGCCAAACCGGCAGGTCGAGCTTGGACGCGGTCCAGCCGGGATGCATCAGCTCGCCGGTATAAGGTGCCTCGCCGGCGACGTTGCCGGTCAGTTTGAATGCGGCGGCATCGAATCCGGCCGGAACGGTTATTTTTTCGCCTTCATTCTCGGTACGCAGCGGTTTGAGCGCAAACATACGGTCCAGCACTTTACGGCTGTCGGCTTGAATATCGCGCACAGCGGCGGCCACCTGTTGATCGGTGTAGCCGTCGAGCGGTTCCATAAGAAAGTCAACCAATCGGGCTTCGCGTTGCAGGGCAGAAAGGAGGGTAAGTGCTTCGCTGCGCGCCGGCTTGGCAACGGGTGTTTCTTTTTTTTCTTCGATCGCCACGGGGGCATCGGATTTGAATGCGGCAAAGAAGGCTTTGAAGGCCAGACCAAGTTTACTCATTTAAAAACTCCAGATTTTTATTAGTGGCACTACGCGTGCCGAGAAGCCGCCACGGTATGAAATCCGTTCCGTATGTAAAGCGTAAGGTTGATGTTTGTTGTGATAAACGGTTCGGGCGGTGGAGGGCAGATTAAAAGAATTGGTTGCGCGATACGGCGAGCAGCTGTAAAGTTAGGGCTTGTAAAGTTTAAATTAACAGTAAGCCCAAGGAGGACTGATTTTGAGTGACTCCAACCATCTTCAACGTGTCGCTTTTCTAGGAAACTATCCGCCCCGGCAATGCGGGATTGCAACTTTTACCCAGGATCTGTGCGAGGCTGTGGCGCAGGCTGTACCTTCTGCCGATTGCTTTGTCGGTGCAGTCAATGATCGGGTGGAACGGTATGAGTATCCGCCCCGTGTGCATTTTGAACTGATGGAAAAGGATCTGGATTCCTACCATCGTGCTGCGGATTTTTTAAACTTCAGCAATGCGGATGTACTTTGTCTTCAGCATGAGTTCGGTATCTACGGCGGAGCGGCCGGCAGTCATGTTCTGGCTTTGCTCAAAGAGGTCCGAATGCCGGTGGTGACCACCTTGCACACCGTTTTGCAGGAACCGGATGCTTTGCAGCGCAAGGTGATGGATAAGCTGGTTGCCCGCAGTGATCGTCTGGTGGTTATGGCGGAAAAGGGAAAGGAAATTCTGAAGGAAGTCTATGGTGTTCCTGAAGATAAAGTGGATGTTATTGCTCACGGAATTCCCGATCTGCCCTTTATCGAATCGGGCTGTTATAAATCGCAGTTCGGTGTCGCCGGCCGCCGGGTGTTATTGACCTTCGGGTTGATCGGGCCGGGCAAAGGCATTGAATATGCCATTGAGGCATTGCCTGAAATTATCCGGCACCATCCCGACGTGGTATATATTATTCTGGGAGCCACTCATCCGAATCTGTTAGCCAAGGAAGGGGATCAATATCGTTTGATGCTTAAGCGGTTGGCGGTTGAGCTCGGGGTGAAAGAACATGTGATTTTCTATAACCACTATGTGTCATTGGATGACCTGAAGGAGTTTATCGGTGCAACAGACATTTATTTAACGCCGTACCTCAGCGAAGCTCAGATTACATCCGGAACATTGGCCTATGTGTTTGGCTCCGGGAAGGCCGTTGTTTCCACTCCCTACTGGCATGCCCAGGAATTGCTGGCGGAAAAACGGGGGGTATTGGTTCCTTTCCGAAATTCGGAAGCAATTGCAGAAGGCGTCTGCGGGCTGCTTGCGGAACCGGCCCGGATGGATGAAATCCGACGCAATGCCTACGCCATGGGGCGGGAGATGATCTGGCCTGCTGTGGCGAAGCAGTATTATCAATCCTTCCAGCGTGCGCGGGTTGATCGGGAACTAATACCCCGGACGGCATTTGCCGGCTGGACCTTGAATAACCGTCCCTATGCCTTGCCGCCCCTGCGGCTGGATCATCTCGTGCGGATGACGGACGACACCGGGTTATTTCAACATGCCATTTTCAATGTGCCGAATTATCATGAAGGGTATTGTGTTGATGACAATGCGCGCGCATTCATTCTGTGCAACTTACTCGATGAAATCGGTGATGATCCAACCGGGAAAATACTCAGTAAACTCACGCCGATCTATCTGTCTTTTCTGGCCGCCGCATTTAATCATGAGAACGGTCGCTTTCGGAACTTCATGAGCCATGGAAGACAGTGGCTTGAAACAGTTGGAAGTGAAGACAGCCATGCCCGCGCTCTCTGGGCGGTCGGTACAGGGGCAAGTCGTTCGCGTAACGAGGGGTATGCCCGACTTGCTGCTCAACTCTTTGAATGCGGACTTCCGGCAGTGGCTGCGTTTACGTCGCCGCGGGCCTGGGCATTTACTCTGCTGGGGATTCATGAAGTGCTGCAGCACAAAGGGGGCACGCCGGAAGTTCGCGAAATGCAGGCCGTTTTATCCGGTAAATTGCTGAACCTGTGGCAGCGGTATGCCTCGGAAGAATGGCCCTGGTTCGAGACAAATGTTACGTATGATAATGCAAGGCTGAGCCAGGCGCTTATCATTACCGGAGAGCAGCTCCCGGATACAGATGCCTTGGAGGTGGGTTTGAAATCCCTGCGTTGGCTGGTTTCTATTCAGAAATCACCTTCCGGTTGCTTCCGGCCTATAGGCAGTAACGGATTCTATTCCAAAGACGGGACCCGCGCCGAATTCGACCAGCAACCTCTCGAAGCACAGGCCACTGTATCAGCCTGTCTTGAGGCTCTCCGTGTGACCGGAGATTCCTCATGGCTGGTTGAGGCAAAATGTGCCTTTGAATGGTTTCTCGGACGGAATGATCTTGGTCTTGCCCTTTATGATTTTAAAACGGGGGCTTGCAGCGATGGATTGCATGCCGATCGGATCAATGAAAACCAGGGTGCAGAATCGATGCTGGCTTTCTATCTTTCCCTTGCTGAAATGAACGGTGCCGGATGTTTGGCACCTGATACGCTGGAAGCAGTGTCTGCCGGAGGAGAAAAACGATGAAAACGATATTTGCCTGCCGCAATAACATCGCGCTGCGGCCTGATAATTCCCGCGTCATCTTACGACCTTTCATTCCGTCCAGTCATCGCCAGATCTCCAGTATAATCCGGCGGGTGCTGGATTTGACAGAAGACGATGTTGCCCGTCAACTGGATGCCGTGACAAAAGAATTCAGCCATCGGCATCACCAAATGAAATCGATGCTGTATGCAAACTATGAGCGGGTTCGGGAGCACATTCCTCCCGGGAAGGCTCCATCGCTGAATCGGGAATTGCTGATTGGTGCCTTGTTTTTCGGTGAATATTCTTTGGAATCAGCTGCACTTTTCAATCCATCGATTGTGCCGCATCCGGATCAAAGCGGTGTTCCGAAGGGGCAGTTACGTTTTATTATGAGTCTGCGGGCAACCGGTGAAGGGCATATTTCTTCAATTGAATTTCGAACCGGACTCATTTCGTCGGATGGAGGAGTTTCGCTGGATCCGGTTTCCAGCTATGTCAGTGTGCCGAAAGTGCTTCCTGATCCGAGTTATGATAACCGGTCCTTTGTGACCAAACTGCGGGAAATGGATTTCGACGATAAATATACCTCTGCGGTGATGGGGGCCCTCGGCGATCGGTTTACGCGTCGGGATTTAGCCCTGCAGATGGAACGCGTGCTGCGCGAGGCCGAACCGGCGACGCATCATCTTCATCGAACTCTTGATCACATTCGATGGTTGGCCGATTCCAATTATGAACTGCTTTTCGATGAAACGGTTGCCTTGAGCGAACGGGTCATCTTCCCGGTTTCGGCCAACGAAAGCAATGGCATCGAAGATGCCCGTTTTGTTCGTTTTGTCGACGACGATGATACGGTTATGTACTACGCCACCTACACCGCGTATAATGGGCGTGACATTCTGCCTCAGCTGATTGAAACGCAGGATTTTCTGCATTTTCATATTCGCACGCTGAATGGCCGGGCGGTGCAGAATAAGGGCATGGCCTTGTTCCCGCGGCGGATAAACGGGTTATATGCCATGCTTTCCCGGCAGGATGACCAAAACCTGTTCATCATGCTGTCCGAAAGTGCCCACCATTGGAGCGATCCCCAGATTATTCTCCGGCCGAAAGAAATGTGGGAATACAGCAAAATCGGGAATTGCGGTTCGCCCATTGAAACGGAAGCGGGTTGGCTTGTGATTACCCATGGGGTCGGCCCTATGCGAAAATATTGCATCGGTGCCGTTTTGCTGGATTTAGAAGATCCTGCCAAGGTCATCGGTCGGTTGAAGGAGCCGTTGCTGGTTCCGGAAGTGAGCGAACGGGAGGGCTATGTGCCCAATGTGGTTTATAGCTGCGGGGCTCTGCTGCACAAAGAGTGGCTGATTCTTCCCTTCGCCGTCAGCGATCATGTCACCACCGTTTCGAGCATTCGGCTGAATGATCTTTTGGGCGCATTGTTGACGTGAACGGGCTTTTTTCCTCCATTCGGGCGACCGGATGCACAGGGGCTGTACCTGCGGGCCTTAAATTTAGGTTCGGTATAGAATTGCCTTTTGCGGGGTGTTCATAGAGATTCTCGCCCAATTATTTGGAGATTTTTCGATGAAGTATGTGGTTTTGGTTGGAGATGGGATGGGCGACTATCCTGTTGAATCGCTGGGCGATAAAACGCCGCTGCAGGCTGCTGACTGTCCGATGATCTGGACGTTTGCCGCTTTAGGCGAAACACGCATGGTGCAGACGGTTCCGGAAGGCATGCCTCCGGGAAGCGATGTGGCGAATCTGGCTCTGCTGGGTTATGACGCCGCGCTGAATTATACCGGCCGCGCACCCATCGAAGCCGCAGGAGCGGAAATTCCCATGAACCCGAACGATGTGGCCTTTCGCTGCAATCTTGTGACGGTTACAGAAGACGGAATTATGGATGATTATTCCGCCGGACATATTACAACCGAAGAGGGGCAGGCTTTAGTGCGGTCGCTCCAATCAGCGCTGGGCCGTGAAGGGCTAACCTTCCATCCCGGTGTTCAATACCGCCATATCCTGGTTTGGGATGGCGGCCCGGCGGATTGCGCATGCACTCCGCCGCACGAGATCTCGGACAAGCCGGTGAAAGGAAACCTGCCGGCAGGAGATCGTCAGGATGAAATCCGTGAATTAATGGAATTGTCAAAAGCGGTTTTTGCGGATCATCCGGTAAATAAAAAGCGTATTGCGGAAGGCAAAAAGCCCGCAACGCAAATCTGGCTGTGGGGGCAGGGCAACGCCATGCAGCTGGAGTCATACAAAACCCTTTACGGGCTGGGCGGGGGAGTTGTTTCCGCCGTTGACCTGTTGAAGGGAATCGCAAAACTGGCCGGTTTGGAAGCGCCCGATGTGGACGGTGCAACCGGTTTTCTGGATACAAATTACCAGAATAAAGTAAATGCCGGGCTGGAGATTTTGGAGCGCGAGGACTTTGTCTTCATCCATATCGAAGCCCCGGATGAATGCGGGCATATGGGTGACGCACAGAAGAAGACGTTTGCCATCGAAGAGTTCGATGCCAAAGTTTGCGCGCCGGTTTTCCAATGGTTGGAAAATCGCGGCGAGGCATACACGTTGATGCTCTGTACCGATCACCGGACGCCGGTAGCCCTCAAAGGGCATACCTCGGAGCCCGTTCCCATGGCGGTTATGCAAGGACCGGTGGGAGAGAAAAAAGCGCAGGCTGCGTTTGACGAGTTCGTCAACGATGGAAATGCACAAGGCATGGCCTGCGAGTGGATACAACAAATACTAAACGCATCATCCGAGTGATGATGGAAGAATGGATTTTGGACTATTGAACAATTTTTAATTGCCGCAGGAGGCATTGAAAGCACCCCTTTGAAATACGAAGAAAAACGGATCCAGTAATCCATTCTTCCAGCCCGTTCGGATGCGAAAGGACTGGACATTGAGCCTACTCAAAAAAATCGCTTCGGTTTTCGGTAAAAAAAATGAACCGAAGAAAAATGAAGCATCAAATACAAAACAAACAACGGTAGAGAACAAAACAAACACCAAACCCGGCCAGGAAGAATGGCGACCGGGACAAAAGAAAAAAGCAGGTCAGGCGGCACCGCGGCGTAAACCGCAAAGGCAGCGCAAGAGCGAAGAGGATGAGAAGCGTCCGCCGCGCAAGAAGCAGGATGGACCGAAGCGTCCGCCACGTGCAAAAAAGCCGGCGGCCAATGAACCTTTTGTGCTGACTCCGGAAGAGGAAGCGCGGATGAAGGAATTCCGCCCGGAAGAGGAAGATCGTCGCATTGCGTATGAAAAACGCCTGCGTATGCGTCGATCCGGCGGAGACAGCCGTTCAGAACGGGGTCCGCGAGAACGCAACCGTAAGCCGCGGCCGGAAGGTAACCGCAACAAGCCCCAGCGTGAGCGCAAGCCCCGCATGGAGCGTCCGGCGGATGCTGCCTATACGGTGACGGCCGGGGCGACAGAGCGCCGGGTGGTTGAGGATGTGCCTTGGGATCCGGAAAGTTTTAATGTTGAGCCGCAGGAAGGTAAAATCCGTTTCCAGGATTTGGATCTTCACCCGAAGCTGATGCAGAGCATTCATGCGTTGGGCTGGCAATATGCCACGCCGATTCAGGGAGAGATTCTTCCCGGCACCTTGAAGGGAAAGGATATGGCCGGCCGTGCGCAGACCGGTACCGGTAAAACGGCGGCGTTTCTGATCTCGATTATTAACCACTGTCTGAAAAATCCGCTGGAGAAACACAGT
The DNA here is from genome assembly GCA_029432795.1 of Pontiellaceae bacterium B12219. Taxonomy (GTDB): domain Bacteria; phylum Verrucomicrobiota; class Kiritimatiellia; order Kiritimatiellales; family Pontiellaceae; genus Pontiella. Next base: position 89,797 of record JARNMJ010000010.1, read on the forward strand.
GCGCTCAGTCCGCGGGCGCTTATTATTGCGCCGACCCGCGAGCTGGCCATGCAGATTGGCGAGGATTCCGTGGGGCTGAACAAGTTCACCGGCCTGCGCACCGTGGTGTTGTATGGCGGAATGGATTACAATAAGCAGCAGCGTGAGCTCGAAGACGGGCTGGTTGATATTGTGGTGGCCACGCCCGGCCGGCTGCTCGACTTTGAAAACAAGAAGGTCGTGAACCTGCGCTACACGGAAATTATGGTAATTGACGAGGCAGACCGCATGCTCGATATGGGTTTCATTCCGGATGTGCGTCGCATTATCTATAAAACCCCGGCTAAAGAAAAACGCCAGACTGTGCTCTTCAGTGCAACGTTGAGTGATGATGTGATGGCTCTTGCCGCGGCATGGATGGTGGATCCGGAGCGTATTGATATCGAGCCGGAGCAGGTGGCCGTGGATACGGTGGATCAGAAGGTGTTTATTGTGACCGACGACCAGAAGTTCCAGTTGTTGTTCAATATCATCAAGAACGATAAGCCGGAGCGTATTATCATCTTCACCAACCGCCGCGATCAGGCGGAGCGTCTGACTGAAGATCTCGACCGCTATGGGCATAAATGCGAAATGCTGTCGGGGGCCGTTACACAGAAAAAGCGCATGCGCATTCTTGAAGATTTTAAGTCGGGCAAAGTGAAGATCGTGGTAGCCACCGATGTGGCCGGCCGTGGTATTCACGTGGATGGCCTGAGCCATGTGGTGAACTTTAATATTCCGGAAAATCCGGATGACTACGTGCACCGTATCGGCCGTACCGGTCGTGCGGGAGCTCTGGGGCAGTCGATTACATTCGCCTGCGAGATGGAGTCGTTTGAGCTTCCGAAGATTGAAGAGCTGCTCGGCATGGAGCTGAAGTGCAAAATGCCGCCGGAAGAGCTTCTGGAAGAGCTGCCTTCTGCACCGCCGCGTAAGCGTCGCCCGCGTCCGACTGGCGGGTCCGGAGGAGGACGTCGCCCGAGTGGCGGGCATAATCGTTCCGGCCAGCGTCGAAGCGGTGGCGGAAGCGGCCAACGCTCATCGCGATAATCCGCATAAAAAAAGCCTCGCCTGAAAGCGGGGCTTTTTTGTGTCTGGAGGTTTTTCCAATGTCTGGAAGGGTCTTAGAAGATTCTGCGTTTACTTCCGGCCCGGCGTTTTCTGCTTTTCTCCTTAACGTTCTCAACCTTTTCCTCGACGGTCTCCGTTGCGTCTTTGGTTGCTCCTGTAATGCTGTCAGTCATCGTGCCGAGGGTGTCAAAGGTCAGGCTTCCGAACCCTTTGAGGGCATCTCCCGCAAATCCGGTGGCATTTCCGACAGAACCGATGATGGTGTCGTAAAGCGAATTGAAGATTTTCTGGCCCGCTTCGGTGAAGCTGGTTCCCCCGTCGTCTTTACCCAGATTCGTTAATTGAATTGTGGGTAGGGGCACGGGAATGGCGGGAAGGGCTGAGAGTTTTGCCTGCACTTTCCCGCCGGGAATCAAGACGCGGTCAATAATGACCTTTTGCTTTGGCGGAGCACTTTTGCCGGGAACGGATTCGGCGGCGGCAACGGTGTTGGTGGATTCATGCAGCTGATCCTCTCTTCGCATAACGGCCTGCTCAATCTCAGTCTGAAGGGCTTTTATGTTGTCGTTTGAAAGTTGACGTTCATACCGGATTTTCGGTTTGGAAATCATGATATCTTCAATATGAAGCGGATTGGATTTCAGGGTGTCCGGATCAAGGTCAATTCGGAACTCTTCCACTTGGATTAGATTGTTTCTCGAAAATTTCGGAGGGTTGGAAATGCGAAGGTCATGGATGGCCAGTAAGCCCTTAAGCGGTTCAAGGGAGAGTTGGCTGAAGGCGACCAGGGTCATTACCTCCTTGAGGTCTGATGAGTCCTGCTCTTCGTTTTCGGGAAGAGATAATGGGTTTAATTTTTCCACATTCAACATGCCGCCGGTTGTCTGATTGGTTGCGACGGGCATCTTGAGGTTAACCATCAGATTTGTTACGAGCAGTTGGTGCAGAACGAAAGGCTGGTCTGCAATAGGAACCGGGGGCTTGGATTCGGCGGTTATGTCGGGTTCGGAAGTCAGCGGGGCAGATTCCGGGAACTGGGGCAGTTCGGCGGGAGTTGGAATAAACTGCATCAATTCGGTCTGTAAAAGGGCAACGTTTCCGCTCTCTTCGGTCTGTTCCAGATTGACGTTGGGGGAATCAATCAGGATCTGATTCACCACAAACTGATTGGAATGAAGTGTCCCGGGTTCGATATCTACATCAATTAAAGCAATATGTGCGATATTGGTGGCAGTGAAGCCGGGGGTGTTTGGGATATGGATGTTGTCAACCGCCATCCTGCCTTCGAACAGATTGAGTTTAATCTCGTCAATTCCGGCAATTTTACGGGGCTGAGCCGCAGCTGTATTGGTTCCTGAAAGATCCAGCAGTTGGATTTGAATATCGTCCACCATCAGATTATGGAGCTCAAACAGAGGCGGTCCTGGCTGTTTCGCACCGCTAGGTTGTGAGGCGGGTTTTTCAGGTGCGGCGGTAGTTTTCGGGATTTTGTAGGTAGGGATGCGGCTGATGTAGCCGTTGGCTGTTTTGAGGAACGCTTTGACGGTATTGGACTTCGCGGTTAATTCTAAAAACGCGTGTGGTTTACTGATTTGAATGTCTTGAACAATCAACGGTTCCTTGAGATGCGAACCCGGAGCAATCTGTACAGAAGCCGACGCTAAAGAGAGTGCATCCGGCATAGAAAAGCCGGCAGGGTTGGAGAGGTGAAGGTTTTGCAGGCTGAAGCTCCCTTGTTCCAGCATCATCGTAAATCGGTCCAGTCCCAGATAAAGATCCTGCAGAGGGTTCGCAGTGTTCAGTGAATGCAGCTCGACTCCGGATATAATAAATTTCTCCAGAGTTACTGTGGGAGCGGGTGTTTGTGCTGTATCGGAAGGGGACGGTTCGGTGGGCGTGTTCGCCACGACAGTTTCGACGGATTTCGGTGAAGTATTTGTTGATACCTTCGGCATGATGCTGCTTATGATTTCAAGCAGTTCGCCGATTGTATCCGTTTCCGGATTATGCTCGATGAAAGCACGAGGGTTTTTGATCTCAATGGATTTAACATAAATATTGGTGGAGTAGATCGAACCGGGGACCATTTGAATGTCGAGGGCGTCGAGGGTGAACAGGTTGGGAGTTTGCAGTCGCTTCGGGTTTTTGACGTAGACATTTTTCAACCGGGTGGTTCCGTTGGTCATGCTGACCGAAAGCTGCTCAAATCCGACGCCGATATCAAGCTGGTCATTATGTGTGTTGGCCAGATTCAATTGCACATCATTAATGGCCAAGGTTTCAATGATTACGACTTTCGGTGCTTTTTTATCGTCCTTTGGCTTCTTCTCTTTTTTAGGTTTGGGCGGGGCCGATGTGTCGATACGGGCAAACTGTTGAAGGTTAAGGATAAACTCCGAGATATTATCCGATGACAAACTTTGTTCATAAATAAAATACGGACTGTTGATTTCCACCTGATGCACCACAACGGTGCTGGTGAAAAGAGAAGACATATCTATCGCCAGATCGAGGCTTGCGATTGAAACCGCATTGGACTGTCCGAAAATTTCCGGATTTTTAATCGAAAAATCAGATAGGTGAATAATCCCCCTCTTGGGATCAATTGTCAGTTTGTTCACTTGCAGCGGAGTACCGAGTGCTTTAGAGCCTACTGTCTGTGCAATCAGTTTTGCCGTCGGACCGAGCCAGAACAGGAACGTCAGCACTAAAAACAGCAGGAGTGCTGCAACGGCACCCAGTAGAATTTTAAGGACCTTTTTTGTCTTCATAAGCATCATTTCTTTAGCGGTTTGTTCAAGACAAGGGACCCTACTTTGTTTTCCGTACACAGGAAAGATGATTCATGGAAATGAATCTGCGTTCGCCGGTTTCCGAAGGATGGAATTTTTTAACTTTTACCGCTTGCACCTCACGTGCCCCGTGGGTATGTTCCTCCACCTTATTTCACAACACTGCTCGGGTGGTGAAATTGGTAGACACGCAAGGTTGAGGGCCTTGTGGGCGTCATAGCCCGTGTGGGTTCGAATCCCACCCCGAGCACCACTCTTTTTCAAGCGCAGTTGCTTCTAAGCCAAGCATTTGCGCTAATTTTTTAACCACATTAAGAGC
>JARNMJ010000110.1 GCA_029432795.1 Pontiellaceae bacterium B12219
CAGGCTCTGATTTAGATGGGGACGGGCTGCTGGATGGTGAAGAGGTGAATACTTATGGCACCGACCCGCTTCTTGCGGATTCTGATGGCGACGGATGGCAGGACCAGAGCGAAGTCCTGGAGGGTTTAAATCCTGCATATGATGAAAACTATGCCATCTCTTATGGACAGGCAATGGTTACCGATAACCCGGATTCCTTCGGATTGTACACCAGCAATTCCATCAGCGATCTGGATATGGGCGAGGTGATGATTCAAGCCAGCAACGGATGGATACGTATGGAACTTCAGTTGCAGCAATGTACCAATCTGGTGGACGGGATCTGGACAAATATAGGCGATGCGGTTGAATGGGAAGTGCCCGCAACCGAAGGAAAAGCCTTCTACCGCATTCATAACCGATAGCCTGGATTTTGCTGAAGAGGTAGCAGGAAGGGTCTCCCCGGTATTTCGGGGAGACCTATGGCTGCGGAAAGATTGATTTAGACCGGATCCGGGTTTTACCGGAAAAGGGATGACTTTGCTTCTGAATTCAAAGCGGCTCCCGATAGACGCAGCTCGCGGTATATCGTGGTGAATCGGGAATAAGCGAAACCGCTAACCGACCTACGAAAAGCCTCGTTTCGCGCAGGGCTTTTTTTATTCTCCCGCATTATATTCGGGGGAGATGAGATGCCGTCCAAACTATACTTGCTGTGTGTAATAGGTGTCTGTGTTGCGCTAAATGGATTTTCAAGCGGCTATCGCCCGCCGTTCGATCGGGCTTTGGAACAAGCTGAACTGGTGGTGCAGGGCGAGGTGGTGGACGCTTGGAATGCGCTTGGCGGGGAAGAATTGGATCATTTCCCCAAAGAACGGGCCTATCGCATGGTGGTGAACAAGTGTTTTAAGGGAGCGCTGAAGGCCGGTGACGAGGTCTACTTCTGGGATCCGCATTACCGGAGTACCGCATCATATGGAGTGCGGCGGCTGGGCGAATATATCTGCTATCTCGTCCCCGCGAAAATGAAAGAATTCGAAAAGGCGCGGCTCACTCCGCAGGGTAAGCGTTTCTATAAGCCCATTCGTGTTCGGAAAAAAAGGTCGGCGTTGGATAATCCGCTTTCCTCCTCGAATGACTATTTCACGCCGGAATTACAATTACTGGACCTGTTCGTGGAAAACAAACCAGCGAATAAGTGTGCCGCGTACCGGGACCTGTTGGAAAGTCAGGCGAATCCGTACCTATTGTTTTACGTCATAAAAGATTGGCCGCGTCCATTGTCCGATCGCGATATCCTCCTTTTTAAACAACACATGCAAGATGCATCCGATCCGTCTGCATCGTATGTTCGGCAGATGGCCTATGCGCTGAGCGAGGCTGAGGCATCGCTTACTGATCTGCAGCTTCTGGATCAGTTGTCAAGGGGTGGCCCTCTTTTCCTGCCAACATTTCGTGACCAGATCAATGGCGATAATATTGAGCTGTTGCAGTCATTGTTGTTCAAGTGGGTATTGGAGCTGGATGCAGGAGGAGAGTTCCCCGCAGTGATTCAGACTCTGGCTGAGCATGCACCGGATTTTTTTATGGACAAGCTGCGCGAGAAGGAACTGCAGGAATGGAAGCTGATCGCGAGCCTCAGTGCCTTGGGAATAAATGGAGAGGCGGTTGGAAAAGCAGAATATCCGCCGGAGATTTTTTCCATCTATCCCAGTACATTGCGCAACATCCTGTCTTTACGTGAGGGAGACCTGTTTCATGCCCGATTGGCATTAACTTCTCCATCGCGGCACACCGAATGGAAAAAAGCGCTGCCGCTATTGGAGCCGATGCTTTCCGAGACCAACTCTGCGGCGCGGCGGTTGTGTGTTGCGCTCTTTCGGACGTTCGGGGTTCCGGTCGAGAGAGAGGGTGAGGGGTATGTCGCCCGCTATGCGGATGCGCCGCAGGCCTGCCCCGTCAGATTAAATTTGTCCATGGAGCGCACCACGTTCCGCATGGGGGAAGAAATCCGCTATAAACTGACGGAAACGGCCGTGGAGAACGGAACGGATTTCTGTTTTGAGGGTGAACCTGTGGCAACGCTTCATTTTGTAGATAACTGGATTAGTTCACAGTCGGTTCCCGCCGCGATCTGGGAAAATACGGAACGCCCGCGCGAGGCCTATGTTGGGCTCGATGGGCAAGCCCTGCATGAAGAAGAGCTGACCGTCTTTCGCTCCATTGAGCGGCCCGGAATTTATCGCATCTCGTTTTCGAAATGTTATCCGCACGATGGTGGAGAACATGGACTGGATGCGTGGACAGGCATGGCTTTCGCAGAGAATGAACTCGTTTTCACGGTGGAGTAATCGTAGATTTTCCCGCTATGAAACACATTGGAATCACGATTGGGGATGTAAATGGCATCGGGCCGGAGGTTGCGCTGAAAGCAATCCATACGGAACCGTGGCCGTCGGATGTTGAATTTATCATATTGGGTTCGGAGGCTGTCGTGCGCGAGCAGGCGGAATCCATGGGTATTCCGGTATCGAAACAAATCCATTTCCAATCGTTGGAAATGCCGGTGAAATGGATTCCCGGAACGATTGCGGTGGATGCTTCCCGGCATGCCGAGGAGGCCATTCGCACGGCGGTTGAACAATGTCTGTCCGGCGAGCTGGATGCCATGGTCACTGCACCGATTTGCAAAGAGGGCATGCATAAAGCGGGGATCATGATTCCCGGTCACACCGAATATCTGGCCGAGCTTACAACTACAGAAAAGTTCGGCATGATGCTGATGGGCGGCGGGCTGCGCGTGATGCTGGTGACCCGGCACCTTCCCATTTCAAAGGTTCCTGCGGCGCTCAATGTGGAAACCATCGTTGAGCATATTCAGCTGACGGGCGAAGCGCTGAAACTTTTCGGAATTGAAACTGGAAAAATCGGGGTATGCGGATTGAATCCGCATGCGGGCGACGGCGGGGTGATTGGTCGGGAAGAAATTGAAATCATCAATCCGGCCATCGAGATTGCCCGTAAAAAAGGGTTCAACGTTACCGATGCCATTCCGGCGGATACCATTTTCTATGAAGCCCTGCGCGGCGACTACGCAGCCGTGGTGGCGATGTATCACGATCAGGGCCTCGGGCCTCTGAAGATGATCGGGTTTGATGAAGGCATTAATGTGACGCTCGGTCTGCCGATCATCCGTACCTCGCCCGATCACGGTACGGCTTTCGGCATTGCCGGGAAAAATGAAGCCTCGCCGAAAAGCATGAAAAACGCCATCAATCTCACCATCGAAATGGCCGCCCACTCCAACCCCTGGAAATAAAATGTCTGAAGAATTTAGATTAACGAGCCCGAAGGATGTGCGGGCGTTGCTGGAAAGTCTGGGGCACCGGCCGAACAAGGGGCTGGGGCAGAACTATCTGATCGATGCCAATATTCTGGATATTATCGCCAATACGGCGGATATCCAGCCTTCGGAAAAAGTGCTCGAAATCGGTCCCGGTCTCGGGGCGTTGACGGAGCGGATTATTCCAAAGGCTGGAAGCGTCACCTGCATCGAAAAAGATCCGGCGATGGTTGGCTATTTAAAAACACGCTTCAGCGATTTTAAACTCATCGAATCCGATGCGCTGGACGTGGATATGGAACAGCTTTTTTCGGATGGAATTACTAAAGTGGCGGCCAATCTTCCGTATTCCGTGGCGAGCCGGTTGATGGTCGATATCGCCGAGTGTGCGCATCGGCCGGAACGGATGTCGTTGACCATTCAGAAAGAAGTGGCCGATCGGCTGTGCTCGCCGGCGGGGGATAAACATTACGGCGTGCTGTCGATATTGACCGGTGTTTTTTATAAAAACACATTGGTAAAAAAAATAAGCCCGACCTGTTTTCTTCCGCCGCCCAAGGTGTGGTCGGCGGTGGTTAAAATGGAGCGCCGGGCAGTTCCAATCATTGGAAATGACGAATATCCCTTGTTTAAGCGCCTGGTGAAATCCTGCTTTTCTCAACGCCGCAAACAGATTGGAACTATTCTGAAAAAAATGGAAATTTCACCGGTGGACGACCTGCTGCTCGATGCCGGGATTGAACATACAGAACGCCCGGAGCGTATTGAAATTGAACGCTGGGTTAAGCTGGCACAACTGCTGGCCGGATAAGGAATTTTATGACTGTGAATTATGCAGAAGTGCATCTGAAGAAAAGCCGTAACGAAGCGGTCTCCGAAAAAAGTCCGTGGATCTTTTCCGGTGCCATTCACGCTGTCCGTGAGTTCGATGAAGACGGGCAGCTGTGCCATGTTTTTATGGGCGATGAAGTTGTCGCTACGGGCTATATCAACACCAGGACGAATATTGCCGTGCGCCTGCTGGCCTTCGGTAAGGTTGAGATTGACCGTGCTTTTTTGAGAGACCGTATTCAAACCAGCCGTATGATGAAGGAGGCGCTTTTGAACGGCTGTACCGATTCCTATCGGGTGATTCATGCGGAAGGGGATCTGCTGCCGGGACTGGTCGTTGACAAATACGGCGATTATCTGGTTTTTCAATCCTCTACCGCCGGCATGGATTTTCTTAAAGAAGAGATCGTTGCGGTGCTGATCGGGCTTTTTGAACCGAAAGGCATTCTCGAAAAAAGCACGTCCTCTTCGCGGCGGACCGAAGGGCTGGAGGAAATGCGGGCCGTGCACTACGGTGAGGTGCCGGACGAAGTGATCATTCGTGAGCACGGGCTGGACTATGTGGTCGATTTGGCGGGGGGACAAAAGACCGGCTTCTTTCTCGATCAGCGGGAAAACCGTCGGATCATCGCGCAGTATGCAGCCGGCCGGACTGCGCTGAACTGCTACTGCTATTCCGCCACCATCGGCCTGAGTATGCGCAAGGCCGGTGTGGCCACGCTGCATAATGTTGATGTTTCAAAAGCGGCGCTGGAATTGGCGGCTAAAAATTATGCGGTGAATAAAATCGAGGGTGCGGAGGATGAATTTCAGGCAGCCGATGTGAAAGATTTTCTCGCGGAGATGCCGGAGGACTTTTACGACCTGATCGTGCTCGATCCACCGAAATTCACGGCCTCTAAAAAAACGGTTCCGGCCGCCATTAAAGGCTATAAACACATCAATATGCTGGCGTTGAAGAAAATTAAATCCGGGGGGCTGCTCTTCACCTTTTCCTGCTCAGGGTTGGTGGATCTTGAACTCTTTCGCAAAATTATTTTCTACGCGGCAAAAGATGCCGGGCGCGATGTGCGGATCGTGAAAACACTTTCGGCCGATGTCGACCATTCGCTCTCTGTCTATCATCGTGAAAACGAATACCTGAAAGGGCTGATGCTCTACGTGGTGTAGGCGAGTGAAACGTGACGATTGGATACGCATGAAAAGTGATGAGTGAGTCGTGATTTCTTATTGATGGGGTTTCCATAGATTGGAAAAATTTCCTCACGCCTCACGCCTCACGCCTCACGCCTCACGCCTCACGCCTCA
>JARNMJ010000111.1 GCA_029432795.1 Pontiellaceae bacterium B12219
CTCGATGTTTGAAAGGGTTACGTTGCCTCGCTGAACCGGCAACAGGTGGTTGATCTTGTCGTACTGCGCTTTTGTTATCTTCATTGCAAGACCATACCAGACTTGCCTACGAAACTCAAGCAATAGTGTTAACAGGCCCTAACTTATATGCGAAAAAGTTCGCATTACCATCCGACTCGGTACCAGTAGGGGTGCGAAACAAACTTTAGTTTTTCGCATTACCGTAGCGATCGGACACCGTAAATTAAAAAGGAGCGGAGAATGAGTTCGCATTTCCGTCCAACCGGGCCGACCATCCAACCTGTTAAGTCGGAGGATATGTTTTCGAGCCCCTCGGAAAGCAAAAGAGCTCGAAAGCGTACTCAAACTGGGAGTCTCCCGATAAGGATCTGATGCCAGTAATTTTGATTAAGGAGATTGGGAGGAGAGGTTTCATCCGGCCGTGCCAACCAGCACTGTGTATTGTTTTTTTGATGTCATGAGCCGAGTAGTCATATTAATCGGCTCATTATTTGCTTCTGTTGTGAGCCGATAAAGTGTCATAAACGGCTCATGAAATATATATGGCAACAGGAGCATTGGCCCGAATTCCAATACGATTTGACAGGAATTCAGGAGAAAATGATCCGTTTTACCGAAAAAACGGGCCGGGTTGACGGTTTGCTGTCCGCCCTTCCTGAATCGCTCCAGATGGATGCTGTCATTGAACTGATGGTTGCCGAGGCTGTAAAGAGTTCCGAGATTGAGGGCGAAATGCTTAGTCGTCCTGATGTGATGTCCTCCATAAAGAACAACCTTGGCATATGTTCGAGGCCGAGGCATGTGAGCGATGTCCGGGTCCGGGGAATCGCGGAGTTGATGGTTTGTTTCCGGGACGATTTTGCCCGTGCTCTAAGCCGCAATATGCTGTTCACATGGCACTCGATGCTCATGAAAGGTAATCCTTATGTGAACTCGGGGGCATGGCGTTCGCATTCAGTACCCATGTTGATCGTATCGGGTACCGTCGGTAGTGAAGAGGTGCACTATGAGGCACCTCCGTCGTCGCGGGTCCCCGGGGAGATGAAGCGCTTTGTCCAGTGGTTTAATGACACGGCGCCGGGGGCGCGGAATGAAATCTGTTATGCACCCGTTCGTTCTGCCTTGGCCCATCTCTATTTCGAGTCTATTCACCCGTTTGAGGACGGTAATGGGCGCATCGGCCGGGCTCTTTCTGAAAAGGTTTTATCCCAGGGGCTGGGAAGGCCCGTGGTTATGAGTCTGTCGCGTTCCATCGATGAGGATCGACAAGGTTATTACGATGCCCTGAAGCAGGCCCAGCGGGCCAGCAGGGTTACAGAGTGGATAGGATGGTTTGTTAATATGCTGGTGATTGCCCAGGAGCAGGCTGAGACCGAGATTGAATTCACCCTGAAGAAGACCAGGTTGTTTGACCGGGTTGAAAGCGAGCTCAACACGCGGCAGCTGAAGGCTGTTCGCCGCATGCTCGCTGAGGGCCCTTCCTGTTTTGCGGGCGGTATGACGGCAAAAAAGTATATGGCTATTACGAAAGCCACCAAACCTACGGCTACCCGTGATCTGCGGGACCTCGTTGCTAAAGCGGTGTTAATCCCTGAGGGAAGCGGGCGCGGTACGCATTACCAAGTAAACATCTGAAGACTATACGTGCACGCCCGGGAATTAATCACGGCGGTTTTTGTCAATAATGACGGGGTGTATCTATCAGATTCAAACCGAATTTATATGAGTGGTGAGCAGTGGAAGTCGATTTACCACAGATGTTGATCAGCTGATTTTCGCTTTTCGCATCGCCGTCCCAGTCGAGTCGAGTGGGACACAATGAACGGAGAATAGGTTCGTATTGCCGTCCCGGTCGGTGCACCATTCTGAAAAGCCTTGTTTTCTAATGAAAGCAGGGCTTTTTTTATGCAACTGCTGAAATCTGTTTCGTATGAAGGAATGCTGGCCGTAATATAACTTTGCGGTATGAATTGAATTTCTCGCAGAGGCGCTGAGAACCGGTGAGACCGCTCTGAAGATAAGCGTCAGCGCATACGGTAGATCATGGCGCTTCCGATGGCGTAAAAAATGACGATGGCTCCCCATGCTCCGACCCAGGGTAGGATGACCATCTGTTTGGCGAGGTATTCCATGGTGAACTGCGTGGCGTAAAACCCGAAGAACATACCGATGGCCATCATGATGCCGGAGAGGGCGCCTTTGCGCCCGGTATGCGCGCCGACGGGTATGCCGATGATGACCGCAATGAGGCAGATAAAGGGCATGGTGAGTTTATGGTGCAGATCAACTTCGAAGGTGTTGATGGAGGAGGGGGAGAGGTGTTGGTGCGCTTGGATGTAGCGCCAGAGCTCGAGTGAGGATTGGTGGGCCGGATCCTTGGCCTCGCCCATAAATTCTTCGGGATTTTCATTGAGATTGCGCATTTCCATGGTTTGGAAGGTTTCGGCTTTTCCGAGCAGATCGTTTTTTTCGTTGAAATGCTGGATGGTACCGTCTTCAAACCACCAGCGACGATCGAGCCAGTGCCCTTTTTTTGCGGTGATTTTCATTTCGTCGGATCCATCGGGCCGAAGCTTGCGGATGGTGACTCCGTTCATAGTGTAGGAGCGGGTATCGAATCCGACGATGTGCCATTCGTGTCTGAGGGTCGGGTTTTTGTAGGCAATATTTTCAAAGTAGACGTCATCAGAGGCGTATTTTTTGCTCTGGAGCAGCTGATGGGCGCGGTAGGCATATTTCGGGCCGGTGTATTCGTTGACGATTGCGGTGAACAGAAAACAGAAAAAGCCCATCAGCATATAAGGTCGTACAATGCGATAGATGCTGACGCCGCTGGCGCGCATCGCCACAATTTCACTGTGGCGTGTGAGCTGGGAGAGGCTGTAGAGCGTGGCCAGCAGAAGGCAGATCGGAACAATGAAGATGATCATTGAGGGCAACTGCAGGCTGTAATAGTGGAGCATCAGCATGGGCGATGCGCCGGCCGAAAGAAAGTCGTCCGCATTGTCCATCAGATCGCCGATGATAAATAGAAGTGTAAAGGCCAGCAACAGGTAAACCAGCGGCTGAAACAGATTCATGAAGATGTGGCGTGCGAGAATTTTCATAGATTGAGTAGCAAGAACGTAGCTTGAAAAAGGGCCTATCGCAAGCGTTGAAAATCTCAGGATGAGTGTGTAGGGTTTCATGTTTAATCAGGAGTTTAATACCATGAGTTCATCTGCAGTCATCAGTGAGAGTCGTGTTCAGGATCCCGTTACAATTGTTATTTTCGGGGCTTCGGGCGATCTCACGCACCGAAAATTAATCCCCGCGCTGTTCATTGCCTATGCGCAGAACCTGCTACCGGATACCTTTACCATTGTCGGTTTTGCACGCCGGGATTACGACGATACGGTTTTTCGCAATATGATGGCTGATTCGATTAAGGAATTTTCACGGTTGTCGGCCGACGATGAAACCGTTAACCGGTTTGTGCAGCACATTCGCTATCATAAGGGCGACATTTCCACGGCGTCGGCTTATGAGGAAATGAAAGAGAAGTTTAAGGATACGGAAACCTATCCGCAAAACCGGCTCTATTATCTATCCATCATTCCGGATCTTTTTGAAACGGCCGTGGCTTGCCTTAAATCGTCGGGTCTTGTGTCGGACCCGAATTCCAAACACTGGACGCGGGTGGTCATTGAAAAACCGTTCGGTCGTGATTTCAATAGTGCGATGGAGTTGAACAATTGCTTGCTGAAGCATCTCAGTGAATCGCAGATTTACCGTATCGATCATTATCTGGGCAAAGAAACGGTACAGAATATCCTGTCGTTCCGGTTCGCCAATGCCATCTTTGAACCGGTGTTTAACCGGAGTTATGTGGACCACATCCAGATCACCGCATCGGAAACGGTGGGGATGGAAAAAGGACGCGGCGGTTATTACGACGAATACGGCGCGTTGCGCGATATGGTGACCAATCACCTGTTGCAATTGCTGTGTCTGGTGACGATGGAAGCGCCGGGCGATCTTTCGGCGGAGTCGATTCGCAATGAAAAAGTTAAAGTGCTCAATGCCACGAAACTGGACATTCGTAAAAACATTTCCGATGCCGTGTGCCGGGGGCAATATTCCAGCGGATTTGATGACGATGGTAAACCGATTAAAGGCTATCTCGAAGAGGAGCGGATTGATCCGAATTCCGAAACAGAATCCTTTATTGCATTGCGACTGGCCATCGACAACTGGCGTTGGGCCGGAGTGCCGATTGTGCTGCGTACCGGAAAACGCATGGCGAAAAAAACAACGGAAGTCGCCGTTCAGTTCAAGGTTCCGCCCTTGCAGCTTTTCCAACAGGTGGAATGCGAAGATGATGTCTGCGACATCACCCGCATCAAGCCCAATACCCTCATTTTCCGGATTCAGCCGAACGAGGGAATCTTCCTGAAAGTCGGCACAAAACGGCCGGGCATGCGCTTTGTGGTGGAAGATGTGGATATGGACTTTTCCTATAATGAAAAGTGGAGCAAATCGTTGCCGGAAGCTTACGAACGCCTGCTGCTCGATACACTGCATGGTGACTCAACGCTCTTCACCCGTTCCGATGAAGTGGCGGCGGAATGGAAAGTGGTTCAGCCGATTCTGGATAATCTCAGTCGACTGAAGCCCTATCCCTATCCGCCGAACGAATGGGGCCTGCCGGAAGCGGACAGCCTCTTCCGTACATCGGACGGAAACTGGCGGAATCAATAGCGGAAACTTGAAATCGAACCTATGGAAACGTATTTCGTTTATGTGACGGCCGAAGATTCGGACGAAGCCAGGAGTATCGCCCGGACTATGGTGGAAGAGCGCCTAGCGGCCTGCGCCAATATTCTCGGTTCCATTCAGTCGGTCTATTGGTGGGAAGGGAAACTCTGCGAAGGCGAAGAAGTCTCATTGGTTCTGAAAACGTCCAGCGTTCGGAAAAATGAGCTGATTGCCCGCATCCGCGAAATCCATTCCTATGAAACGCCCTGCATTGTCTGTCTGCCGGTCGCCGGTGGAAATCCCGATTTTCTGAACTGGATCAGCGCTGAAACGAAGCCGGTTTAAAATCCTTCGCGGCTTTTGGGAAGTAAGGTTGCGTTTCCCTTGATCCAACTTTCCGATTCAACTATCGCTTTGAAGAAGATCGAAGGGCACCGCATTACCGTTCGAGCAACAGGACAGAATAAATATCAACGCAAAATTAACCTAGTGTAGTGCGCCGCAAATCGGTTTACATTACAAAAAGTTATGGCATGATGGTTTGCATGGGTAGACCAATTCTTCAAATAGAAATCAATG
>JARNMJ010000112.1 GCA_029432795.1 Pontiellaceae bacterium B12219
GCCATCTGAATCATGAAATGAAACGCCTCTCGGCCTGATGAAAATCAGATACCAATGGGGATTTGAAGGGGAACAGTGTTAATGGACGCGCCCTTCACCAAAAACATCTTTTACACCCTTCGATGTTAAGTCGTAGTTTTCACATATCTTCCTATACGTCCTTTTCAATTTGCCCTTTGAGAAAGTGCTACCAGAAGAGTGAACAGTTAGCTCGAATGCAAGTTCAGTTAGAAAGTCAAACTTTCTGTCGGTAGTGAAATCGACATGCTTCGTTTCTCTTTTTACGGATCGTTGTTCATCCCATTCTTCCAACAATAATTGAACTATTTTTCTGTATACAGTTTTGGGCTTGGGGGGTATGTCATTGATTCGAATATATAGCGCACAAAGATGCGCCAAGGTTAGTGGCCTAATCGTTGTATCAGCGTATGGTGACTCTGCTATTTTAGCGCAAAAATTGTCACTTTCATTTTTATCCTCTAACCACTTGTTTGCAAATTCTTCAATCTGGCATTGAGATAAAGGGCTTATTTCAAAGGTTTTTGCATTGTCAATTTTGTATGGAAATTCACCAGTCCGTGAAGTCAAGATGACTCTAGCCTTGCGCAGTTGCCTAGTAATTGTCCGAATTTCATTAATCGCTACTTCACGTTTTTTATGACTAGTTAATTCATCAAATCCGTCAATAATTATTAAAGGGCTAAGCTCTTCAAGAAAACCTAGTAAAATGTCTTCCTCCAAGATTGGCTCCGCAACATTTGAGTCACCAGTTTTTCGGTGATTGGTCAACTTCAACGAGAGATTAAATATGTCCCAGATTCTTGATAATATGACGCTGTCAGTTTGATGACTTTGAGAGCTTCGTATGTAAGCATCCCTCAACCTAACAACAAGAGGGAATTTGAGTTCAGGTAAAAACTTTTCTTCGGTAACCATTCGATGACAAATATATTTCATCGAAGTAGTTTTCCCTGCACCAGGATGCCCGGTCAAAACAAGATGTTCATTCGACTGATTAAGTATTTCGTTCAGCGGAGCTGCTTGAAGAGATTCATCACAATTCACCTGCAGGCTCTTGGGAATGAGAAAGACATTTAGATTAACATAAACACGATATGTGTCTTTGGGAGATGTTAGATCTGAAAAATTTATTTGTTCAAACCAACGTTGAACTTCGTTTTGATGCGTAGAGATTGCTTGCTCAAACTCACCTTTACTACTCGCAACCTTTCCGTACGTAGCTAGGTGCCTTCTTGCAACCTCAAACCCCGCGTCTAATGCTTTAGATATTGCCCAATCAACAATCATAGCCATCACCCTTCCAGATTTTAAGTCTCATCATTAAAAAGTCCACTTCTATAAAAAAACAGAACCTCTAAAACACTCTGTCATCTACATCATCAATAACTTGCAAAACAATCGCCCCGAGCCCACCTATTACTATCAGAGTGAATAGTAGATATCCCGCCTAAATATCATCCGGTCCATCCTGTAAATCCTGTCAAAAACCAATCCCCGCATCCTTGTACAACAATTTTTGTGATCGCTTCCACGGGTTGGAAAAAAATGTCGAAACTCTCCTTAACCCTTTGTTTTTACAAGGGTTGGAAAAAAGAACCTTCCACCCCCCGGAACTGCCGGAAATTTATTTCCGGGATGCGTGAAACGTGAAACCTGCCTCCTCGCGCCTGAAAAATTATCCTAACACCTAACACCTAACGACTTAACACTCTGCACCGTGCCCGGCACGGTGCGGTGGCACACCTGATGCAATAGGGCTTCCAACCTTTGGAAAAGAACATGACCCACGAAACAATCAACCTATTGGAAAAGCGCAAACGCCAGGTGCATGAAGGCGGCGAGTTTGCGATGGAAGCCGAAAAGCAGAGTCTGGCCGGTTCCGTAAGCCAGCGTTCCTGCAGCTTCTGCGGCTCGCGGGTCGTACTCTACCCGATTGCCGATGCGCTGCACGTCGTGCACGGCCCGATCGGCTGCGCCTCCTACACCTGGGATATCCGCGGTTCCCTCTCTTCCGGCCCCGAACTGCATCGCCTCAGCTTCTCGACCGACATGCAGGAAAAGGACGTCATCTACGGCGGCGAAGGCAAACTCTACAACGCCCTCATTGAACTGATCGATGAATACAAACCGAATGCCGCCTTCATCTATACCACCTGCATCATCGGCGTGATTGGCGACGACGTGCAGGCCGTCGCCAAAAAGGTACAGACCGAAAAAGGCATCCCGGTTATTGCGGTCGATTCCGAAGGCTTCAAGGGTTCCAAGAAGGAAGGCTATAAAGCCGCCTGCGATGCGCTGTTTAAAATCGCAAAAGAGTCTGAGGTCGAAAAGTCACAGGCCGAAGGTCAGGACATCGGCGGAACGGGAGACATTTCAACTTTAGACCTTCAGACCTCAGACTCCCCCAAAATAAACATCCTCGGCGACTTTAATATTGCCGGTGAAATCTGGGTGATTAAGGACTACTACGAACGCATGGGCGTGGAAGTGGTCTGCTCGATCTCCGGCGATGGCCGCGTGGAGGAGATCCGCAAAGCCGGAC
This sequence comes from Pontiellaceae bacterium B12219, assembly GCA_029432795.1. GTDB lineage: Bacteria > Verrucomicrobiota > Kiritimatiellia > Kiritimatiellales > Pontiellaceae > Pontiella. The sequence goes on from JARNMJ010000112.1 coordinate 2,564, forward strand.
GTGCTCAGCTGAACATTGTGCAGTGTTCCGGTTCGGTCAGCAATCTGGCGAAAATGCTCGAAACAGAATACGGCACGCCGATGCTGCGGGCCTCCTATTTCGGCATCGAAGATATGTCGAAGGCGCTCTACGACGTGGCCGACTTTTTTGATGATCCGGAAATTCATAAAGCCGCACAGCGGGTGATTAAAGAAGAAGTCACAAAACTGGTACCGCAGCTGGCGCCTTACCGAAAGGACCTTCAGGGGAAAAAGGCCGCGGTCTATACCGGCGGCGCCTTCAAGGTTTTTTCACTCGTTCGCTCGCTGAAGACGATCGGCATGGACGTTGTCATCGCCGGTTCCCAAACCGGATCGGTGGAAGACTATAAACTGCTGGCGGAACTCTGCGATCCGGGCACCATCATTCTCGACGACACCAATCCGCTCGAGCTCGCCAAATTCGTAAAAGAAAAGGATGTCGACCTCTTCATCGGCGGCGTGAAGGAACGCCCGATCGCCTACAAACTCGGCGTCGGATTCTGCGACCACAACCACGAACGCAAAGAAGCGCTGGCCGGCTTCATCGGCATGTATAATTTCGCCAAAGAGGTTCACACCTCCGTCATGAGTCCTGTCTGGCAGTTTGCGCCTCGGAGGGCCAACCGATGACCTTTCACTGCAAAGAGCCAACGTTTCTATTTTGGAGGGATGACGTCCTCGTCGTCCGCGGACATCGAGGACGATGTCCCTCCCGTTCTGCGTCCTCTGCGATTAAAAAAGGATCAAGAAGATGAGTTGCGAATGTGGAAAAACCTGTGCACCGGAAACTCCGGAGGAAAATGCCTGCACCGCCGAAGACAAAGCGAAATGCGGTTGTGGACCGGCGCCGGCACCGGAGCATATCACTGGCGAAAACTTCACGGCCACCCGCAATGCCTGCAAACTGTGTGCCCCGCTTGGTGCCAGTCTGGCCTTCCGCGGAATTGAAGGCTGTCTGCCCTTCCTCCACGGCTCCCAGGGCTGCGCCACCTATATCCGTCGCTACATGATCAGCCACTTCCGCGAACCCATGGATATTGCCTCATCCAACTTCGGCGAAGAAAGCGTGGTCTTCGGCGGACGCCAGAATTTATTCGATGGACTCACGCATGTGATCGATGGCTACCACCCGGCGGTCATCGGCATTGCCACCACCTGCCTCGCGGAAACCATTGGCGATGATGTCCATCGGTATGTGAAAGAATACCTCGAAGCGAATCGCGACCGGAAAGAACTGCCACATCTCCTGCACGTTTCCACTCCGAGTTATGCCGGCTCGCACGCCGACGGCTACCACTGGGCCGTGCGCGCCATTGTTGAACAGCTGGCGGTCGACGGCCCCAACGAAAAATTTATCGGCCTTTTTCCCGGCATGCTCTCCCCGGCCGACTTACGGCACCTGCGCGAAATCCTGACGGCCTTCGGCATGCGCTTTTCGATTGTGCCCGATTATTCCGACACGATGGACGGCCCGGTCTGGGATGACTATCATCGAATTCCGGCCGGCGGAACACCGGTGGATGAAATCATCCGCATCGGCCGCGCTTCCGCCGTTATAGAACTCGGAGCCACCATCAGGGATCAGCAGTCCGCCGCCAAACTGGTCGACGAACGGTTTTCCACCGCGGCCTTCCGGATTGGCCTTCCGATCGGCATCCGGCAATCGGATGAATTTTTCAACGTACTCGAACAGATCACCGGCCATCCCACCCCGGATTCATTGGATGCCGAACGGGCACGCCTCGTGGATGCCTATGTCGACGGACATAAATATACGGCCGGAAAAACCTGCGTGATCTTCGGCGAAGAAGATTATGTCGTCGGGCTCACCGCCTTCTGTTCCGAGATCGGAATGAAACCGGTGCTCTGCGCTTCCGGCGGCCGAAGCGGCAAACTTAAAAAAGCGATCCTTGATGCCGCCCCGGAAATGGATCCGGAAACGGCGATCCTCGAAGGCATTGATTTTGCTGAAATCGAAATGGCCGTAAAAACCCTGAAACCGGACGTACTGATCGGCAACAGCAAAGGCTTCACGCTCAGCCGCAAAACCGGGGTTCCGCTGATCCGCGTCGGCTTCCCCGTTCACGACCGCATGAGCGGCCCGCGCACGCTGCACATTGGCTACCGCGGCGCGCAACAGCTCTACGACAAGATCACCGATAAACTGCTCGAAATGAAACAGAACAGCTCGGACGTCGGATACACCTATTTCTGAAACCTGAAACCTGAAACCTGAAACCTGAAACCTGAAACCTGAAACCTGAAACCTGAAACCTGAAACCTGAAACCTGAAACCTGAAACCTGA
>JARNMJ010000113.1 GCA_029432795.1 Pontiellaceae bacterium B12219
TGGGTGGAGCCTACGGTGGCCGACGCCTGTTGATTAAGTGAAGTTTATGTTCACCGGCGGCTCACCCATAACGTTCGGTACAGAAATAAAAACAAATCTGCTCTACTGAAATTTCCAATCATCGGAACAGAATTTGAAGGCACAGAAATCGGTCAAAAACAGAATCAACAGTTGAGAAAAGAATGCAGGAATACACGCATTCAATCACACACAACAGAGTGAAGTTTCTGAGCAGCATTGCTTTGCGGATGGAATTAAAAGGAATACTCAACAGGACTGAAAAACAATAAAAACCGAACCAGTGGGTGGAGCCTACGGTGGCCGATGATTGTTTGATTCGGTCAACGTTTTATGCTCACCGGCGGCTCACCCATTAACGTTGGCATGAGATATGAAAAAAAGAACGACATCCAAGATTTTGAGCTTGGTCATACTTCTAATCATACTGATTCCATGCCTTTGGGTTGGTTGGATATTTTGTCAGTTTAAATGGGGATGGGGTTTAGGAAACTATCACTCATTTTACTATGAATCATTGCCTGAAACGGCAACAGACATCAAAGAAGCAACCTTCGACAACTTCCCTGACTATGCACTTATTTTAAAAGCAAAAATCACTCCCGAAGAGTTCAATGAATATGTGAACAAATTAGAGTTAGGAACCATCACAAATTCAAGCTGGGCAAGACAGCCCGTCGATCCGGATTGGTGGAATCCTACAACCAATTCATCGCACATAGGATCTCAACCTTCAGTACGTGGTGATTTCGTTGTGGCAAAATACGAAGATGGATATATTTACCTGATGTGCCAAACATTTTAATGCCAACCAGGGGTTGGACTTTACCGTGAAAACGCCCGTTGATTAGGTCACAGTTTATGTGCACGGAAAGTCATCCCGAACGTTGGCAGGAGATAAAATATGAAATCATACATGCTCAGATATAATGACCGTGATCCCGTAGAAAAAGTTGGGATGCATTCAGTAAAAATACTTTTTCTGTTCGATGTCATCCAAATTGAAGACGGTGTTGAGACCGTTTTAGAAAATAAATTTCCAATTGTTGGAGCTGTATCAGATATAGTGATTAACATGTTTAACTTAAGCGAAGGTGCAATTGCGGAAGCTGCATTATCCTGCGTCGTAAGATCACTAAAAACAGAACCCAATGTTAAAGCTGTTGTGAATAAAGAATATATGTTGGGAACCCAACATTTATTGAACGACCAATTACCACCAATGGAAAATGAAACTGAATTTTCTATTCATTGGGACAATTAAAAAAAATGCCAACCAGTGGGTGGAACCTACGCAAAAAACGTCCGCAGTTTTTACGTTTGTGCGCATACATCCAAATCACTCTCCACTCTCTGCGAGGCTCACCCATAACGTTAGGATCAAAAGAAAGGAATAGATTATGAGTAATCCAAAAATTATTGGTCGAAGTCCCGTCGAGTACGGCTCTGAAACAGACGAAAGGGCAGACACTGTTGCCAATGATAAAGTTTCTGTTCAATATTCTTGCGGAGCAATGGGAACGGCATCTGTTCAAACATTCTGTAGTGTTTTCAGTGAGGACCGAGGTGGAGTCGTCTTGAAATTGGAAATTGAAGATGATGGCAGTTCAATGGTCCCAATGGCCAAGCTAACAGATAATGGAGTTGAACTGCATTTGTGTGGAGATGGAGAAGCTACAGCAATGATTACAGCATTAAAAAAAGCTCTATCCCAAATTCCTGAATCAAGCTTGGATTTACGTGCAATAGAATCCTAACCAGCTCATAGACCCTACTTGGACAACGCCCGTTTTTGAAGGCGAAGTCTGATTCCCAAGCGGGTCATGAGTAACGTTCGCCTAAAAGAATATGAAAAAAACCTTATCTACAATAGCTATCTGGTACCCAACAGTTTTAGGCATATTATTCCCATTCCTCTTTTACACACGGTTATCCGAGGTGGTGGAAACAACAGATGAAGCAAGCCTAGTAAAGCTGGTCAAATTGCTTTCCTTATACTTTTACGCGGTTCTGCCCGAAATCCCATTAATCATAATTTGGGCACTGAGAAAAAAATGGTTAAATGCTCTTCTGACGCTAATCAGTATCGGTATCTTTTTCTTATCTATATTTATAACATTAAAAAGTAATGGTGCTGAATTCTAAATAACTGGCGAACCAGTGGGTGGAGCCTACGGTGGCCGACGCCTGTTGATTAAGTGAAGTTTATGTTCACCGGCGGCTCACCCATAACGTTCGGCAAAATAAGATAATATGAATTCATTCATCATATTGATGATTATCGCGTTGAGTTCATTCAACGGAATGATTCTCACATGGGCATTCTGGACAGCGCCTTGGATCAGAGAGAACGGCTATCGCTCATCCCGTTGGTGGTCATTTATCATTTTTGGAACAGCAATTTATAATGACATTATCACCGCAGTTCAAGTTGCTCGGAAGCACAGAGTATGGCCCAAGCCACTATCCTTACAGCTTATGTTTTTAGGAGTAATTATAGGATGCCTGATAAAACTAATATTCTGGGGTCCATAAACAAACGAGCCGAACCAGTGGTTTGAGCCTATCGCGACAACGCCCCCAAATCCGGTCAAAGTCGTTTCCGCTCAGGCTCACCCATAACGTTCGATTACAAAAAGGAGATGAAATGAAAATCATTACAGCAGTTCTGTTACTCATTGCACTGACCTCATGCAAAAGCACCCAAACGAAGAGTGAATCTGAAAGTATAGCTAACTCCATAGCAAATCAGATTAATAATCCAAGCTCTCAAAACAGGAATACCCAAGACAAAGAAATCAAGGCAACCACATGCCTAGATTTGTATATCAAACAACTCAAAAAAATTCAAAAATCCATAGATGTACCGACTGAATGTGCACTCGAATTATTGGATGAAAAATCTAAGCCCGGAGCTATTTCTTCAGCCCTTACCGTTCAATTGATCCCTGAACTTGCCCCAGCTATATCATTCACGAAATCCGACATCGGGAAAGATATATTCACGTCAACAACTTCAACGGCAAAAGAACTATCCACTCAAGATATCTCAAACTGCATAGGTTTAATTAAAGGCGCGTATTCAGGAATGGGAAGAATACTTGAAGATGTATTTGATTTATTAAGTGATCGGTATCCTTCTTTAGATATCTCAACTCTATCCGACATCATCGTAGAAGGTGATAAAAACCTATCATACCTTCACGAAGACGGAACGCTTTACGATTTGAGTGAGATCATTCAACACGTTTTAACAAAATTGGAATAAATATGATCGAACCAGTGGGTGGAGGCTATCGTGAAAACGTCGGCTGATTCGGTCAAGGTTTGATTCCACTCAGCCTCACCCATAACGTTGGGATAAGGAATATTTATGGCACAACAAACAGCAATCACACGTTTTGTCCAAGTCTATTATCGTGGTCAAAATATGGTTCAAACGTCATTAGACTTTTACAACGCATTGAACAAAACATCTGGCATTGTTCCTGTAGATAAATTCAACCAAAATAATTTTTATCCCGAGGTTTGTCGTGGGGGTATAGTCACAGTTGTTGCAGCATTTGATGCTTACTTTACGTTTCGATTTTCAGAGTGTGTTGTTCCTCTCCTTAAAAAAGAAGGTCCATCTGACGGTCTAGTAAAATTACTAAGTGATGCAGGAATGGATTTACATGCAGCACTTGGTCTACTTCACATGGCACGCCCGTATAGGAGAATTCGGTCACTAGTTGAGAGTCATTTTTCAGAATATACGACTCAGAAGTTCACCGTAATTGATGAACTGTATCTCGCTTTAGGTTTAAAAAACTTCACTGACAATGTTCAAAAAAAGTCTAAACGAAAAACACTAAAATCATCGGTTCAACATTTGATTAGACGCAGACATGCAATAGTCCATTCAGGCGATATCGATCGACACGGGAAAGCCCGAATGATCGATCCTTACCAAATTTTAAAGAAAATGGATGATGCCAAAAAATTTGTAGATAATGCCGAGCTAATAGTGAATTCAAGAATGAAGAAAAAATAGTCCCAACCAGCACATGGACTTTACGGTGAAGACGCCTGTTTGATCCGGTCAAATGTTTATGCGCACCGAAAGTCACGTGTAACGTTAGACATGGATATGAATGAAAGACATCTGACGAGAGCAATATATTCCCTTTGGGATATCCAACAAGCACTGTCTGCATTGACATTCTTGATGGAGGATTGTGATCTTGATTCAACATATAGCACAGTCGAATTACGACGCTTTCGCTGCTACGAATCAACATTGATTATCTCCTTAGCCCGCCCCTTTGAGGGAACTCGAAGCGGAACAAGTTTAAGCCTTAAGCGGATGGGAATTAAGTTAAGTCCAGATGAAAAAGAATTATTGAAAAAAGTAATGCATTTGCGCAGAGCAATAATTGCTCATTCAGGTGAAGAAGAAATGCATTTTAGAGTTCATACGTTCCCTGTTTTAGATGGACAGTTTAATGTACCTCATTTTCAATTTAATGAGGGTCTACACCTCAGTGAAGAGGATCACTTACACCTAGAAAGGTTTCTGCATAGACTGATCCAGGGAATTACCAAATTCTTCTTTGAAATTGCGCAATCCAATCCATCAATACTCGACAAATACAAAGTTCCAGAGTCTCTACTTAAAGAATGGTCTAACCAGCGAGTGGAGCCTACTGTGAAAACGCCCGTTGAGTCAGGCAACGAACAAGGCACAGCGGCTCACTCGTAACGTTCGATAAATGAACAAAAAGAGATGCTGCTCTACTGAGATTTCCAACCATCGGAAAAGAATTGGAGAACAGAGATCGTTTAAAGAAAA
>JARNMJ010000114.1 GCA_029432795.1 Pontiellaceae bacterium B12219
AATAAAAACCGAACCAGTGGGTGGAGCCTACGGTGGCCGATGATTGTTTGATTCGGTCAACGTTTTATGCGCACCGGCGGCTCACCCATAACGTTCGAAAAAAAATATAAGGAGATCAAATGAGCATCCGAAGTCATAGCGTGCTGATGGCCATCTGGTTGGTGTCATCGGCAACCGGGCAAACTGCGATTCCCGGAACGACAACAAATACACCACTGCAAAGCATTTTTGAATTGGAGGAATTATTCATTGAGCAACAGTACAGTTTCCTTCCCATCGCGCCGCCATCGGAAGAAACCTATCTCCATTCCAGCAGTCAGATTGTTCCGGTTGTCTTCGATAATTTCCCGAAGAAGTTCCAAAACAAGATTATGGCAGAGTACGATGAATCCACCGGAATCCCGCTTTACCCCATAACTGTTGAGGAAGATCCGGTCAGTCGCTATACCGTTTTCCGGAATGTGTTCGGCGTTGAGATTTTCCAGTTGGCACCAGAAGCGGACTACAATCCATTTGCATGGCAGGAATGGAAGTTCGATCTCGCCGTGGGCGAAACTCTTGATCCTTTTACCCAATGGCTTTACGACCCGGCGCATATCGCCGTTTCGTTTACGCTGATTGATTCAATTTATTACGATTCCTACCTTGAGGAACAAGAAGCCCAACGTTTGGCGGCAGAAGCTGCCACCTTGATGCAGCCTATGATGATGACCATGTCGGTACCGCTGACAAAACCCATTGCATCCATGACCACCGGAAGCAACGGGTTGGTTACTCTCAACATTTCCGTGCCGGACACTTACGGCAGTTATGTTGAAATTTTTGATCGGGACTGGCTTCAGCAGTGGGATGATTGGGAGCTTGCCAAAAGCTGGCTTCCAACCTATGGAAATGCGCAGGTCAATTGGGAGGACTCCGCATCATCTGGAAAAAATCATAGATTCTACTACATCGGCGATGCGACCGATGATCCTGAAGGTGATGGATACTCAACGCTGCGCGAAACGCTGGTTACAGGAACAGATCCGGACGTATTCAACATGATTGATGAAGATAATGATGGAATGCATGACTGGTGGGAAACCAAGATTTTCGGAGGAACTGATCAAGCCGGTTCGGGCGATTTTGATGGTGACGGCCTGCTCAACAATGAAGAAATGGTCTATGTATCATCCGGCTCCCCGTCAGTCACCATGACCAGTGACCCGTCCCTGTTTGATACAGACGCAGACGGGATGGATGATGGATTCGAAGAATCTTACTATTGGCTCGATCCTATGGATTCTTCCGATGCCGGAAGCGACCGGGACGGTGACAATCTCACAAACCTTGAAGAATACCAGATCGGCACCCTGCCGGATGAGGAGGATACTGACGGAGACGGTCTGGACGATTGGGGGGAATATACTTTCGGATTAGATCCTACTGTCCCCTATCCCGGCGACCTCACTGCCGATTCAGACGGCGACCTCATGCCGAATGAATATGAAATCAACAACTTCCTCAATCCATGGGATGCGTCGGACAAATACGAAGATAAAGACCGGGACGGTCTCGATAACTATTGGGAATACACCAATAATCTCGCCGCAGGTAACTGGGATACGGACGGGGATACACTTCCCGACGGAACTGAAGTTGAATGGGGAACCCAGCCGGATGTTGCCGATGACCTGAATTCAGATTCAGACGGTGACGGTCTTACGCTCAGTGAGGAATATGAAAATGTCACAAATCCAAATATTGGAGATAGTGATTCAGACGGAACCAACGACGGAGATGAAGTCGATCAAGGTTCCGATCCGGCAGATGGATCGGATGGAGGAACTGCACTGCCGGAAAGTGACCAAGTCGAATTGACCCTCACCATTGGCGATGATTCGGGAAGCCATTCCGAAATTTATGAAATGGTTGTCACCGGAAGCCCGAACAAGCGCCTGCCATCCGGAGGCTACGGCGAGACCGCCACACAAACCTATACCTTCAAGCGGGGAGAAAGTTACACCATCACCCTGATCCATCGCGGTACAGACCCGAGCTGGCTTGAAGATCATGATGAAGCCGATTATGACTACGTCGCCAAAGTGGAAGAAGCAAGCGAAGCGCAAACTTCCGCCATGGTGTTTGAAACAGAAGAGGAAGACTGGATTCCCGGCGATGACGGAACTCCTTCCACGCAAATGGTTGTCATGGCAGCCACAACAAGCACAGGTTCCGGCGTCGTTATCGACGACACCTCCGGAATCCTCGGCACCCATCGTGAAAGCACCGCCTTCTTTGCCTCCGGCAAATCGGCAAAGGCGCATGTCATCAAGATGGAAATGATTACTCCGGCAGGAGACCCGGTCAATGCCCCTGTTCAATCCGGGGATGGACAAAATGAGTTCACCTACTCATCTGCTGCGACTGGCGTTTTGACCTTGAACCTGAAAGCTAAAGTTTTACCAACGGGCATTGCCGATAAGGTTGTTGATAACTGTCAGTTCTCAGTCGGTTCAATTGGATCATCCGCACTAACATGGGATGCATCAAACCCCAGCGGCAAACCGACAACAAATGGGGACTACCTTGAAGCAACAGCAACATACACCGGATTACCCTCCAACAATTCTGACTTCGGAAACAAAAAAGCATCAATCTACTTCACGAGCTTCAAACTCGGAGAGGAAGATTTTGAAGTTTTCTTTGATGGTTCGGACAATTCACTTGGCAACCCCGGCTCTTCAGCCCCAAATTGGTTTTATTATTGGAAGCAAACCAGTGCCTCAGCAGGGAGTCCCTTGTATGGCTTACAGTGGGCGGGATTAAAATGGGAAGGGAATCAATGGGTTTTTTACATAGGACCAGCGGACAATGATCAATATCGACCTCCCGCAGGCGGTGACAATGCAGGTGTAATAATAGAAGGAGTGGACAACTTTGCATGGACAGTTCGTCACGAACATAGGCACATCCAGACCAGCTCAACTTGGTATCCAAATGATTATGATGGAAGCCTGGATCCCGATGGCGACTGGATACCCGATTCACAAGAACCTTCACTGGGGGGAACTCAAATGAATCCGATTAATGGCGGCCCTTTTTCCCCGGGCGTTTACGACACCGATAGCGATGGATTGAGGGATGATGAAGACTACACGGTTGCTACCCAGCAACCATGGATTGTAGGTAGTGCTGATGTGTTTGACTGGTCAAATTCAGGTTCACAATATTAATTATGGAGACTCTTATGAACGTAATAAAAATTAACTTAACGAGCATTCTGCTAATTATTTCTATATCTCTACCCAATGCTGGGTTTGCTGCTGAGAAAAACAACCAATTAGAAAACGCATTAGTCGGAGAATTGATCTCCTCTTTAGAGAGCAAAAAATATAGCGAAATCAGCAATCATATTTCCAAGATTAAATCTACAGGACAAACTGCCATTCCAGCATTGGAGGAGGCTATACGAACTAATGATAATGACTTAGCTAGTGCTTATCTGGTTAATGTTGTCTCTGCAATAGGAGGAGAAGATTCAACGAAAGTGCTTATTCAGTCCTTGGGACTGCCTAATAAACCCAAAACCAGCATGACCGCATTAAGCTCTATCGGAAATCGTCCAATTACTTTCATGGTCTCTACGAATCAAATAAATTATTTGATCGGTACGATTCAAAAAGGAGAATCTCTCGAAGCGGCTTTAGCCGCGCGCGTCATAAGTCGATGCGACTATAATGAGAAAACCCCAGCAGTGCTTCCAATATTAGATCGCTATAAAAAGGAAATTCCTAAAAAACAAGAAAACCTAACCGTGAGAGGTTCTTACCTATCACCAAGGGCATATTTGTTAAATCAATACCTTTTGTCTTTTTTAAGCCTCGGCTCAGAAGCGATTCCAGAATTGGAATTGGCATTCAAAAATGAAAAGCAAACTGAAGTGCGGGAATGGATTATTCTGGCAGAGGGAATGGTTGGGAAACCTTCTGTGGCAAACGATATTAAAGAACTGATAAACAACTCAACTGACCAATATTTCCGAAGTATAGCGGTTAGGGCATATGCTCGCTCTGCAGGTTCTACTGCCGTTCCTTTTTTGGAATCATTACTCCAAGATGAAGGGCAAAGCGAATATGACAATCTTCCAAATGGAAAAGCGATATACCCTGTTCGCATTTCAGCAAATGATGAATTAGTACGATTACAGTTAAAGAACTGATACTTGTTTTCTCTTTGCACTGAACCTATTTAAAATACTTCGAACCAGAGGCTTGACCTTACCGTGAAAACGCCCGTTGATCCGGTCAATGTTTATGCGCACGGCAGGTCAGCCTTAACGTTGGAATACTTAAAAAAAACCAAATCCGAAGGTGCTTAAAAAATACTCAGGTGCTTGATAAATCCGAAGGTGCATGAAAAGAATCCTCTGGTGCTTGAAATCAAATCCGAGCGTTCAGATAAAAGAATGCTCAGGTGCATCAATAAGATTCTCCGGTGCCTGGAAAATACTCCGGTGCCTGAATAAAAACTTCCGAAGGTCGAAAATCCTTTGGTGCAAAACAAAAAATTCCAACC
>JARNMJ010000115.1 GCA_029432795.1 Pontiellaceae bacterium B12219
CTTTTTCGTTTCACAAACCGGTTGCCGCCGGATAATTGGCAGGCCCGCAGAAAATTGGGCCTGTGTCTGGGTGCTAACTCCGACAGACTGCTAGAGGGAAGGATTACGATAAAACCTGCTGCACTTGATTTCGGAATCCTTGAAACTGGTATGCTCAAAACAAAATATTTTGAGCTTGAAAATACGGTTTCAAACTCTATCCGGGTAAGCTTAATTTCGGATAACCCATATTTCGAAGTAGGAAATACGAACCTGTTGGTTCTGGCCAATGAGAAGCTGCTGATACCTGTTACCGTTAATGCGCAGCGGCTCGGGACAAATCAGGCTGCCATTATATGTGTGCCTGATGGGGAGCCTGATGCAGTGGACTCGATTGCTCTTAAGGCTCAGACGTATCTGAATTATGCATCGAATGGAATGCAGGTTATCACGTTTGATCCGGCAACCGCTTACGGTTCTGAAGTTGATATCAGCAGTTATTCTGAAAAGGGCTATAATTTTTCGATCCCGAGCTTCATGTACCATAACGGTGGAGGTAAAGCCGGCCGCCCTGATAATGGAACAGCTAACTTGATATTTATAACTGGCGGGGGTTCACCATTGATCATTTCACAGGCAAGTGGCGGGGCATTCGATGCTGTCTCCATTGATCTGTCAGAATACAGCACCGTTTTTCAATATCCGAAAGAGGTCATCATCATTGGGCATAAAGCGGATGGGGCAACAGTCGAAGTTTCGTTCAGAACCGATGGAATTATTGATGGGCTCGGTGGCGTACCGGATTTTGAAAAGTTCTTTTTCCCCTCTGAGTTTACGGATCTCATATCACTGGAAATACCTTCCTCCGGGTTTACAATGGACAATTTGGCGGTCTCTCAGAACCTTTCGATTTGGCCGCCTGAAGCCTATGCCGAATGGCAGACGGATTATTTTCCGGCGAGTGTGCCGAAGTCCGGATTGCTGGAAGATTTCGATGGGGATGGGCAGAGTAATTTCGATGAGTTCATCGCCGGGAAGAATCCAACGAATGCCTGGTCCACCTTTATGATGTACGATGCCTTTGCTCTCGAAGACGGCAGCATGGTGCTCTTTTGGGATTCGGTTTCAAACCGGGTCTATAATGTGAATTATGCAAATTCTCTATCGGAGCCGTTCCAAACATTGGAAACCGGTATCCGCTATCCGCAGAACAGCTATACGGACCGGGTTGAACGGGCGGAATCGAGCGGTTTCTATCAGATCGGTGTTGGATTGAGTAAGTAGCCGTTTTGGAGATTTCCAATCATTGGAATTGAGGCGGCGGTTGGCTGCCAGGGGGAATTATAATGAAATATTTTAGTCGAATACCGGCAATGCTGATGCTTATTTCCGCCGTAACAGTACACGGCTATTCCAATCCAATTGAAGGGGGGACCTCTCAGGTGGTTTCCAGCGATTGGAATGTTGCGTTGCCTTGGCTGGTGGTTGGTTCGAACTCCGAAAGCAATACGCTCTATGTCCACAATAATGGACGGGTTGACAGTCAAATCGGGATTCTCGGCAATACGGCTTCTTCCATGTTTAACGATGTGATGGTTTCGGGCAGCAATGCCGTATGGAACAGCTCCATGGAAATTGCAGTTGGAAACTATGGCAGCGAAAACACCATTGCGGCCTTTGATGGCGGAACAATCGAAACGCCCAATTTATATGTTGGAAAATATTCCTCCAACAATTTTGCGATGGCGTATGGGGAAGGCTCAGGGATCAGCGTGGAAACACTGCATGTCGGTCATACGGGTTCAGACAATACGCTGGCCGCCATGGATGGCGGTCGCATTTCCTCGACCAATGCCTCTCTCGGGCACTGGATCGGCTCCGATGCCAATGCCGCTCTTGTGATGGGAACCAATTCGGCGTGGAATAACAGCGGCATCTTAAACGTCGGCGAGCATGGGTCGGAAAATATGCTGATGGTCGTTGATGGCGGTACGGTGCAGAGTCCTGTAGTCAACGTGGGTGTTCAGAGCTACTCATCCAACAACACGATCGCCGTTTTCGGCGCAGGCTCCATGCTTGCCGCTCCAGAACTCAATATCGGAGGGACGGCAGCAACGGCCGGCGGAACCGGAAACCGCGTTTCCGTTTCAGATGGCGGCACCATCGCCACGACCGACCTCACGATCCATGCCGGCAATAATCTCGATCTTAATGACGGTGGTACAGTTTTTATTAATAATGACTACGATGTGTCCCAGGAGGGGTTCAACTGGAATGATGGCGGACATTTATCCGTTTCCGGCAATCTTTCAGGGATGCCCATTCGGTCAACTACTTATATTGATTGGCAGTATCTCGATGGCGAGAACAAGACCTTGACGCTCGATGCTGGATCTTGGAATGCGGGGGCCAATCCTTTTGTGGTTGGCTTGTCCGGGAATGGCAACAGGGTTGTTGTGACAAACGGTGGGGCGATTCTTGGAGGCTCCTATAACATGGTTGGTTATAAACAGCAGCAATGAGCTTATTGTGAGTGGAGAAGGATCCAATGTGCGGGCTAGTTCCCTTGCAATAGGGTACCTGAGAAGTTCTGAAAACTCGCTGGTCATTTCTGACGGGGGGCAGGTTAATACCTCCTTGGGTCATTTGGGATATGCCAATGGTGCTAATAATAATTCCGCCACAATTACCGGAGAGGGCTCGGTCTGGGATATTTCGTGGCAGCTGGATGTGGGATATTTCGGAGATAACAACCAATTGCTGATTGAGAATAAGGGACGTGTCGAAAGTGATTATGGCTACATCGGCAATTCTGACTATTCTGAAGGGAATTCCGTTATTGTTTCCGGAGAGGGATCTGTCTGGCAAAATAATGAAAACCTGTTTGTAGGCATGCAGGGTTCGGATAATACATTGCTCATAGAAGATGGAGGATATGTTTTCAGCGCACGCGCAGAGATTGGTTCCGAATCTATGGCGACTGGCAACTCCGTGATTATCAATGGTACGGGTTCTCTGTGGAACGTTGATAATGACCTGCTAATTGGATCCTATGGTTCGGGGAATTCGCTAAGTGTATTTGATGGCGCATCGATCGCCGCATCGAGTCTTAAAATGGGCAGCGAGCTTTCCTCAAGTAACAACCTCATGATCGTTAGTGGCGAAGGATCGAATGTGGATTTGGACGAACTCATGGTCGGCGTCTTCGGGGCAGGTAATGTTGTTCAGGTTATGAATGGTGGTCGTGTTGACAGCCACAATGTGCTCGTGGGTGAGGAAAGTGGAAGTTCCGGAAATCGCATTCTTGTTTCAGGGAGCGGATCAACATTGATGATTAATGAAGTTCTGCCTCCATTTTCAGTGGGAGGTCCAGTCGTAACAAGTGCAAGCGGTTATCTTTATGTAGGTTTGGAGGGGCATGATAATTCATTGGAAGTGCTCGATGGCGCGGTGGTTGAAGACCTGTATGGCGTTGTGGGCGGAATGGCCTCCGCCTCGAATAATACGGTTACAGTATCCGGAGCTGGATCAGAATGGCGGAATTCAAACGGCCTCTATTTAGGAGGCTGGAAACTGCCAGCGACTTCGCCTGAATATTCATGGTTAAGTGGCGGAACCGGAAACTCACTCATCGTTCAAGATGGAGGACAGGTGTTTGTGGGCGATGTTAATACGAACAATCTTCCAATGATTGGAACTACTGGAGCCATAATTGTTGGCGATATTTCGGGGAATGCGGAATTGGTTGCTGCCAACGAGTCCCGGCTCCGTGTCGGTGATTTCTATATCGGCCTTTCAAGCAACGAGTCGGGATCGGTCTCATTGGATAGCGGTAGCACGATGCTAATTGAAAATTCGCTTATAGTGGGAGGAGCAGGTTCAGGGAACTCTATGCGTATTCTGGGCGGTGCTCAGTTAGAAGCATCGCACATAATGCTGGGAGCTACCCTTGGTGCTAATAGCAATGAACTGTTGGTTAGTGGGTCTGGCACGTTGATGCATACCGAGTATGGCCAATTCCTTGCACAACAGGGTGCCGGGCACCAGTTTAAGGTAAGTGAGGGAGCCAGGGTTTCTGCCCAATATGCTTATCTAGTGTCCTGATTCATAAATAGGTTTATTTAACTTCGTTCTGGCCCGATTGATTTTTTCCAAGATGTCTTTGCCTTTGGCAACCCAGCGATA
>JARNMJ010000116.1 GCA_029432795.1 Pontiellaceae bacterium B12219
TTATCCATAATTTGTGGCGCTATTTGTGGCGCAGGATCATTATAACCAATAGTGGACGCTTTGTTTTCTGGGTTCGAATCCCACCCCGAGCACCATTCTTCCCCTGTGGACTTTATTGGACTCAGGGGCTTTTTTATGCCCATTTTTATTGGGTTTTTGTGGGTTTGTGCTTTGGACTTTTCCGGACTCCTCCGAACCCTCTTTCCCTGCTGTTAACGTTCCCGTGTATACGTTTTTGTGTACAGTCAAGAAGTCAGGAAGATTATTAACGGCCTCTTGTTTCTGTAGCATGCGAGGATCGGTATAGTTTCCCATAGTCAATTTTATGTCACTGTGACGCATGACCTCTTGCGCTACGCGTGGGGCTGTTCCGCTAGTGCTCATATAAGTACTGCACATAACGCGTAATGAATGAAAGTCCCGCCGGTTTCCGCGTTCGTCTTTGTACGGAATGCCTGCTCGCTTTAAATCGCCCTTCCAGACCTCAATTGTAGGAACATCGAATACCTTGTCTGTTTGTCCTGCGTTTTCTGGCTTGAAGGCCTGTAGAGCTTTCGTGAGGCTTGCGGGAAGGTATTGGTTCGCATCTTTGCTGTTTTTAGTTGTGACCGCTCTGGCGGCAATATGTGGAGCCCTTTCAGATAGCACCAAGTCGCCCCATTCCAGTGCTTCCAGTTCAGAGCGGCGAAGGCCTGTATAAAAGGCTGTCAGGTAGCACAGCCGTTTGTTTTCGGATTCCAAGCCGTTTATGAATCCCTGAAACTCTTCTGGGGTCATGACAATACGGCGGAATGATTTTCCTGCTCGCTTCAGGTTTGAAACATTGGAAAGAGGATTGGTTTTTAGATAACCGCACTCTTTGAGCCAGTCCAGGAATCGCCGACACATGCAGAGATAGTCGTTAAGCGTTTTGGCCCCTGTTAGCTGTTCAGCTCGCCATTGTCTGAATGAGCTCGCTGAAATATCTCGAACGTAAATCCATCCAGCTTCTTTGCATACTTTAGAGATCCGGTATTGGGTATTCTGCCAATGCTTTTGGCTTTTCCACTCCTTTTCCTTTTCGTATAGATACGTTGCTAAGTGCTTACTTAGTGGGAGCTGTAGAGCGGTTTTTACTCTGGCCGGAGTTTGCCCTGCATGCTCCCTTTCTTTTTCATCCTTAAGCTTGAGGTGCAGCCTTGTGGCTATTTCTTTATTTTTTGTTTTCAAAGATTTGACTCTAGGCTTTTCATTTTCGGCCTCTTGCCATTTCCGGTAATATGTCCCCGTGTCGGGTCGCTTGAAAATAAAGTCAATCATGTCAGGCCACCTTTAGATTAGAGCTGTTTAGATAGTCTTCCAGTGCCTGTTCGGACACCCTGATATTACGCCCGATTTTTTTTGCGGGAATCTCACCATCCCAGATTTTGCGATACACGGTTTTGTCACAGAAACCAAGCCGTTCCGCCACTTCACTCACCTTCAGTTGTTTCATTATTTTTCCTTCCTTGTTTTTGGATTTTACTCATTTCCAGAATGCAGGCTTCCCGATATTTTTCCGGCAGCACAAACCATGTTTTTTCCATCCACTTTAAAATGCTGTCACCCAAGCCGTACGAGTCGTTTACAAGCCAGCCTTCAGCCATCAACGAACCACATAAAGACGATGAAGCGAAAACCTGCACCCCCGTGCAGTTCATCTCTCTTGGTATATATGACTGTAATGCCACCGATTCACCGTAGTATTCGGAAGCCGCTTTTTCGATGTACTCGTCTGATTTTTGGAGAGCTTTAGCTATCGAGGAATAACTGATTTTGACATCATAGTTTTCTTCCAACCATTCCGAGATTTTACGCGTACTCATACGGTCTGATGCTGCATAGATGTACGGAAACAGTTCTTCCAGCAAACCTTTAATGCTTGATCCCTCTTGTATCGAATAGTCGAGCAATTCTTTTCCGATATTCTGATATTTCATATTTACTCCCTTCGTTGTGGTTCCATAAAAGTACACAAAAATAAACAGTTGTCAACAGTTGCTGAAAATTTGTTTCTTAATTGGGTGTAGGGCATAATAAAATTAACGGTATACCATTCAAAATGGTGCCGGCACCCCGCTTTGGTAATAGTATGCCCTAACCTGTCCTTCTGCTTTTTCTGTCAAGCGTGCTTTATTTATGTGCCCTTCAATCCATACTAAATATGCTTCATCCCCAAGGGCTTTGCGAAGTTTCTTAAGGCAGGGTGATACTGAGCTTTCGACCCATTCCATAGAGGTTTCTATGCTTCCTTCTGGACGGCCACAACGAAGAGCAGCTTTGCCCAGGTGATGAATGATTTGTTCCCAAAAAGCTAAACGGTCGAGTTCGTTTATATGTCCGTTTTCGCTCCGTTCGATAAAGTCTATACATCCTCCGATGTAGGCACCGATCTTCCTTGCAAGGTCTGTTTCATCCGTTGCGAATGCTAGATCAAAAAATATTTTATCAGCGGAAGCTTTTGAGAACACAACCTCCCAACGAACAGAATTTATTTCACCTTTGGATTCCTTTTCCTTGTCATAGCAACGTAGATATTTACCGCTTCCATTTTTTCCCCGCCGACCAAAACGAACCGTTTTTCCGCAGTCGTTTCCATTGCGTTTTGTATCGCCCTCAATGCCATGCTTGCGGAAACCTGAATAGCTCCCTTGTTCGGCAATTTTCCACACTTCGAGAGGCATAATTATTTTTTCGTAATCATCAAAAGCCAAATCAATCCGTGACCCTTTGAACCAAAACTTCAAAGATAAATCCCTCATGAACCGAAGCAGAGAGTCAGGAGGAAAGCAGGATATTCCAGAACCGCATATTTGAAGACATATCCTATCCCCATGCTGTTTGCGCCTTGATTGATCGGTATCCCAAAGCACAAGAATTCCAAAAGGATGAAATTCAGCACAAGCCTGATAACCATAAAGACCATAGGCTTTTTCCTCATACCCAGCTCCGCATATATTGGTTAGATATTCCAAAACCAATTGAAGCTTTTCAAATGGGATTGTGCCCTGCAGCCAATCTATACCAATTGCGGCTTTTCGTTCCCCAATATCCATTTTTCCAATAAATTTACCGTTTTTCCCCCCTATTAGAGAAGGGGGGGCGGCTTTGCCGCCTGTGCACGGCGCTGGTGGCACCGCATCCGTGCACAGGCGGCCCACCGCCAGCTCATACTCATGTGCACGGAGAATACGCAGGCCCTGCTTGTCCATCCGTCTGCTTTGGCGGCTCATTGCGCAACCTCCTTTGCGTCTGTATTAGCTTTTAATTGGGTGGTGTGGTCGTTGGTCGGAAAGTTTCGTTTATCGGCCACAATTGAATTTTGAGCGGATGCCGCGTCTTGTGTGGGCTGTGGGTTGGTAGTGTTTTCGTCTCGGGAGTCTGTTTCCGAGAGCACAGGAGAGACCGCAGCACTACGGACGATAGAAACAATTGCTGATTTCAAGGAGTCAGGAAGAGACGGCCACGCTTCCAGCACTTCAAAACATTGAGCGTCCCGCTCAATGTATTTTCCTTCCAGATCATGCGGATAATAAATATAGCCGTCATAGTTCGTTTTTTCGGCTATCTCTTTCTCTCGTTCAATTCGGGCTTCTTTTGAGGCGGTATCTATCCGTTTTTGATTTTCGATAAGGAATTGTTTGTACTCTCGTTCTGCTGGAGATAAGAAAACATCATCACAAGCAATTAGTTTTTCCGCCTCTTCTTGTTCGGTCTGTATACGTTTTTGTACACAGTTCGCATTTTTAACCCCGGTTTTATTGGGTTCGGATGTGGCTTCGAAT
>JARNMJ010000117.1 GCA_029432795.1 Pontiellaceae bacterium B12219
ACAAGGGAGGCAAAAAAGCCTCTCTTGCTCGGATTTTTATCGAAGAACACCCCTGCGAATAAAGCTCATGCCCTGAATGGGACAAGCTCTATTTATATTCGATCTGCCATTGCAGCTTGTAGTTGCTGTTGCTGGAATCATAAAGATTCACATTCTGGCTATTTGCTCCGCCACTGCCTCCGTTGATCGCGTATCCAGTTGCATTGCGTTGTCGAATTTGCACGATGACATCCTCGCTAGTCGGCTTCAGTAAATGTAAACTGTGTCCAGGATCCTGAATATGCTGTAGTCACCATTTTCATATTTCCGGAGGAATCCATTTGAAGGCGGCAATAACTGGAAGGCCCATCAGGTAATGTAAAAAGATACCTCCCCGCTGTACTACTCTCTGTAAAGTCCCAATAGGTATACGAACCAGTAGATGAAGTTTCCTGCATATCCGCATCCGAAGAATTATCGGATCTCAAACGCGGCTTGGTGCCTCCTGCCGCCCGGTCGATATGCCAGTAGCCATTGCCTTTGTCTACGAACTTCCACTCTACGTCATCTCCTGTCGTAGAAGTCGAGGTGGTATACGCATCTTCGCTGGAGCCGGTGGCGGCCACGCGCTTGTTCCATTTTGGACAATCGATGTAGTAGGTTTTGTTTGGATCTGGAAATGACGAGGACGAGGAACCGAGAATACGGATCCGCCAGCTTTCAGACAAATTCGTGGACGGACGTTTCAGGCTGAAGGCATAGTCCATGGATCCACCGGCATTATAGTAACCTTGGAAATAATCATGGTCACTGATACTCACCGTTTCCAGCGAGCTCCACGAACCGTTCACGTAGCGCTGAACATTCGAAATCTTTGCGTCTGCAGGAACATTATTCAACATCACCGGAACATGTCCGATCCCACCCCCATTGATGGTGAAGTCGGCCAGCACAGTTCCGTCCGCTGCGGTGATTTCGAGCGGATAGTTTTCTGTCAACGTTCCGGTATTCATTGTAACGCTCATGTCGCGATTGTAGCGGTATTCATCGTACACCGCATTCCACGAATTTCCGTAGGTGCCGAGTCGCGATTCAAATTCGCTGTCGTCACCCCAATAATTCGCCTTGTTTTTGGCGGGCAAGATAAATTCAATTTCGCCTTCCACCACATCGCCAGCAGAATAGGAGCTACTGACGGATTGGGCGCTAAAATCGAATAGCATCATATCATGCCAGTCGATGCCACAGGCATGGATGTATGTGTTTAACGGAGAGCCGTTCAACGTGGACGATAGATGGAGCAACCCGCGGTTGGCCATGGTCGTATTTCCGTCGGACGTCTCCGTATCTTCGATAGACAACCAGCGGCTACTAAAGAGCATCGTCTCCTTATAGACGTCGCCACCGGGCGATGCGGCATAGGTTTTCATCAGGCCGTCAGCGCTGCCTCGATAATAATTGTCAAAATCCGGTGAGCCGTTCTCATCAGCCGCCATTTGGTAAAAGACCAACCGTTCCGGCGACGTCACATTGTCGAGGAACTCGTAGCGATACTTATGGAATTTTCGTTGGTAATCGAGGGTTCCGTTGCCGCGCACGGTGTAGGTGAAACGGATTTTATCGTCATCCGTTACTCCGGTGTAGAGCACTTCGGTCATGTTTGGGCCAGCCCATTTGTAGCAGGTTTTCAGCTTCTTCGTATAGCGGAAGGTACTGGAGCTGTCATAATAGACGAGGAAATCTCCGCCACCTACATTTTCAGTCCAGTTATAGCTTCCGCCACTCAGACTGGTCGTGAAAGAGGGGCGAATATCACACAGCATGGAATGGCCGGCGTGGCGGCTTGGGTCGTAGGTCAGCGCCTCTCCCCAGCATCCGAGTGCCGACTCATCCCACTTCCAGGGGGCTTTACCATTGTTCCAGCCGACCAGCGAAAGCTGCGAATGGGTTGCGGCGCCAAAGGTGCCGTTACCGTAATAGCCGTAGACCACGCGCAACCGAATAGTTTGTGATTCTCCGGCCGCTAACGGAATCATGGAGTAGCCCCGCAACCAGTATCCCGAATGAGTTGTGGGATAGCCCGTATGCCAGTTTTTGGAAATTTGCACCGGAATACCGAGCGGACTGCCATCTGAATCATCGCATAGCATCATCATCGTTCCGGTTATTGCAGGAAGGCTCGTCTGGTCGAAAATCAACGGCACATCCATAGTGCTTGATGTTGGGTTTTTGACGGTGATCACATATTCATCGACGAGATTTTTGTCGGATGGATACGAGAGGGAACTAGGCGGGACACTGATTTTAAATGCGGCCTCATCGGTATCGTAACTCGTTGTAAGCGACGTGCCGTCCGACTCTTTTGCAGAAGTGATGTAGCTGGACACCGTTTTTGATCCGTACAGGGTTTGCGACTGTGGAATCACGGCAAGGATGGCAGTATCATCCATGGTATCTTTGATCAGTTCGGTTCCCGCTCCATTGATCAGTTGAACCGTGGTGCGTGTTACGCCGGTTTCATCGCTCATGTCGAGTTTAAAAACAGCATGCTCCGGCCAAGCGGTTATTTCCAGACGCCCGACCAACACGGAACCGTCAGAAGCTGTAAAGACCAGCCCCTCATGGTTGAACCGCTGAACATACTGCCCGCCTTCAACCAGCTGAAGATAACAATAGTCGTCGCTAGTATTATACAAAACGCCGGATGTACACGTATAACGCGTGCTGCCGACGTAGGCATACAAATTAAACGTTGCCGCCGTGAACCTCGAAACATCGGTAGTCAGGGCCGACACATAATCGGTACCGGTCAAGGCGTCGTAACCTGTCAGTTTCAGCGTGTCGCACTCCAGTTTCATACTGTAGTTGCCGGTCTGAAAAATGAGGTTTGGATTTGACCTTGCTTTGTCATCTCCGTCCCACGACGGACGCAGCGGAAATCCATTTGGGAAATAGATATACGTGTAGTCCCTCTCCCGAGTTGCCAGCACTGATATGCTACTAAAAAATGATATGGCAATAATCGCCCACAACATTACTTGTTTTATTTTCATCATTACTCTCCTTTTCGTTTGTTTATCTACTCCCTTATTCATGGTTGTTTCTTAATCATTATCCGATTAACGCATCCCCATAGACGGTCCTCCCCATTGTTACTTTAAGTTTATGTTCTCATAACTCAAAAATCGCCGGTCTGTTTACCGCGTCCCTCCCATGGCCCGAGCCAAGCTCAACCCCCAGCCCTTTCCCTATTAAAAAAATATACCCGCGCCATAAAAGCTTCATATCCCTATATCTAGGGATAACCCAGGGTCATTCGGTTCTCCGCAGTAACTTGCTATTCTACGGGGTTATGCAAAAATTTATTGCGATTTGAGGGTGACGGGCGAGTTTTCGGTTCATTTTAGGGATGCTTTTGCTTTTGCATGGAGATTTGCGCGTGTTGAAGGTTCCAAGTGCGTGTAGGCCAATGGCAAGATTCTTTAGGGATGCGAGCGTTCGGGCTCCGTGATGCTTGCGTATGCGGCTGTGATCTTCGCGGTAAGTGGTGTCTAGCAGTCTGTCGGACTTATCCTTTTTCAGATTTAAGATATCTGTGATAGACTGATTCAGTCTTAACGGAATATGTCTATGGCTACTCGACTTAAAAATCTGGATCGCAATACCCCGAT
>JARNMJ010000118.1 GCA_029432795.1 Pontiellaceae bacterium B12219
GTTTCTTTTCGCTATGTGGGTTATTCGTCATTTGATGCCTCCTTGGGTTTGTGAACGAAGGATTATAGCTTCAGTGACAATCCACATAGCATCTATTGCTGCGCTGCATTTTCGGATGGCATACAAGCTTGAACCCTATACAGAGAGGAAACATTAGGTATGAAATCGATTATAAGATACGCCCTCGCTACCACCGCACTCACGTTCCTTTCAGGCCAGATTGCCACCGCGCAAGAACGGGTCTGGACGGATAACTACGGCCATAAAATTACCGCTGAACTTATCGAAAATGTGCACGGCGACGTCACTCTCCAGACAGAAGCCGGCAAAGAAATTCATATCAAAATCAGTGAACTCAGTTCCGATGATCAGCTCTTTGTTTTGAAAAACACGCCGCCTGATTTTGACATCAGTGTGGTGGAAATTACCGACCGGGAGAATCAGGGTTTTGATCTGGGCGGAGATGACGACGATGATAACTCCTTCCAGATTCAAACCAGTAACAATAAATATAAAGCAACGCTCACCAAAGACAGCCCTCAGGATTACGACGGGCAAATTCAGGCGGAACTTTATATTTTCGGTTTGCGCGAAAATGCCGACGAATTCATTCTTCTGGATAAGACGGTCGTAGACGTCACCATGGATCAGGCGAATAACGACGATGGATTCAGCTTCACCAGCGGCCAAACCACCACCAAAGAGTTGGAGGGCAACCTGACCGGCGGAGTCGAATACTTCGGAAATCTGGTCGTTTTGGTGGATGAAAAAGGCAACGTTTTTGAAACACACGGAAGCCGGAGCAGAATGGAAGAGTTTACCGCCTTCATTCGCAGAATGCAGCAGGGGGCCGTTGTCACCAAGAATCAGTTAGCTGCCCTCAAAAACGAATCGAATCAATAATTCATTTTTCCAATGTCTGGAAAACGCCTGCGCCGCCCTTATCAGGCGGCGCTTTTTTGTTTATCATACGCACAATTCTGACTGCAACGTACCGGCTTTATTGAACGAAATGAAACTTTTACTGATCACCCCTCCATTGCTGCAACCCAACACGCCCTATGCCGCCACACCGCTGCTCACCGTCTGGTTACGGCAAAACGGGCATGAAGCAGCTCAGGCCGATCTTTCCCTGGACCTGCTGCTGACCCTCTTTTCAAAAACGGGCGTCGAGCAACTCTGCCGGAAACTCGCGACCAATATTGAAGCAGAAGGTTTTCTCGAAGCCGCCCCCGATTATCTTGAGACGATCGATGAAGTCATCGCTTTTCTGCAGGATCGCAATCCGTCAGCCGCGTCAACCATCGTACAGCGCGGCTGGCTTCCTGAAGGGCCGAATCTCTACCACGCCTACGAACAGGACAAACAGCTCGGCTGGAACTTTCGCGGACTCGATGAACATGACCGTGCGCGACACCTGGCCAGCCTCTATCTCGACGACCTCGCCGAAGCCGCGAAACTGGCCGATCCGCATTTTGAGTTTTCACGCTATGCCGAAAAGATCAGCGCCAGTCTTCCAGGGTTTGGAAAACTGCAGGAAATTCTGGAATCGCCCCCCACCCTGTTTTCCCAATGGCTGGAAAGGTTGACCGATCAGCAGATTGAAAACCACAGACCGGATCTGGTTGCGCTCACCGTTCCGTTTCCCGGTTGTCTTCTGGGCGCGCTCTATATTGCCCGCCGCATCAAGCAGACGTTTCCAACTCTTGGAATTGCCCTCGGCGGCGGATATGCGAATACAGAACTCCGCGAACTCCGCGATCCCGCCATTTTTGATTATGTGGACTATATCTCCCTCGACAGCGGAATGCTTCCGTTGCTGCAGCTCGCAAACCGCGCCACGCCCATCCGGACCTTTGTGCGCGAAAACGGCACCGTTCGCTACCATGAAGATGCGGCTGTCCCCGTTGCACACAATGCGCTGCCCGCTCCGGTTTACGACGGGCTGGAACTCAACCGCTATTTCGGCCTTTTTGAAATGCTCAATCCGGTTACCCGGCTGTGGTCGGACGGCCGGTGGAATAAGCTGATGCTCGCCCACGGCTGCTGTTGGCGGCGCTGCGAATTCTGCGATATTTCCATCGATTATATCAGCCGCTACGATCCCGCCGAGGCGACAATGATTTGCGACTGGATCGAGGAGATGATTTCGACCAGCGGATTCAATGGCTTTCATTTTGTCGACGAATCGCTGCCGCATGATCTGCTCGACGGCTTATGCGATGAAATTCTGCGGCGCGGACTCGACATTGAATGGTGGGGCAATATCCGTTTTGAAAACCGGTTCCCCACCGCGTTAATTCAAAAGATGGCCGCGGCCGGTTGCATCGCGGTGACCGGCGGACTTGAAACCTGTCATGACCGAACGCTGAAACTGATGTGCAAAGGCATCACCGTTGCGGGCGCTTCCCGCGTTTTGAACGATCTGGCACATGCGGATATTCTGACGCACGCTTATCTGATGTATGGATTTCCTTCCCAAACGCTTGAAGAAACCTTCCAGGCCTTGGAAACAGTGCGGCGGCTCTTTGACGAAGGTGCGCTGCACTCGGCCTTCTGGCATTGCTTCGCCCTGACCGAACACAGCGGGATTGCGCGCAATCCGGATAAATATTCCATCACGCTCGGAGAATCAATTCCTTCCGACTTTGCCCGCAATGAACTGCCTTTCAACGGACATTTCGACCACGATACGAAAAAAGTCGGCGAAGCCTTGCGCAGCGCCACCTACAATTATATGCACGGCATGGGCTTTGACGTTCCCGTTGAGCAGTGGCTGGAGCCCTGACCGGTTGGGCAGCAGCGCTTCTTTTTCCGTTTTTCAGCGGTCCTGAAAAGCCGGACCAGTCTCAAGTTCCTGAATGAAACTGGCGAGATCGCTGTATTTCCTGCCGCCAAGATCGGAAAAATCTCCCGGGCCGTCCCACTCATACAGTATGCTCTCATCTCCCGCGCCGAAAAAACTGAGCCCCTTTTCCAACGAAAAGAAACTGAACCCGCCGTATTCATTTTTCAGTACGGCAGCAAAAAAATAATCCCCGACTTTTTCAGGTGCCTCGAATTCGAGCACATAGATTTCTTTTTCCGGAAAAGGATGTAAAACGAGCCTGTTGGCAAACCCCTCATCCACCTGCATCTGCGCCTGTGTCACAAGCACATCGATATTTCCGTTTTCCATGTTTTCCACAATGTTTCGCCTGTAGTCATGAATCCAGTTCGGCAGTAACGTGTGTTGGAAATAATGAACGGCTTTAAACCGGGCGTTTTTTTGGCGTTCTGCTTCGGCCTCCGGATCGCTCGGCTGCGCCGCAGAGCGGCGGTCGGCCCCAAAAAGCGAAAGCCCATCTTCTGACGCCTCCGATGTTGTGGCAGCCAGTTCATCCGCCGGAGCACCCGCTTCTTCCGCGGCAGCTAATTCCTGCGCCTTGATTCGTTCGACCTCACGAAGTTTTTTGCTTATTTCCGTATCGGGGAACTGAAGTTCTTCCCCCACTTTCAGCTTTCTTTCTCCTAGCAGTCTGTCGGAGTTAGCACCCAGACACAGGCCCAATTTTCTGCGGGCCTGCCAATTATCCGGCGGCAACCGGTTTGTGAAACGAAAAAG
>JARNMJ010000119.1 GCA_029432795.1 Pontiellaceae bacterium B12219
TTTAGCGAAAGAATTATATGCCATCCGGTTGACATCCCCCATAGAAGGGCTGAAATGGCTGAGGGACGATGCCTTTCAGCCGAGCGGCGGAAAGAAAATGATTGCTCTCTTCACGCTCATTTACTTTCGTCAACCGTTTCCACCCTACAAATAATAGATACCCCATCTGCTTGCAGCGGGGAGTCTCATTGTTGGTTCTACGTAGAATTTCATGGAAGGGGCAACGGATGATATTTTGAAGAACGCCCCTTCACAGGGTTACTTTTTTGCTGTCCATAAAATGGATTTCATGAGCGGTGTATCAATGTAACAGTTTTTTCGGCAAATACTTATACCGCTTATAGTAATCCGTTGGAACCTGAAAACATGCGCACCGCGATCCGTTGCTCCTGTTAATCCATTGAAAATAAATTTTCGGAGTACGAGACCGAGGCTCTTGAAACCGCAAGCTTCACCACAAAAATCTACGCAGAACCTTATTGTTTCATATAAAGTGCCTGTTATTTTCCGGGAGCAAACGGCCGGGCGTGAAAACCCGCTTCCACCGGCTTTTCAAAACTGAATGCCTGCAGGGCGGGTGCGTTGTACCGCATTTCCCGGCCATTTCGCGCTCAGCCAACGGCTCGAGAATGCAAAAACGGGAATGAGCCCTGGGCTCATCCCCGTTTTTTTAAGACACGCACCGTTTAAATCAGCACGTTTGGACGATAAATTTGCGTTTTAACGAAGCTTTTTCAGGCGGGAGAGCACGTCCAGTACGCCGTCGGTCGACTCCTGCTCCTTTTCAATCTTACGCACTTCGTCTTCCACATTCAGCCGCCGCTCTTCCAGCTTAACAAACTGATTGATCGTCTTCTTAAGCTTCTTCTTGGTCATCTTTTCAGCCATCTGACTGAAGTCCTCAACCAGCTCTTTCGGCTTGCGGGAATAGAGCAGCGAAATCGATAGCAGCGGCTCTTTCAATTCCGGATTCAACACCACGCCATAGGCCGGCTTCACGTCGTCATCCGAAAAATAGTCCAGCAGGTTGTAAAAATACGGGGCCATTTCGCGGTTTGGAACCTCCAGCAGGAACATCGCCTCAATCGGCTGTTCCGGCGGCAGCAACAGCGAATTAATGTTTTCAGAAAGCAGCTCCTTAAACGGACGATCCGGCGTGTATTCAAACTGACTGAAGTGATTGAAATAGGGCTTCGACAGGTAGACGCGGAAATCTTCGCGGTCGATATGCCCGTCCAGCAGCTCCATTTCATCGCTCTTCCGGGGAATATCCAGGAAGTTATTCAGGCTCGTCACGGTCATCGTATTGTAGTCGTGCTCGGCAATCCGCCCCTCAAATTTCAGCTTATTTGAAAACAGCATGATGTTACCGGTATTACCGGAATCGATCGCTTTAGATACCGGCCCCTTCAGAAAAGAGATGGTATTTTCGACATACTCGGAACTCTCGCGCTCGACATACGGCAGCACAAAACCAAAGACCGTTTTATCGTTCAGCGAAACCTCATCCTGCTCTGCAACCCGCTCCAGAATGACCGATGAAATGCCATTGCCGGTGCCTCCGCCGGTGGAGGTGAAAACCACCTGGCCCTTGATCAATTCATACACCTCGTCGGAAATGGAAATGTAGGCCGACTTGCCCACATCCGGGTTTTTACCGGCCCCCTGAAACTGTCCGCGCGTCGAATGCGCCACAGCCATGATCTTGTTTTTCGCCTCGGTCTTATCCAGCTCCGACTTCGATACGTTAATGATTGTTGCGCCATCCGGATCCATCAACGATGCCAATTTTCCGCCTGCGCCACCAATTCCAATAGCCATTACATGCCCTCCATGAATCTTGATTTTTTAGTCTTAAAGTTACTGTTTTTCACGAGCGCTTCCAGCGCTTCCGCGCCATGCTCCGCCAGATAAATATTCTTCCGGTTCCGCTCTTCCTTCAGGTCAATAAAACAGAGCATGTAGAGCGATTCAACGTAGCCCATAACACTCTGTTTCGTGCGCGTGATTCCCAGATCTTTCAGGTCATCAAACGCATTTGTAATATTATATTTCAGCCCTTTAACCTCCGCCTCGGCCGCCCAGAAAAGGATCAGAAAATGATGCTCCCTGAGCCGCTCCAACTGGTCTGTAAACAACTGATCCATTCCGCCTCCCGCGATTCCGGCACTCCCCGCACCTTCCCCGCTATTCGTTGTTCAAGAAGATACCCACTCCGCCGGATTCAACGCAATCCTGAAAACTAAGTTAATTTTACTATACTGTAGTGAACTATAATATATGGAACTTATTAAAATTCCTTAAAATGCCGTTTTTACAGGGATTTTTAAAATTATGAATACCAACTCCCTCCGATCTCCTCCCTCGAATATCCTCAAAATGCAATAAATACATTATTAGTATAGTTCACTATACTTTACTATTAACGATTCCGGCACATACCGAGCTCCTTCCCGCTCCCTCCTTTCCAAAACCCTCTTTCTTTCGAATTTAACCCCCATTCTTTATTCCCCGCAAAGCCGACAAAAAAAAACAGGAATAACCAACGCGTAAGGAAGGGGAAAAAATGAACTCATCAGAAATCGAGAAACAGAAAGACGAAGAAGTGAAGCTGCCATCCCCCCGCAAATTGAACGGCGGAAATCCAGGCACAAAAAGGGGCGCAATCATGCGATCACCGCACCCCGGTTTCCGGCGGGGTTTTACGCACAGCGGGCACCTCAATGGGCCGTAAAAAAGGCGAATTTTTCCACTCATTGGAAACCGCCCCTACCCACAAATCAGGCCGATCAATTGCTGCACAGCAACACGGGAAACAGCCTTCCAACCATTGGAAACCGGGATTTGAAGGATAAGGACTCCAGCCTATCGATTTTAACGCCATGACCGCGTGGAGCAGACGAGTCGCCTCTGATTCAACCGTATAACACTCAACCGCCCCGCCACCACTGAGATTCAGCCTGATGCCCCCTGCTCAGATCCCATCCCTGTTCCAATGTCTGGAAGAAAATATTCCAGCGCTGAAGAAAAATCCAATTCCAGCAGCCCCTCCCATCATTCTCCACGCTCCGCGCGGTCAAACAATCTTCCCACCTTCTTTTTAACTTCATCTAAGTAAAAGATAGACTGCACCGGCCGTTAATGGGATATACAGAAGTCGCTTTTAAGACGAATATAAACATTCAACTCAACACACTGTTCGCTACGATAAATATGAAACAAAAATATACGACTGATGAGCTCATATGGCTGAAGTTTTGTCAACAGGGCAAAAAAATATAAGACCCACTTTTTTCTCTCTTTGAAAAAGGGCCGGGCGATCGGAATCGGAGGTGG
>JARNMJ010000011.1 GCA_029432795.1 Pontiellaceae bacterium B12219
ATCGCTGGGTTGCCAAAGGCAAAGACATCTTGGAAAAAATCAATCGGGCCAGAACGAAGTTAAATAAACCTATTTATGAATCAGGACACTAGCAGACCGCCTGTTGCATTGTCACTGGCCAGAATGAAAATGGTGTTGTCTGCAATACCGGCAGCATTAACAGCCGCGACGACTTCTCCAACCCGCACATCCATTTCAGCAATGACATCCGAATAAACGCCCCCCCGACTCGGTGATTTACCGGCAAAATCAGGATTGGCAATAATAGGCGGATGAACTTCTGAGTAAGCCAGATAAACAAAGAAAGGATCTTCGCCATCTGCATGCTTGTTAATGAAATCGATCGTTTTCGGTACATTGTATTTCTGGTCAATAACCGGACGTAATTCCAAATCAAAAGGCATCACTTTGGTAGAAAGTTCACCTTTCTTACCGGTCAGGATCTGCGGCGGTAAGTCCAATGGAAGTTTGCCATGATTTTTTTCTTTTATCTCTTCAACCAATACGTTGAAGAGAGGAGCTGTATCCGGATTCATCCGCACTGTTAGGATAGCCCCACCAT
Organism: Pontiellaceae bacterium B12219; assembly: GCA_029432795.1. Classification (GTDB taxonomy): domain Bacteria; phylum Verrucomicrobiota; class Kiritimatiellia; order Kiritimatiellales; family Pontiellaceae; genus Pontiella. The sequence goes on from JARNMJ010000011.1 coordinate 563, forward strand.
TCATCGAAACCCTGGTCATTCGGCAAACGGCCCTGGGTATTTCCCAGGTGCCATTTCCCATAAAGAGCCGTTTTATAACCGCCATCCGAAAGCAATTCGGCAATGGTATATTCCCAGGGTGCCATACCGGCTTTGCCTTCTCCCGGAAACGGAACTTTGTACGTACCCGAACGAACGGGATGTCTTCCGGTCATAATAGCGGACCGGGTTGGAGTGCATTGCACTTCCACATTGTAATTATTGAAACGCATGCCTTCCGCGGCCAGCCTGTCAATATTCGGGGTAGGCGTGGTACCTCCATAAACGCTGAAATCTCCCCACCCCGTATTGTCCACCAGAATGTACACGACATTCGGTTTCTCCTGAGCATGGGCCGAGGTCGAAAGGGCCGCCGTAATCACGACCGCACTGAGTAACCGTTTTAAACCGGATTTAACTCCGCAGACATCCGCATCTGCAGATGCTTTGGAACGACGAAAGCCGCTCATTCTGGCGCTATATGTATTTATCCTTTTGTTTATAAAAACTTTTCTGTGTTTCCCGGCATAACCGATGCAGCACACAAGGCCGGGAAGCGATCTGATTACCAGCGATACCCGAGCCCGACGGCCGGCCCGTTGAACGACAGATCCTCAATCGGCTCATCCGAAGCAAAATCGTAATAGAGATAGCGCCAGACGGCCGAAATATCCCACGCTCCGAAGGTATAGCCCAGCCCCGCCACGGCCTGTGCCGTAAAGTCGGAATCGCCCGTTCCTGCATCAATTTCAAACGGCACAAAAAAGGACTTCTCGGATCCAAAAGCATAGCGTCCGCGCAGCCCGATAATCGCATCCCAATTGGCCAGATCCAGCTCCACCTCACCCACAGGCGGAAGCATCGGATCGATGTTCTGGTTCCAGTTCACTTTTTCTTCGATGTCGAGGTAGCGCGTTCCGGCAATCACATCCAGCGCGAGCGCAGGCTCATCCACCACACGGTAGCTCGCAGCTAATGACCAGATCCAGCTCGTCAGTTCCAGACCGACATTCGCATACCCCCCCGCCTCCGAAACACTTTTCGAGTCACTGACATCCATATAAATTAAATCGGTGACCAGCCCCCAGCGATTCTTCCGGAGTTCAAAAACCCCCATGGCGGTAAACTCAAGGTTTTCCAGAATTTCGTTAATATCCACCGAAATATCATCACTTCCGCCTGAAGGGGCGGTCGCTGTGCCATCAATATTCGGAAACCAGCCGTAAAGGGTGGCGCCAAACTCCCAAGCATCGCTTGCCTCCGTCGAGGCGACGGTCTCCATTCCGGTTGTCGCCACCAGCATTCCGGCCAATACGGGCATCATCCCGATACACTTCATCCTGTTCTTCATCTCTTTCTCCTTCATATTATTCGGTGTTATTTCGCACGCACAGCTTTAGGCGCTTTCCAGGAACCATCCAGTGCGGCTTCTCCCGGCCAGTAGAGGCGCATGTACATGGCGAACGGACCTTTCGGCGCGGGCAGCCAGTTGGACTCCAGTTCCTTGCCGGGAGATTCGTTCTGGATGTAAAGCGTGAGTCCTCCGTCGGCGTCTTTCTTCATGTTCGGCAGCATCGGCGAGTTGATCAGGTAGCGGTTGATCGGGTTGGCAACCAGCAGGCTCTGCGGGAGCTCATACATGGTCAGCGACCAGAACGCTTTGACCGGCGGATACTCACCCTTGTCAAAATGCAGGGTGTAACGGTTCGCCCCGGTGAGCTTTTGGCCGGCGGCATCAACCTGATAGACGGGATACATGGCTTCCTGCTCGGAGTTTCCATAGATGCCGATGGTGGCGAGCCAGCGATAGAGATAGTTATTCTTCAGGTACGCACGTGTGCCGAAGACTTCTCCGGAGGTAATCTTTCCTTCCTCCAGCAATTTGGCATCGGCGGCGAAAGCTTCCCATGCTTCAGTGCGGCCCTGCTCGATGGCCGTTTTCATTTCAGCCGAGAGTTTTGCCGGATCGAAGGTTTTGCCGCCCTCGATGCCGATCCGGGCGAAACGTTCGCGTAATTTGACCTCCGTCGGATCAACGGGGCAATAATCGAGCACGAAGTTGAGGACGTTGAAAAACTCCAACGAGCTCTTCTCTTCACCCTTGGTCAGCGGCTTAACCCAATCCACAGCCGGCGCGGCTGCCGGTGTGGCAGTACCGAAGAAACTCGACAACGGCTGTAGCTTGTACTGGCTCTGAATCTTGATGACGTTGCCGATGTCCGCCGGGTTAAAGAGCTGGGTGCGGAAGACCGCAAGATTGAAGTCGGTCTCGGAACGAATGATCTCCTTGATGCCCGCCGGTTTTTCACCCTTCCAGCCCGGACCCGCAATCAGGAAACTTCCCGCACCATTGCCGGTGGTACGGCTGCCGGCGTAGGCAAAGTTGAAGGTGTAGGCATCGATAAACTGGATGCTGTAGTAGCGGCTCTTCTCGATTGCCGGCACACTGATCACCATCGGCTCGGCGCGCAGGTCGAGACCGGCCCAGGAATACGGCGTATCCGAGTTCGGGGTTTGAACGGCGGTGTCGGCCGGCGTGTAGACGTTGGGAATATTCGCGATCTGATTCCAGGGCGCCTTGTAGGACGTGTCGTCCTTATCGACGAAGTAGGCATATTGAATACGATAGCTGTCCACCAACGGGTAACCATAGATGTAGGCTTCCTTGGCGATCTGTTGAATTTCAGCCGAGGTCAACTGAGCGGAGGAGTTCGTCTTACAGCCGGAGAACAGGGTGATGGCACTGGCGACAGCCAGCGCCCCGGTAACGAATTTCATGGGGTTTGATTTCATAATTTTCCTTTTGTTCCTCTTTATTTCAGATGACTTCGCGGGCCGAACCGCCGCCGATGCGGCCCGCTTGTTTTCCATCCGGCGCAATCGGGTTACTGCGAATGAATTATTTCACCAACTCAATTTCGCCGGGGCGCCAGGTTTTGTTGATCCACGGTTCCAGCGGACCGTACATGCGCAGAATGGTGAACCAGCTCTTGCCGGGAACCGTCGGCCCATCCTTCTCCAGATTGGTTCCGGAATAGGCATAGAGAGTCGACGTATTGGCCGTCACCACGAGCGTCTGCGAATTCATCAGCTGTTCAAAGACAGCCACTTTATGCGTTGCGTCGGCCCCGGCTTTTGCCAGTCCATCGAGAACCGAGTTAATCGACACCCCGCCGACGTTATCGAGATAAACCTGCACCGCGCGTGAGCGGTCGAGGTTGTCGTAGATTTTACTGATCGTGGCATCCGTTGGAACCCCATCGAAAAACTCCAACGTTCCGATAGAGGTCTTCACCTTGTCAGGAATCGAAATCGACTCCAGCGTTTCCTTCGATACTTCAGCCTGCGCGACCGACAGGCCTGCAAAAAGCGTACTGATAGCAACGAGCATAACCGCTTTTGAATCGTGTAATTTCATCTGATGAATTTCCTTACAATTTTTAAATCGGAACATTGAATGACTTCAATCCGGCAGGCCTGAACCTGCGAAGGACGGTTTTATTATTTGGGAAACAGGAAGGTCAGCTGACAGCGCAGTCCCCAGTCCTCCGGGCCGCCGGTAGGCGACTCGACCCAATAGCGGGCACCCAGCTGCAGCTGCATAATCTGCGGGCCGACTTTAAACAGCTGTGCCACGCCGACATTGATCGGAACCGACCATTGCTCATTTTCCCAATCATAGGAACTTTCCGTGTTCAGCGATAAGGTAGTCTTCGTTTTTTCAACGATGTACGCCGCAAACGGCTGGATAAACATGGAGTTGATATCTTCCCGATCGCTGGGTCCGCCGATGGACCATACCTGATTCACCAATCCGCCGATGGTCCACGGCCCAGACTGTTTCAGCACAACGGCCGTCGGACCCAGTCCGAATTTACCGCCGCCCAGCGCATCGTCCGAGGCCGTCGGAATCAGTTCCACCGGTCCCGCTCCCCAGACCCAACCGTTCTTGGTGGGGGCTTTCGGCGAGAAAAACTGACTGGCCGTAATATCGCCCAGCCCCGATTTGTCACCGACGCCCGGCATATCGTTGAGATCAATCAGCGGAACAATGGTACGCGTGATGACGTTCCAGTTTTCGCTGATTGAAAACGGTGCCACCGGCTGAATGTTCAGCTGGCTCTTGGAGCCTTTGTCGTTCGCACCGTAGTTTTCGTCGTAGTTGTATTGAAGCGGCAGGCTGATGAGGTTCGCAATCGGGTTCGCCAGTCTCTTGGCCAGATCCGTGGCCCGCTCATCTCTGGTCTCGTCAGCGTATGAAACAGGAGCCTTTTCCTGCGCTAAAGCCGATCCGGCTCCAAACAGAACCACCAGTGTCCATTGCATCATTTGTTTTGTATTCATATAAAAATTCTCTCCCTGTTATAAATCATCCTCTATATGCAGAGGGGTTCTTCCTGGTCGGGCGGGCCGGAATCGGCCCGCCGTTTTGGCGGGAAGGCATCGTCCCTCAGCCATTCCTGCCCTACAATTATTTAACCAACTCGATTTCAGTCGGGCGCCATTCTTTGGTGAAGAAGGTTTCGAGCGGACTGTAGAGACGCAGAATCGTGAACCAGCCTTTTTTCGGGTCGGTCTGAATCCAGTTGCCACGTTTCACACCGGCGGGCTGGGTCGGACTGAAGTAGATGGTAGTTGATCCATCGGCCGCCGCTTCAGCGGCCGGCGAAGGATAGGTCTGGCTGCCGGCACGCGGATACCGCTGCGGCGTCTGAAGCATGGAGCGGGTCTGGTTGTCATACACCGTGAATGACCAGAAGGCCGCCGCCGGAATATTTTTCGGCAGCGTCACTTTATAGGTCTTCGCGCCGTCCATCAGATTTTTGTCTGCATCCAGGAAGCCCATCAGATATTGCGAGCCCACACCGGGAATCCGCATAATCATGCCGGGAGAGTCGAGCGTGTAGGCATAGTAGAAGGCCGTGCGCGAATCCAGTGTACGGGCTCCCGTCGGCGGAAACGGTTTAAATATGCCGTCGCGCTCAAACATCGGCGGAGGCGTTTCGAAATTATAACCGCCTTCCCAGAGCATGTTGCCCCACGATGAATTTTCATAATAGAACCAGTCGGGATGCTGTTCGCCAAAACGCCAGTTCAAAGAACGGCCGGCGGCAGCCCCGACGGCAGCAGCATCGGACAGAATCTTTTTCATGCGTGCATCCGGATTGAACGGTTTGCCGTGCACAATACCGATGGCGGCGAGCTGGCCGGCCAGTTCCACATCGTAGCTCGTGGCCGGTTCCTGCTGTACGTTTTCGTTGATCATTTCAAAGAAGCCGTAGTCGCTGGGCGGAATGGTATTGAAGGACTTGCCGGACGCTTCCACAAACTTGGTTGCGGGAATCGCTCCGTCGCGCCCCAGTTTAACGGTACCGGTGAGCGCAGACGCAATGCTGGTGCCTTCGCCGCCCGGGGTGTACGGATAGATCTTCAGCGTTTTTTTGATGTTCTCAACGGCAGGCTTCGGATCGTTATCAACCAAATAGGCGCGGCAGGCATACAGTACCCGCGTTGTTTTGGAATGGGCGACGTAGAACCCGCCGTCCGGCAAAGGACCGTCGTAGTTCGGCGGAACAATCAGATAGCGTCCCCCTTCCCCGCGGTCCGGACCAGGACGCCCGATATCGATAATCCAGGAAAACCACATGTCGTTGATGGTGCCCAATCCATTTGGGGGCTGCTCGATGACCATCGGGCCTTTGCTCAAATCGACCACGGTCAGATAATAGACCGTATCCGCATTTGCCGTAAGAAACAGGGAGCTTGAATCCATCAGATCGGAAAAGATCACCACTGTATTCGGTTCGGCTCCGATGCTCTTGAATCCTTTGTAGAGCCCGTAGGCGGAAGCCCCACGGAAACTGTTGTTGTAAACATTCAGGGCCCGGGTGAAATCGAGCGTGTCATACACCAGCTCAGCCGTTTCCGTCGTTGGCGCGCCATCCTTGAATTCCAGCGTACCGATGCGCGTTTCAATCGTGTCCGGGGTGATGAGCGATGCCGGGGTACCGGACTCGGCGGTGGCACAACCGGTAAATATCGTCAGACTACAGGCCGAAACCAGCGTTCTGGTGATGAGTCTTTTTGTCTTCATTTCTTATCCTTTTGGTTAGAGGTCCTTGATTGATCTGAAAAATTAAAATGTTCCAAGCCTTGGAACCGGAGCGAAAAACGGAAGGCCATCATGGTCTGGAGGCTCCCGATCTATCCGCATCACAGCGGTTGCACATTTGCTGCAAATAAGGGAGTCCGGTATGGCCGGAAAAATTACCGACCGCCACCTTGGGTTCTTCACAGCACATATCCAATGCAACCAGCACACGCCGAAATTCCTCGGACTGGAGGTGCCGGTCGAAGTCGGCCTGCGTATTCCACGCTTCTGTGTACCGCACGCGGTTTCCTTTCACCGTATCCTTTGTAACCTGGCATTGTTGACAGCCCGGCTTTGCTTCCGTTTTACCGCAACCGGAGATGAGCAACTGAATCGCCTGCGGAGCATTTTCCGCCGTGAAGTGTAAATCGATCGATAGCGTGACAACTTCTGATTTCATCGCGCCACCTTGCGGGCAATTGACGGACCACCACTCGCCCGCGAAACAGACGACGGAACCGCAAAGGGTATTCCGACTGAATGAGTCCGTTTCGTATCGTTTTTAAATGTCATCGTTTCCCTCTTTTGGTGGGCTCATGCCCGCTTCCGACCCCCAACTAAATCGGAATCAGATTCGGGACCTTATAGGCATTAACAGTGCCAAACCACACAAAGTGGTATTTAGACTCCATATTAATATTCCCCGCAATGGGTTATAAAATCTTATGTGGAATTTTCGAAAATGAGTTGCCGCGAGGAAATGACAATATTTCGTTACACTGGCAATATATTGCCATTTTTAGCAAACAGGGTTAGCTAAATACGAAGGCACCAAGCACACGAAGTCTAGGGCCTTTGTGCTCTTTGAGCCTTCGAGTTTGAATCATTCCGTATGAATTCAGCGGGCGGGGCGGGAGATCCCCAGTTTTTTCATGCGGGCATGGAGCGTGGTGGGCAGAAGCCCGAGGATTTCGGCTGCCCCCTTTTTGCCGCTAATGCGCCAGCCGGTGCTCTCCAGAATGGTGAGAATATGCGCGCGCTCAACCTCCTCCAACGAGGAAGGAAGAGAAGTGTTCATCGGCACCTGCGCCGACAGGTTCACTTTCAAAGCACGCCCCTCACTGATAATCATGGCCCGCTCAATCGTGTTGCGAAGTTCCCGAATATTTCCCGGCCAGGAATATTGCTTTAATCGCTCCATGGTCGACTTGGAAACCTGATCCACCGCCCTGCCCATTTTTTCATTCAGCTCTTCCACAGCCTTCCAAACCAGTAATGGAATATCGTCTTTACGTTCCCGCAATGCCGGAACTTCAATGGGAAAAATATTCAACCGGTGGAATAAATCCTCCCGAAACTCACCCGCTCGCACCATGGCTGCCAAATCGCGATTCGTTGCCGCAACAATTCGAACATCCACCGAAAGTGTTTTGTGCGACCCCAACCGTTCAAACTGCCCATCCTGCAGGACGCGCAGCAACTTTGACTGAAGGTCGAGTGGAAGTTCCCCGATTTCATCGAGAAAAATGGTGGAATGATGCGCCACCTCAAACCGCCCGCTCTGACGCGTCATGGCACCGGTGTAGGCCCCTTTTTCGCGACCGAACAATTCCCCTTCAATCAGGGCAGCCGGCAACGCCGCGCAATTGACCTTGATCATGGTTTTCGATTTTCGCGGACTCATACTGTGAATCGCCTGCGCCAGCAATTCCTTACCGGTGCCGGTTTCCCCGGTAATCAATACAGACGAATCGGTCGGGGCCACCTGTTGGGCCTGCGCAATCATTTCAAGCACCGGTTTGCTTTCCCCCACAATCGCATCCTGGCCGTCATTGCGCCCCAGCTGCTCGCGCAAATAGGTATTTTCCTTTTCAAGCTGATCACGCAGCTGGCCGACTTCCTGGAGTGCCCGTGTCAGACGCTCTTCATTCAGTCTCTGTTCGGTCACATCCACCGTCACACCCATCAATGCGTCGGCCTTCTGATGGTCCTCGCATTGCACCCGACCCCGGGCTGCCATCCAGCGCAGTTGCCCGTTCAGATCAATGCGGTACTCGACCAGACCCTCGTTTCTTTCCTGGATTACCGCGTCCAATATCTGTTGCACGTTCTCCCGGTCTTCCGGATAGACCAATCCGAGAAACCGCTTAACATCGACCACCTCATCCGGTGTATAGCCATGCATCGCGCGAACAGCCGGAGTCATCCAGAAACAGCCGCTCGCCACATCGAGACTCCACCAGCCCGCGCCGGCCGACTCAGTCGCCAAATTCAAACGCTGCTCACTCAGCCGCAGTTCCTCTTCACTCTTCTTTCTGGCCAGCGCATTGGCAAAGATCTGGGCCACCAGCTCCAGCCGATGGATTAATTTTCCCGACCAGACGCGTTCCGCCTCCATATCGCAGAATCCCAGCACACCAAAAACCGGGCCCTCCCCGACAACCAACGGAATATCCAGCGAGGCCTTAACCCCGAAATACAACATGTTCTCCTGATCAATCGCGGCCTCGGGGGGCATAGAATGTGCGGAAGAAACCGCGAGCGGTTTTTTAGCCAAGATCTGTTTCTGGCCCCACGGAAAATGTTCAGAACCCGACATGCTTCCGGGCACCTCCGGACCGCCTTCCTCCCGGTAGAGATGCGTCAGAAGAAAAAGGTCAGGGTTCCCGGCATCCCACTGCCAAAGCGAAGAAAGATGCAGTCCCAAACATTCGCAGACCCGCCGCTGCGCGTCCTCGATTTCCGTATCAACCTGATGAGCCGGCAGATTGATAAACCGGGCAGAAAGCTCGATCAGCAACGATTCGAATTGAAGCGCATCTTCTAAAGAATAGAGTGTCTGAGGCATTGCGGCATTATATGGCAACACATGCCACCGGCTAGATTTAATTTATTTATTTACAAACCCAGCGTTTTGCCGCTTCCAATGCCTGGAAATCGAAGTGCTTTATTTCCGCCGCAATAAAATGTTTTCCCATGTGCTCGGCCATATTTCCAAGGGCTGAATCGGTGACAAAGGCCACCTTTTTGATTTCATGCTGATGGTTTTTCACAAATTTTAAATGGGAAACCAAAGCCGCGAATGAATCCCAGCCGGGAAACTTTTCCGTGTAAATAATCAGCCCGTTCAGTTTACCGGTTGCTTCGACATATGGATCAATCAGACGCGCTGCATTTTCAAAGTCGCTTTGAATCAGTGCACCATGGGGTTCCAGCAGAGCAATACCCGTTTCTTTATCCAGCGTTACATTCAGCATAGCGTTCTCCTTTATGTTTGAGTTCAATCCCTTAAAGGACCCTTCGTCTTACGCCGCACTGGAAAGGTTTATGTTTTTTGAAGCTAATAGCAAGACAGACCCTTCGCCACTGTATTGCCCGGCATTTTAATTCCTTCCAAAAATTAATATCCGATTTTTAACGCATCTTCACGCAGAAATAAGGAGAGTAGCGCAATGCGCTCATCCCATGAAAATGAACAGGAAAAGATGCCGAACCGGGAAGCGGCTTATGCGCACGGCCACAGCGGAGATCGCGACGGATTCTTTTTGCAGTGCAGGATAGGCGGGAGCAGTTATGGAATATAAAGATTACTATAAAATTCTAGGGGTCGAAAAAGGCGTCAGCGCCGACGACCTTAAGAAAAAATATCGCAAGCTTGCCCGAAAGTATCACCCGGATGTGAACACAGATCCCGGAGCCGACCATCGGTTTAAGGATATCGGCGAGGCCTATGAAGTGCTCAAAGATCCCGAAAAGCGTAAAGCCTACGATCAATATGGAGCGGACTGGAAAAACGGACCGCAACAGCAGCGGCATCAGTATCAGCAGCAATCCCAGGGCGGCGGATTTGACGGAGGGTTCGGGGGCGGATTTGACTTCGGTGGCGGTGGCGGCGACTACAGCGACTTCTTTGAATCCATGTTCGGCGGCGGGCAGCGCTCGGCCCGGGGAGGACGCAATCCCTTTCAGCAACAGGGCGAAGATGTCGATACCTCCATCTCCATTCCCCTTGAAGACGCCTACACCGGAACCTCCCGCACGATCACCTTCCAAACACCGGAAGTCGCACCGAATGGGTCGATTGAATATAAAAAGAAAACGCTCAACGTCAAAATTCCGAAGGGCATTAAAAAAGGCGGAAAGATTCGCCTCAAAGGTCAGGGCGGTCCCGGTCATAATGGCGGTGCTGCCGGTGATATGTACATTACGATCCAAATTGACCCGCATCCGCTGTATGAGGTCGATGGAGCGGATGTGTTTATGACCCTCCCGCTTGCGCCCTGGGAAGCGGCACTCGGGGCCAAGGTCAATGTGCCGACCCCCGCCGGTACCGTTAAACTAAGCATTCCCAAAGGATCGGTCAGCGGCAAAAAAATGAAACTCAAGGGCAAGGGAATTCCTTCTAAAACCGGCGGAGACTTCTACGTTGAATTTCAGATTGTGCTGCCGCCGGCTGATGATGAAAAAACGACTAGACTCTACGAACAGATGCAGGAGCTCAACTTCAACCCCAGACCGGCTTTCCGAAACTAAATGAGGTGCCATTATGTCCGTCAAATACAGCATCGTTAAAATTCATCAGGGACGCCTGGTGGATGAGGAAGAGGAGCTGACCCTGATGCAGTTCAGCAGGGCGTGCAGCGTGCTTCCTGAATTGATTATTGAAATGGTGAATGAAGGTATTCTGGAACCCAGGGGAGAACATGCCGGCAGTTGGCGGTTCAAACTTGCAGAGCGGGAGATGGTCCGCACGGTTATGCACCTGCACGACGATCTTCGTGTGAACATTCCGGGCGCGGCCCTGGCGCTCCAGCTATTGGAAAGAATCGCCCGCCTTGAAGCCGTTCTTGCCCGCCGCTGACAGTGCACGGCGGCAAAACATCACGGTGCCGCAATGCGGAAAAATCTAAACGAAAGTTAAAACACGACACATAACCCAAAGGTTCATCATGCACGATATGATTAAAACGATGGTCACACTGCTGGCCGTCATCAACCCGACCATTTGCGCTGTCATGCTGCTCAGTATCGAAAAAGGCCGTGCAAAAAAAGAGCGGCTTCTTGATGCCACAAAGATCTCTCTTTCCGTATTGGCGATTCTACTGCTGTCGGCGCTGGCCGGCCGGTCTGTTCTGCAGGCGTTCGGCATTTCTGTTGAAGCCTTTCAGATTGTCGGCGGCGTGATTATTTCATCGATCGGGTTTTCCATGTTTTCCCCTAAACCCGAATCGACAGACGCCGAGAGCGACTCCGGGGGAAAGATTTCAAGCATCATTATGTTTGCCGCCAGCCCCGGCACCATTGCAACGGTGGTGGCGCTTACCGCGGCACACGATGCATCCTGGCCGCCCGTGATCACGCTTGGCGGCGTGCTGCTGGCCGTGCTCCTCACCTGGATCGTTATGCTGATCACCGCGCTGGCTTCTTCGGGGGGCAGTAAAAAGGGAGTCCAGCAGGTGGTCACGCGTTTTCTCGGGCTTATCCTGATCTCCATGGGACTGCAGTTTGTGCTGACCGGCATCAAACAGTTTTTCTAAACCGGCCTTTCGAGCAAATCGGCAACGCGGGCCGGGCGGGGCGACGGAGCAAAAGCGGATCGGGATTAAAAAAACAGGAAAGCAGGCATGGAGGCCCATGCCTGCTTTCAGCGGAACTGCAACCCTTGGTTATTTTGCCGGATAGATGGCTGCCCAGTCGTCCTTCATGCTGATTACGGTCCAGCCGTTTGTTCCGGCTTCGTTCATCAGCGAATCTCTGAACGTGCCGATTTTGGAATCCGGCCCGTAAGCCCACTCGCGTTTCGCGTCGTCGTGATGCACCAGAATGCCCAGCCGTTTTCCTGCTCCGGCAGTGGTGTATTCCAGCATCTGTCGATCGCCGTCGGAGTTGCCGGCGGCAAAGATGGGGCGGCGGCCGATGTGGGAGTTGATGCCGAGCGGCTTGCCGGTTTTGTCGTCGATGAAATCGATTTCGGCCAGGCGGAAGATTTCCGGCTTGCCGTTCACGACTTCATATTTGGTTTTGATGCTGCTGCCGACGACCTGTTCGGGCGGAATGCCGTAGACCCGTTCGGTCCAGGGGCGCATAAACTCAATTCCGCCGCCGGAAACGATGAAGGTTTTAAATCCGTTGGCCCGCATATACGTCAGCAGTTCGAGCATCGGCTGGAAGACCATTTCGGTATAGAGCATGCCGGTTTTGGGATGTTTCGCGGTGGCCACCCAGTCGGTCACCAGCGTTTCAAATTCCTCGGTGCTCATGCCGGCATGCGTGGTGGCCACCATTTCCAGCAGCCCCTTCTCACCGGAAGCAGCGACGCCTTTCATATCACCCTTAAGGACCGAGGCGAACGGTTCGGTAGTTTTCCATTCGGGATGCTGCGGGGCCATTGCTTTCACACGGTCGAGTGTGAAGAAAAGCTGGAAATACATCGGCTGTTCGCTCCAGAGCGTGCCGTCGTTATCGAAGGTGGCAATCCGTTCTTCCACCGGAACAAACACCGGGGAGCCGGGTGTGGTGACCTGCTCGACAAATTCGATGATGGCCGTTTTGGTGGCTCCGTCATTCCAGGAGGGCAAGGGATCGGCCATTGTTTTCGCCCCCGCAAAAACGGTTGCTCCGGCAAACAACGCCGTTGCCATGCTGAGATAGAGAACGTTTCGTTTGGTATTCATGGTACATCCTTTCTGTTTACACATCGGGTAATGAAATCAAAACGCAGGCTGCCTATGCATACAGGCAGCCCGCGTGTTCAGCAATGCATCAGACGATTAGTTGCCTGTAGGCATCGGCAGGTTGAATCCCTGTTTTTTGAGATCATCCCGAATGTGCTGGAAACGCTCATACTGCTTCAGCGTGATCGGTCCGGTGTAAATTTCACTCTGCATTTTGCGCGGCGGATATTCCACATAAGTATTCATAATCTCCTTGATGGACTCATTAATCGTTACCAGCGTCCAGGTGCGTTCAGTGAAGTTGTTCATGAACAGGTCGTAGCGTTCCTGCGGATCGGCCCAGAGGTCGAAAACCTGAGGAACAGCGGCCACATACTTTTCTGCACCCTTCCAGCCGAGATTGGAATCGACGGCCAGGCCGCCGGTGTGTGCACCGTCGTCGCCGCGCAGGTTGAAAACGGCTTTATAGTTTCCAACACGGGCTGCCCCCGGAGAGAGTTCCACTTCGGTAAAGTAGAACCAGGAATCGCGCGCGCATTTTCCAGTGCCGGTCAGCAGCGGGGTCATGTCGTAGCTGTCGAAGATGATCGGCTCGCCGGCACGGTCTTTTTTCGGAAGCTCAACACCTGCCACAGAAGCAAAGGTGGCCATAATATCGAGACCGCCCACGATGTCGTGGTTGCGCTGGCCCGGTTCAATTTTTCCCGGCCAAACGGCAATGGCAGGCACGCGGTTGCCGCCTTCACGAACGGTGCCTTTTGTGCCGCGGAACGGCGTGTAGCCGGCATCCGGATAAACATCCTGCCATGCGCCGTTATCGGTGGTGTAGAACACCAGCGTGTTTTTGTCCAGTCCCAGCTCTTTGAGTTTGGCCAGTACGTTGCCGATGCGGGTGTCGAGCTCGACCACCGAATCCGCATACTTCGATTTGGAGAGCGATTTGTGAATGAACTCCGGTGCCGGCAGGTTCGGCTGATGCACCTTCATGAAGTTAATGTTGATGAAGAACGGCGTGTCCGGATCCTTGGCAGCGTCTTCAAGAAACTTGATGCCGGACGCTTCAACGTATTTATCCATGAACGGAATACCGACCACACCGTCCGGATAGGTTACTCCATCCATGACGACATTTTTCTCGTTCGGCTTGTCAACGTACTCGCCGTTGACCTTGAAGTCTTCCACGGCTTTTTCGCCCGCATTACCGGAGAGCGAACCTTTGGTTACCTTGTTGAACATGGCGCGCAGTTTAGGATCCATATCCGGGAACCAGGCCGGATCGCCGTAGGTGTAGGCGTTGCAGTGATACAGGAAGCAGTGTTCCATCACATCATATCCCTGCGCATTGGGCAGGGCATAGTCGGATTCACCCAGATGCCATTTGCCGGTGAAGTAGGTTTTATAACCGGCTTTTTTCAGCACGGAACCCAGCGTCCACTCCGCTTCCGGCAATCCGCCGCCCTGACCCTGGAAGGCCACGGTGGTCATCCCGCTGCGGTTGGGAATGCGGCCGGTCTGCATCGCCGCGCGGCCGGGGGTGCAGCTCGGCTGGGCATAAAACGAAAAGAAGGTCATACCGGAATCAGCCAGCTGATCCAGATTGGGGGTGGGCATGCCGCGGCCATTGCCGCCGCCATAGGCACCGATATCTCCGTAGCCGGTGTCGTCCGACACGATGAACAGGATGTTCGGCTTGTCCGCAGCCTGCGCAAGGCTGCACAGCGACGCAACAAACGCCCCCGCGATGAATTGTTTTAATACAATCTTCATGATCTGACTCCTTTTGTTGGTTATTGGTGCTTTTACGCTCCGGGAACTAATTCAGGAACTGTATGTTCAGTCCCATGTAAACCTGCCATTCCGGCAGGCCGTTCCCTTCGTCCAGGATCGAGACCTGGGGTTCTACAAAAATATTCAGGACCACTTTGTCCTTCTTGATCACCTGACCGACCCCCACTCCGATCGGCATGCTGTAGTTATCATTTTCCAGATTATAGCTCCAGATGGGGGCTGCGCGCAGATAGGTTCCGCCGCCGAGCTGGTAAAAAGCAAAGGGCTGGAAAGCAGCGATATTGACATCCTCCGCACTTCCCTCACCGCCAAAGCTGGCCTGCCAGGTCAGCAGATAACCGTATTGGAACCGGAGCGAGCTGGCATTGAACAAAACGTTGGCAATCCCGGCCGACCATTTTTCGCTGCCCAGCGCATCTTTGATGGCAGTAGGAACGGTGAGCTGCGGACCGATGCCGAAACTGATGGCCGGATTGCCCAGGTCAATGAGATAGGCTGCAAAGATGTTGAGGTCGCCGAGTCCAGTTTCATAGCCGCCAGTGGCGGAGGTGGGAAAGTGGTTGATCGGCAGCGAGGCCCGCATGAGCCAGTCTGTCTTCCCGATCGAAACGGGCTGGGCATATCTCACCCAGAACTGGTCCGCCGACGCATCGGTGCCGGTCACTTCTCCGATATAATAATTCTGAAAATTGAGGGCCTTCATATTGGCCAACGGATTGTTTGCCTGCGCCGACGCACCGGCATCTCCCTTTGCAACCGTCGCCGCGCAGAGCGGGAGGATAGCCATAAGCATGCAACGGCTCCGGCAGCGGCCGGAAAAATGCCTTGCAAAGCGGATGAACCGCCGAAGCGGGTTTATGGAAGATGAAGGCAACATGATGTTTTTACAATGCAAGAATTACTTATTTTTTGTACGCGTTTAATATTATAAAATAAGGACTGAATTTTGAAGGTAGGAATTAATTTCTGCGTTGTTATTTCAGGCACGGTCTGTTTCACTTATTCAAACGATGCCTGAGATCCGTCATCTAAAACATTTCATAGCTGTGGCGGAAGCCGGCGGTATTCGCCAGGCGTCGCGCCATATCCATCTGTCGCCGGCTTCGATTCTGCGCAGTGTCCGTCAGCTGGAAGAGCAATACAGCGTGAAGCTGTTTGAAACTCAGGGAAAAAAACTCCACCTCACGCTGTCCGGTGAATATCTTCTGAAAGAGGCCCGTACGCTGGTCAAAGGACTCGAAGGACTGGCCCCCCGGCTGGAGCAGCTGGAAGAGATCGGATCAGGAGCCCTGAAGGTGGGGCTCGCACCGGCCGTCGCGGATCTGCTCATGCCGGCGGTCACAAGCCGGCTCATCAGTGAAAACCCCTCCATCCGGATTTCAACCACGATCGATACCGCTGCCGTATTGAACACCAAACTGAAAAACCATGAGCTCGACCTGGCCATTGCGCTCGAAAATGTGCTGATCGCAAACGACCGGTATTCATTTACCCACATCTATGAAGGAACGCCGATCTGGGTGGTGCGCAAGGGCCACCCGCTGCTGGCAGTGGAGAAGCCGAAAATGGAGGAAGTCGGCCGGTACCCGATTGTTGCGCAGCATCTGGAGCAATACTACACTGAGCGCGTGCAGGAAACCCTCCGTACCGCCGGGCTGCTGGGCAGCCGGATTATGCCGGTTTCCCACTGCAACAATTTCCGGTTGCTGTGTGATATCGTGCAGCAGACCGATGCCATCCTGATGGGCGGGCTGCTGAACTTTAAAACCCGGACCTGTTCTCAGGAGATGTGTCGCCTTCATCTGCCGCTGGACCTGCCGCGTGTCCGATTCACCGCCGCCTATCCCAAAATCCCTTCCCCCTCGCCGCTGGCCAAGCGCTATGTCTCCTACATCACCGAGGAAGTTTCAGCAATCATTGAAAAATACCCCGCAGGTTGATCCATTTCGCCGCCACGCTTCGGCGTCTTAAAACAGCACTGCCCCGGTGGCGGCCATTGCCCTATTTAAAAGGGTTATACAGGTAGTTGAGATAACTTTCGGATTGAATTTCAATCTGGCGCAACAGCTTCAGAAAGTCAGGCGTATCGGTTGAATACATGGCGGCCAGACCGCTCGCGCCGAATTTCAGCGGATAATCCGGATCGACGTTTTTCATCCGCAGTCGAACGGTGAACAGTTCAGACCCTTGCATCTGGCCGACATTCGGCAGCGTTCCACTCGGAATCCCCTGCGAAGAACCGGCCGCCCACACCACATTTTCAACTACGGCATCAAAAACCTTGCCCGGATACATCTCCAACGCAACTTCCGCTTTGTCGCCTTCTCTCAAATGCTGAATGCCGCGCTGAGGAACGGTGGCCACCAGCCAGGCATCTTCGGTATTCACAAACGCCATGACCGGCTGTTTCAAGCGGATAAAGGAACCGGGATAAAGCTGATGGTTGGCCACATAGCCATCGGATGGTGCGCGAATGATGGTTTTTTCCAGATTGTATTTGAACTGATTCAGTTCCGCCAACACTTCGGCCACGGCGGAATGTTTATCGCCCACTTTGGAGTCGAGTGCAATTTGAGCGGATTTCAAAGCGGCTTCCGCTCCTTTAACCTCGGCTTGTTTCACCGAAAGTTTTTCCTGCGCCTCTTCAAGCCGAAGTTTGGAAACCGCATTGTTTTCGGCCGCCTTAGACACCTCTTCGAGATTAACTTTTGCTTCCAGCAGCATGGCGTTGCTTTCATCCAACGTCGCCTGTGCCTGAAATACCGCCTGACTCAACTGCGCCACGGTCGTATCCGCTGCAGCCAGCTTTGCTTCAAACACATTCACGCGCTCCTGCCAGAGAGAAGGATCCATCTGAAAAAGCGGATCGCCCTTTTTCACCCGCTGATTCGGCTGAATATAAACCTCTTTAACCAGCCCTCCGTATTCCGGAGCCATCTGGATGACATACGACTGAACAAACATCGTTTTGCTGTATGGCGCAAGCTGCCCCAGAAAAACCACTTCGGTCAGTACGGCAAAACACCACAGCCCGATGGTAAAAATTTTCCAGAACAGGTTATACTTCAGCAGCTTGTAATCGAAAAAGATCAGGCGGATGAGAAAAATATAAGCAATGGTGATTATCAGTTCCATGATCCGTTCCTTTACGCTTCTTCAGCAGCCGGTTTTGCGGGGGTTGTTTTTTTACCGAAGTGTTTATGTTTTTTCGGTTTTTTCGCCGCAGGTTCCGGAACAGGATCCGGTGTTTCAGGCTTCGGGTAGAGGTTGCCGATCACCGCACCGGAATAAGCCCATACCAACGCCGCCATCCAAAGCGGAAAAATAAGCAGTCCCAGCAGCGAGGTCACTTCGATGGCTTCCGTTTGCGGATGCTGCCGTGCTTTGGCGATTTTTCCGGGATAGGTATGAATTTTAATGATCCCTAACAGGATGGTAAGCACCGCCAGCACAATAATGAACAACGATATAATCTCAATCTTCATATCCAGACTCCCTTTTGGTGCTTTTTCAAAGCACTGATTTGATAAGGCGTGGGCATAGTCAGGGAATTTTCCAATGTTTAAAAGCCCCTTTACCGAGTAATTCGAGCGGTCCCGAAGCGATGATGCATTTCTGGACGGCCGAGGCCTTAACGCCCGGACGCCCTTAAAACGTCATGCCGATCCCCAGCGTGTAACCCTGCTGGTAAAAGTCGGTGGCCCCGGCATCGTCGCTGAAATCATACCCGGAAATCCGATAGCCCGCACGGAGATCAAAGCTGTCGCCAAACTGATAAAGGAGCTGAACCCCGGCATCATAAATGAATTCTGAATCGCTCAAATAGGTTCCGCCAATTGACAGAGGAATATTGATGTAAAAACTGCTGAACAGTTCCTGCTTATATCGCACCATTAAGACCATATCATAGGCTGTTTCGCTCTCGCTGTTCGGGCTGCCCCCACTCAACTCCAGCGTATTATCCATATCGAGATATTGAAGCCCGATCAAAACATCAAACGTCGTCGTGCCCGATCCCATGGGATACCCCACGGCAACGCAGCCTATGATTTCCGATGACTCCAGCGAACCCTCCAGAGCTCCCACCGTCACTTCCGAGGTAATGTTATCGAGATAATCAACCGAACCCAGCAGTACCATCGAGCTGTTTTTAATCGACAGCTCTGCAGATCCACCATAATTCAGATCACCGAAATAGTCCTCACTGTCGCGGTGAATCTTTGCATTCTGTCCGTTCACAACCACATTGCCGCGCATCCAGCCGGCCCAACCGGAAACCGCCATATCCAATGAGTCGCTCGCCGCGGCTCCGAACGAAGCCGCGCTCAACCCCAACAGACTCGCCAGTAAAAAATTTATCTTCATCCTGCTCTCTCCTCTATTCTTTATTATTCACATTCTAAAATAAAAACTGATCCGGTCACCGGTTCATGATCATCAGCACGATTGTCCAGATGGCGATGGCCGAAACCGCGATCCCGAAAACCAGCCAACCGCCCCAGAGCGCGAGCAGCGGAATGGCGGCACCGGTCCACAAACCTCCGCCCATAAACGGTTCGTGCAGCAGCTGCTTGGCGGCGAAAGCCTCAGCGGCATCGGTTTCATAATCCGGGTCAACCACGCGCAGGAGCAACAGCCCGGTAGCGGTGACCCCCATCGACTGCCCCATTTCGGCAATACCGCGCTCGAACCAGGCATCCTTGAATGCACGGCGGGCAAAAACCGTCAGCATCAGTACATTCCAGGCAATCCCGGCGAGGATAAGAATGACGATCGGCAGCCACTGCTGCGCCACCACATCGATGCGGATGGTGGCAATGGCGGCAACCACCAGAAAATCGAGCGCACAGTTTTGAATGCGCAGCATCAGCCCTTCATCCATATGTTCATGCGGATCGAATTTATCGGCCAACGCCTGCACGATCACCCCGCCGAGCATGCAGAGCGGGAAAAGGGGGAAGCTTTCAAAAATTTTGTAGACCGTTGATGCCTTTTCTCCTTCTTCCGGTGCTTCCACACAGAGGAGCATTCCCTCTTTCATCAGCCACCCCAGCACCACCGCGGCCCCCACAAAAACAAGATGCAGTGAAAGCGAACCGATGACGTCGGACGACACCGTGACTTTTCCAGCCATTGGACGATGCTCGTGCGGGATGATGCCGCTGAAATCGTTGGCTTCCACGCCGGGCTTGATCTTCTTTTCCACATAGCCCTTTCGAATGGCCCAATTCACCAGCGCCATGCCGACAATAATCGCTCCCATAATACCGCCGGTGGCGGCGGCGAGTGCATAGTCCTTCATTTCCGGGAAGCCCAGATCCTCAAACGTCGGGCCCATTCCGCCGGCCGTGCCGTGACCGCCCTCAAAACCGACCGGCATAATGCCGCCGAAAATATCGGGCAGATTAAACAGCGGACCGAGCAGCACCAACACCAGACCGCAACCGACGACATATTGCCCCCACGCCACAATCTGCCCATAGGCCAGCTGGCGGCTGGAACTCTTCCAGACTCTGGAAAGCGGCGGCAGGGCTGCTCCCAGAAACAGACTCGCAAAAACAATGTTGATCAATTGACCGGGCAGCTGATTCCACCCCCTGGAAACTGCGGCGGGCACTTCCAGCGTCTGGAAAATCAACAGCCCGAGCAAACCGGCAATAACGCTGGCGGGCAGATAAAGCTTTTGCAACAACACCCATTTGCGGCGCAGCCAGTAGCCGAGCCCGAGCAACAGACATAAACATCCGAATGACAACATGCGCATAACCTCCGGTTTTTAAATTCTAACTTCTAAACAAATACAAACCACGAAACGAAAGTCCGAAGCCAAATCAGTTTGGTCATTTTCCTTTTTAAATTTCGAGTTTGTTTAGAATTTCGAGATTCGGATTTAGATAGTTCCGGCGTCCCCGGTGAGTTAGAACCTGATATCAATCAGTAGGGAGCCGGTGTTCTCTGCATAGCCGTCGCTGAAGCGGCCGTTATAGCCGATACCGATTTCCATATAGTCCCGGCAGATCCAGCTCAGCCCCACCCCGACATTCAGCAGATCTGAATCCGGCTTGATGGCCGACATACTGACGGGCGGCAGATTATTCGCTGAGAGTGTGGTTGTGGTGTCGTCCTGAACAAAATCGTGCATCCATTCTGCATAACCGGTGGTCTGGAAGCGGCCGAGATTGGTGTCAAAACGATAACGCCCTTTCATACCAAGCGTGGACTCCACCAACGTGCGCGACTGGCCCTCCACCGAAATATTGCTGAGCCCGTTGGCATTTTTTTCTGTGTGGTCGTCGGTATGTATTGTGAGCACCTGCAGACCGGCATACGGGGCAAGTGCCAGATTTTTAAAATAATAATACTGTCCCACATCGGCATACGCTCCCAATTCGCTTCCACGATAGGATGCGGTTCCCTGATAGTCTCGTATGCCATCGGTTTCCACCCGAACCGTGTCATAGTTGGAACGCCCATACGCCGCCATGGCATCAACGTAGAGTCCGTTTTCGCTCACCCATTCGCTGTATGCCCCCAGCCAGTAGGTTTCATTTTCCATCGAATCCTGATTGGTTGTATGCGCATCGGCACGCACATAGGTGTAGTTGAATCCGACAATCATATTATCACTGATCAATCGATCGGCCCCAATGGTGGTTCCGTTTTTATTCAGATCAAACCCATAGGAATTGCCCTGCGGATCGTAGGTACCCTGCCCGTTGAAGAACTGCATCCAGACGTGCATATCAAAAATGGTATTCTCATCGCCCGGGCCTTGCGCGCCGGCGGGCGCGTTGGTATTCGTCATCAAAAAGGCCTCATGCGGAATGGCATGCGAGGTGGCCACCATATTCCGGCGCAGCTGTTTGGTGCGCGTGAAGACCCCGTCTTTCATGGCACTGAAACCGGAGCGAATCGATTCCGTTGCAGCAAAATCGAGCGATGAACTGAACTGAGTCGTGTTGGTCGTGATGACCACGTTCATATCATTTCCGTTCTGAACCAGCTCGGCATCGTAGAGCAGCAGTTTATTGACAATCGTGGTCGATTCAAAGTTATTCGTCAGTCCGCCGTCGGATTTCAGAATGGTGGCCGTGAGATTGGTCGGTGCCTGCTCCACCGTCACCTTCGCAACCAGTCCGGTCAGATCCACAGAATTACCCATGAAATGAAGCAGGTCATTCCCCGTTGAATAAACCTGTGCCTGATAAACCGTATTCGACGATTTAAAATCGCCCTGAATCACCATCGTACCAAGCTGAGATGTTCCGAGTCCGGTGGGCCGGATGGTTCCGTTGGTCATACGTACCACGGAAAAGGCATCGTTCGTACCCAAACCAATGAAATCCGCATCTTCCAGTTCCAGCGTTTGAAATCCGGCATACTGGTTGGAGTTGGTACCAACGAGATAAAAAGCCCCACCGTCCACATCCACCGTGTTACTGCCCTGCCCCTGAATCCTCAGGGAAGTATCAATGTTGGCGTTTCCTTCCATCAGGCGAAGTGCCGCCGTGCCGTCCGTTAGCAAAAGCGTGCCCGATCCGGCAACGGTTGTGTTGGTGTGAATCGTGATATCGCCGCCCACCGCAACCTCGGCGCCTTCGCCGACCGCCATTTCATTCCCGGAATTCACCGTGAGACTGTTAGTAATGCTAACCTTCGCCGCATCATAAACCAGCAACGCATTTCCAACACTGTTGGACGCACCGCCGACCGTTACATTCCCTCCGACATCCCAGAAAGAATTGGTTCCCTCAATACGAACATAGTTATCCTCGGTATTGATTCCGCCAATCTGGGCCGAGCCCGTAAGTTCATTGGTGGAACCGCTCAAAATCTGGAGATAATTTTCAGAGGTTGAATCCCCGACAAACAAATCGCCGTCCGCCTGCCAGTACGAATCTTCTTTCATCACCACACCATGCGAACCGGTGTTGGTGTTTGCTCCGATGTAGGTATCGGAGTTGAGGTTGGTTAGCGTCGCACCATTGAGCAAGCTGAGCACGCTGGAATCGTCGAGACCGATTTTCAGGTCTTCGCCATTGATCGTCCAGGTGGCATCGGAACCATCCAGGTTCAGCTTCTGCCCTTTGCTGAGCACATTGGTCATTCCGGTCAATGTGCCGCCCACAGACAAGGTGGCATTGGAGCCCCAATTGAATCCGTTGGTTTCCCAGGCGGCCACGTCAAAGTCATTCCGAATGTCAAACACGCCACCGCTCGTCAAATTCAGTGCGCTGTTGGTGTCAGCGATCACCAGATCACCGACCGAGAGCGTGCCGCCGCTTTTAATGGTGGCTGAGCCGGTTGTATTCGTATCCTGTCCCAGATACAGCGTATCCTCCACCGTAACGGTACCATTCCAAACCGTCAAATTGGCCTTGTTGGTGGAAGCCACCAGCATTCCCGGAACATTCGTCGTGGCTTCGCCCACAAAAACCTGCGCGTTGTTGCTCACGGTCAGCGAATTACCAATGCCCGTGCCGGCGAGCGTTGTGCCATTCCAATATGCTCCGACCATCAGATCACCGCCGGTATTCGACCACAGCGAATTCGTGCCGGCAACCAATACGGAGTTGAAGGCGGCAGAACTGCCCCAACCGATATAGCCATCGGAGTTGGTTACTTTTGCGCCGTTGGTAACGGCCATGGATGCATAAGACGAATTATAGCCGACGATGAGATTATTCGTTCCGTTATTCCAGGAACCGCCGTCCAGCGAAAGCTTGCGGCCCCCGTTCAGAATGGCCGATGTTTTCGTGGTTCCATCAAACACCACCTCCGCCGTATCCATTCCTTCCAATGTTCCCTCAACGGAAAGGTTACCGCCGTTCTTCCAGTTCAGATTGCTGGTTGCCCCGAAATTAAAGTTGGTGGTAATGGCCAGCGTACCGCCGCTGTTCAGGTCAAACCGATTGGAGGCATCCACATCCAGCGAACCGGTCGTGACTTTACCACCACTGGAAACACTAACTACATTGGTGGACCCTGTAATGGTGAGGACGCCGTCATTCTTCCAGGTAGAGCCCGAACCGGTAATCGCAACGCTGTTGGTTGCTCCGGAAACCATACCGTTGGTACTGACCAGATCTGCACCATCAGAAATCGTTACGACACTGTTCGTGCCGGACACCACAGAGTTAGCCGCCGTCCAATTGGCATTGCTTCCGCTGACGGTCAGAATCCGCCCTTCATCGGTCAGCCCGCCGTCGAGCGTCAGCGCACCGTTCACTTCCAGCTCGCCACCGCTGTTCCAGTTTAAATTGGTCTGCGTGCCCGCATTAAAAGCACCGGTAACCTGGAGTTTACCGCCGTCTTCCAGATTAAATGCACTGCCGTCGTTATTGATCTGAAGACCGGCCACTTTGATTGTGCTGCCGTTGGTTACGGTTGCCGATCCCGTAATGTTCGTTGCCGTTCCGCCGAGATAAAGCGTGCCATCGGTTTCCACATAAGCGCTGTCCTGCACCAGCAGCGATGCATCGTTGGTCGAGCCTACCCGAATACCGGAATTCACAGCACCCACCTCGTTGGAGGTGGCTTCACCCACAACCACCCAGCTTCCATTGGTTGCCGTCAGCGTGGCGTTACTCACCGTCAGGCTCTCTGAAGCAACATCCCAGTCGCCGCCATTCAAGGTCAATATACGCTCACCGGTCAGCTCGGCCCCGCCGTTCGTCGTCGTCATTCCGCTCAGGTCACCCGTCAGTTTCAGATGACCACCTTCAATCCAGTTAAACCCTTCCGAGGAAACATCGAGGCTGTTATCCAGCTCAAACGTACCGTCATACCCCAGATTAAAAGAACTTCCGTTGGTTGAAATAACCAGATCTGCCGCCGAGATGGTGCCTCCGTTATACACATACACGCCATTGCTGACCCCGCCGACCGTCAGCGTTCCGGCGTTATCCCAGCGCGAATCATCGCCATAAACTGCCACAACATTGTTCGAGGCCGTTTCTCCCGCCCCCACGAAGGCATTCGCATTCGAAATGGATCCACCGCTCCTGACGTCCAGATAATTTGCCCCCCCCTGATCGCCAACCGTCATATCACCGCTCATCGTCCACACGGCACCATCAGTCACATACGCCGCATTATCGTTTGCATTGGTTCCGGCACCGATGACGGAGGTCGAATTGGTTACCCGTCCACTATCCGCAATGACCAGCGTATTACTCGAAGTTGAATTCCCGATGATGATTGAATTGGTGGTATTCCAGGCCGTGGTAACGTACTGGTTCGTCCCGCCAACCTCATCCAATATGTTGGTGTAGGTCTGTGCTGAGGCAACTGCGCCGAAACCCAGCGCAACTGTTAAGATCTTTAAAAAGCGTGTCATTCCAAAAAACTCCCGTTCCAATGATTGGAAAAATAGGCGCGAACGATACAGGAAAGACCGTTCAGCCGAAAGATTTTAGAACCGAAGAATATGCCCGGGGGAATGACAGGTTTTGCGGCGTTCTGAATGATTCAAAATCAGCCGCTTCTTCCAATCATCCCCCCATCCGCAAATCATTCAGGGGCCACGTAGCCAAACTCAACCAGCTGCTTTCGGTATTCCGCCTTCCGGTCCGGAGCTTTTGCCCAGGCATCCAGCTCAGCAATGGCACTAATCTGATCGCGGGCCCGCATCGTTTCATAAGCCGTCAGCATGGCATCGAATGCTTCATATTCGCCGCCGCTGTCGAGATGTTCAGGAATCACCACCTGCAGCATACCCGCAAAATAGGCGGCCACCAGCAGATCCGCATTTTCCGGCTTTTTATAATTCTGAGGCCAGACAAAAAAGGAATCGTACACATTCAGCTCCCCCATCTCCTGCGCCTGCGCAAAAACATGCTGAGCCGCCAGCATGCCGCTGTAGTCCCCGGGGCCGTAAATCAATGCTTCACAGGCGGCCAGCGTTAAATCATCCTCGGAATTTTCGGCAATCAGGAGCAAAACCAATTGTTTCACCAACTGATCCGCCATGGCCTGGGCCGCCCGGTTTTCAGCAATGTCGAAACGGAACTGAACCCGAATAAAATGATTATGCGATCCCGTCACATAAACAGAATTAATGCGCGGAATGCTGTTGGTTTTCCCGTCCACTTCCCGGAATTCCGAGAATTGGAAGATGCGGTTTTTAAACTGCAGGGGCGAGGTTGGAGGGACCACCCGCGTTCCGCGGGTTTTCAGATCGGCAATCGTTCCTTCTTCCTGCTCTCGCTGCAGCTGGACTTCCACGCCCTGGAAAATCACTTCAATTCCATCGCTCTCGCAGCCATCCGGAATTTCAGACCGGCCCAGATTAAGCACCGAAACTTCGCAGGCAAAATCCGGATCTTTCGTATATAGTAGGGCATAACCGAGTGCTTTGTTGTTATACAGCTCCGACACCTCAAAGGTCATTCCTCCGAGTTCCTGCGGAAAAATAAGCTGTTTATCAAAATCAACATGCGCCGAGCCGGCCCACACCGCCGGAACCGCCAAGATCATTGCCCACAGTCCAATCCACTTCATACAAACCCCCTAAGTTGATCAGACATGATAGCGACTTTAAGTTGAATTTCAATACGACACCCCTCTAAGTTCCCCGCTATGGAACATTTTGATGTAATTGTTGTGGGCGGCGGACCGGCCGGAATGATGGCTGCGGGCCATGCGGCGGAATACGGAAGCAAGGTCCTGTTGCTGGAAAAAAATTCCAGACTCGGGAAAAAGCTCGAAATCAGCGGCGGCGGGCGCTGCAACATAACCAATGCCGAATTTGACAACCGCCTCTTTCTGGCAAACTACGCCGAAAGTGCCAAATTTCTCTTCTCCCCGTTTTCACGCTTCTCCGCGCAGGACACCTTCGATTTTTTTGCCGAACGCGGATTACCGTTCATCATCGAAGACCGCAAACGCGCATTTCCCGCAACAGAAAAGGCCACCGATGTCACCCGCGTAATGAAAAACTACATGGCGGAACACGACGTGGAAATCCGCTTTGGCGTGGACGTGAAACAGCTGCTGGAAGACGGCAAAATCTGCGGGGTGGAAACCACCGCCGGCCCGTTGCGGGCCGGAAACGTGATTCTCGCCACCGGCGGCGCCTCCTACAAAGAAACCGGCTCCACCGGCGAAGCGTTCCAATGGTTGGAAAAACTCGGCCATAGCGTCGCCAAAGCCACACCGGACATTGTGCCGCTTCGCGTGAAGGAACAGTGGGTGAAGGACCTTTCGGGCACCACACTCGATCCCATGAAAATTGTCTTCACCGCCAAAGACGGAACCGAACTTCCAAAGGTTGGAAAAATCCTGTTCACCCATTTCGGCATTTCAGGCCCCCTGATTTTAAACAGCGCGCATGAAGTCAAAAAAATGCTTAAACAAGGACCGGTCAGCGCAAGCATCGACCTGTTTCCATCGCTGCAAATTCATGAGCTCGACCGCAACGTGCTCGAAGCCTTTGATGGCAATAAAAACAAAATTGTCCGGAACGTCACCCGCCTGCTGGTCCAGCCCGGTATGGCCAAAACACTGAATGCCAATCTGCCCGACGAGCTGTTGGATAAAAAAATCAACGGCGTTTCACAGGAGGAACGTAAACGGATTGCACGCACCATCAAAGAGCTCCCGCTGACCGTGACCGGCACCATGGGCTATGACTGGGCGGTGGTCTGCGACGGCGGTGTTCCATTGGAGGAAATCGACACCCGGACCATGGCCTCACGCCTTCATCCCAACCTTTTCATCACCGGCGATCTGCTGCACATCAGCCGCCCCTCCGGCGGATTTTCCCTTCAGCTTTGCTGGACAACAGGTTATGTGGCCGGCGAACAGGCAGCCGGATAAAACGGCTTAAAGTCCGCCACCCCAGCGATACTGCCAGGCTAATCCGAAGGTGTTGAAATCGCTGCCGGTCCGCGTGGAAATACCGGCGCTGGCATACAGCTTCACCGAATTGCGCTTGTCCACCGGCAAAGCCAGCGTGGCACCGAGTCGTGAATTCCCCAGCTCGTTATTTTTCTCCACGCCGCCAACCGTTGTCTCTCCGCCCTGATAATAAGTGCCGTCCAACGCCACCCAAATCATAGAGGGAAACGTATAAATCAGATGACCCTGCACAGAATAAATAGGAGTCTGCTCCAGCGTCTGCCCCTTCAAATCATCATTATCCGTAAACAGGGTCACCGCTCCCGCCATTTCAACAATCAGCGATCCAAAAGTTTTAGATATCCCCAGTTCGGGAGAAAACGACCAGCGGTTCTGCCCGACATTAATCAGTCGGCTGTTATCATATTGCCCCATCGGCGCCGTCATTTTCAGACTGGCCCCCATCACAAAGTTCTGTTGATAGCCCGGAAACTCCTCCAGCGTCAGCGCCGGTGCGCCGATAAAGTTTATCGAACCCCGAAACTGCGGATCATTCATCCCGTTCACCCGGCGCGATACCTCGCTGCCACCCTGCCTGGCAGAGCCGGACAGAAAGCTATACGGCACAACGATATCAAATTTGGCCGACTTTCCGAAAAAGCCGAGCGATCGGGCATAGGCCGCCACTGCGGTATTCACGTGCAATTTGGCATCGTCGAGGTTCAGCGCCGGATCAAACGACACCCCGCCATAGGAATATCCATATCCCCCCAACGCAAAATTCAATCCCGTCGGTGCATTGGAATAAAACCGCGGCTCCAGCGCCTGAGCACCTGCGCTCCACGCCAAACCCCATAAAAGCAAACTGATCCAGAATCGTCTCATCAACGACGATCCTACTTTACTTCCCGGCAAATGTAACTTTCGACTCGCGTTTTTTACACGGTATGAAATCCTCCGCCCATGAACCGATCGACCAAAAGACTGCCCGCCGAATGGGAGCCGCAGGATGCCGTGCTGCTCACCTGGCCCCATGCCCAGACCGACTGGGCCGACTGCCTCGAAGCCGCGCAGCAAACCTTCGCCGAAATCGAAGCGGCCATACGCCGATTTCAAAGCGTCATCCTCGTTCGGCCCGATGCCTTCGACCTCCCCTCCAACGACACCTGGAGCCGCGATTTCGGCCCGCTGACCATCGAAGAAAACGGCCGGCCCGTTCTGCTCGATTTCACCTTCAATGGATGGGGTGGAAAATTTCCGGCAAACCTCGACAATGCCCTCACCGGGAAACTTCAAAATCTCGGGGCCTTCGGCACCACCCCGCTGCGCTCCATCGATCTCGTGCTCGAAGGCGGCAGTATTGAATCCGACGGCGAAGGCACCCTGCTCACCACTTCCACCTGTCTGCTCAATCCCAACCGGAACCCGGAACTCAACAAAGCGCAGATTGAACACCGCCTGAAAGACGAATTCGGTGCGCACACCATCCTTTGGCTCGACCACGGCCATATGGAAGGCGACGACACCGATGCCCACATCGACACCCTCGCCCGCCTTTGCCCCGACCGCACCATCATCTATGTGGCCTGCGACGATCCCGCCGACCCGCACTATCCCGACCTGAAAGCGATGGAGGCCGAACTCCAGGCCCTGGAAAACTATCGCCTGCTCCCCCTGCCCTGGCCGTCACCCAAATACGATGAAAACGGCGAACGCCTCCCGGCCACCTACGCCAACTACCTCGTCATCAACGGCGCCGTCCTCGTCCCGACCTATAACGACCCCGCCGATTTCCAGGCATTGGAAGTTGTCGGCAACGCCTTTCCCGACCGCGAAATCATCGGCATCGATTGCTCCCCCCTCATCCGGCAGCACGGTTCGCTCCACTGCGTCACCATGCAGATCCCGCACGGCGTCTGCACCTGATCTTTCAGCATTTTCTCTCCCCCCGTTAGCCGAACAGGAGCGCATCGCGACAAAGGGGAGAATGAGCTGATTGCAGATACAACGAGCAGGAAAGGCTGCTGAAACCAGCGCCCCTCCAACGTAAACGATGCTTGCACCTAACAGAAAACAGCAAACTCTTGAAGTTTAGGAGCCTCATGGTAAATTGCCTTCATCATACAAACAGGATTTACATCATGCCCGTGAAAAAACCAGATGTTGTACAGGTGAAAAATCCACGCACTGGGCGATACGTGAAAATTGATCGTTCCGCCGGTAAAATTATCGCCTCCAAGAAAAGCGTAGGGAAATATGCGAACATTCCTGTGGCGCGAAAACGGAAATGATCATCTATAACCCAACCGAGGGGACTCCGTTCACTGGCCCGATTTCCAGCTGTCCCCGACACTGCTTTCTGATGACACGATTGGGGAGCCCTATCCCCAGAATGGTTGACGAGATTCGGGATAAAATTACGCAGTGCTGTGCCGACTATGACTATGATGTGATTGATGCTAGCACGCGTGTAACCGGTCGGGATTTTCTGGTTAAAATCTGGAAGATGATCGCTTCCGCGCCTCTCGCGGTCGGGGTCGTCCATGAAGATCTGCCGGCCAAAACCTTAGCGAATATTTATTATGAATTAGGGGTTGCTCAGGCACTGGGTAAAGAAACCGTCATTGTTAAAAGTCCGAACGCTGAAGTTCCTTCTGATTTTGTGCGGACAGAATACATTCCTTTTGACGGTAATTTTACGACCAGTTTCAAAAAATATCTCCGCTCGCTCTCTGAGCAGGCAGACTATTATGAAACGCTGGGTGACCAACTGGATCGGGATCCCGTTCTCGCTATCGACTATTACAAACGATCATACCTGATTACCGGTGATAGTCGCTTGAAGAGCAAGGTTTGGGACTTAATGAAAACCGCCGGACTTGAAGAGCGTGCCACGAATAGCATCGAGCATATTGCCGCCAGCTTTTAGCCGAACAGCACCACATCAAGGCGAAGGAGAATGAGTTGATGCAGGGATGCGACGAGCTGGAACGGCTCCTGCAAACCGAATCCGAAACCACCGCCCGCTTCGCCGCGGCGGTCGCCCAGCAGGGAGGTTGTTAATGCAAGCGTGGATAGAAAACTTATTTCATCATATCAAAACGAAGCAACGGTTTGCCGTCGATGACCCTTACTCTGCTGAGGTTTTACGAAGAATTGAGAAAACCTGCGGACAGTTTATTGAAACATTATCACCCGAGAGGGATCTTTACCGAGCTCAACGTGGATGTGTGCTAGAAGAAGTTATTTTGAGTGGAGGTACCAGTTCATGGTGTCCAAGACCATTTACCAAAGAGCGTATGATACCGCTACCCAACAAAGTAGGATCTGGACGGGTTTCGCCTAAGGGTATTGCCGCTCTGTATTTGGCTGAAAATATGGAAACCGCTATTCAAGAGATGCGTCCAGTCCCTCGCGAAATATTAACCGTGGCAACTTTCAATGCGAAAACGCCCCTGAAAGTCTGCCGACTTTCCCATAAATTGACTGACGGTGATAACAGAGAGCGATGGTTTTGGAGCATTTTGGGAAATGCCTTTTCAAAACCCACAATACCTTCAGAAAATCCAGTAGAATATGCGCCTACCCAATATATTGCTGAGGTTTTGAAGAGGCATTGCGATGGAATTGCGTATCAAAGCATTTTTTCAGGGGCGTTGAATTATGCATTTTTCGACATTGAAAGCTGTGAAATACAATCCGTGGAACTGCGTCAAATTCAGGATTTCCCAGAACTGAAACCGGAGCATCTGAAAGTTGTTGATCAACGCCGCTCTATTATTACCGAATTTCAATGCAATGGAAAAAAATCGGAAATGACATCTCATGATGTAATTTACGAGGCCCATCACCTAACAGCACCACATCAAAGCGAAAGTGGATGAGCTGATGGCGTAGTGCGACGAGCTGGAACGGCTCCTGCAAACCGAATCCGAAACCACCGCCCGCTTCATCGCCTGTCGTGCGCAAACGTAGCACGGTCCTCCGGGCCGTGTGGATCAACGGCGCAGAGCACCGTTCTACAGATTTTCTGCCGGTCCCGGGGGCAGCATCGTCCGCCTCGTCATCCGCGGACAGCGAAGACGCTGTCCCTCCAATCCAACCGGCCGAAGTTGACAGAACTGCTATATGTCAGTACAAGAGTGTACATAAAAGTGTACGCATGGAGGAATCATGTCCACAATTACTGCAACCAATGCCCGTAAATCATTTTTTGAACTGATAAAGGGGGTTAACCAGAAACACGAAATCTATCATATCAGCCATAAAGACGGCGCAGCCGTTTTGATGTCGGAAGAGGAATTTGAAAGCCTGCAGGAGACGCTCGACCTCCTCTCGACGAAAGGGTTTCGGGAAGATTTTGATCGAGCCAATCAAGAGATTGAGAAGGGCGATACCGCGACATTTGAAGAGGTTTTCGGAGAGCCGCAGTGAAATACCGTATTCTCTTTTCGCGTCAGGCCGAAAAGGACATTCAGAAACTCACCCCAAAACTGAAAAAGAAGCTGATGGATATTCTCCGGAATCAGATCGCGGTAGATCCCTATTCCGGGAAGGCTCTGGTAGGAGATCTCAAGGGATATTATTCCGTCAGGCTCAGTTATCAGGACCGGGTGGTTTATTCCATCAAAGACGATCAATTAGTAGTATACATCATCCGGGCAAAAACCCACTACGGAGACTGATTATTCAGCATCAGATGAATCCGTCTGATTTTCTCCAGCCCCGTAGCACCGTATTGGGAAATCGCCGTCGCGCAAACGTAGCACGGTCCTCCGGGCCGTGTGGATCAACGGCGCAGAGCACCGTTCTACAGATTGTACCGCCGGCATCCTGCCGGCCCCGCGCACAAGGCCATGCGTTCTGCAAGCGGGACGCTTGCGCTCCATTCTCCGCCGCGTTATAAAGCACCCCATTATGAAACCAACCCACTTAAAAGCCGGACTGGTCCAGCAGTCGTGTTCAGCCGACCGCGAGGCGAATATTGAAAAGAGCATGGCCGGCATTCGCCGCTGTGCGCAGCAGGGCGCGAAACTCGTCGTTTTGCAGGAGCTGCATACCTCGCTCTATTTTTGCGATGTGGAAGATCCGGCCAATTTTGATTTGGCGGAAACCATTCCCGGTCCATCGACGGATACGTTCGGTGCTCTGGCGAAAGAGCTCGGCATTGTGATTGTGACCTCGCTGTTTGAAAAGCGCGCGCCGGGAGTTTATCACAATACGGCTGTGGTGCTGGAATCCGACGGAACCATCGCCGGAAAATACCGTAAAATGCATATTCCGGATGATCCGGGCTATTACGAAAAATTTTATTTCACGCCCGGCGATCTCGGTTTCCAACCCTTGGAAACGTCGGTGGGCAAACTCGGCGTGCTGGTCTGCTGGGATCAGTGGTATCCGGAAGCCGCACGCCTGATGGCGATGGCCGGCGCGGATCTGCTGATTTATCCGACGGCCATCGGCTGGGATCCGGCCGACACAAAAGAAGAACAGGCGCGGCAGCGCGAGGCATGGATCACGATTCAGCGCTCGCATGCGGTGGCCAACGGCATTCCGGTGCTGAGTGTCAACCGCATCGGTACCGAACCGGGCGGCGCGGTTTTCTGGGGGTCGAGTTTTGCGGCGGGCTGTCAGGGGGAATTTCTGCAGCAGGCCGACACCACATCGGAAACGGAACTGATCGTTGAACTCGACTTCCAGCGATCGGAAACCGTACGCCGCATGTGGCCCTACTTCCGCGACCGCCGCATCGATGCCTACGAAGGTTTAACCCGTCGTTTAATCGATTAAATTCTGCACAACATGCTTCGACTCGTTTCCCCTCGCGAGGGGGGCGGGCTTCTGCTAGCTTGCGTCCCATGAACTCCGACACCGTTAAAAATTTATTTATCTGCCAGCCCGGCTTTGAAGATCTGCTCGGCCCTGAACTGCAAAATCACGGTTTCCAACTCCTGGAAAGCCGGCGCGGCTGGGTGCTGACGGAGGGACCGGACGAAGATGCCCCGCTCTGCTTTGCACATCTGCAGCTCAAGGGCGGAAAGACGGTGACCGCGGAATCGATCAATGCCCTGGCCGGTCAATTGCTGGATCTTTTTCTGGAACAGATTAAAGGGAAAAAACTGCCGGACAACTGGCCGCTGATTTTCCGGTTCGCTGACGGCGAAAAAGGACTGGGCCAGCGGGTAAAATCGGTGGAAAAGGAATTCCGCGCCCGCCTTAAAAAACGGATGGCGCGCCTCGCGCGCACCGCGTCGGCCGATCTGCCGCGCGGCTGCGGAAACGTGGAAGGCTTTTTCATTTTTTTCACCGACTTTAATTCGGCCTATGCAACTTCCAAGCTCTGGAACGGCGGACAGCGGCGTATGGCCGACGACCCGGCGGCGCCGTCGCGCTCGTATCTGAAAACCGAGGAAGCATTTGTGGTGATGGGCCGCGAACCGGTTGCGGGCGAAACGGTGGTGGATCTCGGAGCAGCGCCCGGCGGCTGGAGCTACAGCGCAGCCAAGCGCGGGGCTTCGGTGGTGGGCATTGATAACGGCCCGATGAAGGGCGGCGCACTGGACCATCCGCTCATTGAGCACCGCCGCGATGATGCTTTTAAATTTATGCCGGCCTCCGGCGAAACCTACGACTGGCTCTTCTGCGATCTGGTGGAGGATCCGCACCATGTGATGCGGCTGATTGAGGAATGGTTTGAAAACCGGCACTGCCGCCATTTTGTGATTAACCTGAAATTCGGTCGGGCCGATGCCAATTCGCTGCTGCGCAAGGTGCTTGATCCGGACGGACGACTGGCCCGGCATTGCAGCCAATTATCGGTGCGGCATCTGTTTCACGATCGCGATGAATTCACGCTGACCGGCTCGATCCGCGAAGCTTGACCCTTTCAGACCATCTATTTATCATCCACCGCAATTTAACGGGAGATCACCATGCAATCGCTGAAGCCGCTTTTTGACAACAACAAGCTCTGGGCCGATAAAATCGAACAGGAACAGCCGGGATTTTTTAAACAACTATCCAACGGGCAGGCACCGGAGTATCTGTGGATCGGCTGTGCCGACAGCCGCGTTCCGGCCAACGAAATCATTAACCTTCCTCCCGGCGATGTATTTGTGCACCGGAATATTGCCAACGTGGTGGTGCATACCGATCTCAACTGTCTTTCGGTCATTCAATATGCTGTGGAAGTGCTGAAGGTGAAACATATCATCGTTTGCGGCCACTACGGCTGCGGCGGTGTTGCCGCCTCCATGGACGGCGCGAAACACGGACTGATCGACAACTGGCTGCGGCATATCGGCGATGTGTATCGGCTGCATGCCGACGAACTCAATGCGCTCGAAGATCCTCTTGCTCGGAAAGACCGGCTCTGCGAATTGAACGTGATTGAACAGGTTTCCAACGTGTGCAATACCACAATGGTGCGCAAAGCCTGGCGTAAAGGGCAGGAGCTGCATGTGCATGGCTGGATTTACCATCTGAAAGACGGCCTGCTTCGCGACCTTGATGTAACAACCATGGGTGCATAACGTGGAGGACGTGCTTGCCGGAATTCTTCCGGCAAAAGCTCTTCAGATTTCCGTTTCCAACCATTGGAAAAACGGGATCGAACTTTCCGCCCCGCTTCAGCCGAACCGGAATGATAAAGGCACCGCGTTCGCCGGTTCGATTGAATCGATTCTCACCCTCGCCGGCTGGGCATTGATTACCCGCGAGCTGCAGGCGGCGGGAATTGACGCGGATGTGATGGTGGTGAAAAATGAAACAGAATTCACCACAGCCGTCCGCGACAGTTTTTCTGCGGAAACTTCAATGACCCCGGAAGACGCGGCCGAACTTTTCCAGTCCCTGAACATTCGCGGCCGAGGGCGGCAGAAGCTGACGATTTTCCTGCACGCACAAAAAAAGAAATGCGCGGTGATGACCGCGCATTTTGCCGTTATCCGGCGGTGAGACTTGCTCACCGTCAGGAGCACACGGCGTGTGCTCCTCCTCTGGATTTAATCGATGCCGCTAAATGCCGACCTTCAGGCCGACCGCATCCGTGCGATCAAACGTACGGCGTGTTTCGCGGCTCATCAACAATTCCATTTCGCTCGCTTTATACGGCTTGCGCTTTAGCAGCTGCCGGCGCCGATGATGGCGATATGCAGGGGATAAATTACTGAGAGTGCGACGTAGCTTTAATGTTGTTCTTTTCATCGAACGTTCCTTTGTTATTTCTTTCATTTGAGTCCGCTTTGATTCTTTTCTGAATGAGACGTTCAATCTTCAGTTCCTGATCCCGCTGCTGAAAAAACCGGCATTGAAATTTTATAGGACAATTTTTGTCTCATATGCGGGCTAAGGTGCCACATTTTTTTCGGGAGTCAATGCAATATTCGCTCATATTTTATCGATTTATAATAACCGATATAGTGCCGCAATCTCCGTATGGCTCCGCTATTTAATGGTGGAACGCGTCTGCTTGACCAGGGTATTCCAAAGAACATCGGGGTCATTCGAAGCAGCGAGCAGCAGGTCCCGCGCATCTTTTTCCCGGAAGGTTTTTGAAAGGCCGGAAATCAGCTTCAGATAGAAAGCACTTCCGGCTGTTGGAATAACCATGAAGAAAAAGATGCGGGTGAGTGTACGGCCGGGTCCGCCGAAATGGATGCCTTTTTTATGAACACCAAGCGCCAGCGTCAGACCGCCGCCTTCCACTCCGCGGACGTGCGGGAAGGCCATTCCCCCGTCAACGGCGGTGGAAATAATGGCCTCGCGCTGCAGCGCCAGATCGAGCAGCTGTTCGCCGCTTTCAACGAAGCCCTTTTCCTGCAACCGATTGCAGAGCTCGCCGAGCACCGCCTCCGGGGTATCGCCCTTGAGCGGAGTAACCATCAGATTGATGGAGGAGAAACGGGCAATACCGATTTTCTGCACCTCGCCGTAGCTGCGGCTGGCACATTCGCGGGCCACCACTTCGGACGGGATGTAGAGATAGCGCGTACAGTTCAGACACCGATGCAGCTCGTCCGCATGATGGATTTCGTTGATCAGGCTTTTGCTCACCCCCATTCCGCAACCGGTGCAATGTTCATTGACAATCGGAACAATCGCCTCGGGATGTTTGTGCAGCAGATCGTTTATATGCTTCTTAACCGGTACGGGCAGATCCTGGCTCAACAGCGAAATAGTGGCGTCGAGCGATCCCAGCGGCGCACGCGGCATCGCCGCTTTTTTCTGCATACGGGCCACGATGAGTTCCTGGAGCTGGATCATTTGATTGATGAGTTTTCGGTTGTTCATTTTATGATCTCCTATTCTTACTTGTTTGATTTATCCAACAGAACCCTTGCTCTTTCGAGAGCAAGATCGATGGATTCACAAAAATTATCAGGGCCAACAATTTCAAGAAAACCGGACTTAATAAATACCTGGCGGGGTTGCGGAGCCACCCCGGAAAAAATGAGTTGCGTGCCTTCTTTCAGACACGTTTTATAAAGATCCTGAAGAACATGCAGTCCGGTGGCATCAATGGCCGGAACATGACGGATGCGCAGAATCAAAATCGGCCGGGTTTTTGCGCCGTTGCCCAATACATTCCAGAATGTGTCGACCATGCCGAAAAAGAACGGACCTTCCACTTCGTAGACTTCGACTCCGCGCGGGACTTCACGCAGCGCAAAGGCCTGCGGATCTTCCGCCGAATCCACATCGCCGCAGACCGCATCGGTGATGACCCGAACATTGGCGATTTCCGCCATGCGCCGGATAAACAGCAAAGCCGAAAGCACAATCCCGATTTCAACCGCAACGGTGAGGTCAACCAATACCGTCAGCGCAAAGGTCAGCAGCAGAACCAGCCGGTCGCTCCGCGGCCCCTTCAGGATGGAAGCGAAGTGATGACGCTCACTCATGTTGAAAGCAACAACCACCAGAATTCCGGCCAGCGAAGCCAGCGGAATCATTTTCGCGAGCGGCGCGAAAAGGAGCAGAATCAACATCAGCACAACGGCATGAATAATTCCGGCCACCGGTGTACGGGCACCGCTTTTAACGTTGGTTGCCGTACGGGCAATGGCCCCTGTTGCAGGAATTCCGCCAAAGAAGCCCGATGCAATATTGGCAACGCCCTGCGCAATCAGCTCCGTATTGGGCCGGTGTTTTCCCCCGATCATACCATCAGCCACCGAGGCCGAAAGCAGCGATTCAATGGCAGCCAGCAAGGCAATGGTAAAGGCGGCCGGAACCAGTTCTTTCCAGTCCAGCGTTCCAAGGCCAGGAAGTCCGGGAGACGGCAGCATGCGCGGCAGGTCGCCAAAGCGGCTGCCGATGGTTTCGACATCCAGATGAAAGAGCACTGCCACAGCGGTGGTGATCAGCATGGCAATAAGCATGGCAGGGGCCCGGGGGCACCAGCGCCGCGATGCAGAAATGATTAAAACGGAGCCTACGCCCAACAGGGCTGCCGAGAAAGAAACGGTTTCCAGGGATTGGAAAATGGCAGCCCATTTCGGAATGAAATCCGCCGGTACAGCTTCCATCTGCAGACCGAGCAGATCCTTGACCTGCGTGGAAAAGATGACCACCGCAATGCCGGTGGTGAATCCGGTCGTGACCGGAAACGGAATGAAGCGAATCAGTCCGCCCAGCCGGAAGACACCGAAGAGAATCAGCAATACGCCCGCCATCAGCATACACCAGACGAGACCGCTATAGCCGAACTGCGCCAGGAGACCGGAAACGATGACGACAAAGGCGCCGGTCGGCCCGCCGATCTGCACACGGCTTCCGCCCAGCAGCGAGATCAGAAGCCCCGCAATGATGGCAGTGAAGAGCCCTCGCTCCGGCGGCAGTCCACAGGCAATGGCAAAAGCCATGGCCAACGGCAGCGCCACAATACCAACGGTGATGCCTGCAATGGCATCGGCCATAAAGGTGGCTCGATTATAGGTTCGAAGTAACGTGAACAGTTTTGGGCGAAACATGGTGTTATCCTTGGTCTTGGAGTTCCTGACTCTTCGTCCGGGGAACCGAAAATGAGGGACCGGGGACTCAGAGCCATAAACAGTGTTAATTTATAAAATACCGTAAATAAATGTATGCACTGGCCACCAGCAGGCTGATGAGCATGAAGGGGAAACCGTATTTGGTGAAGGTTCCGAATGAGATTTTGCATCCGTTTCGATTGGCAACCTGGGCAATAACCACATTCGCGGATGCGCCGACCAGTGTGCCGTTTCCTCCAAAGCAGGCTCCCAGTGCGAGCGACCACAGCAGCGGTTCTGCAATCTGTGTATGAATCAGTGATGCATCGTCGATACCCATCTGTTGCGCAAATACCGGGATGATGCCTTTCACCAATGGAATCATGGCCATGACCAATGGGATATTATCCACAATGGCGGAAGCGATGGCGCTGAACCACAGAATCGTTAAGGCGGTCGCCATCAGGTTTCCACCGCAGATATGGAGAATCCACTCCCCCATCGATTCAAAAACATGGGCGTGTTCCAAAGCGGCAATCATCATGAACAAACCGGAAAAGAAAAGAATGGTGTTCCATTCCACATGCACCAACGAATGGTGAATGTCTTTTTTACACACCAATACCATCAGCATCGCCCCCGCCAATGCAATAATGCCCGGCTCAATGTTCAGCAGGCGGCCGCCGAAAAATCCGGCAAGAATGAGGCCGAACACCACGAGTGATTTTTTGAGAACGACGGGCTGCAGAATGGCTTTTTCCGGACGCGACTGTTCCACGCGCTTGCGGGTCTGTTCGGTGGTCCGAATATTTTTCCGGAACATCAGCACCATCAGACCAAGCAGCAGGATCATGGCAATCAGAACCGGCGGAGTCAGATTGAGCAGGAAGTCGTTGAATGAAAGATGCGTCTGAGAGCCAATCAGAATATTGGGCGGGTCACCGACCAGTGTCGCCGTTCCGCCGATATTGGAAAAGATGGCTTCCATAATCAGGATCGGTGCGGCCGGCATGTCGAGCAGCTGGCAGAGCAGGATCGTGATCGGAGCCATGAGAATGACGGTTGTCACATTGTCAAGGAAGGCCGACAGCACTGCGGTCAGAAGCATAAAAAACACAACGATCAGCATGCCGTTGCCTTTGGCCAGGCGCGCCAATTTGATGGCCAGCCATTCAAAGACTCCGGTATCGGTGAGCGTGTTCACGACCACCATCATGCCGATGAGCAGGAACAGTACGTTCATATCGATGGCATGAAGCGCTTCTTCATAGCCCACCAGATGCAGCCCGATCATCAGGCCGGCACCGATCAGCGCGGCGATGGTTTTATCGACCAGCTCCGTCGCAATGAAAAAATAGACCACCAGAAAAACAACGATGGGAAATAACATGGTTCGGGTCCTCGGTTTTAGTAATTGATCACGTTGTCGAGCACGAGGCTCTTATCGATGGTTCCGACCCAATGGCCGTCTTCATCGGTGACATAAAGTTTGGAATAGGACTTAATAGCCAGGTCGAACACGATTTCCATGATGGTGTAATCCAGCGGCACAGTATGCGCATTCAGTTCCATCATTTCACCGGCAAGAACGGTGCTCTCATCTTCGAAATATTTTTCGAACGGATCAAATTCGGCAATGAATGAAACACTCTTCAATTGCGAAAAGAAGTCGGGCAGTCCGTAGCGGAAAAGGCGTTCAACGGTGATTTCCCCCAGTATTCTGCGGGATTCATTCACCACCGGCACGGCGACCAGACGGTTTACGCTCATTAAATGCGAGCAGGCTGAAACCGGATCCGTATCCAATACGCTGAATGTGGGCGGGCGCATGATATCGCGGGCAATCAGCGGCTTCTCGATATTCGGATTATGGGCCTTGAAAATTCCGCGCAATTCCGCACCGTTCTCGGCCCGCAGGACCTGCTCATGCACTTCGACTTTGCTCAACAACCTCGAAAACTGCGCCATAAGTTTCAGCGATAAGGAGGGATCGGCCGTCGGGACAAGAATCAGGCAGATAATCTGCACGGGAGTCTCTTCGAACAGGACCGGCTCTTTAAAGGTTGCGACGGCAAAGAATGCCTTGCTCAAATGCTCCAGGCGGGCATGCGGAAATGCGACTCCATTTTCCATGGCCGTGGTTTGGCGCGCCTCCCGGTCGATCAGTGCCTGAAGAATGGATGCATGCGAGAGCTCGGGGTTCACGGTGTAAAATTCGCCGGAACAGAGTTCCTGAAGTATGGCCTCAAATGCGGCATCGCGCGAAGAGCATGTCAGCTCGGGAAGCCACGATTCTACGCGGCGGGAATAGTTCATAATGTTCATAGTTGCGTCTCCTGTTACAACGCCATTTCGACTTTAGCACTCAGGTAGTGCCCAAGAATGTGTTTTGCTTCAAGCGTACCGACCAGACAGCCGGCTTCATCCACCACCGGAATTTCACGAATGCTGTTTTGCTCCATCAACTCCAATACCCGCCTGAGACTTGTTGATGCCTGCACCGCTACCGGTGCTTCGGCCAGATCGTTGCCGGTATGGAAATTGAGTACATAGGCCTTGGTGGGCAGCATTTCCTCTTCGTCTGATTTCCGACCTGTCAGCTCCAGAATTTTCCGGGCAATCTGTTTGGCCTGAATGACTCCGACCAATCTTCCGGCTTCATCTTCGAGGTAGATTTTATAGTGATCGGACGAGCAGATTTTTTCGGCCAGCGTTTCGAGCGAAAGACCGATATCCGCACGCAGACACGAGGTTTGAATAAGGTACGAAAGATCCTTAACAGTGGTTTTTTCCTGATTGGCTTTCATGGGTTTGCGTCCTTGAATTTGAATCGTTTAAAATAATGCAACTCCCGATCCGGGTACGGGATTACGCTGCTGTTGCACGAAGGCAAACAGCAGGAAGTGACTCATTCTTTTCGGACTAAATCCGTAAGGGCATCATCCAGCCCATCGCCTGAACGGGCAGCTCAAAGGCGTGCAGCGCGGCGGGTTCCAGTGTTTGGAACTCCATCGGCATAATACACAGCAGCGAAGCGGTCTGCAGACCGCCGAAAGACAGCTTATTCTCTTCCGTCTCACGCGGCGTGTCCAATCGCTGGAAACTGAATTCAGCTTTTTCGGAGCCCCGGGTGATCTGAATTTCCCGATCAGCGCAGGGCGACAGCGGGGTGCAGTAAACCAGCAGCTCCAGCAAAAGCGGGATCAGAAAGGCAAAACAGACTGTACGGATTTTCAACATACAACGACTCAGGCAACACTCTTCCGTTTAACCAATTCAGCATTCACTTTGCGGCGTGCGGCACGTACATCCAACACCCCGACCAATTTACCGCCATCAAGCGTTTCAACCACCGGCAGTGCTTCCACCTGGTTGTTATTCATTTCGTGCAGGGCTTCAGCCAGATTCATGGCGGAGGCAAGCCGATGGCGTAACGGCTGCATCACATCGCCGACCACCAGCCATTGCCAGGTGTCGCGATCGGTCAGCAACTCTTTGAGCATTTCAAACGTCAGCACACCGATAATTTTCCCTTCGTTGGAAACGACGGGATAAACAAAGGTATCCTGAGTGGCAAAACGCTGCACAACAGTTTCAAGCGGCGTGCCTTCTTCCAACGGAACAAAATGGTCGTCCACAACATCGAGCACCTTCAGCTCGGCCATGATGTCTTCTTCTGTGACATTGCGTCCGATTTCGCCCGCTTTCGTAATGGCCAGTTTTGCAAAGGCCGGTCCGATCAGCTGAACACACAGGGTGGTCGCGGTGACCGTGAAAATGATCATATCGCCGAGGCTTATACCTTCGATGATCTGAATATGCTGCAGGTGCTGGCTCGCCACAATCGAAAGACCGACCGCCACTCCGCCCTGAGCAAAGATGGCCATGCCCAGATAATTTTTTACAGACTTATCGGCTTTGGAAATCCGCCCGCCCCAATACGCCCCGACCCACTTGCCGAGACTGCGCATCAGGACATAAGCCGCAACCAAACCCCATACCCATGCCGGCATGTTATCGAGCGAAAGGCGCGCACCAACGAGCACAAAGAAAATGATATAAATCGGAGTCGAAAACGACCGGACGATCTCGAACAGCTTTTTAGAGCGGTTGGGTGCCCGGTTAATCAGCACAATCCCCACCGCCATCGTCGCCAGAATCAGATCCATCTCGAACGCAACCGCCAGACCGATACAGAGCAGCAGCACACCGATCGACATGCCCAGCCGCTTTTCGTTCTGCGGCAGATATTTCATCATGGCATCCAGTGCAAATCCGCAGGCAACCCCCAGCACAATCGCTCCGCCCAGCTCAACAAAGGTGTGCATCAGTGTTTTGAAAATTGAATCGCCACCACCGTTCACCAGAATATCGGCCACACTGGTCCCCAACCCGTACAGGGTCATCGCCAATGCATCATCCAGTGCCACAATGGCCACAATCGCGGTCGTAAGCACGCCGGCCGAACGGTATTCCCAGAGCACATCAATCGTGGAGGCCGGGTCGGTGGCCGATGCAATCGCCCCGAACACAACGCCCGCAGCAATTGAAATAATCCAGTCATTGCAGACCGTATAAAGAATCAAAGTGCTGCTGATTCCCACCAGAAGAAAGGCCACAACGCCTTCTCCGATCAGGATGGCTGTAAACTGTTTCCCGTATTTTTTAAAAATGCTGCCACTCAGCTCTCCGCCGACCAGAAAACCGATCAGGCCCAGTGCAAAGTTATTAAACGGTCGCAAGGCCTCAATATCGACCGGATGAAGCAGTCCAAACCCGGTATCGCCAATCAGCACGCCGATGACGATATACCCAACCACCTGCGGCACATTGAGCTTTTGAAAAATAAAAGCTCCGATGATGCCGCCGGCTACACAGATGCCGAGAAGGGCGAGTACTCCGAGTTCAATTTCAGGCATTGAATTAATCCGTAATCAGCTGAGCGTGAATGAAGGCGGGATCATCAGACTCGATAATCGATTTACGAACGTCGGCATCTTTTAAACGGCTGCTGACCGCCGATAGAGTTCGAATGTATTTGGCATGCTGATCGGAACGGGCAGCCAGCATGCAGACAATCTGCACCGGCTGATTATCGAGCGAAGAATAACCCGTAATCGGTTCCTTGCAAATTGCCACGGCCATCACCAGATCCGAAACTGAACTGATGCGCACATGCGGCACACCAACACCGAAACCGATGCCGGTACTCATTAATTCTTCGCGGGCGAAAATGCCTTTCAACAGTTCATCGCGGTCATGAACAAAAGGCGATTCTGCCAGAAGATCCACCAGATTGCGTAAAATCGTATCCTTATCGGCCGATTCCATAATAATGACGCGCTCCGCCGTCAGGGTTGCACTGCTCGTTACACCGGAAGGCTTTGCAGCAGCCTGTTTCGAAAGACGCGTGTTCACCCAGTTTTCAACATCGTTGCGCTTGAAGCGCCAGGTGGTCCCCAGCTTACCGCCCGGCAGATCGCCCTTCTGTGCCCAGTCATAGACCGTACGCTCAGAAACGCGCAGGTATGCAGCCACTTCCTCAATCGTCATAATTTCGTGCATATTCGACATCTCCTGTAAAGATGTGCGAAAAACTACATCAAACCGCAGAATATGCAACATAAAGTTTTCCAATGTCTGGAAACCGGGCAAAACAACATAATAAAATCAGCGTGCACTCAGGAGATCATCCATCATTCAGACTTATCACTTCTTCTTGTTATACCAAAAAACTCCGCTACTATGTTATAGATCTGCAAACGGCAGCGGAAGCGCAGCATAAGGGGGCAACACAATGAAAGTTTGGATTCTCAGCTTAATCACCGTCACATTGCTTGCAGGATGCTCAACCCTTCCCTCCACCCCATCCCCCCACCTGCGGGCCTATTCGTTCCAGATTCTCGAAATTGATGTTCCTCTCAGTACACAGCTGGTTTTCCCCTCTACCCAATCTCTTGCAGATCAAAACATTGAAACCGTATTTAATGCGCCAAAGGTACGACTTTATGAATATCCCCTCATGTACGCCGAACCCGGAGACACCGTATCGTTAGAGGAAGTTAAAAAAGTTTCTTTTGTCGAAGATTTCATTGTCATCGACGGGAAGGCAAAAACACAGGAAGCCGTCTACAAACTGGGTACAACGATCATCATTTCATTAGAGGATGTTGAGAGGGGCATTGCATCCTTCTCGATCGATCTCGGCACCCGGGATCTGAAAGGATTTAATTCCATCTATATGGCAGGTGCTGAAATTGACATGCCAGTTT
Source organism: Pontiellaceae bacterium B12219 (assembly GCA_029432795.1). GTDB lineage: Bacteria > Verrucomicrobiota > Kiritimatiellia > Kiritimatiellales > Pontiellaceae > Pontiella. Next base: position 45,219 of record JARNMJ010000011.1, read on the forward strand.
TCTATGACAAACAACTGATCACCAGCCTGCGACATGAACTCAACTCATGGAAATCGTTAGGGGCCATTGAAGACTTCACCCCCGGAAAAAACGGAACATACCGTAAATACTTCGCCCTCCGAATCATCCCCCCTTATTTGGAAAAATGACCGCACCCCGGTGGAAACTCAAATGCTCAATCTGACACCCACACGCAAATGGAGACCGTAAACACATGAGTATCGAATCGTTTTTGGGCATGGTCGTGCTGGCTGTTTTGATGCTGGCGTTTGTTCTTGTTGCCGCCATCATGGCAGATAAAAAATAAATGAGGAAAATGCATCGCTGCCTGGCCGGCTCATCGGAGCAACTGCACGGTCCGAAGGTTCGCAGCTGTTACCTTCTGAGATATACAGGCATCCTCATTCAGACGCAGCACCAAGATTTAGCACTGCTCAAAACCTGACCCCTGCAAGTTGGCGGCCGATCCGGCCATGCGGGAACATCACCCGGAACTGCAGCGTGATGAGTGCAAACGGTAAGATCGGTGGCAAGCATGCCCGCTTCAGTTTGGGCCAGCTTCCGGGGGTCTAAGGCCGGCATACCCGCCACCGTTTTAAAGTTTCGGCAAAATACCGCCTATTTCTCCAGCGGTTTGTGGCAGAACCACCAGTCGAAGCCGTCGTATTGCTCCATCCGCTGTGCTGCATCTTTCATCGTATTGGCAGGCGGAATAATGATCCGGTCCCCGATCAGCTCATTATCGGGCCAGCCTGCGGCGACCGCACCCTGAACATCGGCAACCTGCAATGCCTTAACGGCACGAACCACTTCATCCATGTTACGGCCGACTTCCTGCGGGTAATACATGATCAGGCGCACCTTGCTTTCCGGATCCACAATGAAAACAGCCCGCACCGTATTCGTTCCCTTGCCGGGATGCAGCATCCCCAGTTTCAGCGCCACCGCATCGTTGGCCGCCACAATCGGAAACTGGATGTCGACCTTCAGTTCCTCCTTGATCCACTGCACCCATTTAATATGCGAAAACACCTGATCAATCGACATACCGATCAGTTTGCAACCGAGTTCTTCAAATTGCGCGAACCGCTTCTGGAAGGCCACGAATTCTGTCGTGCAAACCGGCGTAAAATCAGCCGGGTGGCTGAACAGAACAAACCATTGCCCTTTCAGGTCGCCGGGAATATTCATCGGGCCGTGTGTCGTCTGAACCTGCAGTTCAGGAAATTCATCACCGAGCAACGGCATATTGTTTTTTGCTTCTTCCATGACACTTCTCCTTCGTTTGCTGTTTGTTATTTAGTGGTCGCAGGCATTGGTGCCTGTTTCCAGCACTCCAGTCAGATAAGCGGAAACCAGTGTTTCGGGGGGTTCAGACGGCGCACCGACAATGACGTCGATATGCTGCGCGGCAAATAACGACTGCGCCCGCTGCCCCATTCCGCCGGCGATGATTAGATTCACGCCGCGTTCCGCCAACCAGGGCGGCAACAGGCCCGGCTCATGCGGCGGTGCATCGATTTCGGTCGTCGCGGTAACGGTTAGAGTGGCGGGGTCTACATCCACCAGGGTAAATGCGGCACAATGACCGAAGTGCATATTGAGTTTTCCTTCTGCTGTGGGAATGGCAATTTTCATTTTTATTTCCTTTTCGTCGTTTAGTTAAAAGACAGCGTTTGGTTCGAGCCTGTAACCGGCATATCCGGGTTGAATTTCAGTGTTCAGATGGTCCTTGAAATAGGCAATGGCAGCTCCGCCGGTGCAATGACACGGCACAATGAATTCCGGTTCATACACCCGCAGCATATTGACAGTGATGCCAAGCCGCTGTTCGGAGGCATTTTTCAAATGCAGTCCTCCGACAATGCCCCAAATTCGTTTCCGACCGCTGACCGCAACGATATGATCCAGCGTATTCGTCAGGCCCGAATGACAGCAGCCGCAAACCACCAACAATCCTTTCTCGGTTTCAATCCACATCGCCATATCATCTTCAATCGGATCGGGATCACGGCCATCGGCATCGGTGAAGAACGGACCTCCGGTATCTTCCAAAGGCTGGAAACGCGGAATCGGGCCGGTCATCCAAACACCTTTCAGAATCTGCGTCGGTTCCCGCACCCAATGCAGCTGCGAGTCGAGCAGGTTGGCCACCACCAGCCGCTCTTCAGCAGGCATAGAAATCTCTTTGGCATCCTTGTTCGGATAAATACTGAACCGCCGGCTGAAAATCTTCGGGTGGGCATAGACCGACACCTCGGGATTTTCCTGCAATACAAAGTCCACCGCCCCCGTATGGTCATAATGTCCATGGCTCAGCGCAAATGCATCGATTTTGGTCAGGTTCACCCCCAACGCCTTCGTATTCTGCTCCAGCGCATCCTTCTGCCCGGCATCGAACAGAACCGATTTTCCTCCGGCTTTAATCAGCACCGACAATCCGTGCTCAGCCATCAGTCCGTCGGCCGCCTGATTATCGACCAGGATTTCCAGAGACTGGAACTCCGCACTCATGATTTATGCCCCCCTTGCAAAAGGTTTTTAAAATGCTGACTGAGGGATCGTTTTTCGGGAGGGTTCAGATAATTTTTTACCGCCAGCCCAACCGTATCCGCAGCCAGCTGCGCACAATGTTCATGATCCGCCGGTAACGGACCGGTGGCCTCAAGCACCTGCGCCTGTGTCATCGCCAGAGCTTCCTCCGGCGTCATGCCTTCCGCCAGCTCCACGGCCATGAGACAGCATTTTCTTGAAAAACCGCATCCATTGGTCATGAACGAACCCTTACGGATTTTACCGCCATCAATGCGCAGCCAGATGTCCACAATATCATCGCACTCACCGTGCACCTTTGCATGCCCGTTGGCATCCCGCATCGGGCCGAACCGTTTGGCCCGTTCCTCAATTGCTGCTAAAAATTCGTCGTACATATTTCACCCCACATTTTCCGTACCGCCTGTGCGGCACCTCCATTGGATTCTTCCACGAACGCTCTGGCCTGCACCTGTGCAGCCGTTACCGCCCCATCGTATGGAATCCTTCCCACCGGCGTTGCGCCGAATTCCTTTGCCAAATCTTCAATACGCTGTGTCATGACCGGATTGACATCCCACTTATTCACACAAACCATCGCCGGAATCTTAAAATGAGCCGCCAGTTCCAGCACACGCCGCAAATCATGCTCCCCGGAGAGCGTCGGCTCGGAGACCACCAAAACAGCATCCGCTCCCGTAATCGAAGCAATCACAGGACAACCGATACCGGGAGGCCCGTCGACCAATAGAAATTCACTATGCTCGGTTTCGGCAATCTTCCGCGCCTTCTGACGCACCAGACTCACCAGCTTCCCGGAGTTTTCCGCCCCCGGGAACATTCGCGCATGAACCATCGCCCCTCCGCACCGCGTGATTGAAACACTCCACACCCCGCAATGCTGCTCGGGAAAATCGATCGCCCCGACCGGACAGAACTCAACACAGGCCCCACAGCCCTCGCAACGGATCGGATCAACCGTAAAGTCAGTAATCGCATCAAACCGGCAAATCCTTTCGCACAGACCGCACTGCGTGCAATCGGCAGAGCGGATTTCGGCGGCTCGACCGCTCGTGAAGGTTTCCGATGTCTGAACAGTCGGCTCTAAAACGAGATGCAGATCAGCAGCATCAACATCGCAGTCCGCCAGCGTTGGCGTTCCCGCAAGAATCGCCAACGAAGCTGTAATGCTCGTTTTCCCCGTCCCGCCTTTTCCACTAATGATTACCAGCTCTTTCATATCAAAACCACCGGTCCTTCCTGCAGCGGACGGCCTTCTATCAATTGTTGTAAGTTTTCGGGTATTGAAACGAGCGCATCGTGTAGCTCGGGCATCACTTTATTCAGTACCTGTCCCCGGGAATAAGCCTCGGCCACGCGACGGTCTTCCGGAATCTGAAGCAACAGCGGAATACCTTCAGTTTCGCAGTATTCACTGATCAGATTTTTCTCTCCGTTGGTGCGGTTGACCGCAACACCGAACGGAATATCCAGCTCGCGGATCGTCGCAACCGCCAGCTTCAGGTCGTGCAGACCGAAAGGCGTTGGCTCCGTAACCAGCAGCGCGGCATCGCACCCTTTCACTGCCGTGACATATGGGCACGAGGTCCCCGGCGGACAGTCGACAATCGTCAGCCCGTCTTTCGCAGCATATTTCAACGTCTCGCGGATCACCGGCGGAGACATCGCCTGACCAACATCCAGCCTGCCCGATACAAATCGAATGCGACCCTTCCGGCCAATCGTCAACATCCCGTTTTTCTTTGCTGTTTCTGAAACCGCTCCGGTTGGACAAATGCGCGCACATGCGCCGCAGCTGTGGCACAGCTCGTTGAAAACCATGGCCTTCTTACCCAGCGAAATAATGGCGCTGAATTGGCAGACCCGACCGCATTCCCCGCAGCCGGTGCATTTATCCGCATCCACTTCCGGCACCAGACTGCAGGTCTTTTCCATACGTTCGATGACGGGCTGAATAAAAAAATGGGCGTTCGGTTCTTCAACATCGCAGTCGAGCAGCGTCACCTCGCCCGGCATCGCCAGCGCGAGCGCGCAGGAGATGGTTGTTTTACCGGTTCCTCCTTTTCCTGATGCGATCGCGATTTTCATGAAGAGACTCCTTTCGGTTGAAGGTCTGAAGGTCGAAAGTTGAAGGTCGATAAATCTCTGATCATTGACTTTGGACCTTGGACATTCCGGCTTTCGACCTGATGCTCTTTCACCACCCAGCTGCCGAGCGGTTCGCCGAGATCTCTTCCAATGACTGGACATTTCACTCGGGTCAGGAAAAAGATCGGCCGGGAGCAGTTACTGAGCGTTTCATAATTAGCCTGGCCCTTGGCGATCACCAGACCGGCTTCGCTAAAGAGCCCGCGGAACGAAGCCGAACAGTCTTCCAGCATGGTGCCCGGCGCATCGGAACCGTTTTCCACAATCTTCGCCACCGCATCCAGCCCGGCAACCAAGGCATCGGCCCGTGTGGCATCGTTAATGATCGGAGCCCCCTTCACGGCATAGAAAACTTCCGCACCGCCAAGCTGCTCAATCAGCAGTTTATCAAAAACGGTCTCGCCGGCATTGTCGCCAAGCATCAGAATTGAGCGCGCGCTTTTCACCGCCGTGCGCAACCGCTCAACCGGCTCTTTTTCCAAAGCCCGGAACCGTGTGTCCTCAATAAAAGCATCCAGCTCAAACAAATTCCATTTCGAGGTCAGCGCAAAATCCATAATATTCCCGGCAATGGAAAAGCGCAGCGCCATCAGAAACGGATCAACCGAGGCGTTGATGATGCGGCGCACCTCTTCGGCCAGATTCAGTGCCAGCCGGTTCGACTTCGCCTTGATCTTCGCATAGGGATCCGGGTTCCCGGTCTCCTCACGGATGATACGGTGCGTGAGCTGCGCCATCGCCGGCGGAGTCTGGCTGAGCGGAAATTCCGCCGCGGCACGCATCACACGTTGCAGGGTCCGGCGGACCAGCTCCTCGTCCTCCGTGGTCACCTGCCGCAATGCATCGTGCGCCTGCTGAACAAAACATGGAATACAATCGGTATAACTTTGCATAATTTCTCTTGGGTTTTAGGTCTGAGGATCGAAAGCCGAAGGCCTGATACAGCAGACCGGAAACTTTTTCTCTTTAAGACATTCGACTATTTGCAGCAGCTCGGCATCTTATGCCCAATGCCCTTCCACGTTGGCTTTCTCGGCAGGTTTGAGCTCCCCTTTTTTCAACAGTTCAAGCGCATGGGCAAGGCTGCAGCCCGCACAGGTGTACACCTTGATTTTCGCTGCATCCAACACCGCGAAAGCCTTAGGCCCGCAGTTTCCGGTGATGACTGCATCCACCTTGGCATTGGCCAGATGCATGGCTGTTTGAATACCTGCTCCCTGCGCCGCATTAAGGTTCTGCGTATTCTCCTTAACGGTGAATGCCCCGGTTTTTGAATAATAGATCAAAAAACGCGGTGCGCGCCCGAAGCGCGTATCGACCATGGCATCAAGGTCATAACCGGCGGTTGTAATTGCGATTTCCATTTTGTTCCTTTGACGCGCCACAGAAGAACACGGATTAACCCAGATGTTCCGAGTTTCATCCCTATTCGTCCGTGGCTGACTTCTGAGTTAGTTTTCTTTTGTTGTGCCCGTTTCAGCGGTCTGCTGTTCGAGCGGTGCAAGCTGACCGCGTCCACCGCAACGGTTTCTCCGGCCCATTCCCCGACCACCGGCACCGGGCCGGCCTGCGGTTGAATTTCCGGCGCATTTTCCAGCGCCTCTTCCTGTCATCGGTCCGGCTCCGGCCGGTCCTCTTCCATTTCCATTTGGCATTTGATGCCTCCTTGTTTATTTACATTGTCCTTTTCTTCGTCGGCAGCGCCGGCAACCGGGCATGGAGTAGCACGCCTCGTCTAATGTCCCGTTTCTCCACGCGGTCCAAACCTCATCGATCTCACCGGAGACAAAGGGACTGATGCGAATACCCAGTGTTTCGGCATAGTCGAGCATCAGACGGGTGATCGCTCCGCAGATCAAAATATGGACGCCCCGCTCGGTCAGATAGACCAGTTTGCTGTGCGGATCTCCAAGGGGAAGCGGAGCGGTTTCCAATGCTTGCCCGGTTTTCGATTCAAGAATTAAAACGGTACCGGCCACATCAAAAACGGGAGCAACCCGACCCTGCCATTCTGTAATTGCAACTTTCATTGCATCATTCTAATGCACGAAGGGTGCCACCGGAAATCGACACACCCCGGATAACTGCAACATGCTCAATACCAGGCGATATGAAGAATACACAAAAAAAGGACCCCTTCATGCCAGGTAGCGTTATCGCTACTCAAAGAATCCTTGAAGTTGCATTTTTGCTACCCCGATGACTGCATCGGAATACCCTGAGTTTTTCAGGAAGGAAGGCGCAGGCCGAGGGCCTTAATTTTCCGATAGAGGGTGGTTTTATGAATGCCGAGCTCCCGCGCAGCGGCAAAACGGTTGAAATTGTTTTTTTCCAGGGTTTTGAAAATCGCCTGGGCTTCGGCGGATCGGCGGGCCGTTCCAATGTCAGGAACGATTGAACCGTTTTCAGCCGAAGCAGAACCCTGCAGCTCCTGCGGAAGATGACGGATTTCAATGGTGGATCCGTTACAGAGCACAAAAGCACGCTCAATCATATTTTCCAGTTCGCGGACGTTTCCGGGCCAGTCGTATCCCATCAGCAACGAGTTGGCTCCAAATGAAAGCCCTTCAATGCTTTTGTTATGCAACCGGTTGAAACGCTCGATGAAATGATTCACCAGCAATGGCAGATCTTCTTTCCGTTCACGCAGCGGCGGAAGATCGATCCGGATCACGTTGACGCGATAATACAGGTCTTCACGGAATTCGCCGCTGGCAACCAGAGCGGAAAGATTCCGGTGTGTCGCGGCGATTATCCGGGCATCGGATCGATGGGTTTCGTTGCTGCCGAGCGGCTCATAGGTTCGCTCCTGCAAAACCCGCAACAGACGAACCTGCACACTCGGACTGATCTCACCGATTTCATCGAGAAAAATGGTGCCGCCTTTCGCCTGTGCAAAACGCCCTTCCCGATCCTTAATTGCTCCGGTAAATGCGCCCTTTTTATAGCCGAAAAGTTCGGATTCAAGCAACGTGTCGGGCAGTGCCGCACAGTTGATGGCCACAAAGGGTTTCCCGGCTCTGGAACTCATGCCGTGGATGGCACGGGCAAGCAGTTCTTTTCCAGTGCCCGTATCGCCGTGAATGAGAGCCGTAATATCGGAATGCGCCACCGAGGTGGTCATTTCAAAAACCGGCTGCATAGCCCGGCTCTGGCTGACCAGATCGCCGAGCGTGTACTGACCGGAAATCTGTTTTCTAAGGGTTTCGAGTTCACTGAGGTCGCGAAAGGTTTCAACCCCCCCGATCACCTTGCCGTTTTTATCCTTCAGCACGCTGGTGGAAATACTGGCCGGAATGCGCTCGCCATCGGCGTTCACCAAAAAGCACGGATGCGCAATCATCGGCTGGCCGGTTTCGAGCGTTTTACGCAAAGCACAGGCCCCTTCGCACATACTGGAACGAAAGACTTCAGAACAGGGTTTTCCCATGGCCTCTTCGCGCGTAACTCCGGTTATTTTTTCGGCCGCCCGATTAAACGAAGTGATGCACCATGCCTCATCAACGGTGAACACACCGTCGGAAATGCTTTGCAGAATGGCCTCAGTCGTGGCTGGAGAATCTGTACTCATGGAACCGCAGAGTACTCCCATCACGAACGTTGTCTAATATTTTTGCACTTGAAAGCACGAAAGTCTCTATCATCTAAAAACACGATCGTGCTTTTAGATGATAGAACCAAAGAAACGAATCACCTGAAAAAGTCCTGAACCGGAGCAATCTCCAGACCGAGCTCTCGGATCATTTCGAGGTCGGATTCATATTGAGACCCCGCAACGGTGAGATAGTTCCCGGTCATCAAACCGTTGGCCCCGGCCGCAAACAATTCCGACTGCCGATCGCCGAGAATATGCGAACGCCCGCCGCAGATGCGCAACGTGACATTCGGCAGCAGGAAGCGGTAGACCGCAATAATTTTCAGCGCCTCCGCTGCGCTCATCGGTGCCTGATCCTTCATCGGCGTTCCCGGATGCGCGTAAAGAAAATTGATCGGCACGCTGTCAACCCCCAGCTCGCGCAGCGCGAGCGCCAGATCGATCCGGTCCTTCCAGGTTTCGCCCATACCGAAGAGGCCGCCGCTGCAGACTTTCAGCCCCGCCGCCTGCGCGGCCTTCACCGTGGCGAGCCGTTCTGACCAATCCTGCGTGGTGCAGATTTCGGAATAATAGTTTTCAGCGGTTTCCATATTGTGGTGAAAACGCGTCACGCCCGATTCCTTCAGCATCGCCAGATCTTCCGGCGTCAGACGGCCGAGCGAACCACAGACCGGCGCCTCTTCGCCGCCACCGATTTTTTTGACCACATCAGCCAGTTTCCGAAGCTCGGAAGAAGAGAGCTTCCCCCCGCTGGTCACCACACCGCATTTCCGGTTCCCCCCCTTGATATCTTCACGGATCTGCTCTTCCAGCGTCTCAGAATCCATAAACGGATAGACCTCAATCTCGGTCGAGTTATGTCCGCTCTGCGAGCAGAACCGGCAATCCATATCGCACTTGCCGCTTTTGGCATTAATGATGGAACACAGCTCAATATGTTTTCCGAAAAATGCTGCGCGGATTTCAGATGCCGCAGCCAGCAGTTCCGTTTCATCGCACGCAACCAGCTCCAGCGCCTCTTCCGCGGTGCAGCCGGCTCCTTTGAGACACTTCGTTTTTATGGATTCGAGCATGGGCTTTCCCCTGATTTAAAGCCGCGAAGTAAACCACGCTTCCCACAAACAACGAAAGGGAGATTCCATCCGAATTAGCCGCCGATTTCCCCTATAACCCGTCGAAAGTTCCAATGGCTGGAAGTTTGTTCTGTTCATCGGTCGGGCCGGATTTTATCTTATTGTTTTTCCAACCCTTGGAGACCGATTTCCGTGAGTAGTGTACCTTTTGCCCATCTTCATTTTCATACGTGTTACAGCCTGCTGGACAGTACCGCCAAAGTAAAACCGTCGGTTCAGGCGGCGGCGGATATGGGTATGCACTATCTGGCAATGACCGACCACGCGGTGCTGTTCGGTGCGGTGGAATTCTATAAAGCCTGCCACGGCGCGGGGATTAAACCGATTATCGGCTGCGATATGTATGTGGCGCGCAAGGGGATCGAAGTCCGGGAATCGCAGCGCGATAATATGAGCCTGGTGCTGCTGGCGGAAACCCAGGAGGGCTACGAAAATCTGGTGAAGCTGGTTTCCTATGCCCACCTCGAAGGTATGTATTACAAACCGCGTACCGACAAAAATATGCTGCGCAAATACAGCAAAGGGCTGATTGCGCTTTCCGGCGATATGCGCGGCGAGGTGGCCGAGGCCTGCCGAAACGACGATGTGGAGGCGGCCTGTAATCTGGCCATGGAATATTCCGACATCTTCGGACCAGGCAATTTTTTCATCGAGATTTTTGATCACGGGCTGGATGAAGAAAAAACGATTCTTAAAAATCTGCTGGAGGTTTCCAAGCGAACGGGCCTGCCGCTGGTGGCGACGAACGATGTGCATTACGTCCGTCAGGAACATGCCGAAGCGCACGATGTTTTGACCTGTCTGCAGCGCAGCTATCTGGTGGCCGACCCGAATCGTTACCGCTATCACGGCGATCAGTATTACCTGAAAAGCGGCGAAGAAATGGCCGCTCTTTTCCCGGATCATCCGCAGGCGATTTCCAACACCATCGAAATTGCGCAGCGGTGCAACGTGGAATTTTTCTTTCCGGAAAAGGCGGAAGACCTCCACTTCCCGCATTTTCCGTTGCCCGACGGATTTGAAAAGGACCTCGATTATCTGGTCCATCTCGGTAAAAAAGGGTTGAAAAAACATTACGGCATCGAGGATCTCGACAACCCGACCACCGAGCAGGAAAAGATCATCAAAGAGCGCTTCTACTACGAAGTCAGCGTGATTGTTAAAACCAACTATATTAACTATTTCCTCGTGGTGGCGGACTTCATTCAATGGGCGCGGCGCCAAGGCATTCCGGTGGGCCCCGGCCGCGGGTCGGGTGCGGGATCGATGCTGGCCTACTCCCTCGAAATCACCACGATTGAGCCGCTTAAATATAACCTGATTTTCGAACGGTTCCTCAACCCGGACCGTGTGTCACCGCCCGACTTTGATATCGACTTCTGTCCGACCCGCCGGCAGGACGTGATTCAATACGTGCGCGACAAATATACGGAAGAGTGCGTCGGACAGATCATCACGTTCGGAACCCTGGGGGCCAAAACGCTGATGCGCGACCTCGGCCGCGTGCTCGAAATTCCGCTGCCCTATTGCGACCGCCTTGCCAAAATGATTCCGGACACGCCCGGCACCACCATGGAAAAGGCGCTGGCGGAAAGTCCGGAATTCAAACTGGCCACCAGTACTGAACCCGATGCGCTGCGCATCATGAAATACGCCAAGCTGCTCGAAGGTTTGCCGCGCCATACGGGGATGCATGCGGCGGGCGTGGTGATCGGCGAAAAGCCGCTGATTGATATTATTCCGCTGACCAAAGAGGCCAAAGAAGGCCTGACGGTGGTTCAGTTTGAAAAAGGCCCGACGGAAGAGATCGGCCTGCTGAAAATGGATTTCCTCGGGCTTAAAAACCTGACGATTATTTATGAAGCGTGTGCGCTGATTAAGCGAAACCACGGCATCGATATTGATCCGGAAAAGCTGGATATCGAAGATCCGAAAGCCTTCGAACTGCTGGCCCGCGGCGACACGGTCGGCGTCTTTCAGTTGGAATCGGGCGGTATGCGCGACACCCTGCGCCAGGTGGCGCCGGACTGCATCGAGGACATCATCGCCATTCTTGCACTCTATCGGCCGGGCCCGATGCAGTTCATCCCGACCTATATCAAACGCAAGCACGGACAGGAAACGGTGGAATATGACCACCCCATTCTTGAACCGATCCTTGAAGAGACCAACGGCATCATTGTTTATCAGGAACAGATTCAGCAGGCGGCCCAGAAGCTGGCCGGGTTCTCTCTGGGTCAGGGGGATATTCTGCGACGGGCCATGGGTAAGAAAAAACCCGAAGTGATGGCGGAGCAGCGCGGTAAATTTGTTGAAGGCTGCAAAGAAACCAACGGCATTGATGAAAAACTGGCCAATAAAATCTTCGACAACATTACTGAATTCGCGAAATACGGTTTTAATAAATCGCACTCCACGGCCTACGGGTTTGTGACCTATCAGACCGCCTGGCTGAAGGCGCACTATCCCGCCGAATTCATGGCCGCCCTGCTCTCCGGGGAAATGGGCAACTCCGATAAACTGACGGGCTTTATTGCCGAAGCCAAAGAAGTCGGTATTGATGTCCTTCCGCCTTGTGTAAACGAATCGATCGGGCGGTTTAATGCCGTGCAGGACGGGTCCGGCATTCGCTTCGGCATGGCGGCCATCAAGGGCGTCGGCGAAGGCGTGGTGGAAGAAATCGTAAAAGAGCGCGATGAAAACGGGCCGTTTCTCGGACTGATGGATTTCTGTTCCCGCATCTCCAGTGCCAACAAAAAGGTGATCGAAAATCTGATTCGTTCAGGAGCCTTCGACTTTTGCGGGGTGCATCGTGCCCGCCTGTTCAACGGTATTGAAACTGCCATCGGCCGTGCGGCGGAAGCGCTGAAAGATAAACAGGCCGGGCAGGTTTCCATGTTCGATATGATGGGCGGCGATGAATCGGAATCCGTTGTCGGCTCCGACGATGAACTGCCGGATGTTCCGGAGTGGAGCGAGTCCGATATGCTCGCCGCCGAAAAGGAACTGATCGGCTTTTTCATTTCCGGTCATCCGTTGGCCCGCTATCAGTGGGAGCTGGATAAATTTGCATTAAAAGAGATCAAAGACATCCAAACCCTCAGCGCCGGCGAACGAACCCGCGTGGGCGGAATGGTGACCGAGGTCCGGAAACTGTTCACTAAAAAAGATCAGAAACCGATGGCCACCTTCCGCATTGAAGGTCTGGAAGGATCGATCAGTGCCATCATTTTTCCCGGCCCCTTTGAAGAATATGGACACCACATTATTGAAGATGCCACTGCCATGTTCGGCGGCATTATGATGGAAGAGGACAGCGGCGATCTGAAGTTCCAGGTTATGGAAATCTTTCCGCTCGATCAGGCCGCATCGCTCTTCTGCGACCGCGTCAGTATTCATCTGCCGGAAATGGGCGTGAACAAGCAGATCCTGAACAGTCTGAAAGAATCCATTCGGGAATTTCCGGGCAGTACACCGCTTAACCTGTGCATTGAATTTGTTGAAGGCCAGAAAGTTTTTCTGAATACCGATCATGATTTCAAGGTGCGCCCCTGCGCCGAATTGGAACACCATATTGAACAGCTGATTGGCGAAGGACTCGTTTATATTGCCGCAAAATCCGATGCCCTTAAAAATCCACCCAAACCCCGCAAGTGGGAGCGGAAGAAGGCAGGGTGAGCAACGGGAAACCTGAATTTGGTTGCCAATATGAAGTACGCCATACGTAATACTTTTCAATGAAACATCGACCTAAACATCTTATCGAATACGCGCTGCTCGTTTCCATGGGCGGCCTGATCCGTGTGCTGCCGCTGCGAATTGCGCTCTGCCTCGGCTGGCTCGTTGCGGCAGGTATGCACAACATCGGCGGCGGTTTTCGGAAAGAGGAAGCCAAACGCCGACTGAAAGAAGTCTATGGCGATCGTTTCTCCGATAAAGAACGCAAACACATTGCCTGGATTTCGTGGCGTAACCTGATTTTCAATGCCATCGAGGCCATTCGCTTCTCAAAACTCACCGTGGACGATGTAAAAAAACAACCGCTGGCACAGGAAGCCCCGCGGCTGCTCCTGGCGTTGGAAGAAGAGGAACACGGTTATATCTTCGCCACCATTCACATGGGCAACTGGGATATGGCCGGAGTTACGGCCGATCTACTGGGACTGCCGATTTTCTCCATCGCCCGCCGGCAGAAAAATCCGCTGACGGATGACTACCTGAACAAAGCGCGCAATGCCTTTAATATGGAAATCATCCTGAACGATTCAAAAATCCTCAAAGGGGTAATCCGCCGTATCAAAGCCGGGAAGGTGCTGGCCATTCTTCCGGATGTGCGGAACCGAACCGAAGCCTTTCCGATCCTCTTCCTGAATGGCGAAGCCAATCTGGGCGCAGGTGTCGCCCTGTTTGCCCGCCAATGCAATTGCCCCATTTATCCGGCCGTTGTTCGCCGCATCGGCTGGACCAAACACGAAGCCGTCATTTTTGATCCGATCCGTCCCGATGCCTCTCTGGAAAAAACCGACGATTGGAAACGCATCATGCAGCAGATGATGGATTTGTTTGATGCAGAAATCGCCAAAACGCCGGAACAGTATTTCTGGTATAACAAGCGTTGGGTCCTCGACCCGATCAAAGAGAAAAAGGGATGAATCCATTTCAGGAAGATTTGCGGGGCATTAAGGGCTGGCTGATTCTCATCGCCATCGGCGTGGTAATTTCTCCGCTTCGAATTATTGGCGGCTTTGTTTTGACCTTCGCCCCGATTTTTACGCAAGGCACCTGGAAAGTGCTGGTCACCCCGGGCACCGAGGCCTACAACCCGATGTGGGTTCCCCTGCTCGCCTTTGAGATTACCTACAATCTGGCCATGAGCATTGCTGCCGTTTTTTTGGTGATTCTCTTTTTCAGGCAGCACCGTTTTTTTCCGCGGCTTTATATTGTGATGATGGCCCTGCCCTTGCTGGTTCTTCCGCTCGATTCCTGGCTGATCACCTTCATTATGCCTGAAAATCCGGTTTTCGATGAAAGCACCGTGCAGGAATTGGCGAAAGGCGCAATCGGAGCCGTCATCTGGATTCCCTATATGCTTAAATCGAAACGGGTGAAGGCAACCTTCATCCGCGGAACCGCTCCGAAAAGCATAAACCCGCAACCAGGAGATCAGTAATGTTTATTGTGCACGTCTTCATTCATGTGAAACCCGATTGCCTCGAGGCCTTCAAAGCGGCCACACTCGAAAATGCAAGAAACTCAATCAAGGAACCCGGCATTGCCCGCTTTGATTTTCTGCAGGATGCCGATCCCAACCGCTTCGTTTTGGTGGAAGTCTACCGAACGCCCGAAGATGCCGTGAAACACAAAGAAACAGCGCACTATGCAATATGGCGCGACACCGTGGCCGACATGATGGCCGAACCGCGCTCCGCCGCAAAATACACCAACATCACCCCCGACGAAACCGGATGGGATTCTTAAGATTCCAAGCCTTGGAACGTGCCAAAGTTGGGAATACTTAAATTTACATAACGAAAGGGCACGTCGTTTCGTAAACAAGGTCAATTTCGCACGAATCACCAAGCAATCTTTCCGTTGCGCAATATTTTTATTGCACAATATTATTGCAACAATTTCATTGCGCACTATATTCATTGCTTATGAATACAAAACCTACCTCCACGATTGTTGTTGGTGCGCCCGCCACTGGCAAAAAATACTGGCCCCGACCGGACGTGACACATGCGCTCCTTTCCGCTTTAGGAAATGACCACGTTATCTTTCCCGGTCCTCGCCGAACGGGAAAGACCAGCATTCTCATTCATTTAAGGGATACATATAAAGAACCGGGTAGAGCCGCACTCATTAACGCCGAAAAATATTCAACGGCATCCGAACTGGTTCAAGGGCTCGCAAAGGAAGTGCTCACTCCGGATGTAGCTAAGCGCACAAAGAGAACGATAAAATCCGGCGCATCCAAGATTAAGGGACTGAAAATCGGGCTGTTCGGCATCGACTTTCATCAGGCCGCCAACGAGAACTGGGAAAATGCGGCTGACAGCCTGCTTCAAGGGCTTATTGAAACGCCGGAACCTGTCCTGATAATGATCGACGAGTTTTCCGTTTTCGTGAATAAATTATCAAAAAAAGAACCGGATGAGACTGAGAAGCTGCTCCGCTGGTTCCGGGAATGGCGCCAACGACTCGTGGATACGCGAATCCGCTTTTTGCTTACAGGCTCCATCGGTATCGATACGGTTCTCCGGCGGCTGAACCTTGGCGACACCATAAATGACTGCCGACCCGTCGAGATGTTTCCTCCTGCAGAAAAAGATGCCCACAACTTTTTGCTCCAGCGTGCTGGCGAAAATAACATTCCGCTGACCGATCCCCTCGCAACTGAAATTCTCCAACTGATCAACCCGCACTGGTACTATCCTATGCAGCTTTTTCTTGTAGAGATTCAAACATGGATTCGCGCGAATGAAGCAACTCCCGATGCATCCGCCCTCCAAACGATCTATCGAGAACAGCTGGTAGGCAAAGGCAACGAATTGCTCAAACACATGTGGGATAAACTCTCCGACATATTCGATCCGGCCGATGGACGGTTTGCCAGACAATTGCTGAAAGCACTCGCGAAAGATGCCAAAGGGCTTTCCCGCCAGGAAATGGAAAATCTACACACGCGGGAATTCCCCCCAGGCGGACCGAAAGAATTAGCCGATTTCGAATACATACTCAATGTTCTTGTTCACGACGGATATTTAATCAAAGACGCTTACGGCGACAAAAAAACGCGGTTCGCATCGAATTTACTGCGCGACTACTGGGAGCACCAAAACACATGAACACCACTTCTATTGCCCTCGGCACCTACAATCCCTCCCAGGTTCCGCGGGAAACCCTGCTCGCAGAATTCACCGCCCGGCAGGATATGCTCTCCGACCTGCTCTCCGTGATTCGCTCAAACGAGCCCGGACAGCCCTGCCAGCACAGCCTTCTTATCGGCCCTCGCGGGTTCGGAAAAACCACCTCTCTCTATGCCCTCAACTATCGGCTCGAAGCAGACGCCGAGCTTTCGGAAAGCTGGACCCCTCTTCTATTTGACGAAGAGAACTACCAGATTGCCTGCCTCGCCGATTTCTGGCTTGAATGCCTGCGCCTCGCAGAAGAAAAGTTGAATCCCGCCTCCGGAAAATCCTACCCCGAACTCAGCCTGAGCCGTGACCCGAACTTGGAGACGATGGCCCAGACCGCTTTGATGGATGTTTTAAACAAAAAGAACCGGCGCGCCCTTCTACTCATCGATAACCTCAACGATATCCTCGGCGTAATCAGCAACCAGGACGAACAACACCGCCTCCGGGCCTTCCTTATGGAAGAAAGCCAACTCTGCGTGGTCGGAACCGCCTGCACCTATTTCGAGGCCATTCAGAATACTGATCAACCCTTCTACAACCTCTTTCGTATCTTCCGACTCGACCGTTTCACCCAACAGGAACAGAGAGATGCGCTCGAAGCCATGTGGAAATCGCGCTCCATGGACGGCGAACGCCTGCCGCTGCCCGACAACGAGGGCTATTGGAAAGGACTTCATATTCTTACCGGCGGGAATCCCCGCCTCGTCAAAATGGTCTTCCAACTATTGGAACAAGGCGTCACGCCCGATTTCCGCACTCAGCTTGAAGGGCTGCTGGATGCCTACACGCCCTACTTTAAACACCGCATTGAAAGCATGTCGCCCCAACAACGAAGAGTCTTCGACGCCATTGCCATGGCGTGGGACCCCGTACGGCTTAGCGATATTTCCCCCGTACTCCGAATGGATTCCAACAAGGTGAGCGCTCAGGTCGGCACCCTTATGGACGCCCAACTCGTGGCCATTGCAGGAGGTACCGCCAAGCGCCGCCTCTATCAGATTGCGGACCGCTTCAGCAACATCTACTACTTCATGCGCTACAGCCGCGCCGGACGCTCCAAATTCGAATGGTTTGTGCGCACCATGAAAGCCGTGCTCAGCCCCGAACAATACCGCTCCCAACTCGACCGCATGCGCGAACAGGGGCTTTCTTGCGCATCCGATACCGACCTCCGTGAACAGATGCAATTGCTCGCCAGCGCCACCTGGGCTATCGACGACGAAAACCTCCGCCGCACCGAAGGGCACAAATCGATTATAAGATTCTTAAATGAGAAACAAGAACTGGCTCTTAAACATTTATTAGACGAACCATCGACGCAAGCGATGCTGGGAGATGAGCATAAAGTTGTAGAATTTCTCGTAAAACTATCCTCTGAGAAACGTCAAGAAATTGGATTCCAACCTGATGATCCAAAATGGTGGTATCACCTGACAGATTTCCTTGAAGATGCCTCTCTTTGGAGTGTTGCGGAACAGGCTTACTGCAAAGCAATTGAATTTGCCCCCTCTGATGCCAAGGTATGGAATGGACTGGGCAACCTGCTTACTGACCATCTTGAGAAATACGAAGAAGCAGAAGACGCCTATCGAAAGGCAATAGAGTTAGATCCTAAATACTCAAAACCATGGAATAACCTCGGAACTCTTCTCAGAATTCACCGCGGTAGATTTTCCGAAGCAGAAAAAGCATATCGAAAGGCTATCGACCTTAACCCCCATGATCCTTACCCTTGGACTGGATTAGGTAACCTGTATAAAGATTGTTTAGGTCAATATAAGGATGCGGAAGTTGCCTATCGACAAGCCATTAACTTCGACATTAAACCAACTATTGAATGGAACAATTTAGGCAACCTGCTGACAGATCATCTTGGGCGAAATAATGAAGCTGAAGTTGCGTACCGTAAATCTATCGAAATCGACCCATCTTATGCAGCTCCTTGGAATGGATTAGGTAATCTGTTCATGAATCACTATTGTCGTTACGAGGAGGCGGAAAAGGCGTTTAGAAAATCCATCGAATTAGACCCGAATCTTCCGCACCCAAAAGCTGGTTTAGCGATACTACTCGCCAAGACGATTCCGAAATCGGAAGAAGCATTAAGGTTGGCATTCAATGCGGTGTCATTAGCGCCAAGCTTACCATGGGCATTGTACGCCGTTGAAAGGGTAATCATTGGAGATTCTGTTTTAGCCAGTGGTTCACTCGAATTCCTGGCAAAGAAACTAATAGAGATGCCAAACGGTTCATCACAAGTATTTCACCAATTGGCACTGGATTGCATCAGTTCGTTGATTCGGAACGACTGCGCCGACCAGGTGCTTGAAATTATCGAAAAGACGGGGTCACAGGAAGTATTCGACATCCCCATTCAGGCGATCAAGCTACTTAAAAATCCGGATAAAAAACCACAACTGGCTCAGGAACGCCTCGCGCTGGTGGAGGCCTTCCTGGAACAAGTACAACAAAAGCAGTAGCCAGAAATATGTGGGCAGACATTCCTGTCTGCCTTGCACAGGCAGGAAAGCCTGCGCCACATCATTGCGTCTCAGTCGAGTTTCTTCAGGCCGCCCATGTAGGGCCAGATCGCTTCCGGCAGATCAATCGATCCGTCTTCGTTCTGATAGTTTTCCATGATGGCAATCACGAGTCGCGGCAGGGCAACGCCGGAACCGTTGATGGTGTGGACAAACCGGGTTTTCCCGTTTTCATCGCGGTAGCGGATGTTGGCGCGGCGCGCCTGATAGTCGCCGAAGTTGGAGCAGGAAGAAACTTCCAGCCATTTATTCTGCGCCGGGGCCCAGAGTTCGATGTCGTAGCACTTGGACGCACTGAAACCGATATCGCCGGTACAGAGTTCAATCACCCGATAATGCAGGCCGAGCTTCTGCAGAACTTTTTCCGCATTAAGCGTAAGTTTTTCATGCTCATCGGCAGATGTTTCTGGCGTGGTAAATTTCACCATTTCCACTTTATCGAATTGGTGTACACGCAGGAGACCGCGCGTATCTTTTCCGGCGGAGCCGGCTTCGCGACGGAAGCAGGGCGTGTAGGCCGTGTGCAGAATCGGCAATTCCTGATCCAGAATCTCGTTGGCATACATGTTGGTGACCGGGACTTCGGCGGTCGGAATCAGATAGAGTCCATCCAGCGGAACGGCGTACATGTCTTCCGCAAATTTCGGCAGCTGGCCCGTTCCGGTCATCGTCTGTTCGTTGCACATAAACGGCGTGGCCACTTCGGTATATCCATGTTCTTCCGTATGCAGATCGAGCATGAACTGAATCAGGGCGCGTTCCAGCTTGGCACCGCGCCCGGTGAAAAGCGGGAAGCCGGAACCGGACAGTTTGGCGCCGCGTTCGAGGTCGAAAAGGCCGAGCTTTTCGCCGAGGTCCCAATGCATCTGCGGTTCAAACCCGAGTTCCACCTTTTCGCCCCAGGAGCGGATGACGGGGTTGTCGTCTTCGGTCTGACCGACGGGAGTCGTATCGGAGGGCATATTTGGAATATAGAGCAGTCTTTCGCGTAGACCGGCTTCCACTTCGCGCAGTTCAGCATCGAGCTCGGAAATTTTATCGCCCATTTCACGGACCTGCGCCTTGATTTCTTCGGGGTCTTTCCCCTCTTTGATCATCAGGCCGATGCTCTTGGAAATTTTATTACGATCGGCTTTCAGCGCTTCCACTTCCGCCACAATTTCGCGGCGGCGGCTGTCGAGCGCCAGCACGGCATCCACATCCACATCGGCATTCCGATTCTTCATGGCTGTTTTCACAGCATCGGCATTTTCACGAATAAATTTAATATCCAGCATTCTGTACCCCTGGGAGCGGGTATCCCGCTCCAGTTATTTAGTTGTTAAATGTTGGTTGATGAGGAATCCCTATCAACAAACAACCATCAACGATCAACTGAGCTCTGCAAAGCAAATCTCAAAGTGGGCGCATTATTCCCTGAATCTTCCAAGGTTTGGAAGCGGCAATTCGTACTTTTCCAATCTCTGGAATATGCTCATACTCGCGGGCGGACGATTTTTTATGATTTTTCGCAAAGCCCCAACCGGCGGCAGACGTACTATAGAAACAAGGAGGCCATATGAAACAAATCGGAATGGCAATGGCAGCGGTCGCGATATGCGGCGCAGTGCAGGCAAAGGTGGATCTGACGACAGTCCCGGCCCGGGATTCGGTTCAGTTAACGATTTATAATTCGGCGGATATGACGCTGGTGCGCGAGCAGCGGGCGCTGACGCTGCAGGAGGGCATGAATAAACTCCAGTTTTCGTGGGCGAATACACTGATTGATCCCACGAGTCTGGAAATGCTGCCGAAAGCGAATGCGGATCAAATTGATGTGATGGATCTCGTCTATCCCCCGCGCGTTCGAAACCTCGGATTATGGAACGTACAGAGCCGGATCAGCGGCAAATCGCCGGTGGAAATCAGTTATCTAACCAGCGGACTTTCCTGGCGTGCCTTTTATATGGGCACGCTGACGCCCGACGAAACCAAACTCCAATTGCAGGGCTATGTGCGGGTGACCAATAATTCCGGCGAGGATTATGAAAATGCACAGACGCGCCTGATTGTCGGAAAAGTGAACCTGATCGATGAAATCGCCCAGCTCGCCAACCGGCAATATCCCTACGGCAGTCCGGAACCCCGCCCAATGCCGGAACCCGCCCCACGGCTACGATTTAAAATGCCGGAAGTAAAAGGGGTGATGGGAGGAATGGAATCAGATGCGGTGATGATGTTTGATTCAGCGATAGAGATGAAAGAAATCAAAAAGGAAGGGCTGAGCGAATATTTCCTCTACACGATTGAAGGCACGGAAACGATTCCGGACGGCTGGTCGAAACGGCTGCCGAGTTTTGATACGGATGAAATTCCGGTCGTGAATCTCTATAAATTCGAGGAAGAGCGCTACGGCTCTTCGGTGAATCGCTTTCTGAGCTTTAAAAATGATGAAGACCATCAACTGGGCGATACGCCGATTCCGGGCGGCGAAATGCGGATTTTCCGCAGTACCGGCGAGAATGCCCACCTTTCGTTCGAAGGCCAATCGAGCTTTCAATATATTCCGGTCGGCGAAAAGGTGGAACTCAACCTCGGCCGCGTTGAAAATGTCATCGTTGAACCGAAACTGATGAAACAGGCCACGGCCAATTATTCATTCGATCGAAAAGGTAATATTTCCGGCTGGGATGAGATTCAGGATTTTGCGGTTGAGGTGCGCAACACACGCTCCGTTCCGGTCAACGTGGAGATTAAACGAAACATCGGTTCCAACCATTGGAACCTTGAACCCGCCGGCGAATGCGGGGTGTATGAAATAGATGACCTCGATACGGTCAAGTTCACGCTCGATCTTCCGCCACAATCCAAACAAACCTTCACCTATACGCTCACCACCTACCACGGTGAAAATCAGGAGGGTAAATAAATGAAGAATTCAGATTTCAGAATGAAGAATGAACATCCGAACGTGGTGGCGGAACGCTCGAAACCGGAGGGTCGGGTTCCATCCCGACTGAAAACGCACGAGCGGAAGACCGGGTGGAACCGGTCCCTCCAGATGGCCTGCACCTTGGTACTGCTCGCTGGATCAACCATGAATTCCTCCGCCCGCATAAAAATGGTGGCGCTTCCGGAGCGCGGGTTGACGGATATCCGGTTGGATAATCCGGCGGTGACACTGATTGAAGAAGAGCGCGTGCTTACGCTTCAGCAGGGCGTGAACAACGTCGACTTTGCCTGGAACGGGGTAAATCTGGATTCCGACTCGATCCGTCTGACGGTGCTGGGCGATTCAAACAACGTCAAGTTGCTGAACGTCAGCTATCCACCGAATGAGCAGGCGCTGGTTTGGGAGATTGCTTCCGAAACCGCTACGGAGCAGAAGGTGCGAATTTCCTATCTGCTTTATGCCATCGATCGACTCGTGACCTATAAAATGGTGGCGAATAAAGCGGAATCGAGCGTCGACCTGCGCAGCTTCCTGATCCTTCGCAATTTTTCGGGCGAGGATTTCGAGAATGCCCGCATTTTGCTGGATTACGGCGAAGCCTTCGAACGCGGGATTCAGCAGGAGGAAACCAAACAGATGCTTTTCCTGAAAAAGGGCGATGTCCCGATTGAAAAAACCTGGACCTTCGATTCCGCGAAACTGCCCTGGGATCCGGAGCAGGTGAACGGAAACGTCGGAATTCCGGTGTCGTATAAAATCGCCAACACGAAAGAAAACGGACTGGGTTCCTTTGCGCTCAACGGCGGAAAAGTGCGGGTTTACCAGAACGATGGAAACGGAGGAACAATTATACTCGGCGAAGACCAGTCCGAATTGGTGCCGGTGGGCGAAGCAATGGAAGTCTCTATCGGCGAGAGCCGCGACATTGTGGTGACGCAGAAAAAAATGTTTGAGAAACAGATCAATATCCGCAGGAATCAAAAGAATCAGGTCGTTCTCTACGATACCGACGAGCTGATTTCGGCCACGCTGGAAAATTTCAAGGATACGCCGGCCAAACTGACCCTGATTCAGCATATTCCCGGACAATGGGATATGGCCGAATGCAATATGGACTATGAACTGGAGGATGCCTCGACGCTGGTGTTTGAAGTCGAACTTCCAGCCCATGGAAAGCAGGATTTCAGCATGCACTACCAACGCCGCAATATCCGCCCTTAAAAATTTTGAATTTCCGTGAGGGCGTGCTAGCGTCCCTTTTTTAATCGGGAAACACAGAAGTATGAATATTGATCAGGTATACAAACAGGTGGTTGAAAAAATCCTTCGCGAGGGGAAAAAGAAAGTCAACCGGACAGCCACCGACACGATTTCGGTGAGCGGCTGTATGCTTGAATATTCCATGGCCAATGGGTTCCCGTTGCTGACCACCAAAAAAATGGCGTGGAAAACGCTGCGGGTTGAACTCGAAGGATTCATTAAGGGCATAACGGATAAATCGTGGTTTCAGGAACGCGGCTGCAAAATCTGGAATGAATGGTGTTCCCCTTCGAAAGTCCCGTATGGGCACGATGAAGAAACGCTGGCGGCGATGGCGGCGGAAGACGATCTCGGCCCGATTTATGGTTTCCAATGGCGCAATTTTAACGGTGAATACAACCCGGAAAATCCCGGATTCCGCGGAGGTGTGGATCAGCTGGCCCGCGCGATTGAGGAACTGAAAACCAATCCGAACAGCCGTCGTATTCTGGTGAATGCCTGGAATCCGCAACAGCTCGCCGAAATGGCGTTGGTGCCTTGCCACTATTCCTATCAACTGCTTTGCAACGATGGCGAACTGGATCTGCTGTGGAACCAGCGGTCGTGCGATATTTTTCTCGGCATTCCCTTTAACATTGCGTCCTATGCGCTGTTGCTGGAACTGATTGCCCGGGAATGCGGCCTGAAAGCCGGGAAGCTGATTGGTTTTCTGGGCGATGCCCATATTTATGTGAATCATCTGGAGCAGCTCGAAGAGCAAATGAAACGCGAGCCCTTTGCGCCGCCCACGCTGAAGCTGGAAGGATATAAATCCATTTTTGAGTGGGAATGGAGTAATGCCACATTAGAAGGCTACGAATGCCATGCCGCTATTAAAGGTGAGGTGGCGGTTTAATGATTGCAATTGTTGCCCGCTCGCAAAACGGAGTCATCGGAAAAGACGGCGGCCTGCCCTGGCGCTGTAAAGGTGATCTTCAGTTTTTTAAACGCACGACGATGGATCGAAAAATCGTGGTCGGCCGCACCACCTTCGACGGGCTTCCCCCGTTGAAGGGCCGCGATATTTATGTGCTCACCCGCAACCCCGATGCGGCCTTCAAAAATGCAACCGCGATAACGAATTTGGATCAGGTTCCGGCCGATTCCATTCTCTGCGGCGGTGCGGCGGTGTATGATCTGCTGATTGATCGCTGCACTGAAGTTCTCGTGACGACGATAAAGAAGGACGTCGAAGGCGATACGTTTTTTAATTTCCAATGGTTGGAAAATTTTTCGGCGGATCATACGATTGAAGAGACCGGCGAATATTCCATTGTCTCCTATAAACGAGCGTAACCCCTGTTCGCAGCACCCTGACGGCTGAGATGTGCTTCCATAGCACTGAAAAACCCCGCCATAATGACGGGGTTTTCAATTCGCTGAATCTGCTGAAAACAACGCGGCCTTCCCTTCCAGGGAGAAGACCGCATAACCATACTTTTTATTGAGTGATCACCTTAAAGTGCTCGGTATCCGCTCGTCCTAACGGCAGCTCAACGCTGGTAGTCGGCGGGGTTGAGATGATGTTGGTATAGGTATCCCAATTGCCAAGTACCAGATTGTCAGTGTACTGGACTTCATACGCTTTAACATCCGGAGTGCTCCAGCTTAGAGTGGTTCCGCTGAGACTCAGTGACGGAGAGGCTAAGGTGTAGACAACAGCGGTCACAGTATTACTGCGCCCTGCGGCATCTTCAACCGTCAGCGTAACCGTATTGGTTCCCGGTGTAGCAAATGCCTTTGTGGCGGTTATTCCACTGGCTGTACTTCCGTCTCCGAAGTCCCAGAGATACGAAATCAGCGCATCCGCAACTTCATTGGTGCTTCCCGATCCGTCGAAATCGATATCAACACCGGCATAAGCCGTGTTGGTCGATACCGAAATGGCCGGTATAATCGGATTAAGCGCAGAGATCAGCACTTCCATACTATTCGTATCACCCAGGCTGTTTATCACCGTCAGCGTATTCGTAAACTCGCCGGATTCAGTATAGGTATGTGAAGTGACCTGAACTCCACTGTCGGAATTTCCATCACCGAAGTCCCAGAGATATTCAGTAATGGATCCCAGGGAGGCATAGCTGTTCGTTCCTTCAAATGCCACATCCAGCGGATAGTAACCACTCACCGGATCAGCACTGGCCAATGCCGTAACCATCTGGAGCTCGCCGTAGAGGGCCGCCATGCGAACCTCGGTTAATGTGAACGGATTATTGGGGCGCGTGGTCGAGTTGTGCCCCACAATCCGAACGCGGTCAAAGGTGGTACCGACCGGCAAGGTGTTAATCGTGGCACGGCCAAGATTCGAACTGTCATCTACACGAACCCCGTTCACAAAACCAACCATGTTGGATGCATCATAAGATCCGTTGAACAGCTGCACATCGATATTTTCATCGCGGTCTTTATTGCTGTTTCGACCCCACATATCGATGACGATAACCGGATTGCCGGCCGCTGTGGTATACGTATTTGAACCCTCCAGCAGGAAACTGATAAGAACATCGACAGTTGCGGCTTCATTTCCATGAAAGCCATCCTGATATGCCAGACTATTAGGCAAAGTGGCCGTCGGGTTGTTCGGGTTATAATCGAACGTATCGTTCAATAGAAAATCCTGATCCGTGCCGTAGTCGGGGGTGGAGGAATTCGCCGTATCGGAAATCAGTTCAAAAACCTCAGTCAAATGCGTGGCTGAGATGCCAACAGCAGTACTGTTACTGGTCCCCAGGCCATCCGATACAGTCAGCGTTACCAGATAATTATCCACTTCATTGAAGGTATGAGTAACCACGCTTCCGGTTCCGGTATCACCATCGCCGAAATCCCAGTCATACGAAGCAATCGGTCCCGTACTGTTGGTGGCATAGAAGGTGACTTCCAGCGGAGCCACCCCCATATTGGTTGAAACATTGATCGCCGCAAGCACCGCGGAAGAATCCGAACGAACGGTAAAGTTTGTTCCATCTCCGTGATCCGAAAATTCGAGAAATGAGTTGGGGCCGGCATTATTCCGCCATACCGAAGAGGTCTGAACGGCATTAAAGTCCGGCAGCGTACTGCCGTACTGAGCTGTAAGACTGCCTCCGACTGAAATGAAGTCAACATGGGTGTCATTGGCACCCAGATTCCCCAGAACGCCTTTAACAATCAGCTCCCCGCCATTGATGGTAAACTTGGAGTTTCGAGTCGTTTTGCTGGAGTTATATCGAAAATCAACCGCATCCTCGAAGATCAGCACACCGTCTGAGTTCACCTGAAAATTATTAAATACATTGTCAGCGTGGCGACTCATACTTCCCATGCCACTGACGCTAACGGTCACATCTCCACTTCCGCCAATGCCATCACCCACATTAAAGACGGTGTTAGAAGCACCTGTTGTTGTATTATTCACCCAGACCGCGCCGCCATTACCAGACATGGTTAATTCAAAGGTTCCTCCGCTGTTAAATTCCATGCGCGGAGTATCCCACCCGGCAATATCAGTCGCATCATACTCTCCCCCGACCCCCGGTAAATTCGTCGGGGCAGTCGCACCATCAAATACGATCAGGTCCGTATAGGGTAAAGTTAACCCTGCGCTATCAAGCTTTGTGTCCATCGGTATTCCATTTACATCCCAGTTGGCTGCATTCGACCAGTTTCCATCAACAGCTCCGGTCCATGTATAGGTGACACCATAGCTCATTGCCGTCATGGCAAATAAAGCAGCGGAACACCATTTTATCCATCTAGTCAGTTTCATCTTACCTCTCCTTATTGGGTTGTTGGTATAAATGCGCAAGCTCCCTACCTGCTCCATCAGTAACCTGAATACCTCATGTGAAACTTAATATAAGTACCGCGTGGCAGCAGAAATCTCAAAGAACGATAAGGTTACCATGTTTACTAAAGGCCTATATATCCTGCCTGCCAGGGGGTCCCGGGAGCCTCAATGAACCGTCCCGGCTATCGCGCGGCTCGGCATGATCTGCTGATGCAGATTTGAAAGAATACGGAATTTACCGGGGTGAAGATTGTCTGAGCATCCACCGTCTGCCCGTTGGAAGAGACACCCGGA
Organism: Pontiellaceae bacterium B12219; assembly: GCA_029432795.1. Classification (GTDB taxonomy): domain Bacteria; phylum Verrucomicrobiota; class Kiritimatiellia; order Kiritimatiellales; family Pontiellaceae; genus Pontiella. The sequence continues at coordinate 72,402 of JARNMJ010000011.1, forward strand.
AATATATAACAACACTGCAACTTCTTAAAATCCGGCCACCCGTTCAAAGACCCAGAACATGGCGATGGACCCAATTGCATAGGCCGACAGCCACGGCGACCATCCAACCCTTGGAAAGGGTAACCTGCGCAGCAGCCACAATATGGCGAGCACCGCCCCGACGAACAGTAACTGTCCCGCTTCGACACCGACATTGAAAAAGAGCAATGCCGCCGGAATAGCATGCTGCGGCAGGCCGACCTCGGAAAGGGCGCCGGCAAACCCCAGTCCGTGCAATAGGCCGAATGCAAGCGTCATTAACCACGGTGCTTTTGCCGTGATACCCGGAAAACCCTGTTGACCGTGAATAATCTCGACCGCCACAAAGACAATGCTCAGTGCAATCAGGGCTTCCACCGAAGCGGATGGAACATGCACAAACCCCAATGCAGCCAACGCCAGCGTAATACTGTGCGCCACCGTGAACATCGTGATGGCACCGATCAGTTTCTTGGTGCTGTGAATCAGCAGGATCAGCGAAAAGACAAACAGCAGATGATCGAACCCCATCAGGATATGCTCAACTCCGAGCACAAAATAGGTTCCCGCAACAGCAAGCTGCGAGGGCGCTCCGGTAATCATGAACGAGCGGTCTTCCGGCGAGAGCCGCAGCGTTTGCCCCGACCCGTCCAGCAGCTCAACACGAACCAGCAGTTCATTGAGCGCCAGCCCCTCAACACCGATCTGCTGATCCACCAGACCGCCCGGCAGTCGGGCCCGCCAGGTCTTAACCGTTCCGCCATCAATAATTCGCGTGACGGGTTCAGTTTGCCGCACGGTGCCTTCCGGAAACTGCAGGGTAAATGGATTTCCAAATTCCGGAATCCGCACCAGCACACTGACCTCTTCCGGTTGCTCCCGCAGCTCCAGATAGGCGGTATTCATTTCATGCGCTTCCAAAGATTGGAAACCGGAAAAAAACAGAACGAGAATCAGACCGCCTGATATTGAGGCAGAACGATTTACCCTGCCGACGGTGGAATCCTGACTATTCAGCCTGAAAATCATTTATCCTTCCGGGCAACTTTCACGCCGTATTTTGATTGCAGCTTCTGGTAGAAATTTTCGAGTTCGGCAAGACGCTGCTGATTTTCCCATTCAAAAAGGACGAGGTTGCGAATGTCGTCCAGCGGGGGCAGCGCGCCGTTTTCATCGCCAAACAGGTCGGCCTGTTCTGCAAGATAGCCCTGCAGTTCCGCATCGGAAGGAGCACGCACCACGGCTTCCTCTTCGGCCATTAACTCAAGCTTCTGCCGGATGCGCTGGCGAATCACCGGATCGTCCTGATCGAGGCCCAGTTCCATTCCTTCCCGAAAAGCCAGCTCCTCTCTCACATACTCATCAATCAGCAGCTCAAGCTCTTCCGCCGAAGCGGCCCGGTTCCAATCATTGGAAAAGGTGTTCGCCAGTTGTTCGATTCTTTCATCAGAGACCACAATCCCGGTTTCCGGCAAACGGTCCCGATTCAGAAATCCATACCCGCTGAAAAGCAGCGCGCCGATCAGGGTGAAATGCAGCAGGGGTTCTCGTAAAATTTGCATGTGCTCGTTAAACATGAAAACACACGGGATAGCAACGGCATATCCTTCTGTAAAAATGTTGTATCGAACCGGGTGAAACCGCACACTTCGACGTAATAATGATTCTTAAATAAGAAACGGGAGGCCACGTATGAAAGTGATGGTACTTTATGCCAATGCAGGCAATGGACACCGCCGCGCAGCGGAAGCACTAGCCGCAATCTGTGAAAAAGATGATCGCTTCAGCGAAGTGAAATTAATTGATGCACTGGAATACACCAATAAGGTTTTTCAGGAGCTCTATGCCAACCTCTATATCGAAGCGGTAAAAAAAGCTCCGACGTTATGGGACCTCTTTTTTAAAGATACAGACCAACCCTGGACAAAAGAGAAAGGCCGCATGCTGATGCACCGCATGCACGGGCTTCCGCTCATCAAAGAGATTCAGAAGTTCCAGCCGGACATCTGTTTCTGCACGCACTTTATGCCGTCCGATATCATCTCCACCATGCTGCGTAAAGATATGATCCACACCGACCTGAATGTGGTCGTGACCGATTATTATGTACACGCCTCCTGGCTGGAGTCGTATGTCAACCGCGTGTATGTCGGCAAAGCCGAGAGTAAAGAACAATTGGTTCGCCTCAAATTTCCAGCCTCCCGAATTGAAGCGCTCGGGATTCCGATTGACCCGCTGTTTGAAAAGCTCGGCGATCCGAAACAACTCTGTGAAAAACATCAGGTGAATCCCGATCTTCCGCTGATTCTTCTAAGCGCCGGTGCATTCGGTGTGATGTCGGGCGAAGATATGGCCCAAATGCTCAGCGGCATTAAGCAGGACTGCAATCTGGCCATTGTCTGCGGAAGCAATAAGAAGCTGCAGGAAGCCATCCGCAAGCACATCGAAGCCAACCCGGTTGATAACATCAACTACCACGTGCTGGGCTTCACCAAAGAAATGCATGAATGGATGGCCATGGCCTCGCTCTTCATCGGCAAACCCGGTGGCCTCAGTACCTCCGAATGTCTGGCCTGCGGATTGCCAATGCTCATCTGGAACGCCATCCCCGGACAGGAAATTTATAATTCTGTCTACCTGCTTGAAAACGGAGCCGCTTTCCATCCGGACAGCATCGCCACCCTGCCCTACCGGATTGATGAACTGCTGAAAAATCCGGAGAAACTGGAACGGATGAAACAGAACGCCAAAGCCCTTGGCCGCCCCTCGGCGGCACGGGATATTGTCAACCATGCTGTTGAACATGTGGACGAAGGCGTCATTCACATTTCGCGGGCAAAATAAGTTATATGAACGATGACCTGAAATTCCCCGATGGTTTTATTTGGGGCAGTGCCACCTCCGGTCATCAGATTGAAGGACATAACAAGCATTCCAACTGGTGGCACTGGGAACTGGCCACCGAAACGCAACCGAATTCCGGCAAAGCGGTCGACTACTGGAACCGATTCGAGGAAGACCATGCCCTGATGGCCGAAATGGGCCTTCAGGCGTTTCGCATCGGAATTGAATGGGCGCGCATTGAACCCCGCCAAGGGGAGTTCGATCTCGAGGCGGTTGCGCGCTACCGCGAAATTTTCCAATCCCTGGAAAAACACGGCATCAAAATCTGCCTGACCCTGCACCACTGGGTCGTCCCGCAATGGGCCGCCGAAAAAGGGGGATGGCGGAATTCGGAAATGGTCGACTGGTTTCAGGAATACGTTCGCTTTGCCGTGCAGCAGTTCGGCGAGTTTCCATTCCAATGGATTACCCTGAACGAACCGATGGTCGCTGCGTTGGCCGGTTATTTATCCGGCGATTTCCCGCCCGGCCGCCGAAACTATTTTGAACTGCGCAAGGTGGTTAAAAACATGCTGAAGGCGCATGCCGGGGCGTATCGAATCATTCATGATTTTGACGCTGAAGCTATGGTCGGCATCGCCATGGCTTATCCCGACTTACAAACCTGGGGCTCGCGCGGATTTGCCGGATGGTACGAACGGACGGTCGCGGCCCTTGGAAAGCGCTTTGTCTTTCAAGCCTGGGATGAATCGGTCAGAACCGGAAAACTGCATCCGCTCTATGGAAGCGGTTCTGTTCAAGGATTGGAAAACTCCGTCGATTTCTGCGGCGTGAATTATTATTTCCGAATGACCCTCCGCTTTTCCCTGAAACACTGGAAAACCTGGTTTATCGATCAGGAGGCCACGCCGGCCGGTGTGGATAAAAACGACTTCGGCTGGCAAATCTGGCCGGAAGGCATACGCACAATCCTGTCCTGCGTATGGAACCGATTCGGCAAACCGATCGTGATCACTGAAAATGGCATTGCCGATCGAGCCGACGAAAAACGCGCGGCCTACATCACCGAACACCTCAAACAGATTTTCCAATGTCTGGAAAACGGCATTCCCGTGCTGGGCTACTACCATTGGTCCTTCATCGATAACTTTGAATGGAAAGAAGGATTCGATATGCAGTTCGGCCTCGTGGAGGTCGATCCCGAAGATCCGGAACTGAAACGCCGCCCGAGAAAGAGCTCCGAAACATACAGCCGGATTATAAAAAACAACGGCCTGTGCCCTTAAACTGGGCCGCCTTCCGATTTTCTCTGAAGCACATACTCGGGTTATATGACCCGGATTAACACGCCGGAATTTACATAGGTTAGTAACAACTAAACCTTTATAATATTTCTAACCTTTCACTTTAATTTGAAATTCCAATGTCTTATGTTGCCGGAACACTGAGAGGAGTTCTCCGCCATGCATGTTGATTCTGCCATATTAAAACGGCGATCGGTCAGACGTTTTGATCCTTCGCATAAATTGACAAAAAAAGAGTGCAACAAGATTTTATCCTTAGCTATTCACTCTCCAACGGCATTCAATATTCAGAACTGGCGCTTTGTAGTGGTGGAAGATTCTGCACTTCGGAAAAAAATCAAAGCCGCTTCATGGGATCAGGGTCAGGTAACCGACGCATCCATGCTCATCATTCTGTGTGCCGATCTGAAAGCCTGGGAAAAAGAACCTCTGCGCTATTGGCGTTCCGCTCCGGAACCGGTGCAGGAATTTATTGTGCCCGCCATTCAGCAATATTATACCGGACTCGATCAGGTTCAACGCGATGAAGCCATGCGCTCCTGCGGAATTGCCGCACAGACGCTGATGCTGGCCGCAAAGTCATACGGCTATGATTCATGCCCCATGGATGGGTTTGATTTCGACACCGTTGCGGAAATAGTCAATCTGCCGCACGATCATGCCATCTGCATGTTTGTTGCCATCGGAAAAGCACTGGATGAACCGGAGGCCATTCCGAAAGACAAGCTGCCTCTGGAAGAAGTGGTCATCATGGATCGCTTTAATTAACGGCAGTACCGGTATTCACGATGTTTATGGCGATGTTTGTATTTGCCTGAATAAAATACCGCCCCCCGCAAAGAACCGCCTTCTTCATTTTTCAGCTTTTTTTTATTCATCATGAAATAAGTACCGGTTTGAAGGGTCAGGGCTGATTACACCGGAAACACAATAAAGACGCGGCGCAAACTTTCAATCCCCGGAAGCGTTTTGCTATGTTGCGCCGATGCACGAAAAACCCGTCATCCAGATGCTTCCAGACCAGGTCATTAACAAGATTGCCGCCGGCGAAGTGGTAGAACGCCCCGCCTCGGTCATGAAAGAACTATTCGAAAATTCACTGGATGCAGGCGCGACCCGGGTGGAGGTTGAAGTCCTGCGCGGCGGCCAGCAGCTGATCGCCATCACCGACAACGGATGCGGCATGAACCGCGATCAGGCCCTGCTCTCCATTGAACGCCACGCCACCAGTAAAATCCGCAGTGAAGCCGACATTGAAAACATTCACACGCTCGGTTTTCGCGGCGAAGCGTTGGCCGCCATCTCTTCGGTATCCCGCTTTGCCCTGATTACCCGTCCCGAGGAGGAGCTGGCCGGAACTGAGATTCAGATCGCCGGCGGTAAATTTCTGAGCTGCGACGATATCGGCTGCCCGGTCGGCACCCGCATCGAAATCCGCAATCTGTTTTTCAACGTGCCTGCCCGGCGAAAGTTTTTGCGGGCCGAGCAGACCGAACTCTCCCACATCCGCCAGCTGTTCTTGGTGATGGCCCTGGCTCACCCCGAGATTGGAATGAGCCTGAAAGTCGATGAACGTATGGTTTACGATCTTCCAATGGCTGGAAAAATGGAGGATCGGATTTCGGAGCTCTATAACCACAGCTTTTTTGAGCAGTTGCTGGAAATCGACTATTCCGACGACGATTACACCATCACCGGCTACGCCGGCCTGCCTCAGACCGGCCGCAAGGACCGGCAGGATCAGTATATTTTTGTCAACAACCGGCCGGCTGCCGCTCCGGTGGTTTTCCATGCGTTGAACGAGGCCTATCACTCGCTCATCGCAAAAGGGCGCTATCCCGCAGTTTTCCTTTTCATCGAAATGGCTCCGCCGCTCGTGGATGTGAATGTGCATCCCACCAAAAAGGAAGTCCGTTTCCGCAAACCAAACCAACTGCGCGATGCCATTGTGGAGGCGCTCAATAAAGCGCTGACCTTCCAATCTCTGGAAACCGAAACGCCCGAAGATCTTCCAACCCTTGAAAACGATGAAGAGCAAGAGGAGGAGCGCATAATCCTCCCGCCGCCGAAACCTGTTCGCCCAACCTTCGAAACACAGAAACAGATGGAGGAAATTCTTCGCAAACCGGAACCGCTGCTCGAACGGAAATCCGACCGCGTTGAAAAGCTGGAAAAACAACAGTCCGGTGAAACGGATGCAAAGGGCACTCCAACTTCAAGTCGCAAGGCTCAAGCTTCATCGGACCCGTCCCCGAAGAGTCCGTGGGGCTGGTGCCGGATTGTGGGCCAAATGGGCGGAAATTATGTGGTGCTGGAAACCGAAGACGGGTTTGTGCTGATGGAGCCGCGCGCGGCTCACGAACGCGTACTCTTTGAAAAATTCATTCATGCTGTTCAGGCCCATGCTGTTCCGAAACAGGGCCTGCTTGCTCCGGAAACCGTGGAGCTTCTGCCCTCCGATGCACAGACCGTACGTTCGCATCTGATGGTTTTGCAGGAACTCGGATTCGGAGTGTCCGATTTCGGCAACGACAGCTTCATCGTCGATGCCTTGCCAGTTTACGTACAGGAAAATCCGGTGGAGTCGATGCTGGTTGAAATTGCACGGGAACTGGAAAAGGCCGGGAAAAAGCGGGGTGCGCGCGAACTGGTTCAGGAACAAATTGCCAAAACGGTCTGTCAGATGGCCGTGCGCACTAAAGACCGGCTGTCGGATAAAGAGATTGAAAAGCTGGTCGCTGATCTGGCCAAAACTGATATGCCTTATACTTCACCGCGTGGACGCCCAACGCTGATTTACACCAGCTTTACGGAGCTCGACCGAAAGTTCAGCCGGGAATAAATCCGGGTTCAGCACTTAATAGCTGATGTTCAGGATCTGACCCCGCGGCAATTTTCCGATGCGGCTTTTGTGGTTTCCGCTCTGAATGAGCTGCATGAAATGCTCGCGGGCTTTTCCATACCGCTCGCACTCTTCGGCGGTACAGGCTTCGGCATTGTCGACTTTCAACTGTTCAAAGGGTTCTGCGGCAAGTTTGAGCGTGTTGTGCAGCGACCGGATAATGTCGTTTGCCCGACGCTGATATTCTTCCGCCTGCAACGCAACCGATGCCTGGTTTGCCCCCAGAAAACTGAAAAAGGATCCCTCGGAACTTTCCACCGTCTGCTTCAGGCTGATCATCGACAGAACCGCCCGCACATTTCCGACCAATAAACCGATGAAACTGCCGAACTGCTCATCGGCTTTAATTTTTTCCGCCCGGCGAATTGCAAAGCGGGCATGCAGGCGGGACACCTGCAACAGGTATAAAATTTCCTCATACGCCGCCCGGTTAACGTCCGGCGTACAGTTATTCTGTTCCTGGTGGATCAGCTCGGATGCAGATTCGAAGAAGACATCTCTACGCGCAAGATGCACCGGACGGTTCTGCTGAAAGTGTTCTATCGTCTTCACAATTAAAAGCGTAACAGATTGCCAAATCGGTTCGAGCGCTTATTACATCTTTATGCCAACGTGGCATCCAGATCTTCAACCCCGCCGGAACCGATCTGCTGATTTGCCAGCAGCCGGACCTTCTGGCTCAGCCCCTTCAAAACCAGCGATACGGGCAGCTCGTTTCCGCCCGCCTGTTCCAGCAACTCTTTCATACTCATCTGATAAACCACGGTGTCTTCCAGCGCGCAAAGCGTCGCATATTGCGGCCGCTGCTCCACCACTCCGAGCACCCCGAGCACCTCTCCGGCCCGCACGATACCCAGATGGGTTTCGCGACCGCTGACCTCGCGGGAAATCTGCACCTTTCCTTGTTTAATAATGAACATTTCCTGAATCGGATCCCCTTCCCGAATCAGAATGGAACCTTTTTTAAAATACTGCAGTTTACGATGGGCTTTCCGGGCGGCCACTTCTTTGCTGACGATGGAAAAAATTCCGCGGAACAGCAAACCGAGCATCCCGCCCAGCCCGACCCCGCAGGCATTTGCCACCATATCGGTTACATCGAATGAGCGCCCGGTATGGCGTTGCAGAAATTCAATACCGACACTCATCCCCACCAACCCGAACAGGCCGGGAATAAAAAAGACCGGACGCAGCGCCAGCACAAACGTGGCGGAAAGTAATGTGTAGCTCGTGAAGTGAATCACTTTATCCAGTGGAACATTTTTATGGCTGACCAGACTCGCCATAAAGGCCATCGCAATGCCGATGAGACCGAACATGAAAATCACCGTACGGGTCCGCGGACCGATGTCAAATACAGCCCGGGAAACCAGTGCCAGCTGATAATCTGTCAGTCCATCCTTTTTTGTTGCGCGTGCCATGGGAATCTCCTCTTCCAACCATTGGAAATCAGCGTGACAGAAATCTTCCAGGGGTTGGAAGCGAATCTTCATTAAAACGAAGTGCGTTTCCCATGTCTGGAAACCGCGGTTTTATGGAATAGACTTTTCAGACCGGCAGCACGGCTCAGCGGCGCCTTCTTTTTTTACCTGCGTATCGATCGTGCCAAAGATGTTTGAACCACATCCGTCCGGTTGAAATGATGAGCAGAATGCCGGAAACCACAATCGAAATGGTGAAAATCAGTTTAGCCCGGTCTTGTGCGGGAATGTTGCCGGGATCGCGGTGCGATTCAAACAGAATCAGGCCACCGAGCAGGAAGACAACAACGGCACCAATGAGCGCTCCCATATTGGGCCTCATTTTAAACATGGGAACATTTCCATTACTGTACATTTTCTGAACCTTTGCCTTTGTTAAAAAAGTGTTTGTTAAGAATACGGTAAAATCGCCCGAAATGGGCACATTTAATTCAAAAAGATGAGCGGAAAACAGAGTAAGCACTATTAGCTCAGCAGTTTAAGTGCCGCACGCAGGTCTTCGCGACGAATCGGTTTGGAGAGGTAATCATCCATTCCCGCTTCAAGAAATTTTTCGCGATCACCCTTCATCGCGTGTGCGGTGACGGCCATAATCGGAATACGCTCAGTCTCGCTTTCCATGGCCCGGATCATGGCTGTGGCTTTCAGGCCATCAAGAACGGGCATTTGAATATCCATCAGAATGATATCAAAGTGAGGGCGTTCTTCCTGAGGCAGTGTCAGTTTGAGAACTTTAAAGATTTCCTGTCCATTTTCGACCACCACCGTTCGACACCCCATTTTCTGAAGCATTTCAACAAGCACACGTTGATTCAGCTTATTGTCTTCCGCCACCAGCACATCCAGATCCAGGTTGTCCCGATCAGCAGCTCCGGTTTCGTTTGTTTCAGCGTCTGAAAGTTCTTCGCGATTCACGGTGAGCGTGAAGCTGAACTCCGCCCCTTTTCCGGGTTCGCTGCAGACGATCAACCGCCCCCCCAGCTGTTCAACTATCTTCCGGGAAATCGAAAGTCCAAGGCCGGTACCGCCGAATTCGCGCGTATGCGAGCTGTCTACCTGTGTAAACTCCTGGAAAATACGTTCATGCGATTCCGCCGGGATCCCGATTCCGGTGTCGCTGACACTGAAGCGCAGGGAGCATTCACTCCCGTGCACCTTCAGTATTTCCACTTTGATTTTCACATGGCCGACCTGCGTGAATTTCACCCCATTGGCCAGCAGATTGATCAATACCTGCCGCAACGAGCCTTCGTCAGTACGAATTGCGCCCAGTTGTTCCGGACATTCGATCTGCAGTTCGAGCCCTTTTTCCCGCAGCAACGGCGTGAAGAAGGTATGGAGTTCATCCAGCAGTTTGCGGACATCAACAGTTTCTATATTCAGATGATATTTCCCCATCTCAATACGCGACAGATCCAGAATGTTGTTGATGATCTTCAGAAGGTTATCGGCCGAAGAAGAAATGGTTTCCACATAATCGCGCTGCTCGCCGGAAAGCTGGGTATCTTTCATCAGCTGGGCCATTCCGAGCACGCCGTTCATGGGCGTCCGGATTTCATGACTCATGTTAGCCAGAAATTCACTTTTGGTTCGGCTGGCCCTTTCCGCATCATCCCTGGAAGCCTTTAGCTCTTCGTTCAAACGCTCTTCTTCCCGTCGCTGGCGGGAGAGTTTTTCGACCATATCGTTCACGCCGCGGCCGAGTTCCCCCAATTCATCCGTAGACCGCACCTGCTTAACCCGCAATGAAAGGTCGCCCTCTTCAACCGCCTGCAGACAGTCTGAAATACGCTTCAACCGCGGTCGCAGCATCCAGTGGGAAAGTCCCGCACAAAGTACTGTTACTAAAACGATAGAGATCGTAAAACCGGCAAGAAAAATCCGGGCAACCCATTCTTTATCTGCACGGTTGCGTTTGGCATCCATCATTAAATGCCAATACAGTAACTGCCCCTCATCATTCACAATCGGCCCGCTGATCAGTACGCAGTCTTTGCCATCGACCTGCTTATGTAATGCGGTCACACCGGATTTCCTCGTTACGAGATCAGGATGGCTGACATACTCCGCATGGATTTCAGTCCACTGCCCTTCCAGCCCCGGCTCACTGCTGTAGGCCACAATATGATCTTCTGTAGTGAGGATTGAACTTAAAACCTTCGTCCCGATAAATTTCGAGAGCGCCTGTTTATCGCGCATCACTTCAATCGGCAGGTCGTGCGCACGAATCAACCGAATCGGAATATGCGCACTGGACATCAGCTGGAAATCAATAATCTCGGAAAATCGTTGAATGTAATAAATGCCCAGACCGGAGAGCAGGGTCGACGTAATCAAGAAAATAGACAGACTCAGCTTAAAAGCCAGCGACTGAAAAAAACGGTTATTTTCCTTTTGTAAGGATGGACCAGACATGCCAAGAACAATAATCTATATCGCAAAATTCACAATGCCTAAATCTGCGATTCAACATGCTTTCCACCCCTTGTAACCGGAACAGAACTGCGCCAATTCATCCGCGGCAAAATCCTCCGGATTCCAGGGAGCTGAATCCGCGATATGCTTCCAATCCTCGGAAAGTACATAGACAAAAGCCGGGGTCCCGCCAATGCAGACTGCGGTGCGGTCATATTCCTCACCTTCAAATGCATCCAATGCCTGGAACTCTTTCGCGGTCAGATTTCTGTAAAGAACTCCCTCCACAGCATCGTCCAGCGATGGGATAATCACCGGATAGAGCTGATCTTTAACGCGCAATCGCGTATAGCCCGCCAGCACCGTCTTTTCACCCGCCAGCCGTCGGCCCGTCACCGCCTCCAGCACCTCCGGCCACATCAGGGTTCCGTATGCAAATAGATTCATGTTCGCTTCGCTCGAAGTTAATCGTGATCTGTTAATTGTTAATCGTTTGGATACCATGTACGTTTAGCTTCTATTTTTTCAACCCAAATACCAATTAACAGATAACGAATAACTTTCGTGATGAAAGAACGAACCATCCAGCCCGATTTTTGGAAATACGAACTTCCCGACGGCTTTGAAGCTCTCGCGGGAAAAACCGATGCCGACAACGACCTGCTCAGCCTGCGCATTGCCGAAGCCAACGATCTCTGGTTTCACGTTCGCGGTCTTCCCGGCAGCCACGTGATTCTCCGGCATCCCGAAGGCGGACGGCCCGACAATGCCCTGATCCGGCAAACCGCCGCCATTGCCGCCTGGCATTCCAAAGCCCGGAACGCAGGGAATGTGCCGGTCAACTATACCGAAGCCAAACACGTGGGAAAACCGCGCGGAGCAAAACCCGGCAGTGTTACCATCAAACGGGAAAAAACCATCAAAGTCCGCCCCGCGTTGCCATAAAAAAAGGCCCCGTTTCCGGGACCCTCTATTACACTTACCCTTCAACCCGGTTATATTCAGCACTGCCGAACCCGAGAATCAGCAAAAAGATGAACGGCAGGAAAATCAGGCCGAGCACGGTCCCGGTACCTCGTCCGAAGTTTTTAGCAATCCCGATCGTCACCAAAACGGAGACAACAATATTTACAACCGGGATAAACATCAGCAGCACCCACCACATCGGCTTTCCGCCAATGTCGCACATCACGCAGGTATTGTAGATCGGAACAATCGATGCCCAGCCCGGATGCCCGGCCTTGGTGAACACCTTCCACATTGCAACGATGGAAATGATGATTAATGCACAATACAGAACTAGCACTCCACCGCTCATCGCGGCCCCTTCTGCCCCATAATAAGTTATGTCTGATTCCATTTTTTTTCTCCTTTGTTGTTGGTTAATTTCCTAATCCACTGAATTGGAAATCCAGAGGGCAAAAAATGGATCGGAAAAGATCCAATGTTTGGAACTCATCCAGATTAATCCTTTTGAATCCAATGCATCAATCCCGCGTTTGACCGAAGCGGAGGACGTGGTTCCGCTCAGTTGCATGAATTCCTGCGAAGTATATTTGTCGTCGCGGTAGCGCGCCAGGCCCATGGCCACCTTTTGCTGATTATCGGTCAGCATATTCCACATCCCTTCATAACCCGCCGCCCGCTCGTGCAGGACCCGCTGCAGGGTGGCACCAAAACCTTCCGGCCCGATGGTTCCTCCCTCTTCGGTATCGTTCCAAAGGTGATAGCACACATCCTGCACATCGCCGGGAATGGAATGGGAAAGATCGAACACCGCATCCCATAAACGGGGATCAACCTTCCTGCCGCTTTCAGCAAACTTGGCTTCCAGCCATTGGATAAAGTCCGGCCGGTCCAGACTGCCGACCTCCATGAGCGCAGCCGATTTGAAAAAGGGACTTTGCTGGGAATAGAAAATTTCCATCAGTTGATTCTGATGACTGCCGGCAAAAACATACTGCACTTGCGGCTGCGCCTGAATTTCGGAGCGCAATGCGCCGAGAAACTGATTGGAGTCCGGCAAATCGAGCAGGGCCTGAAATTCATCAAAAAATACCACCACCGGTTTTTTCTTATGCAAATCCACTGCGAGCCGCAGGAGATCCTCCACACTCGACTGTGTTTCCGGGCTTTTCCACTGCAGCCCAACGCCGCCTAAATTAAAGCCGCTCAGAATCGGCAGTTTTTTACAATAGGGCGCAAATGCACGTGCAATCTTTTCTACTGCCCTCGCCTCGGTTTTCACACCCCAGAAATCAACCCGGATCAGGTTGCACTTCACGTTTTCAAACGTATTAATCACAAGCGACGATTTGCCTGTTCGACGCGGGCCGCGGATGAGCACATTCCGACCGGCCTTATGATAATTAAGCAGCTCTTCACTCTCTTTTCGGGGCATATAATCCACCCCGCCGACAATACCATCGATCTTAAACGGATTCATAACCGCTCTTGTATAAAACAAAACCGGATATGTCAAACTCCCGAGATAACCGCTTTTGTTTATAACAAAAGCGGTTATAGTGTCGGCAGATTCGAGAGATCATAAAAAAAACCGCCGGATTCAAGGTCCGACGGTTTTTGTTCTCGGTGATTCAGTCAAACGTTATTTATTATTCAGCGTTAAATTGACGTTCAACACGATCGCCACGCGGTCTACGCTCGGTACGCGGCCCACGATCACCACGTTCTGCATACGCTCCACGCTGACCACGGCCACCACGCTGTGCATATTCATCGCGGTTTCCGCGTTCTGCACGCGGAGCTCGGTTTACACGTTCATTCCGCTGTCCGCGCTGAGCATATTCCCCAGCCTGACCACGGCCACCGCGCTGCGCATATTCACGGCGGGGAGCACGTTCCGAACGATTTCCACGCTGTGCATATTCACCACGATTTCCACGTTCTGCACGAGGGGCTCGGTCCGCACGTTCATTCCGCTGTCCGCGCTGAACATATTCGCCAGCCTGACCACGGTCATCGCGCTGGGCATATTCACCCCGGTTTCCGCGTTCCGGACGCTCGCCAGATTCACCGCGCTGACTGCGAGGTCCGCGTTCTCTCGGTTTTTCAGAATTTTCAGCAACTTCATCCCCGCTTTGGCGTCTTTCCTGAAACTTTTCCCGTGTTTCCCGAGCAGCAGAACGCTCCTGTGGAGACAGTTTTCCATCGCCGTCTTTATCGAAGCGTTCCATCATTTCTGTACGCCTGTTTTCCCGGCGTTCGCCGGTGCGTTCCGGTGCTGATGTATCGTCTGCAAATGCGCCGAGAGTGGTTCCGGCGGCGAATAGTGCGATGAGGATGTGGTTCGTTGTTTTCATGATATGGCCTCCTGGGTTGTTAATTTTTCTCGGGTCTATCCCGACTGTTCATAAATAGGTTTAGCGAACTGAAGATGAGCGGAACATGAGCACTTAGAAGTCGAAGCGAAAAAAGTTCGCCATTGCTCTGCCCGATTTTGGCTGCAGGGCTTCTTCGAGCCGATCGCGAATCGAAGTTTCATTCGAAGCGATAAGTGTTTCCGCTTTTTCGGTATATTCACGGTCACTGCTCTTCATCGCGATAATCTCACCGTTGGGATCAAGCACCGTGACGAGCCAGCCTTTATATTCGGTCCTGCGTTCATCCCCTTCCGCCTTTGCCGTTTCCAATGCGTCCGATTTAAATTCAAACACCCGATTATTGTCCGAATAGGTAAAGGTTTCAGAAACTTTATCCAGAATCTGAAGCTGCCCGCCGCTCCCTTCGCCAATCAGATAAAGCACGGTATTCAGCGGCAGATCATAGAGGGCGGAACTGGCCTTTTTCACCGTAACGGATACCTGAGTGGATTCTTCCTGAACCTGCACCTGGCTTCCGGGTCCGACACTCCGCAGACTGGTATTCGAACGGGACGTTTTAGCAGAAACCTTAAGATCCAGCGTTGGCGGCTCATTGAGCATAGCTGCTTCGCGGTCTGCAGCACTGAGCGAATCGAGCGAAACCCTGATCTCCTTTCCGTTTGTCAGCCGCAGTACCACCTGTTCATTCAGAAGTTTCACCTGCTCGGCCTCAATGGTTTTTCCTGTTGTGTCTGTCCAGATTCGGGATTCCGCGCCGGCCGCAGAATAAACGAGAGCAGCGGCCAGTGCCGCAAGAGCTTTGGTTGCTTTCAATGTTTTCATTTTCGTATTCTCCGTTCTGCCTTCAATGGCTTTTCTTCTTTCGATGCCGCGATAGAACCAAAACGAACATGAGCGAAACATGAGCGCCGAAAAAAAGATGAAATTTACCGAAAAAAATAGTACGGCCCGACCCCCGTACTTCATGTTACGCTCATTATCGATCCCGCATATTTTAGAAAAACAGGAACAGACCTATGCGAATTTTATTGGTTGAAGATGCCGTTTCTTTGCGAAAACCCGTAGTGAAAGCGCTTAAAGCTTCCGGGTATGCCGTCGATGAAACGGGCGATGGCGAAGAGGGCTACTGGCTCGCCAGCGAACATGAATATGATGTGATTCTGCTCGATATCATGCTGCCCCATATGGACGGCCACGAGATTCTTAAAAAACTGCGGGCCGATGGCAACGAGACCCCCGTTCTCTTTCTTACAGCAAAAGATACCATTGAAGATCGCGTGGCCGGGCTGCGTCTCGGTGCAGACGACTATCTGGTTAAATCCTTTGCCATCGAGGAACTGATTGCCCGCGTTGAAGCGCTCGGCCGGCGGCGCTACCGGAAAAGCACCCCCGTTTTGAAAGTCGGCGACCTCGAGCTGGATTCCTCTGCAAAGAAGGTGGCCCGCGGCGGCAAGGAGCTGAAGCTCTCCGCCCAGCTCTTTACTCTGCTTGAATTTCTGATGCTGTGCGCAGGCGAGGTGGTCTCCCGTTCCGATATTGAAGAACATATCTACGACGAGCAGGCCGATCCGATGAGCAACGTGATCGATACCGCCGTCTGCGCACTGCGCCGGGCGATTAAAACTCCCGAATCCGATGCGCCGCTGATTCACACGCGGCGCGGCCAGGGCTATATGATTTCGGAGCCGGAAGAATGATCAGTATTCGAGCTCACTTACTTTCCACGCTGCTGCCCGCCTTCATCTGCATCAGCATTGCCGCAGGATTCAGCATCTATTTTTCCTCCAAAGCAGAATATTTAGCCCGCCTCGACTCCGAACTCGCCAATATTGCCATTGATCTGCGCTTCATAAAAACCGATCCCGGACCGGGGCGCGATCCCGACCGGGAACCGGAACGTAATCCCGAACGCGGCAACCCGAGATATAGAAACCGCAATGAACAACCGACCCGACTGAACGCCAACCGTTTAGCCGGTGCAACGGCCCAATTGCAAAATACACTTTTCACCAACCTGTCCGCGGAAGTCTATTGCGAGGTGTGGATCGGGAACCGGGGAATTAACCTTAAAACGGACAACCTCAACGGTGGAAAAATTATACATCCTGTCGCATTCAGCGACGCCCCGTTTTTCTATAACACCACCTTGGATAACGGTTTGCCTGTGCGGGCTTGGGCGGCCCGTTTTCCGATAATGATGCGTGAGAAACAAGCCCCGAAAGTCATCCTGGCAGTCAGCCGCGCCGGAGTCGACGACGCATTGGCCCGGCTGGCCCGCAACCTGATTGGCGGAGGACTGGCGGCCTGCCTGCTGTTCAGTGGATTACTTATTTTCACCCTGCACATTTCGCTGCGGCCACTGAAAGTTCTCGGCGAACAGGCCGCCACCATGGATGCGGAATCGCTGCACGAACGGTTTTCCGAACAAAGTGCGCCGGCCGACATCCGGCCCATTGTCGAACGACTCAACAACCTGATGGCTAAACTGGAAGAGAGCTTTGCCCGCGAGCGGCGCTTCAGTGGCGATCTGGCGCATGAGCTCCGTACACCGCTCGCCGCCATCCGCACCACCGCAGAAGTCGCTCTGAAATGGCCGGAGCAATCCACCCCCGATGATTTTCAGGAAATACATAACCTCGCGTTCGGCCTTCAGCAAACGCTGGACAGTCTGATGCTGCTGGCCCGCATGGAATCGGCCACCGCAGAACTGCAGACCGAAACGGTCCGCCCCGCCAACATCGCCGAGGAATGCGTTGCGCTGCACACAGGAACTGCGAAAGAAGCCCGGATCAGGCTGCAAACTGAACTGAATCCGGAAATTGAGTTCAATACCGATCCCCGATTGCTGCGAATTATGATGACCAATTTCATCAGCAACGCAATTGAATATGCCCCGGCCGAAAGCACTGTGAATATTCTGGTGGGTGAAGAAGGTTCACTTTTCCTGTGCGAAAATGACGCACCCAATCTCACAGAAGAAGACCTCAACCATCTCTTCGAACGGATGTGGCGAAAAGATGCCGCCCGAACCGAATCCGGACATGCGGGCCTCGGTCTCTCCATTGCCAAAGCCTGCGCCGACAGCCTGAACCTTGAACTGGATGCATCGCTGAAGAAATCCCGGTTACGGATTAGGCTCCGGATACGCAATACCTGATAAACGGAACGATGATACCTCACCAGTTCATGCTTTCCGCGGTTGACCGGAAGGATCAATTGGAATTATCGTCTTTCATCAACATTTTAACACGAGGAACGAACTATGATCTCAATAAGTATCATTCGTAAAATTGGAAAAATGCTACGCGGCGGTGCCGGTAAAAGAGAAATTTTTCTCGGAGCTCTTTGCGGTGTGCTGATCGGGATGCTTCCCGGGGCCAACCTGATGCTGGTCGTGCTGATTCTCGCCCTGCTTCTATTGAATGCCAACATCGGCTTCGCGCTGCTGGGGGTCGCCACCGGAAAAATCCTTTGCCTCACATTGGCGATTCCAACCTTCCACATCGGCTATACGATCATTCACAGCATCGGTCTCGAAGGCGTGTTCACTTCGCTGGCAAACACTCCCGGTCTGGCCCTGATGGGGCTCGATAACTACAGCCAGGTCGGCGGCGCTCCCATCGCCCTCATCGTTGCCATCATTTTCGCTAAAGCGCTCAGCACCTATGTGAATAAAATCCGCGAAGGCATGGTAAAGGCTGCAAAACATGAAAAAATCGGCAAAGCCACCGGCAACAAATTTTCCAGATTCCTGATTTGGCTCGCCTTCGGAAAACAAAAGATTTCCACCGAAGATGTACTCGCGAAAACCTCCCCGCTCTTCCGCAAGTCCGGCATCATTCTCGTGGCCGCATTTGTGGTCATCGGCGCATTGATGGAATTCCTGTTCCTCGATATGGCCGTGAAGAAAACCATTTCCAGCTCCATCAGTCATTCCACCGGAGCGGAAGTCAATATGGATAAAGCCCACCTCTCCATCTTCGGCGGAGAACTCAACATCCAGAACCTGCAGGTCACCAACCCGGATAAACCGACCCACAACCTCGTACAAATCGAACAGCTCGTTTCCGACATCAGTGTAAGCGATCTGCTCCGTAAATCCTTCTCCATCGATCTGCTCGCCGGCAGCGTCCTGCAAACCGACACCCTCCGCGATCAGCCCGGAGAACTCTACGTGAGCGCCGAAGAAAAACAGAAAAAAGCAGATAAAAAGGCCAAAGAAAAAGCAGATAAGAAAAAAGAACAGGGCGAAAAAACGCTCGATGATTATCTCGCGCAGGCTGAAAAATATAAGGAGTGGCTCAATAAAGGCGCCGAATATTTGAAAAAGCAGAAAAAAATCAGCGAATTCGTCAAAGGCGGACCGCCCCCGACGCCCACCCGCGAGGAACTGGTTGAGCTCGCCCGCAAAACCGGCTACCTCAATATGACCGCCGTCCTGCTCAGCGACCGCCCGGCCTGGCTCATCCGTAACATTGAAATCGATCAGGTCACCTTGTCTTCCTCCATGCCCATGCAGCAGATCATTGCTTCAGAAGTCTGCAGCAGCCCCGCACTCAATGGACAGCCGACGCAGTTCGAAATGATTGCGGAGGATGCCTCAGAATCCACCATTAAACTGGTGATGCGATTTGACGACATGAATGCCCCGAACGATATTGTCTTTAATCTGCAAGGCATCGATATGGCTGAGATCGTCGAAACCGGTGACAGCCTGCAGATCGAAACCGGTATTGCCGATATTTCCGCCAACGGCACCTTTACCCTCGATGCCCTCGATGTCCCCTTCACCCTCACTGTGCGCGAACTGAAAACCAGCAACGAGATCATCAACAATCTCAAAAATCTGGCCATTCCCGGCAAGCTTTACGGCTCCCTCCAATCGCCGCGCATCACGGTTGAACTCGACAACAACCTGAAAGATGCCGCTCTCGGCGCCGCCAAAGCCCGCGCCAATGAGGAAGTCGAAAAGGCCAAAGACGAAGCCAAAAAAGCCGCCGACGAGCAGATCAACAAAGCCCTCGAAAGCGACAAAGCCAAAGACCTGAAAAACAAAGCATCCGAAGGCCTCAAGAAATTCTTCTAGCAGTCTGTCGGACTTATCCTTATTTCAGTTAACAAATACCATGTAGACTGATTCAGTCTATCACAGATATCTTAAATCTGAAATGGATAAGTCCGACAGACTGCTAGAACATAAATATCGTCTTCATACAGGCTGAGCACTTTGTCGAAGTTTTTAATCCGGCGCTCTCCGATGATCCGTTCGTGG
>JARNMJ010000120.1 GCA_029432795.1 Pontiellaceae bacterium B12219
CTGTTTTTGACCGATTTCTGTGCCTTCAAATTCTGTTCCGATGATTGGAAATTTTCAGTTGAGCAGAATTGTTTTTATTTCTGTACCGAACGTTACGGGTGACCCGCCGTGCCTTGTGCTTTGCCTGACTCAACGGGCGTTGTCACGGTAGGGTCCACCTGCTGGTTAGGTGCTTTTTTGTAGTAAGAGTTCTTTGTTGGGGTTCTCCAAATACTCTTGCCAAAATTTGAATGCTTTTAGGATTATCTTCTCGTCTTCAATTGATTCAAAGTCAAAATTGAGTTCTACATTTTCTGAACTCATCAAGATTTTTAATTCGGGATATTGTAGGTCTGCAGCATTGGGATGATTCGGTTGTTTGGATACGCAGTGCTTGCTGGCATTAGCAATTCTCGCCACCTCACGAATAATGTCATTTGATTCTCGAATTTCTCCAATGATGTTTCCCTTTGGGGTATCAGTCCAGCCTTGTGAGGCTTTGTGTTCATAATAGAAGTATTCAGGAATATTATTTAGAGAATCAATTGCATTAAGAAAATAACGTAGCCTCTTGTATTTGTGAGGTGTTTGCTTGCTCCCTTCTTCTTGATGTTGTTTGACTAACTTGAGATAATCGAAACAGTTTTCGAGTGCAATATATGTCAGGTAATTCACATGGCTTCCAAGTGCCCCTTTGAAGAATTCGGGTATCATTTATTCACCCATAACCAGATTAAAAATTTTATCATTGAATTCATTCACGCGCTGTTTCTCTTCTTTTATGCTTAGTCGCTTTGTGAGTTTTTCGAAATTGACACGGACATGAAGCTCAATATCGACTTGCCGTCTGTCTGGTTGACCAAAATTTTGAAAATCCCATATTTCGCCATTTCGAATAAAACCTATCCCTTTTTCTCTGAGTTGATTTACTTCTTTAACTATGGTCTCAATGTGCTGGTCTGAGTTATCTCCATAGGTGTTAATTGATGCTGTGATGTTGCTTTCAGCAATATCAACTTCATATTGATCCCCATGAATGCTCTTTAGGGTGGTTATATCGTGATCTTCAATTTTGACCGGACTGATTATGTTAATTGTACAAAATAATGGTCGATCAAATGATGGGGGGATATGACAAAATGGATATGGAGGTCGCACCGACGAAACCTGTAATCCCGTGATTTGTGTTACATAATTATGGAGTTGGAAGAAATACTGTTCGTATCCGATCATGATGTTTTCTTTTCCAAATTTTTCCTCACCTAACGTTATGGATGAGCCTCGCAAAAGGCTCGTTCTTTTGAAGCTTGGTGCGTGCGATTGATGTTAAAAATTACCGTGCGTCTTTTGCGTAGGTTCAAGCCACTGGTTCGATTATTTATCTTGTGGTAAACTCTGCTGGAGTTCTACGAGTTTAACCTTGTTTACGGTAACCAGTTTAGTGTGCAAATCGATCTCTTCCTGTAGCTTAATCAAAGTGATCGCCATTTTTTTTGCTTTAACTTCATCGTAAGTTGGCTTGTTAAGTAAAACTGACAATTCTTTTTCTGTTGTGTCATATTTGGCTTTGCTTTCGGTGATGATATCTTCACCAGCTTTAATATAAGCCTCTTGAACATGGATTTTAACACGCAATTGCCTTTCAGCTTTTTCTTCTGGCGTCATATTGTCCATGTAAGCTTGAAATCCAGGAATCTCGTGTATGGCTCGATTCAGAGCTTTTGTTGAAGGCTGTGGCGATGAACATCCAAGTAGGATGGTGATAAGCAAAAATGGCGATAGGATTTTAATCATTATATTTTCCTTTCTATCGAACGTTCAGGCTGACCTGCCGTGCGCATAAACGTTGACCGGATCAACGGGCGTTTTCACGGTAAGGTCAAGCCTCTGGTTGGGTGCATTTTATTTATTGTTCAATTGAGTAGACAAAATCAAAATCATTACCAAACGCAACTTTGTTTCCTTCTGAATCATAGAGGTCAACACCCCAGCTATATAATCCATTGGTTAAAGTTAATGATGCTTGATATGCATTGGTTCCAAGGTCGGGAATAGTGAGGAATTTTGAACCATAATTATCGTCGTTTCCTGTTCTCAACCAAAAGGTATGAAGTGAAGCCTCGGCAACTGTTTCCCAAGTGAAAGTCACAACGTTGGTTGTAATAACGGAATCTCTGACTGGTGAAAGGTATGAGACTCTTTTGTATGCTCTTAAGTCTTGGGTTAGATTGCTGTCATCAACATTAATGAATCTACCTACACCATTAAATCCATCATGTGATGTTGTCCAAATCACATACTCTCCATTCTTCACTCCATCAAATCTGAACTTACCTGAAAGGTCTGTGATTGTGGATTGTTCTGGAGATGCACCGTCACTCCATGGGTCAAGACGTACAGTTTCATTGGTTAAGACGCTGGTTGAATAGTAAACGATGCCTTCAATTGAATACCCTTCTTTCCAAACAACACGGAAAAAACGTGGGACTTGGACTGACATGATTTCATTTGTGTTTTGAATATTGCTGTAGGGAAAATTTGTGTGCCATTCACCATCAAGATTGGATGCCCACTGAATCTGATAAGATCCATTCGTATAATCACTGCTCCATTCCAAGGTTCCGTCTTTATCAAAGGATGTTATGACAAGATCCTCAGAATGACTCATGGATGCCAACAAGCTAATGCATGTTACTAAACCTAAGATTTTATTTTTGGACATTTTCATTTTTTATCCACACCCAACGTTCGGGCTGACCTGCCGTGAACATAAACTCTGACCGGATCAACGGGCGTTTTCACGGTAAGGTCAAGCCCCTGGTTGGGAATTTTATTGAGTTAACCCAATAAGGCTAACGCCAAATAGTCCCATGATTATAAATGTCAAAATCCATATGATAATTGCCGCAGGTATAGCTGCTAACCACCACTTAAAAATAATGACGACCATTCTTCCGAAAGGGATGTCGATATCGACAATTTTAACTCCCCTTTGTTCCTTGGGAAATTCATCTCTTTGATTTCGCTTTTCTGCATACTCAGCAATTATAGATTTTTTTGAATTATTTGTTTCGGGAATTTTCATAGGTTCAGGGGGATTCTCTGGTTCATCCTGAATATTTGGCTCTGCTTTCCGCAACAAAAGAGGAATGGCAACTACCGCAGAAACAACGAGTATTGTAATAACGATAACTGTAGCTACATTTGTATCCATTGCATTGCCTTCTTATTTAGTTTCCCAACGTTATGGGTGAGCCGCCGGTGAACATAAACTTCACTTAATCAACTGGCGTCGGCCACCGTAGGCTCCACCCACTGGTTGGACTTTTTTTATT
>JARNMJ010000121.1 GCA_029432795.1 Pontiellaceae bacterium B12219
GTGTGATTGAATGCGTGTATTCCTGCATTCTTTCTCTCAACTGTTGATTCTGTTTTGGATCGATTTCTGTGCCTTCAAATTCTGTTCCGATGATTAGAAATTTTCAGTTGAGCAGAATTGTTTTTATTTCTGTACCGAACGTTAAACGTGAGCTTCGGTGCACATAAACTTCAACTTAATCAACAGGCGTTTTCACCGTAAGCTCCATGTTCTGGTTGGATGCCTTTATTTTTGTTACCTGCAGTACTTCAATTTGCTTTTCTTTCCCATCAATTTTTAAGGAACGCTGAATGATTCTAAATGAAATAATGGAGCTGGTTGTTAATGATCCGCCTTCATTACTTTGGAATTCAATGGTGTAAGAATTGCTATCCTGCGTTAATACTTTGTATCTCAAAAATCCTAACTCGTTATCAGTGCATGTTGTTATCCAGTTT
Organism: Pontiellaceae bacterium B12219; assembly: GCA_029432795.1. GTDB lineage: Bacteria > Verrucomicrobiota > Kiritimatiellia > Kiritimatiellales > Pontiellaceae > Pontiella. The sequence goes on from JARNMJ010000121.1 coordinate 438, forward strand.
TCCTTTTTTGAAACAGAGGTATAAAACTGGTTATTGTTTTGGCGAACTGCATCTAGATTAATTTCTGTAACGACCGGATAGCATGTATCTGATATCCAGGGTTCAACCATGCTGAATACTTTAGGGTGTACTTCGATCTGAGTGCTTTTTTGATTCTTATCTGCCCAGCAATTGATGCAAATACTCAGAACTATAATAGGTGTGAAAAATCTCATTATTTATCTACATCCAACGTTATGGGTGAGGCTGAGTGCAAACGACGTTGACCGAATCAACAGGCGTTTTCACGATAGCCTCCACCCACTGGTTCTGCCTTTTTTATTCAGGTGGTGCTGCAAATAAATCTGCCGTATTCCAATCAACTTGTTGTGGCTTTGGTCTGACTTTTGAATGATCGTAAGGAATCCACGGTTCCTGATGTTTAATTATTTTTTGTGCTTCAGAAACAGGAAGATCACTTAATTGAATCCAATAAATATAGGTGTCAGGTTCTTTACTGAACCATGATGTGTGTTCGATATAGGCTTTTGTTCCTGTAACACCAATGAACTCAGTGGTTGAAATTGAGGTCATCATTCCAATTTGATTTGTGTAACTCAGAAACGTCTCTGCATCTGCTTCAATAACGTGAGTGCTTTTGCAACCCGTCAAACACAGGATCAATATTAAAGTTAGTGTTGATATGATTTTCATTTTTTATCCATGCAGAACGTTAAGCCTGACCTGCCGTGCACAAAACGTTGACCGGATCGACGGGCGTTTTCACGGTAAGGTCAAGGCTCTGGTTGGCAAATTTCTGGTTCTATTTTTCTGAGTACAAAGGCATTTGAGTTAGTTGATTCGATCTGCTCATAACCATCTTTACCGATGAATGTTTCATATCCTTTGCGCATCTTTACTACAAATAATCCATTGGTATCCGTATATCCTGTATGTGATTTACAACTGCCAAACATGAGTTTTCTCATGAAAACTTCAACCTGAGGGATGGGATTGTTTTCTTCATCGACCACTTTGATTTCATAAGTTGTGCAGGACACAAGCATTGCTGTCAGAGGTATCAATAAGTATTTCATTTTATATCATGCCAACGTTAAACGTAACCCTGAGTGGATTGTGCTTCAACTTTATCAACGGGCGTTGTCACGATAGGGTCCATGTTCTGGTTGTGCAATTTTTGTTTTGTCTTATTCAATCCTGATATTGATTTGAGCAGGTGTGTCGAGTTCCTGTATCTCGCTAATAATTTTGTGAGCATCGATTCCTTCAGGAACAGGAATAGATATTTCTTGGTTATCAAACACGCATGAATCAACGAAGGTTTTGGCTTCTCTAAGAGACAGAGAGAGGCGCTCCCGAAGTAGTTTAATAAGTTCGATCGTACCCACTGACATTGGGCCACTGAATACAGGTTTAATTTTCATTACTATATTCATATTATTCATGCACAACGTTATGGGTGAGCCGCCGGTGAACATAAACTTCACTTAACCAACAGGCGTCGGCCACCGTAGGCTCCACCCACTGGTTCGGCTATTTTGTTTTCTGTTGATGAGCATTTATTTCCGATAATCGGAATTTCTTTTCTTTCACATTGTGCCAGTAGGGGATTAGTCCTGATTTGTTTTTCCATTGTTTGGAAATAGGAAATTACCCTGTGTTTCACTCTGCTGCTTTTGATTTATTTTCTTCTGCCGAACGTTACACGTGAGTTTCGTGGGAAAGAAACTTTGCCCAAACCAAACGGGCGTTGTCCACGTAAACTCGATGTGCTGGTTCGACCAGTTTTGTTTCTGTTGAGTTCTGTTCCGTATTCTCCGATGTCCGTGATCAAGCCAGTTGAGCGGAATTAAAAACATGCTTCCGCCACTGGTCGTTTACTCTGTCTCTCAAATTTTGTTTTAATCAGTCGAACGTTAAACATGAGCCGCTTGGGAAATAAACTTTGACCAAATCGACGGGCGTTGTCCAAGTAGGCTCAATGTTCTGGTTGGGTTATTTTTTTATGTCTAGGATTTTGCCTGTTCCCACAAGCTTATGTCCTTCTTGAATTCTCCAAGTATTACCGGGGATTAATAATTCCTTGAGTCCACGAACATTGATGAATTTCACATCTAATATTTTGGTTTCTCCCTGATAAACCCACTCATCTTCATCAACTTGAATTTCTCCGATGAAAAAGAATGAATTGTTCTCGTCCCCAAAGTTGTGATTTGGTCGATAACCTTTAGTGAAAGGGCTATAGCGACCTCCATCATTTTCAGGAATCATTGATATTTCTGATGTAATGATTAATGGGGAGTCATCAATCACATCCAGATTATCTGTAAAAACGTGTATCTTTTCTTTCATCGTTTTTTATGCAAACCCAACGTTATGGGTGAGCCGCCGGTGAACATAAACTTCACTTAATCAATTGGCGTCGGCCACCGTAGGCTCCACCCACTGGTTGGAAAATTTGTTTAAGTAGAGCGGTTCATTCTCCGTGATTTGCCACATAATCTTGTCACATGAACCATGCTTCGCATTATTTCTTTCAGAAATTATTTTACGCTTCGCTTCAAGCTCCGTGATTTGACAGATGATCCATCCTCTAACTTCTGCACATTCTCCGTGAATTTAATTCATTTTGTTTTTTTTCCGATGTTCGGAAATTTATTCCTGTTTAGTTTCCGTTTCCAACGTTATGGGTGAGCCGCCGGTGAACATAAACTTCACCTAATCAACAGGCGTCGGCCACCGTAGGCTCCACCCACTGGTTGGGTTATTCATTTATTCCTGTGAGTCTGATTCTACGGGAATGGTAATTTTTTATGATTTCTGTGTGTTGATTCTGTCTCAAAACTT
>JARNMJ010000122.1 GCA_029432795.1 Pontiellaceae bacterium B12219
TTCCGGGGGACCTTCACAAGCAACCGGACAGTCTGGATCAATTTTAGAGAGGATTATATATGCCTATCGTTTGACACGCCCCATAGAAGGGTCAACCCGCTGGTTAGGGTTTCCTTATTTTATGTCTGGTGGTGCAATAGAATTTCTCTCGAAGTAACGCCTGTAAATATTTGAATAATTGTTGCCCACTTGGAAGGAACTGATGTTTTCAAAACACATTTGAGACAACTCGGTCTGCCATCTGGCAGTTCCCGTAAATTCCAAAATGGAAACAGACTCATTCCCAATTTTCTTCAGTGCACCAAGCATGAATATGGGGAATTCAGGATCTTCATCTTCAATAATGATGTATTCGTATTCCTTCCCTAAGGTCGATAATACGGAGTGCCAACTCTGAACATCATATTTACTCGAAAAGGTGATTTTTGAGTATAAATCTTCGTCTTTGAGGATTTGAGTTTGGAAAACATCTGTTTTGGTAGATTCCAAACTGGTGATGTCTGAGATGCGCAACACCATCAATCCATCAAGGTTGAAATCGTAAACGTACTGGATCAATATCAGTTCGTCAGAATAGGCGAGAATGAACCCTTGGATTTTGTTCCCATCGATCTTTTCTCTTTTGATTGTCACCAAGGTTTGGCTTGTTTTGTACGACTCTAAATTCATGAACTGGGATCGTTTATTTTTTTCTTACCCTAACGTTAAACGTGAGCCTTGCTGCGCATAAATTTCAACTTACTCAGCGGGCGTCGGCCACCGTAGGCTCCACCCAATGGTTCGCTATTTATTCATAATGACTCCACATCCGAATCACTTTAACGGTATGGATGTCTTCCAGAACCTCATAAACCAGCCTGTGCTGAATATTTATTCTTCTTGAATATGCTCCAGATAAATCTCCAACCAATTTTTCATACGATGGGGGATTCTGGTACGGGTTCTCTTTTAGAACATTAAGGAGCTTTTGTGCCTGAGGTTTAAATCCAGAGCGGGACAGTTTTTTTGCATCTCGCTTTGCTTGATTGGTGTAAACAATATCCCAACTCACCAATCTAACTCCGAATCACAATTGTCAACAGACTCGGCCAAGCCGGCTTTGATAGACTCACTCATTCCAGGGATTGATGATAAATAAAGAGTCTCTTGTACTGCTTTCCAATCTGATTCAGAAATAAGGACTGCTGTATGCCTTTTGCCTGTGATTTGAATAGGCTCATGGGATTCAGAAACATCGTCTAATAATGTGTAAAGCTGCTTTCTGGCTTCTGTGGCTGTTAAAGTAGTCATATTGCCTCCTTGGTACGCAATAACGTACGCGGCTAAATAGGGAGTGTCAATTTGATTCTGCGAACGTTCAGGCTGACCTGCCGTGCGCATAAACTTCGACCGAATCAATCGGCGTTTTCACGGTAAGGTCAAGCCTCTGGTTCGACCTGTTTTATTTCATTAATTGTGATCCGTATATTATCAGAATTTATAACATCAATGGGAGTTCCGGTATAAATAATAGTTTTGACCCAATTCTTCTCTGCATCTTTAGGATCAGTGAATTTCAATACATATACATCACCTTGCTCCCATGTACTTTGGCCAATGAATTCCCAGCTTAGAGAGGCAGGCTCTTGGTCATCTGATCTGAGTCCAGAGACAACACCTCTGTGAGCAATTATACTTCCCTCGTGTTTGGTTCCGGTTCCTTTAACATAACAGGAATGTTTAGATTTATATTTCCCGGGAAGCTCTGCATGAATTGTTGTTTCTGGGAATCTTAATAGTGATTCTTGGGATGTGATAACCGATGACTGCTTATGAGATTGTTTACTCTGTTCTTTACAGCTCGTCAGCAGGGATAGCGATGCAATGAATACCAGCGATATGTGTAATTTATTTTGCATATTTTCTCTCAGTCGAACGTTATGGGTGAGCCGCCGGTGAACATAAACATTGACCGAACCAAATCGCGTCGGCCACCGTAGGCTCCACGCTCTGGTTCGGTTATTTTTGTTTTCAGTCCAGTTGAGCATTCTTTTTATTCCATCCAGTTAAGCAATGATTCTCAGAAACATCACTCTGTATTGTGGGATCAAATGTGTGTATTCCTGCATTCTTTCTCTCAACTGTTGACTCTGTTTTTGATCGATTTCTGTGCCTTCAAATTCTGTTCCGATGATTGGAAATTTCAGTAGAGCAGAATTGTTTTTATTTCTGTACCGAACGTTACGGGTGACCCGCTGTGCCTTGTACTCTGCCTGACTCAACGGGCGTTTTCACAGTAGGGTCAACCCGCTGGTTAGGAGCTTTTAATATTTCTACAATTACGTTAGCCAAAAGTGCTAAACCCGCAATAAATAAACCAATTTGGGTATACATATTTGATCGTTTAAGATCTCTGTTTGATGCTCGTTGAGCTTGGAGTTGCCTTGCTGCTTCAAATGACATTCCGTCATGGGGCTCTATGTGGAAACAGAAATTTTTCCTGCTTTTGTTGAGGATCTCATGAAGTGAATCATTCAGTCTTGGATCAATTCCTGTATCCCATACTCCTAATGCACATTGAGCCGACCAATCACTATGTGGAGTTCCAGATTCTCGCTCCTCGATTGACCATGAATTTAAATATTCAACACCACCAGGAGCACGATAGGAGCGAGCCAAAAAGTGACAATTTTTGCAGTTATATTTCATGATCTCCTACGTTATGGGTGAGCCTCGCAGAGGGTGGAGAGTGATTTGGATGTATGCGCACAAACGTTAAAACTGCGGACGGTTTTGCGTAGGTTCCACCCTCTGGTTGGAATTTCTTTTGAGTAAGAAAAGTAGGAACACTGTAGATACTGTTGATGGTAATCCTATTGACCTGCCCCCATACATTGGACAGAACCTAGTGAGAGTCCTGCCGGGTTAGGTTTTCTTTCTCTGGATGCAACGCATCCCTATCCTCTCCCCCT
>JARNMJ010000123.1 GCA_029432795.1 Pontiellaceae bacterium B12219
CGGATTCATCGGCTACAATTTCTGATGCATCGCTCTACTCCCTGGCTTTCGGTGCCCGCGCCGATGGCTCACGCGGTGAAAACATGCTGATTGATCAAATCCAGTTCTATGATACGGAACTGTCGGCGATCGAAATAACGGCTCTGTATCGCGGTGTATCGCTTGCTGATGGAGGGAACCCAATCATCACCCACATATATACGGCGGACCCTTCGGCACATGTCTGGGAGGATGGAAAGATATGGATTTATCCATCTCATGATCAGGATGATGCGACCAGTTACAATAGCATGAATGGACATCATGTGTTTTCTTCAGAGGATCTTGTCAACTGGACCGACCATGGTGAGATTATGCATACGGACGATATCAGTTGGGCCAAGACGGGGAATTTGTGGGCGCCGGATTGTGCGTTTAAAGATGGGACCTACTATTATTATTATCCTGCGCGAGATAAAGATGGTGTGAATCGGGTGGGCGTTGCAACCAGCAGTTCTCCCGCGGGGCCTTTTGTCGATTCGGGATCATATATTCCGGAGACCGATGAGATTGATCCGGCCTGTTTTGTTGATGACGACGGACAGGCGTATCTCTATTGGGGAGGGCATTATGGCGACTTAAGAATCGCTAAATTGAATGATGATATGAAGAGTCACAGTGGCGTGACCAAGCTGTCCATTCCTCATTTTTATGAGGCACCATGGATGCATAAACGAAATGGCATCTATTATTTATCCTATGCAACCGGAACTCAGGCCCCGATCGCCTATTGTACCAGTACATCCCCGATGGGCCCCTTTACCTATCAAGGAGTCATACTGGCTAAGGATATGTACGGTTCCGTTACGAATCATCATTCGATCGTTAAATTCCGCGGGCACTGGTATATATTCTATCATAGTATCGCATTGAGTGGTCTGAATCACAGGCGTTCCGTCTGCATTGATTATTTATTTTATAATGAAGACGGAACCATAAGACAGGTGGTTCAAACGGATGAAGGGGTTGCTCCTGCTTTACTTGTGGATAACGAGGACAACTATCCCTTTATTCAGGCTGAAAACTACACCTCGGCTTCAGGTGTTTCGATCCAGTCCTGCAGTGATACCGATGGCGGGGAACAGGTCAAATTTTTAGAGGCGGGTGCGGAGCTCACCTTCGATCTGGATATTTACAATACCTTCACAAAAGACGTGGCCTTTCGCGTATCGTCCGAACGTGCTGACATTGCGTTTGACCTCTATGACGGCACGAACCTGCTCGGTTCGGTTAGCCGTCTTGCAACGGGCAGTGCCCAGAACTGGACGACCCTCTATATGTCAATTCCTCTTGAGGTCGGCTCGATGGATCTGCGCGTGGTAGCCACGGGTGGGGATTGGAATTTGAATTGGATTGAGTTTTCAACGATATTCAATGTTAAGGAGCGGGTGAATAAAGCGCTGAACCAGACGGCCAGTGCCAGTAGTGTGCATAGTTCGGGATATGCAGCGGGCAATGCGGTGGATGGGGACGCGAACACCCGTTGGGCCGCGAAGGTGGACACTCCCTGGCTTGCCATTGATTTCGGTGTTCCGACAGTGGTGAACGGGATAAAAATCAGCGAGTACAAAGAGGCCCGAATTACCGGATATGAAATCCAGTACTTTGATGATGGATGGGTTACGGCATTCGTTGGCGATTCAATCGTTGACGGGGTGATCTATGATTTTCCGAGTGTTGTTGGAACTCAGTTCCGGCTTCTGGTTACGAGTGCTACAGGAGGGCCCACGATCACGGAACTTGAACTTTATGGTGCATCGGAGATTCCGGAACCCGCAATGAATATCGATTCGGGGTCCATATCCCTCATGTGGTCAGGCGAACCGGGTTCAACCTATGCCCTGCAGTATTCGACCAATCTTGCGGTTGATACGTTTAGCACCATTGAGTCAGGGATTCCCGCGCTGGAAGCTACAAATATTAATAGGATGGCCATGCCCGATGCCGCCGCATTTTACCGGGTTATTCTGGAATAATTTAAGGGCGAACGGACTCTCTGTTTTTCAGCTCAGCCGAGTTAAGCCGAAGTGATGAATTCTATTTACAAAACCAAATTCAAGAGCGGGATCGAGGAGATTGTATTCGATGAGAAACAGGATGTTGCTGACTGGCGGAGCCTTGTCGGCAGGATGTTTGATGAATTGCTCGCCCCTCGCGGCAGTTCTGCGTGTTGAACTGAACTATGTCGAGTTGGACGATGACAGGGCTGGCCGAGATGGCCTTTTAAAGGAAGAGAGGAAGTAATGGATAAGAAAACATTACTAACGGGTGCTCTCGTTTTCACGATGATAGGAAGCATAACGGCACAGGCCGCCCTGGTTGGAGAATGGACGTTTGATGCGCAGACATTTGAAAATTCGGGTACTGCTGGATCAGTTCACGACGGGACGTTTGTGAGCGATAATGCAGACTGTTTTTCGACGGACACGATCAGCGGCAGCGGGTATTCGTTACGCATTCGGTCCAAAGCTGAGAATGATTCCACAACTGGAGGTGACGTTCTGCTGATTAATAACAGCTCGACGGCTGACGCCGGTTATCTCTCTACGTTTGATAATACCTCATTCAGTGTCTCCATGTGGGTGAGAACCGAGGACGCCGATTGGTTTCAATGGGATGAGTTTGCCGGTAAATCTCTGGAGTCGGGGGTAAAGGACGGCTGGGCATTGCGTTCCAAATATGGAGATACAATACGGTTCGATTCGTATGACGACGGGTCCAAAGCCGAATCCTCTACCGATGCTCTGGATCAGAGCTGGCATATGATCACAGCGACGTATGATAAAGACTCGAAGGATATGAAACTCTATATCGACGGGGTACTGGAGGCTAC
>JARNMJ010000124.1 GCA_029432795.1 Pontiellaceae bacterium B12219
ATCCGCGCAGGATTGTGTTCCACCCCCGAGGAATATCCATATCTCGGAACCCCGGAAGAAATCCTATCCCGATTACAGGATACATTGTAGGGCCATTTTTTTGTGGGGCGGGAATGGTTGAGCTTGCGAATCCTTCCCGCCGAATCCCGCACCGTCACCTCCTGAGAGTAACCCCGCCAGCCTGTGGTAGGCGAGTTCTTGCAGACACGGCACCGCTCGCTTCGTTCGAAATTAAAACCACACCTCACTCAACTGACCGGATTCCAGCTCGTTGGCATAGCTGAGGTAATAGTTGCGGTTGGGCGCGTTGTATTCCCGGGCCGCTAGCGCCCGCAGTGCCGCAATCTTCGTCTGGCGCGCCAGCTGCCGGTCGCCGTCGTCCAGCCATTTAACCTGATCGGACAGTTCGAGTGCCCACTGGTAATCCCCGTTTTTCAGCGCGGCATTCATCTGGTCGGTGAGCTGCTGTGTGCCGCCGGCCAGGTCGGCCATTTTCTGCGCTTTGAGTTTGGGTTCGAGCGGGTTCAGTGTTGTGGGATTTCCGTCGTACCAGCCCAGCAGTCCGGCATAAATGGCCCGTACCGCATGCGGTACGGTGCCGTAGAATTCAATAAGATACGGCTGGTCTTTCAGATGCGCGGGCAATTCCACTTCGTGTGCGATCTGATCCGGCCCCTTCCCCGCATTGATGCCTTTGACCGTCTGATCGTACACGCTGCGAATCGCCTCGCTGTAGTTTTGCAGCGCCGTCTCCGCAATGGCCGGATCGAGAATGGGCATCGTGTGCCCCGGCACCAGAACCTGCGGATTGAACGTCGCCATTTTGGCAACGCTGTCGGACCAGTCCAGCACATCCCGATAAGCCGTTCCGCGAATCGCGTACAGATTTGGAAAGGAGCTGTAAAAATTATCGCCCGCAAACAATACCTTCTCGTTTGGCATCCAGACAAAGAGCGCATCGTCGGTCTCGCCCGGGCTGAGATAGAATTCCAGTTCAACGCCCGCGATCTCCACTTTATAACCATCCTCGGAAACCAAGATGGTCGGAGGGAGAAATCCATCCCCGCCGTCGGTGTCGTCCGTGCCGGCCGGAGCCACGCCGCGATTGGTTTGCTGCTCAGGCGGAAGCTTGCGCCCGAACTGGCGGACATTGCGTTTGCCTTTGACGGGGTTCACATCTTTGTTGATGCCGCCCTCGGCGGAACCGAACCCCGCAGTAGCGTAGATGTCCGGTTTCGCATTCACCGCAAAAGCGCTGGCTCCGCCGATGTGGTCGCCGTGGCTGTGCGTGTAGATGATCGCCTTCACCGGTTTGTCGCTGTACGCCCGGAAGGCTTGCAAGGCTTTTGCAGCACTGCCCGGCCCCTTCAGGGTATCGATGATAATCACGCCGTCGTCGCCAACAATCATCGACGTATTGGCGCCGTGGAATCCAACGGCGGTGTAGACGTTGTCGGCAACTTTTACAATCTTCCGCTCAAGCTGCTGATTCTGGGTTTCGAGCAGCTGCAATGCGATCGCCGGTTCTACCTGCGTTTTTGCATGTACCATTCCTGCGGCCAGCACAGATACCGCCAGCAGCCCCCATTGTTTCATTTCTTTTTTCATTTTAAACCTCCTTCATTGGCCGGACAGCGAGGTCGCCGTCCCGGCTGTTTTCAATTGATTATTTCCAGGCGTTGGAATTTTTAAGGGCGAATTCCTCGAAACGGATCGGCGTCCGGCCGAGCACCTGCTCAACATCGCTCGTGGTTGCTTCGGTCCAGCCGTTGCGCACCGCCTGATAGAGCACCGCCAAATACTGCACCGCGCCTTCGGGCATCCCGTTATCGCGCGCACCCTGCAACATTACCTCTTCCGGAATGGCCTGGTACGTAATGATTTTACCTGCCGCTTTGCTGATCAGCGCCGCCGCTTCCGTGCGATTGAGAGCGCGCGGTCCGGTGAGGTTATATGCTTTACCGGTCAGCCCTTCAGCAAAGGCGGTTGCTGCGACGGCGGCAATATCTTCGACCGAAATAAAGCTGGTTTTCGCGTCATCCGCCGCCAGGAAAAAGGCATCGGCCTGCGCAATCATCGGCGCAATGAATCCCTTCGAAAAGTTTTCCATGAAAAAGTTGGGGCGCAGAACCGTGTACGAAAGGTCGGAATCGATCAGAATGCGTTCCACCTTGCGCAGCGGAGCTTCCTCGTTGGCATCAACACCGAGCGCGGAGTTCAGAACCACCTGCTGGATCCCGGCGGTCTGCGCGGCATCAATAAACGGCTTCATAATTTCCGGCGCGGTCGGATCCATCGACGGGGCCTGCAGAAAAATGCCCTGCACGCCTTCGAGTGCGGCAGAAAAAGTGGCCGTATCCAGATAGTCGAACCGGACGCTTTCCGTTCCGGGATTCAGTTTGTCCGGATTACGGGCTCCGGCTTTTACTTCAACGTTGTTTGCTTTCAGCGCTTCAACCACAGCTCCGCCGAGATTTCCCGTTGCTCCAGTAACGAGTACCTTCATGATCTATCTCCTGTTCGTTTTAAGTTGGCCATACCTTGCCTGCAGATACGAAAAGTCGATAGGTAGAGCTTGTCCCATTCAGGGCATGAGCTTTATTCGCAGGGGTGTTCTTCGATAAAAATCCGAGCAAGAGAGGCTTTTTTGCCTCCCTTGT
>JARNMJ010000125.1 GCA_029432795.1 Pontiellaceae bacterium B12219
TCTGTTTTGGATCGATTTCTGTGCCTTCAAATTCTGTTCCGATGATTGGAAATTTTCAGTTGAGCAGAATTGTTTTTATTTCTGTACCGAACGTTATGGATGAGCCTCGCTGGAATTGGTGTTGACCGAATCAGCGGGCGTTTTCAGCGTAGGCTCAAGCCTCTGGTTCGCCTTTGTTTTCTTATGTTCTACCCATCCAATTTTAAACATTGGAGCAATAACTTTATTCCATCTCAACTTCACTGGGTATTCTGGATCTAGAAAATATGACTTTTCAACCCACAGCATTCTCTGGATTGGGTTGATGTGATATGAACCAACAAACTTTCCATCATGCATATAGAACTGATCATCAATCACGATAAAGGACTCTTCCTTTTCGGTGCTCCACTCGAACTCAGCTACATAGGTTCCTTTGTAATTAATACATGGATAGAAATACCAAATACAAAATACGCTGATCACGATGGCTGTATGAATTGTTTTAAATCTAATAATTCGTTTTTTGAAGGGTATCAGCAAAAACCATGTAGCAACGGAAATGATGATTAAACATAGTGCCGGCCATGCAATGTAGTGTTTAAGAATCGATCCAGTTGTCTCCCAAATAGATGGCTCGTAATCTTCTGCTAATTGAGCGAACGCCAAGGCTGGGAAAGACGCCATTAGGATTGAGATGATCTTTTTCATTTTCTGGCGAACGTTATGGGTGACTTTCGGTGCGCATAAACCATAGACCGAATCAACAGGCGTTTTCACCGTAAAGTCCAACCACTGGTTCGCACTATATTTCTATGTATCCCAGTTTGGGGTTATCTTTGATATAACGAACAGGAATCTCCAAACCTTCATAAACGGAGTTAATCTGTTGTCGATTCACAAGGTCATATGCTTTGATTTTTTTATTGCCGACACGGTAAGAATAATTGATTTGATGAATCCCAAACCCTGACTGAACCCCCCAGATAGAACCAACAATCGATTGTTCTGCGTCCTGCAGTATTTTTTTCAATTTATTTTCTGACCACCGTCTGAATAAAAATTTATCCAGCAGAAAATAGCAGAGTGCTGATAGAATGATGAAAAACATCATTGCAGGAACTGATTTTGATAAGGTGTAAACATAGATTCCAATCAAAGCCATCGCTAAGCACAGTACGCTGTAGATTACCTTGAATCGTTTCATGAAGACTACGGCTTTGGTATAGCGAGTTTGAAATATTCGATTGATTTCCTCTTCATTCATATTTTTCATGCGAACGTTTGAGATGAGCCGCCGTGCGATTGACGTCGACCGAATTGACACGCGATTTCACGGTAGGCTCAATTGACTGGTTAGAAAATAATTTCATTTATAATTTGGGTTATTTCATCAGCATATGATTGCTTATAACCGACCATGAAATTAACCTGTAAGCCTTGCTTGAGAACGGTATAAACATCGGCGGTAATGTGTTGCTCTTGCTCTTCACTCGAAAAATAACATGTTTGATTATTCCAGTTTATTTTCTTATGCGATACTGAATCCTCCAGATCTTCTAATGCTTGCTCTGGGTTGTTCTCATCAAATATTAACAGCAAAAAGGTGCCCTTAATATCCCCAGATTCAGGGTCGAAATAGCCGAGATACAATTCATTTGTTGAGGAAAATCCGCCTTCTTCATAAACACTATCATCTTGCAATGGAATCAGCTTCCAATTATCAGGAATGGTGATCTGGATTCCTAAAGCATCATGTTTATATATTCTCTGAATTGAAGGAGAGTATATATTCTCAATCATCGACTCTAAGTATAAAGACAACAATGGTTCATATTTTTTAACGGGATACTTGAGTTGCTTATTATTAACCTTTTCAAAATCTTCCGGAGTGAGGACAAAGCTTCCCATGTTTGATTTTAAAACGCTCTTAATCGCCATGTTATTCGTTGTCAGTGTGGTGTGGCTTGGAAGATCATCGTTAGCAACGATAACCCGAATCTTTTCCGCATCACCAAACAGCGAATATCCTTCGTCTTTTATTTTTCCAGCCTCAACATAGATCATTAGCGATGCAATGACCGCTATGGATGCTATGAGAATTGCAAATAACTTTGTTTTCATTTTATTTATTTCTAACGTTATGGGTGAGCCGCCGGTGAACATAAACTTCACTTAATCAACGGGCGTCGGCCACCGTAGGCTCCACCCACTGGTTAGACCTTTTTATCCGTTTCATTTTTATCGTTTTGTTGTGAGATGAGCTTTTTTAATTCTTGAATTTGCAGTGATGTTTTTAGAGATGCAGCCCCTGAATATAAAATTATGGATAATGCAAACATCGGTATTGCGCCAGATAGATCTCCATTGTTTGTAAGCTTCCAGCCAAGTAGGAAAATGATAATGGAAGAAGTCAGTGTTAGCATCGGTAAATATGGCTGTAATTTGTTCATTATATTTTTTCCGGTCTAACGTTAATGGGTGACTTTCGGTGAACATAAACTCTGACCGAATCAAACAGACGTTTTCACCGTAAAGTCCAACCACTGGTTGGGTTATTTCATTTATCCCTGTGAGTCTGATTCTACGGGAATGGTAATTTTTTATGATTTCTGTGTGTTGATTCTGTCTCAAAACTTGAATGAATTTGATGTGCTTCGCTTT
>JARNMJ010000126.1 GCA_029432795.1 Pontiellaceae bacterium B12219
TCACTCTGTTTTGTGTGATTGAATGCGTGTATTCCTGCATTCTTTCTCTCAACTGTTGATTCTGTTTTGGATCGATTTCTGTGCCTTCAAATTCTTTTCCGATGATTGGAAATTTCAGTAGAGCAGAATTGTTTTTATTTATGTACCGAACGTTATGGGTGAGCCTCGCAGAGGGTGGAGAGTGGTATGGATGTATGCGCTGAAACGTTAAAACTGCGGACGTTTTTTGCGTAGGCTCCACCCACTGGTTGGACTTATTTTTTGAACATTTCCTCAAGTGATGCATATTCATCTTTTGCGAAATGATTGATGAGCTTAATGCAATTATCTTCATTTTGATCAAGAAGGTCTGACATGTAGTCTTGTTTCATTTCTGTTTTGAAACCGAATAATTTTTTGACTTCTTTGGGACGAATATAAAACAGGTAAAAAATCACTTTATCATTCTCAAACTCAACAAATGAGATTTCGATTTTGTGATTAGTGGTTGTGTTCTGAAATCCAAGGGATGGGGAATAACAGATGTCTTTTTCATCTGCTGCTTTCATTTTGTTCGAAAACTCTGCCCAGGGAAATTTGGTAAAAGCTTCGAGAAGATCATTTGGTTGAACTTCTCCAGCTTGTTGAATCTCTGGGGACAATGGATCTGTAATGGTTTTTGTTATCATTTTTTCTTAGTCCAACGTTACGGGTGAGCCGCGCTGCTTTGTTCGTTGCTCATACCAACCGGCGTTGTCAGCGTAGGCTCCACCTGCTGGTTCGCCCCAGATATTTGTGCTTCTACTTTCATGCCTTTTGACAGCATATAATCTTCAAAACGTTTGATCATCTCTTCTTCTGTGACAGGAGGAATTCCTTCAGAAACTAATAGTTCATTATAGATTTCCAACCCAACTTTTCGACTGTGATCAATTCTGATATCTGGTTCTTCAAGAAGGTTGCGTGCTTTTTCAAGGAGCTCTAATGCTCTTTCGTATTGTCCATCGCTTCTTAGTTGATCAACTAGAATTCTGTATTCGCCATAGGTGACGGTGTTTTCAACACGAGGCTCATGCTTTTTTGTTGAAAATCCAAGTACCACAAGAAGCATTAAGATAATTACAGCTACACCAGATCCTGTTCCCAAAAATCCCTCGTTTTTATCGCTGTCAGTATTTTTGATAAAACCAATTGCAATGATGAATAAAACTACAGCAAAGGCAATTAATGCGATTATGATTGCTAGGCTGGAAATGCTAACAGGGTCAGCAATCGTAATTTCTGTTTTATTTAAGACTCCAAGTAGTGATCCCGCTGTAAAACCGTAAGTCAGATAGATGATGCGATCACGTAACTCTTTTTTCTCATGGAACTTATCCTTCACTTGAATGAGGATTGCCACGATTGATGCGATTGAACCTAAAGTTGCTAAAATGTTCATCTTGTTTTTCCTGGCGAACGTGAAAGCGTGAGCCTCGCAGAGAATGGAGAGTGACTTAGATGTATGCGCACAAACGTTAAAAATACGGACGTTTTTTGCGTAGGCTCCATGCACTGGTTGGGTGCTTTAGTTTTTTATGTTTTCTACGAGTATGGTTTTCCAACCCTCGGAAATCTGAATTTTGATTGCTTTTGTGTAGCACTCTGAATTGTTCTGATTATCCAATGTATGGAACTTTTAATTCTCTTTTTTCCAACCTGTGGAAATTTGGTTTTATTCTTTTCCGACCATCGGAATTTTTTTTACCGCCGTTTAGAAATGGATATTCACTCTGTGCTTAACTCTGATTTTGTGTGTTTTTCGTTCCTCACCCAACGTTAATGGGTGAGCTGACACGGGAATTAAACTTTGGCCTGATTGACAGGCGTCGTACCGTGTCAGCTCAAACCACTGGTTCGCTTTATCTATCTGTATATATCAGCATTTCGTTCAAATTCTTGTGGTTTATCTTCAGAAACAGGAGGTTCTGTCGGTGTCTCTTTGGTTGGATTTCTTTTTTTCTTTGAATCGAAAAAGGCATTGGATTTAGTGGAATAAAGTAATTTGTGTTGTGCAATAAGAAACGCAACGAACAACAGCATTGCAATGATTGCATGTGTTGTTGCCTCAACTCCTCTTATAGAATGCCCAAACCAGTTTACATGGGCATACTGAGGATAAATAATCACAAGGGCTGAAACAACAGCACAAAATATGTATCCCAAAATGATGAAGAATCTTGCCCACCAACGTGATTTCCCGCTTCCCATCAATATACCCAAACCAATGGGGAGGAAGAAGACTCCTAGGTTTATGTTTCCACTCACGATGTCCCATATTGCAAATAAGCCTCCAATACAGAACAACAGACCAATTATGATAATTCTTTTGGGCATAGTTTATTATAGCGAACGTTATGGGTGACTTTCGGTGAACAAAAACTCTGACCGGATCAAACAGACGTTTTCACCGTAAAGTCCAACCACTGGTTCGGTTTTTATTG
>JARNMJ010000127.1 GCA_029432795.1 Pontiellaceae bacterium B12219
CGGGAGAGCAGCCCGCGGAACCCCCGAGGGCACGCCTCTTAATTTAAAGGGAAAAGGACCGAGGCGCCATCAACTTCAGGCATAAGGTCTGGCAGAGGATAAATTATGGGAGTATACGAAAAATATTGTGGCTGGCCGGAATGGTTACGGTGGGTTCTTTTTCTTCCCATGAGCCTCATTGGCTCGACCGTAATTGCCCTTTTGATGTCAATAATTTTAGGGCAAGACGCGTTGAGAATCGTTGTAGATTTGGGATACCCACTTTTATGGCATGCACTATTTATAGGATCTGTTTTTTACACTGTACCTAGAAGGAAAATGGGATGGGCAATAACTTTCGTCTCGCTCCGAGTGATTTCAGCGATTCTCTATATCATCTGGGGATTAGTATCTACATTAATTCTACCCGATAGAATTCCTGATTGGGAAATCCCAGGTTGGTCAGATTATTGGAAACAAGGTGTTGCAGAGGTTATTGTTGTCATTGGATCAATAGGTGTGCTGGCAACATTGAAGGAATCTTTACCAGATCTTCAGCGCGAAATTTCTACCGAAATCAATGAATACTAAATCAATAACCATCCTCAGAATTCTCTGCATCGCTTTGCTGATTTTTGCGCTGTATCCGGAGAACCCATATGGATACTACATCTTCCTTCGATGTGTAGTTTGTTCAAGTTTTACGTATATTTCCATTAAGACATTCTCTCAGATTAAAAATGGATGGACTTGGATATTTGGAATTACAGCAGGAACCTACAATCCTATTATCCAAATGCATTTCGGAAGAGAGATTTGGTCAGCACTTAATATCGTCACCATAGCCCTGATCATCATCAGTTTTTTCATTAAAAAGGGAAAAATTGCCAACCAGAGCATGGAGCTTACGGTGAAAACGCCCGTTGAATAAGTTGAAGTTTGTGCGCACCGAAGCTCACGCTTAACGTTGGGAAACTTAAAAAAACAAAAACCGAAGGTGCTTAAAAAATACTCCGGTGCTTGAATCAAAAAAGATGAATAAAACAAATCCATACCGTTCAACCGGAACCCCCAGTCACCCGATTGCAACCTGCTTTTCCTGACCGATTGATTCTCGGTGAATTCCGAATGACGGCAATAAAAATGCTCAACTTCGACAAACCAGAAAACTAAAGAAATTCCCAACCAGGGGCTTGACCTTACCGTGAAAACGCCCGTTGATCCGGTCAACGTTTATGCGCACGGCAGGTCAGCCCGAACGTTCGAAAGGAAATAATATGGCAACTTTACAATGTCCACATTGTGATAAAACAATCATACATTATGGCTCTATTGATAAATGCCCACATTGCCAAATGTCTCTCAGTCCTGATTTATTTCCTGATTCATCTGAATCATTGCACAATGAAAAATATAAACCTTCAGATACGAAATATCCTGCCCTTATTACAATTTCAACTATATACAGAGTCATCGCCTTCCTAATCGGAGTCACTTGTTCAATCGGTGTCTTAATAGCGTTAATTAATGGACAACTTATTGTTTCAATTTCATTGGTTATAGGTGGACTCATCGGTGTTGTAACAAACCTTGCTATCGCAGAAGGAATTCTAGTTTTTCTGAACATAGAAAAAAATACTCGGGAAACACTGAATCAGGTAGAAAACATTTCGAACCAGCGGGTTGACCTTACCGTGAAAACGCCCGTTGATTAGGTCAAAGTTTATGTGCACGGCAGGTCACCCATAACGTTGGCCAGATAAAAATATGAACGAAAAAATTGGAAATATCTCATTCAAATATATTAGCGGTTTGATCCCTCAAAAAACCCTCGAAGGACTTGAGAGCGATCTTCAGTCGGTCAATATTGATTTTGAAACCACTGATGCCAATGGTGTTGCTGTAGCTTGTTACGATGAAATAATGGCAACACTATCTATATTTCTTTCAGATGAATTAGTTCGTGCCTACATACTTGGTCTCGTCACAAACTCAACATATGAAATTTTACGAAACAGCATTATTTGTATCTGGAAGAATGTTGAAGGAAAAAAAATAAACGTAGTCAGAAGCGACAGCATTACAGAAAAAGAAGCCACCTTTGACATGAACATTAGGGTCAAAGAAAATCAATTGTCCTTTAAGCTGAAAGGAGATTGTTCAGATGAAATTAAACAGAGGTTCATTGATAAAGCATTCGAGTGTGTAGCGAACCACCAAGCCCACAACTCTAAACATCTTTTGTATTTTCCAGACATTGAAAAAGAAGAGTGGGAAATGATTCCTCAGTCAGATTATATCCGACAAAATATAAATAAAAAATAGGCCAACCAGTGGGTGGAGCCTACGGTGAAAACGCCAGTTGATTAAGTGAAGTTTATGTTCACCGGCGGCTCACCCATAACGTTCATATGGCTGAAGTTTTGTCAACAGGGCAAAAAAATATAAGA
>JARNMJ010000128.1 GCA_029432795.1 Pontiellaceae bacterium B12219
AGTAGCCATAGACATATTCCGTTAAGACTGAGACTGGACCAGTCTAGCATGGTATTTGTTAACTGAAAAAGGATAAGTCCGACAGACTGCTAGTAAAAGGCGATTATCGAGGTAGGCATATAAATCGATACCCTGTTTCCATGCGATTTCGGATATGGCTCCCAGATAGCCCAATCCCATCTGAGAATGTCCCTGATCCCGCCCGCTTTCCTGACACTGTCCGGTTTCGGCATCAATGTAGCCCGAGAAGGTCGAATAGGGCTGTCGGCTTGTACGCATAACATGAGCAACGGCCCCGTTAAACAAATCCACATCGTCGCAGAACACAGCAATGGCCAACACGGAATTCACCATGGAAAGGCCCCAGTTTCCATTTGAGTTCGGGCTGTTGGTATAAAAATTAGAGATCAAAGGAAGGTAGACGGTGAGCAGCATATTTTTAAACTGATCGACTTCACTTTCCGGCCAGCCGTCATAGGTGTACATAAGAATCTCAGCCGCGTTACAGTATTTTTGAGCGGCCATACCGGCCAATAAATTATCGTCCTTACCGGTAATAGTTTCCAACGTGGCGGACCAGGCATTCAGAATTTCTTTCGCCTTTTCAGCATGCGCTTCATTGCCGGTAATTACCCATTGAAGCGCATGACTATATGCGGCTTCCCCATCGTGGGTGATCGCCGGATCACCAACCCTGTTGGCCCCATAGCTATCGCGATGGACATGCGCAACAGGGCGAGATCCTGCACGCCACCGAGGACTGGCCCGCCGGGCTGCCGGCCGATGCATTACCCCTTCCGATAAAAGCACCTCAACAACAGGATGCTCCTGCGGTCGAAAAAGAACCGCCTCTTCTGCATGCCGAGGGCAACCCAACACCCGCTCCCCGGGAAATAACGGTTGGCGACCCGGTTTATGCCACACTGAGCGGCGACGGTAACAGCTGGCGCGCCATCACCATGGCCAACGAAGAAATGACCCTCAGTCTCGCCCGTGAAATCGCCAAAGCGCACGGTGGAAAACTAACGCTGAAGCAAAGCGATAAAACCCGGACCTGCGACCTGCTTCGCCCTGATGCTGCCCGGCTCGCCGTCTCCACCCATCGGAATGGGCGTATAACCACGAAACACTCCAAGTACACGAACGTGGTAAACAGGAATGGCGCTACGGAAAATCCGTTTTAAGGTAGGGCTGGTTCGATGAACCGGCCGCCCTGTCGCTCGAGTTGCGGAAGGCGCACCCTTTCTATGGCGATCTGTGCGTGCGGCGCGCTCGTCGAGCACGCCCTACCATTTTTACTCGTTGGCACCTGCAACTCCCTTAACCGGTTGCTCTTTTCATGTGCTTCGCGGTTCCCCCATACGAATTAAATTCAAAGAGCCGGTAGAATCAGAAAGAGGGGCCACAGCCTACTCCCGGAAATACCATTACTTTCTTTTTCATTCTCTCAAAGTAACAATAAAAGATAGACCGCACCGGCAGTTAATGCGATATAGAGATATAGCTTTATTTCTTCTATTTATATTCATTGGGCTAAAACTGAATGGAGCACATTTCTAAATAAAGGCGAACCTTGGTTGGAGCTGACACGAAACGCCATCAACTTCAGGCATAAGGTCTGGTAGAGATAGAAAAATGAAATTTAAAGATAAAATCCAAACCGTTGAAAAGATGTTAGTTGAGCGTGGAGAAAAGAAGAGGTTGGCATCTCCACCGTTATTCCGCTTGTTCTGGAAATTAGGATGGAAAATTCCACCACCATTATTTCAATCATTCAAAATTAACTTTTTATGTTTTGGTGGTTCATTCAGCGTGATCATGGGAATTATATATTATTTCATGTTGGGAATGAGATCAGAACACCACGATCCCCAGTTAGATATTATCGCAATTTTAGTAAGCGGTTTATTTTTTGGATTAGCCACAGCTTGGACAATTGAAAAAAAGAAACAAAAACTAAACCTGAGCAAATGGGATCAATTCCCTACTAACCAGATATAAAATATCATTCCGGGAAGCTGTAGAGCCCGTTGAACACGCTTCGGGCCGGGCTCCGTTTTCAACCATCGGAATGGACGTATAACCACGAAAGACAACAAACGAAAATGAACGGCGCAGCCATCTGGGGTGAATAGCCACATCGTTTTTGTAGGGCGTAAACGGTTGAGCGTGCGAGACCTTTCCGCCGTTCGGCTGAAAGGTTTCATTATTCAACCGTTTCAGCCCTTCTATGGGGGATGTCAACCGGATGGCATATAATTCTTTCGCTAAATCAACTCAAGACTGCCCGGTTGCTTTGAGGTTC
>JARNMJ010000129.1 GCA_029432795.1 Pontiellaceae bacterium B12219
CGGGAGAGCAGCCCGCGGAACCCCCGAGGGCACGCCTCTTAATTTAAAGGGAAAAGGACCGAGGCGCCATCAACTTCAGGCATAAGGTCTGGGCTTAATAAATAAGGAACACAATAGAAAATGCTTTATGAAATCAGCGGAGCCTGTCAGCACTGTGCCACAGAATATACTGTGACAGTTCATAACGACAAACAGCTTAACTCGTGTCCCGAATGTGGCGAGTCACCATTTGGGCTAAAAAAATACAAAGGTCTTGTGTACATCGTTAAAAATGAGAACCAAGCCGGTGTAAAAATAGGAATGACAGAAAGAACGATCGAATCACGATTGAAGTCACTCAACAACACGAGCGTTCCGGGGAAATTCAAGTGTGTTGCTTTATTCCCATCAGACCGTCCTAAAAAAGATGAAACCAAAATCCACGATAAACTCGTGAAGTTCAAATTGGACAAAGAGCATTTTGACTTATCCCCAGTTGATGCCTGTTTAAAATGCTACCGTACATTGAACAGAAAACGGCCAATATTCCACATGAGTGATGTTGAAGAAGTTTTCGATCTCAAACTACAAGAAGCAAAAATCCAAATGGAAATTCGACTTAAAGGAAAAAGCATAAACTAGCCCAACCAGTGGGTGGAACCTACGCAAAAAACGTCCGCAGTTTTAACGTTTGTGCGCATACATCCACATCACTCCCCACCCTCTGCGAGGCTCACCCATAACGTTCGACATTAAAAATAAAAACCCATATCAGAGTTGGGCACAGAGTGAATTCTATCCAGCTCGGCGGTGAAATTCACGAAGGTCGGTGAAAAATATGGAATCATTCATTCAACTACTACTTAATATTGGAGTTGTCATTTTTATCACTTTTGTTGTGGTTCTTTTTTCGGCAGCAAAAAAGAAGGATAAGGATTCAGATAAATAAATTTCCACAGATTGGAAACAATAGAACATTTCAAGGTTATGCACAGAATCATCCAAAGTTTAGTTGTCCAATGGTCGGAAAAGAATTCTCGATCACGAAATAACCAAAATGGTCGAACCAGTGGGTTGAACCTACGCATAACCGTCCGCAATTTTAACGGTTCAGCGCATACATCCACACCACTCTCCACCCTCTGCGAGGCTCACCCATAACGTTCGACATATAAAAATAAACAAAGGACATTATCATGAAACTGACTCTTCTGGTTTCGCAGAAATCTCAGAGCGACTGGAATCTTTTCCGGGAAATATACGGCGCTGGACAACGCGGTGATATAGAGCCCGTAAAGACCGCCGGAGTAGTATTCGTCGGTAAAGAAGCAATTCTTTTCGATAAAACCTGTGCCTATTCAGAATTCGCACGAGTCTGTGGGTTTCTTGAGCGGAAAGATTGGCCATATACTGTTTTTGAAATTGATCCATCTTTGGTGTTTTCCAGTGGAAAACGCGAAGAAGAACTGCAAACCATTCTCTCGCACTGTTCGGATTAACGCCGTTTGTCCAATCATCATATTTCATATTTTACTCCAATTTACCTTAACTAAAAACCTGTCGAACCAGGGGCTTGACCTTACCGTGAAAACGCCCGTTGATCCGGTCAACGTTTTGCGCACGGCAGGTCAGGCTTAACGTTGGGCATGGATAAATATGAATATAAATGAACATCTTAAAGCAGATAGTCCATTGATGATTTTCGGGGATTATCCTCCTTCCCCAGATCAAAACAGAAAATATACCATTGAACCTGGTGATGAAGTTAAGCTTGTTGGAAAGAATGATGATGAAATAACAGTCATAATTTCAGAATGTGAATTGCTCCTTTGTACAGGAATAATAAAACGGTGCATGAACACTCTTGGTCTTGATGGTCAATTTGCAGAAGGAACCACAGTCTCATTTTCCAATGAGTTTGTGGGAGTCATCAATAAAGGGAAAAAATAGCCCAACCAGTGGGTGGAGTTTACGCATAAAACGCAGGGTTGTTTTTACGGTTCAGTTTACGCGCAATACTCTTGGGTTATGTGTGCGAAACTCACCCATAACGTTGGACTGAGAAATTAAATTGATCTGTGACAGAGTAAAATTTGGAGAGATAATCAATTCAGATTCTCTGAAAAACAAGCAGCCTGATTCTCCGGAACAAAACATAAATTCCGAACATCGGAAAAATTGAAGAACAGAAATCGGTTGAGAGAGCTAAATCAGAATCCAGTGAAGACATAAAAGAATTCCAATCATCGG
>JARNMJ010000012.1 GCA_029432795.1 Pontiellaceae bacterium B12219
TTTTTCGTTTCACAAACCGGTTGCCGCCGGATAATTGGCCGGTCCGCAGAAAATTGGGCCTGTGTCTGGGTGTTAACTCCGACAGACTGCTAGAGCAAAAAGTCGCGCCCTTGCGACCACCTGCGGCCGGCGTACAAAAACAGAGGATTATATCGCAGGCGGCTCGCCTGCCTGCTATCGCGGCGGCAATCGCTCTAAGCCGGAAAACGCGGCGCAATGAAAACGGGCGGATGCATATAGAGCGGCTCGAATGGCTCGGACTCAATCCCGTTTTCCAATCGCTGAAAAACCAGTTCACCTAATTTCCCAGCCGTTGGATAAACCGGTTTTTCCAAACCCTGGAAATCGACCAGCAATTCCGTCAGTCGATCCTGATCGGGACTGACCGCCAGCGCATCGGCCGGAATAAAACCGGCCAGTTTATCAAACTCCATCAGCTCAAATTCTTTTTCCATTTCACTGCCGCAGAAAATACCGGCCCAGACCTTATTGCGGCGGGCATCGCCGACCACCGCCGTTTTTTCAGCACCGATTTGAGCCGCCAAAGCCGCGCCGCTGTTCAGCGCATAGACCGGTTTCTTCAGTGGGGCCGCCAGCGCATTGATGACGGTGAACCCGATACGCATTCCGGAAAAGGCGCCCGGCCCGCGCCCAACCGCAAACAGATCAATGCTGTCCCAATCCGATTCCAGCTCCTTCATGGAATCGAACAGCTGCTGCCGGTTTTTGAAATTTTCTTCCCAGCTCATTTCGCGGATCACCTTTCCGTCTTCCAGCACAGCAATGCTTCCGAAGCGGGAGCTCAGTTCAATGGCAAAAATTTTCATGCGTCACCTTCTCTAAAAATACGAAACGTGCGGGCACCGGCCTGCTCGTCGGCCTTGATTTCAATATGCAGCAGATTTTCAGGCAGCAACCCCTCGGCGCGTTCGGCCCATTCGATGGCCGTGATTCCATTCACATCAAAATATTCATCGAGCCCCAGCCCCAGCGCTTCCTCCGGTCCGGACAACCGATACAAATCAAGATGATGCAACGGAAGGCGGCCTTCGTATTCACCAATCAGGGTATAGGTCGGACTGGTGATCGGTTCATCAATCCCCAGCGCCGCCGCAAAACCCTGAATGAAGCAGGTTTTCCCCGCGCCCAGATCGCCATGCAGAGCGATAACAGTCCCCGCCTCCAGTTCATCGGCCAGTTTGGCCGCCAGTTCCCAGGTTTCCTCCGGGCTATTGGTTTCTACAATGCGCACGGTGCAAGCTCCTTTTCCAAAATCGCCGTCACGTCGTCCATCGATGCCACGTGAAATTCGGCTTTTGTCTCTTCCGTTAATGGGCAGACGCGGATCGTACGGCACCCCGCTGCCTGCCCCGCTTCAACATCCTTTTCGCTGTCGCCGATCATCCAGGATCCGGAACGCACCAGATCATGCTTTTCCAACGCCTGAAAAATCATGCCCGGTTTCGGTTTCCGGCAATCGCAGTTATCGCTCGCAAAATGGGTACACTGAAAAACATCGAGCACATCCACGCCCTGTTCGCGCAGCTGAGCACGCATCTTATGGTGCATATCATTCAGATCAGCCTCGGAATAAAGCCCTTTTGCCACCCCCTGCTGGTTGGTAACAATCACAGCGGGATAGCCCTTGGCCGTCACCGTTTTAAGGGAGGCCACAAAACCGGGCAACAGATGAAAATCTTCCCACCGTTCCACGTAGTCGGGGCCCGGCGATGCGTTCACAATGCCGTCGCGATCAAAAAATATACAGGGTCTGCTCATAAGACGGCGGAATCTACAATCCCGTTCCAACCTTTGGAAGCCCGTTTTTCGAAGGATATGCTCCATCCCCCGCTGTCCGCATCCGGAATTTCCGGCGAAAAAATAAGGCCTAGTAAATTTCACTATTATTTAATTACGTGAAAGCTTGCGCTCATTCCTCAGTTTTTTTATGCTGTGGCAGTTACGTCGAAAAAACAGAGCGAGAGGACTAAAAACGTGGGTAAAAAAACTGATACAGATTGGGCATCACTTAAACAGAAACTGGCCGAAGACGGCCGGCTTGAAAAATTTGAACTCGGCGAACCCGAACAGGAATATGTGACCTCAAGGGGCATGGATATCCTTCGCCTTCACGCAACGGATTTTGTTAATAAACGTCTGGCACCGAAAAATCCGAAAAACGACGGTCGGCAGACGCCAACCAAAGGACACCCCGTTTTTATTGCTCAACATGCCTGCGGCTGTAACGACCGCGACGCACTGGAAGAATTTTTTGGCTACGAAAAAGGCCGTGAACTGACTGAAGACGAAGTTACCTGTATTGTAGATGCCATTTTGAGCTGGATCGGAGAACATCTCGAATAGCCCGTCCGACACCTTCCTTCTGAAAAATCCACCCTGCGGTGGATTTTTTCTTTTTTAGACCGCTCCGATTCAATACGCTGTCCCCTTTTATGGAACCGATTATTTTAAAACGACCCGAGCACAACGTCAGCCGCAAGAATATAAGTTCGGCGGCGGTTAAAGTGCTGTACCGCTTAAAAGACGAAGGACACACCGCCTACCTCGCCGGTGGCGGCGTTCGCGACCTGCTTCTCAAGCGAAATCCGAAAGACTTCGATGTGGCCACCAACGCCACACCCGAACAGATTCGTAAAATTTTTAAAAACTGCCGACTGGTCGGCCGGCGCTTCCGCCTGGCTCACATCCTGTTTCGCGGGGAGATTATCGAAACCTCCACTTTCCGAGCTCCGGTTCCGGACGACGGAGACGAAACGGTTTACTGCGACAACACCTTTAAAACCGGCGACGCCGGAATGGTGATGCGCGACAATATTTTCGGAACACCGCAGGAAGACGCCATGCGTCGCGACTTCACCATTAATGCGCTGTTTTACAACATTGCCGATTTCTCCATCATCGATTATGCCGGCGGCCTGAAGGATCTGGACCAGAAAATCATCCGGGTCATCGGCGAACCGGACAAACGCTTTTCAGAAGACCCTGTTCGCATGATCCGCGCCGCCCGCTTTGCCGGAACGCTTGGATTTGATATTGAGCAGGAAGCACTCGAGTCGATCTGCCGCAACAAAGATCTGCTCTCCCATGCCGCGCCGTCCCGCATGTATGAAGAGGTGCAGAAACTGTTTTTCTGCGGGCATGCAAAATCCATTTTCCAATGGCTGGAAAAAACCGGTCTGCTGCACCCCATGTTTCATGATTTCTCACACTGGCTCGGGGAAGATAAAAAGCGGCACGGCTGGGTGATCCAAACACTGGAACAAATGGACCGCTGGCGTCAGGCCGGTCTACGCGTTCATCCGGCATTGCTGTTTGCACTGATTTTCGGCGAATATCACGAATTCCTGATCAAAAATCTGGAAGATGCCGGCCAAACGCCGCACGACGCCGCCCGCAATGCTGTGCACGGCCACCTTTTAGGCATGTGTGAAAATGTGCGTGTGCCCAAACAGGTGATCTATCAGGTCTGCGATATTATGGGCAACCAACGCCGCTTTGAGCGCACCCAGGGCCGACGCCCGGTCCGCTTTATGCATAGCCGCGGTTTTCTCGATGCATTCCTCTACTTCAAGTTTGCCTCGAAAGCGCATAACCAGGATCAAGAGCTTCTCGCTTTTTGGAACGACTTACGCAAGGAACACCCCGCCAAACCTCCACAGAGCAAAAAACCGCGGAAAAAAAAGAATACCTCACCCGACGCGTAAAACTTTTCTCAAAACAAACTTGTTAATCACTCCGCTTATTCGATACATTTTTGTACTTAGTTTTACCCCGGAAGACAGGGGCATGCAACGAGGATGCAATAATGATTCAGAGCGAAAAGGAACTAAAGGTTCTTTACAAGATTTCACAGAGCGTTTCCGCCCGGCAGCATAATATTTCTGAATTGCTGCATGATGTGCTTCAGATCATGGAAACCGATATGGGCGCGTTGCGCGGAACACTTTCACTCCGCAAACCGGGTACGGATATTCTTAATATCGAGGCTTCCAGCGGCCTGTCCGACAGCGAAATACGGCGCGGACAATACAAACTCGGCGAAGGTATAACCGGCCGGGTTGCCCAATCGGGCAAAACGGAATTCGTACCGGATATTAATGAATCTGCCGACTTTCTGAACCGCACCAAAGCCCGCGACGGAACCAAGACGGCATTCATCTGCGTCCCGATTATTCATCACAAACAGGTGATCGGCACCATGAGCATCGACCTCCCATCCGTCACGGATGAGGAACTCAAGGGCTACTGTCTTTTCCTGGAGCACGTTGCCCAGATTCTGGCCTCGGCCGTCTCCACCATTCGCGAAGAAATTGAAGAGCGCAATGCGCTGGAATCCGAAAACGAAATGCTGCGCCGCCAGTTAGGCGACCGCTACAGCATTGATAATATGGTTGGGAACTGCAACTCGATGCGTATGATCTACGAACAGATCGTTCAGGTGGCCAACAGTGCCGCCACGGTGCTGGTTCGCGGAGAATCCGGAACAGGTAAAGAACTGATTGCACGCGCCATCCACTTTAACAGCCCGCGGAAAAATAATGCCTTCATCAGTGTGAACTGCGCGGCCCTGCCGGAAAACCTGATTGAATCCGAACTTTTCGGCCATGAAAAAGGGGCCTTCACCGGCGCACAGCAGCAGCGTAAGGGCCGGTTCGAACTGGCCAACGGCGGCACTATTTTCCTGGACGAAATCGGCGATATTTCCCCCTCCGTTCAGGTACGCCTTCTGCGCGTATTGCAGGAAAAAAGCTTTGAACGGGTTGGCGGCAATGAAACCATCACCGTGAACGTCCGCGTGGTGGCTGCCACAAGCCGGAACCTTGAAAAAGGAATGGAAGACGACACCTTCCGCGAGGACTTGTATTATCGACTGAACGTCTTCCCGATCCTGCTTCCGCCGTTGCGCGAGCGTAAATCCGACATCATGCTGCTGGCCGATCATTTTCTCCAGAAATATGGCGAAATGTATGCCAAAGACATGAAGCGGATTTCCACTTCCGCAATCAATATGATGATGGCCTATCACTGGCCGGGCAATGTACGAGAACTGGAAAACTGTCTGGAACGCGCCGTACTGACCTCCTCCGACGGCGTTATTCACGGGTTCAATATGCCCCCGTCTCTCCAGACCAGTGATGAAACCCACACCAATCTGCTTCCGGAAAACGGCGCAAACCTGCGCCAGATGGTGGAGGCCTATGAACGGGAAATTCTTATCGACGCCCTGAAGAAACATCGCGGAAATGCCGCTGCC
The DNA here is from genome assembly GCA_029432795.1 of Pontiellaceae bacterium B12219. Taxonomy (GTDB): domain Bacteria; phylum Verrucomicrobiota; class Kiritimatiellia; order Kiritimatiellales; family Pontiellaceae; genus Pontiella. The sequence goes on from JARNMJ010000012.1 coordinate 5,276, forward strand.
GTTGCACGCTACCTGCAGACCACGCAGCGCATTATAAACTACCGCATTAAAAATCTGGGTGTTGAGCCGAAGAATTACAAATAGGCATGGATATTGAACAACTAATTTCTTCTTTCGTATTCCGGTTTAATGCCGCCGGAATTGATAATGCTCAACGGGTTACCGAGGAACTGCTGGCTCATATTTTTCAGTGCAAACCGCTGGAAATCTATACCGGCCTCCAAACCGGCTTTCACTCTTCAACCCAGCAATTTGAGATCATCCGCAAACTCGAACCGATGGCCGAGCGCATCGAAAGCGGCGAACCGCTGCAATACGTCATCGGCAACGTCGATTTCTGGGGGTTGCAGATTAAGTGCGATTCCCGCGCACTGATTCCGCGCCCCGAAACCGAACTGCTCGTGGAGGAAGTCCTGAGCTGCCGTATTCTCAACGATTTACAGCCTGCCACCGTTGTGGACGTCGGCACCGGCACCGGCTGCATTGTTTTGACGCTGGCCAAGCAGCGGCCTGACGCCAATTTTAAGGCCATCGATATTTCTTCCGAAGCCCTCAGCCTGGCCCGCGAAAACGCCGCCTTCCATGGTCTGGAAGAACGGGTCTTCTGGATGAAGAACAATCTACTGGATCGCTTTGCGCCGAACAGCGCCGACGTGATTGTTGCCAACCTGCCTTATATTTCCTCCAAGGATTGGAACGAGCTATCCCCGTCTGTTCGCGACCATGAACCACAGAAGGCATTGGACAGCGGACCGACAGGCATGGAACTCATCGAAGACCTCGCACTGCAGGCCCGCAGCGTTCTGGTGCCGGAGGGCATGCTCTTCCTCGAGTTCGGTTACGATCAGGGCAATGCCGTTTCACAATGCCTGAACCATCTGGGTTATTATGATGTGACCATCAAACGCGACCTCGCCGGCCTCGACCGTATTGCCATCGCCACCAATCCGTAATGCTTTCCAAATCGGATCTGATCAAAGCCCGTTTTTCCGAGGGCGACTCCGTAGCGTTTCTTTATCGGCGCAAAACCGTTGAAGGAACCCTGTTGCGACTGAATCCAAGACGCGCCGTGGTGAAAGTCGGCGAGGAATCATTTACAGTTCCCTACAATCTGCTTGTTCCAAGGTCTGGAAACCGCGAGAAACGGGAACAGCGTCTGGAACGGACCAACTGGCGCTTGAATTAATCGATGTCCACGGGCTTAAAACCTGGCGGTTTAAATTCGACCATTCCACCCGCCGCGCCGGTTGCTGTTATTTTCGCGACAAGCTGATCACCCTCGCCTTTGATTTGGCGCGCAACGGAACGGAGGAAGAAATTCGTGACACGCTGCTGCATGAGATTGCCCATGCGCTGGTTGGTAAAAAGCACAATCACGATGCCGTATGGAAAGCCAAAGCCCGCGAAATCGGGTGCTCCGGCGAGCGCACTCATACACTGCAGTTTGCACGGCCGCGCTGGACTGTCACCTGCGAGAACCGCTGTTGGCAGCATACGGCCCAACAGCGGAATTCCCGATTGATCTGCCGAAAGTGCGGCAGCAAACTGGTTTACACCCCTTACGCCGCCCCGCAATAAACCTTACTTTTTCTGGTCGATGATATCCTGAATCATCTGCCGTTCTTCCGAGCGACGGCACACCTCAAGCGCCTGCTGCGCCTGTTCCCTGTCAAGTCTGCGCTGCGACGCCAACAGACGCGACACCCCCCGCATCAGCGTTACATGGTTCGCCACCGATAGCGAATCATTGCCGGCCAGTTCAATCATGATCGGAAGGGCGTTTTTATCCTTCCAGCCGGACAGCATTTTAATCGCTGATTTCTGAAGCTGTTCATCGGAAGAGGTACAGGCATCTGCCAGCGGCTTGAGCGCTTCGTCGCTTCCGGTCTGCGCCAACGCCTGCAGAATATTCGCCTGACTCCGCGGCGATACACCGGCCAGGGGAGCAACGAGAATTTCAACAGCCTCCCCCTGCTCCGGCGAACGGCGTGTAATTTCAACAATGGCACTTAACGCATTGCGGGATACCGGAGCGGTCTCTTTCGCAATCATCAGCTGTGTCAATGCGTCCAAATTAGCCAGCGTACCTAACTCGCTGATCGCCTTTACGGCCGCGGCGGAAACGGTGCGGTTATCTTCTTCCGCATATTGGAAAAAGACAGGAATGAGGTCCGTACGTCCCCGGTTGGCCAGCACTTCAATGGCTTCTGCCCGGGTCTTTTCATCTCGCGATTTAGCAGCCATTTTTTCCAGGGCTGTATCAACGCCGTCCACATTCAGTTGGCCCAGCGCCTGAAGTGCAGCCGGGCGGCCGTTTTCCAGCAAAACCGAAACCGATTCCGTCGTGCCGATTCTGGCCAACACCCGGGAAGCAGCATCCTGCACAAAGAGGTCTTCCGAATGGAGCAGTGGCTGCACTGCTTTGGCATAGGCCCGGTTTCCACTGAACTCCAGTGCCCCCAGAGCCTGCAGCTGAATGTACGCGGGAAGCGAACCGAGGTTGGACGCCACCGCATTACAAACCGCTTCGTTTTTACCCTGCAGCGCCGCTTCAATAACGGCAACCTGTTGCGCCGGATCGCCGGATGCCATCGCCGGCGAGGCCACGCCCGTTTCACCGGAAAGAATTAAACCGAGCAGCGCAACGGCCTGAACCTGATCCGCTTCGGAGTCGGAATTCAACCGGGCATAAACTTCTTTTCGATCGGTGGCGAACAGCGCCGCATCCAACTGCGTTTTTCTGAATCCGGATTCTTTTGCCCGTTGCATCGCCAGCGCCCTGATTCCGGCATCCTCGTCGAGCTGCCCCAACGCAACCACGGTCGCCAGAAAGATTGACATGTCTTTATTGCTCACATACGGAGCAATCAGATTGGATGCGCCGGCTTCCTTCCGTTCACCCAGCGCCATAATCAAGCCGGCGGTTTCTTTTGGAGAGCGTGCTTTTCGTGCCTTCAGCCGGAGGCCCAAAACCTGACCGGCCTGCGGCGATGTATTTACCGCCAGCGCCCGCCGGGCATCATCCCGCACATGCTCATCTTTATGGTCCATCAGTTTTTCAAGGGTTGAAACCGATTCCTCGCCGCTGATTCGTTCCAGATTATTCAGCAGCGGTTGCAGCACCGTGATGACCGGCGGGTTCTCATTGAGGATCTCACAGATTTCCAGACAGATCGCTTTCCGGTCCGCTTCGGTCGCTTCGGGACTGCTGGCCCGGGAACAGGCCGCCAGCAGTTCCAGCCGGGCCTTTGACTGAATATCGAGATCAGATGAAGTCAGACGGGGAATCAACTCTTGAACCGCAGCCTGCGAGACAGCAGCAGCAAACAAAACAGTTAGCAGGGATTTCTTAAACATGGGTCAGCCTTTCGGATTAAAGGGTGTAAGGCGCACGACGGGGACGATCGAGCCATTTGGACGCTTCCGGATCGCCAAGAATCTCTTCCTTGGAAGGATCCCAGTTAATGGTCCGGTTGAGTCGCTCCGAAATAGCACTGAGATGACAGATGGTTGCCGTACGGTGCCCGATTTCCACATCGGCAATTGTGCGTTTACGGGTTTTGATGGCATTCAGGAAATTGTCATGATGGCTTTCCGTTGCCCGCAGATGTGTATCAGAAGGATTCAACGGAAGATTCTTCAGACTGGAGGGATTGGTTTGAAGATCATCACTGCGTCCAACCCCGAGCGAGCCTTTATCGCCATAGAATTCAATCATCGAACCAAATGTATTTTTCGGGAAATCGCGATAGACGGTTGGACCGTTTTTGTATTTATAGCCCTGACAACCGGAATCGTCATAACCCTTCGGAAAGAAGAAATCCGGACCGGAATGATCCAGACCGAGCGCCCACTGGATAATGTCATAGTGGTGCGCGCCCCAGTCGCCGTTTTTCCGGGAACCGTATTCCCAATAGCAACGCCAACCTCCTCCGTATTCCCCTTTCACACGTTCTGAGTTATACGGGTACCACGGAGTCGGCCCCAGCCACCGGTCATAGTCAAACCCCTTCGGGATCGGTTCCTCTTCGAGCACCTTTCCTGCAGGGAAACTGCCGAGGCGGGCATAGATCGTATGAATCTTCCCGAGGTAGCCATTGCGGATCAGTTCCACCGCTTTACCAAATGAATATGCCGAGCGTTGCTGACTGCCCACCTGCAAAACCGCCCCGTAGCGCCGGCACGCATCGGAAAGCTCACGCCCTTCCTTAATCGTCAGACTCATCGGCTTTTCAACATAAACATCTTTTCCCGAGCGGATCGCATCGAGCGAAATCGGGACATGCCAATGATCCGGAGTTATCACAAAACAGGCATCAATATCATCCCGTTCCATGATTTTTTCATGTTCGTTGTAACACGCACAGTCCGTGTTTCCATATTTTGAATTAACACGATCCCGGGCCGTCTCGCGTTTTTCAGCATGAACATCACACACCGCCAGAATCTGTGTATTTCCCCGATTCAGAATGGTATTAAAATGGCCTCTCATCATCAGACCAAAACCAATCATTCCAAACGTGATGCGATTACTCGGCGCGGTATATCCAGCAAATCCCATCGCACTGGAAGGAACCAGAGTCGGCACCGCAAGGGCGGCCGAGCTCAGCGCAGAGGCGCGCAGTATATTCCGGCGGGATAGTGTATTTTTTTTAACAGTCATCAGCAGTGCCTTTCATAAATATTCGATACTTCGAGGGTTATAGATATACTTCACCCGCCTCAAATAAATCTAGTATCGATCAACCGGATACTTGTACAAAATCCGCACCTAAGGCCAAAACACACAAAAACAGATCTGTCTAAATCAGGCGGTCTGGCGAATGACCAATCGTCCGGTCAGCATAACCTCTGTTTTTTCATAAGAATCTATCATTACGCCAAATGCCTGTTTCACCAATTCTGTCAACGGTTGCTGAATCGTTGTGATGGGGGGAATAAACTGAGCAGCCGCCGGAATATCATCAAATCCCACCACAGGCAGTACTTTCCCCGCATTGTGAAGCGCATGCAATGCGCCCATCGCAATCACATCGGTTGCACAAACCAATGCCACATCATCATCCGAAATGGCCTGTGCCGCCTGCAAACCGGCCTCAAATCCATCGCAGGCCAGATTGTGCCGATCCAACATAACCGCCCGGCGTTTGGCTGCATTTTCCAAGGCATGGAAACGCACAGAATGGACAAATAGATTCGAGCCGATGAAATGAATCCGCTTCCAGCCCCTGGAAATCAGGTAATCGATAATCTGCCCGGCGGCCTGCTTCTCATCAATCGAAACCCGCACCCCCGGTTCCGCCCTGTTTCCATGCCCGATACGCGCAATCGGCATATCGCTGAAACCGCTCAGCCAGTCGGAAGATTCCGAAGAGCCCAGCACAATCAGCCCATCAATGGCATGTTTATGCAACGGCGCCAGATCCGACACATCCGGTTGCCGCCCTTTAAATCCGGTAAGCACCAACGAATAATCCTGTTCATGCGCCCGGGCCTGCAGCTTTTCAATAATTGTGCCGAAAAACGGGTCGCGAAAATCATACACCACCACCCCGATCGTACGGGAGGACTTGCCCTTCAGCGTCAGCGCCGCAGCACTCGGAACATAGCCCATTTCCTCCGCGGTTTTCAGCACCTTTGAAATCGTTGCTTCCGCAATGCCGACCTCCCGAGCCTTGCCCGAAAGTACGCGGGAAACCAGCGCAATTGAAACGCCAACGCGTGCCGCAATCTGTTTTTGACTCACTGCCATAACTTCACCTCAAATCTTTGAGATCTTGGTTTTCTGCAAAAATATTGCAAGCTTTTCATCCTTCAGGCTCGTCACATGTCACGGAACTGCTCACGATCGTGAACAGTTCCGTGACATACAGCCGAACAGGAGTTGACGCTTTCCAACCTCTGGAAAAAAACTTATGTTGCTTGCTTCAAAAACCCCGGGGATTTCAAATGCTGGAACTCATGTATAAAGGCGGGCCGATCATGTGGCCCTTGCTCGCCTGCTCAGTGGTCGCGCTGGCTGTCATCGTCGAACGCACTGTTTTCTGGGTGCAGATTTCCATACGAAAGAATCAGTCCGCCATCAACCGAATCTTCAGCCTCACCGAAAACGGACAGTTCGAAGAAGCCATCAAAGAAGGCGAAAACTCACCCTGCCTGGTCTGCCGGATTCTCACCGGGGGCCTCGCCCACCGCAACTACGGGCTTGCCCAATCGCTGGAAGCCGCCGCCCTTTTTGAAATTGAAAAGATGAAGCGTTTTCTATCCGTCCTCGATACCATCATCACCGCCGCCCCCCTGCTCGGCATTCTCGGCACGGTTTCCGGCATCATCATTTCATTCGACCTTTTGGGCGGAGCCGGCATTGAAGACCCCAAGGCCGTAACCGGCGGTATTGCGCAGGCCCTCATCACCACCGCCGCCGGGCTGTCCATCGCCATCGCAACCCTTCTTCCCTATAACGCCCTCACCCGCAAAGTTGAAAAAGCAACCCGCTACATTGAACAGCTCGTCACCTGCTACGAAGTCACCGTCCTTAAAGGTGCCGAGCAAAAGGAATCAATACAGAACACTTAACTATTCTGTATAAAACGTTTGAACTCATGAGACTCAATTCCGGATACGAAACGAAGAAGGCCCGGGTGGAAATGCTGCCGCTGATTGATGTGGTTTTTCTGCTGTTGGTTTTCTTTATCTACGCCATGGTTTCGATGGTCGTGCACCACGGCATCAAAGTGGATCTTCCAAGCGCCGGCACCGCATCCATGGAACAGGACGACTATATCTCCATTTCCATCAATGCCGAAAATCAGTTCTTCCTGAACCAGGAAGCCATCCCCCCCGAATCCATCGCTCAACAGGTGCTCGCTCTGCGCGGCTCATCGGAAAAGCCGGTTTTCATTGAGGGCGACTCCAAAGCGGACCTCGGCCGCGCCATCGAATTGCTCGACGACCTGAAAAAAGCCGGAATAGAGGAAATATCCTTCTCGTGCAAAAAAGAAAATCCATAATCAATATTCCGTTGCTTGGCGGAATTATATTATCGATTGCCCTGCACGCTGTCGCCCTCTACAGCCGCGGCATTCAGACGCCCGCCAAGCCGCAATTGGAAGCCGGCCGAACGGTCGTGCAATTAACCCTTCTGCCCTCCATCGAGAAAAAGGCCGCTCCGCCAGTCAGCCAGCCGGCTCCCGAGCCGCAACCCGAAACAGAAATTGAACCGGAACCTCAACCGGAAACACGCCCAGAACCAAGCCCCGCTCCGATACCGGAACCGATTATCGACCCCATCCCGCAACCGAATCCGGAAAATGAACCGATTCAGGAAACCACCCCCGAACCCGCCGCTGAAGAAAGCGCCGAACAAATCGCCAGCCAGGTCGAAGACAAAGGTGTGCAGATCGAAGCAGCCCCGGTCAGCGGCATTCGCGCCACCTACCCCCGTTCTTCCCAGAAACGTGGACATCAGGGCACAGTCACCCTCTCCATTCAGGTGCTGCCCAACGGAAAGGCCGGGCAGGTTAAAGTCATCACCTCCAGCGGATTCAGTCGCCTCGACGACGCCGCAGTAAAAGCCGCAAAAGAGGCAACGTATATCCCGGCCCAGCAGTTCGGCCGAAACGTCGAATCCGAATTAATCCAACCCGTAACCTTTAAATTGACCCCATGATAAAACGAATCCATTTTCTGCTTCTGCTGTTGCTCGCCGGTTGCGGCAAACCGGAGAAGGCCGAAAGGTCAACGACGGAACCTCAGCGCATTATTTCACTCGCACCGGACATTACCGAAACCGTCTATCAACTCGGGCTCGGCGATAAACTTGTTGGTGCAACCACCTACTGCACCTACCCCGAGGCCGCGGAGAACCTTCCGAAGGTTGGAGGATTCGGGCAGTACAATTTCGAAGCCATCGTTTCGCTCAGGCCGGATCTGGTGCTGTTGCACTGGAAATCGGAAGCGGAAAAAACGCGCCTCGACGGCCTCGGCATTCCCTACCTTGAAACCCGGACGGAATATATCGGCGATATTCTCGAATCCATTCATGCAATCGGCGCAACCTGCGGGGCGAGTGATGCCGCCGAAACCTATATTGCGAACGTCAACAAACGCATATCCGACCCACAGAAGTTTGCGAACCCACCCCGCGTGCTGATCACCTTCAGCGGCGATGCCACCCAGGTCGACCAGATCTATGCCTTCGGCTCAGATTGCCTGCACAACGAACTGCTGGAATTGGCCGGCGGAACCAACGTGGTTGAAAACAACCTCGCATTTTCCGTGCTCTCCAAAGAAGCCGTAATCCGCCTGAACCCCGACATCATCATCCAGCTGGCTCCCGGCATGCCCGAACCGGACAATCCTTCCAGCGCCTGGAACTCCTTATCCGGCGTCAACGCCGTAAAAAACAATCGCGTATATGTTCTCACCGGAAACTACACCTGCATTCCCGGCCCCCGCTTCATCCAGATTCTCGACGACTTCGAAGAAATAATCCGGTAAAACAAACCAGCATGAGCAACTCCTTTATCCAAATAGAAAGCCTGTCGATCCGCTTTTCAGGAAATGAAATCCTGAAAGGGATTTCGCTGGATATTGACGAAGGCGAATACGTCTCCATCATCGGCCCCAACGGCGCAGGAAAAACCACGCTCATCAAATGTATGGCCGGGATTTACAGCCATTGGGAAGGCTCGATTCAAATCGATGGCCAAGCCGTTCCAACCCTTGGAAGCCGCACGCTCGCCAAACTGCAAAGCTATGTCCCGCAGGCCGAAGGTCGGACCAACCCGCTGACGGTCGAGGAGTTCGTGGCCACCGGGCGCTATCCCCACCTCTCCGCTTTCACCTCCATGCGGAAAGAAGATTATGAGGCAGTCAATACAGCGCTCGATCGGGCGGGGTTGCTGGCCCTGCGGAAACGCGCCATCGCCACCCTCAGCGGCGGCGAACGACAGATGGCCTTCATTGCTGCGGCTCTGGCTCAGGATACCCGCATTCTGTTGCTCGACGAACCCTCCACGTTTCTCGACTACCGTCATCAGACGAATATTTCCTCCATCCTCAAATCCGCCTGCCGCGATTCCGGCATCACGGTGATTGCGGTGCATCACGACATCAACACCGCCGCAGCAAGCAGTGACCGGATTCATGCCATTAAAGACGGGCAGATCGTTTTCAGCGGCACCGCCGCAGAAACGACCGATATCCAAACCTTGGAAAAAATATACGATACCAAATTCATCAGCGCCCCTCTACCGGGTCGCGCGCTTCCCCTGGTCTTCACCGGAGACGCCTCATGAATAAGGGGCCGGTTACGCTGTCGATTCTATTGGTCTGTGCAATAGCCACACTGATATTGAGTCCGCTCTTCGGCATGGAATTCATTCCGTTTCATGCCACCGGACAGGAATACGAAATTCTCATGGGCATCCGCCTGCCGCGCGTACTCTGCGCCTTCGCCGCCGGCTCCATGCTGGCTCTCAGCGGCATGGCCTTTCAGGCGCTGTTCCGAAACCCGCTCGCCACGCCCTTCACGCTCGGTGTTTCCAGCGGCGCCGCCTTGGGAGCCGCATTGTTTATCCGGTTCGGCATATCCTTTGTCCTCCTCGGCATTTCCGGCACCTCCATCGCCGCCTTCATCGGGGCCTTGCTTTCCATTCTGTTGGTCTACGGACTCACCAAATTAAAAGGCGGCTTTTCCACGCCCACGCTGCTGCTCTCCGGCATTGCCATCAGCTTTTTCTTTTCCAGTTTAATCCTGTTCATTCAATACATCAGCGGGCTCTCGCACTCGTTCCGCATTGTGCACTGGATGATGGGTACGCTCTCGACTGCCGACTACACCAACCTGTTTAACCTGCTGCCCTTTCTCGGCATCGGCGGGTTACTGCTTCTATTCCTCCATCGTGAAATGAACCTCTTTATGGTCGGCGAGGATCTCGCCATCAGCCGCGGCGTAAATACGCGTTTAGTAAAGAAGCTGATCTTTCTGGCGGCCTCGCTGATGGTCGGCGGCGTCGTTGCCATCTGCGGCCCCATCGGCTTCATCGGCATGATGTCGCCGCATATCTGCCGGTTGCTGGTCGGTGCGGATCACCGCTACCTCACGCCCGCCACCTTCCTTTTCGGTGGCATGTTCCTGACATTATGCGACACCTTCACGCGCGTATTCTCCCATTGGAGCGGCGGCGCCGAACTCCCCGTCGGCGTGCTCACCGCCCTGCTCGGCGGCCCGTTCTTCATTCTTCTGCTTCTCAACCGCAAAGGCGGCCTGGATTTATAAAGACAGAATTATTTTTATGCCTATTCCTGACACCATAAATAGAGGGATAGCGTCCTCGCTGTCCGCGGATACCGAGGACGGCATCCCTCCAAAAAGAAAGTGTATCGCCTTTCTCGGAACCGGCTCGGATGTCGGCAAGAGCATTGTGGTCACTGCCATCGGCCGGATTTTTAAAAACCGCGGCTATTCCGTTGCTCCGTATAAAGCACAGAACATGTCGAACAATTCCTACGTCACATTGGAAGGCGGAGAAATGGGCCGAGCCCAGGTGGTTCAGGCTGAAGCCTGCGGCGTTGAGCCGCATACCGACATGAACCCTGTTCTGCTGAAACCCAACACCGATATCGGCGCTCAGGTCGTACTGCAGGGTCACGCCATCGGCAATGCATTGGCCGCCGACTATTTTAAAGACACCTCCAAAATCCGCGAGCCCGCCTTCCAATCCTTGGAAAAATTAAAAGCCGCCCATGATCTGATTGTTATCGAAGGTGCAGGCTCGTGTGCCGAAGTCAATCTGCGCTCGCGCGACTTCGTGAATTTTGAAACCGCCCATGCCGCCAACGCTCCGGTTATTCTGGTGGCCGATATTGACCGCGGCGGCGTCTTCGCACAGTTGATTGGTACATTGAATGTGATCCCGGAAACGGACCGGAAACGCGTCGCCGGATTCATCATTAACAAATTTCGCGGAGATCCTTCTTTGTTCGACGACGGCATCCGGTATCTGGAAAAAGAAACCGGCCTACCGGTGCTTGGCCTGATTCCCTACTTCCGGCATATCGAAATTGATTCCGAAGACGGTCTTCCATTGGAAACCGTTATCGATCCCCCCGAAAATCCAAGGGCTGGAAAAATAAACATCGCCGTGATTCGGCTTCCCCATATTTCAAATTTTACCGACTTCAATCCGCTGATTCGAAACGAGAACGTGCGTTTCCACTATCTTTCCAAACCCCGGAATCTGCAGGACTACGATACCCTGATCCTGCCTGGCACTAAAAATGTTCGTTTCGATCTTCAGTGGCTGAAGAATGAAGGCTGGCAAAACAAAATTAAAAACTTCACCGGTCGCATCCTCGGCATCTGCGGCGGATATCAAATGCTCGGAAAAACAGTTGAAGATCCGCTCGGCATTGAAGGGAATCCCGGAACGTCGGAAGGGCTGGGACTGCTCGATATTGAAACCGTACTTGCAGAAAACAAAGTCCTCTCCCGCTCACAAGGTCAACTGGCCGACGGCACCCGGATCGACGGCTACGAAATTCACATGGGCCGAACCAGACTCGGCCCGGAAGCATTGCCGATGGTGCAGGTTGAATCGAGAAACCATGAACTCGTCGCCGATACCGACGGCGCGGCTTCCAAAGATTGGAAAATCATGGGCTCCTATTTCCACGGACTGTTCGACTTCCCCGATTTCCGAAACACCTACCTGAAAATGATCAACCCCGACTATCCAGCCGAAGATGCACTGGCCGCGGCCGAATTCAAGGAAACGCAATACGATCTGCTCGCCGACCATTTCGAACAGCATCTCGATATGACCCAACTTGAACAAATTGTGTTCGGAAATATTGGCGGGTCGGGTTCCACCCCGACTTGCGCACAAACGGATTCCCCTGAAGACCGGGTGGAACCGGTCGCTCCAGTTATCCATCGCAAACACCCCGCGCACTTTCCGCCAATCGAACATCACAACACCCCGACCATCATTTTCCTCACAGTTTGTTCCAAGGATCGGAAGCCCGTTTTCAATACAGACCAAATGCACATGCTTCTGAGAAAAGCGTGGAAAACGGCCGATACGTGGCTGGTCGGCAAATATATGATCATGCCCGACCATATTCATCTGTTCTGCTCTCCCCGGGATCGTGAGGTCTCCCTGAACACCTGGGTATCCTATTGGAAGTCGCTGATCTCTCGATCATTACGGGGGCATGGCATCCTATCCTCCGTCAGCCCGGGTGGAACCGGGCCCTCCAGTTCGCAACTTTTCCAACGCGATTTCTGGGACACCCAATTGCGGAGAGGCGAGCACTACTCAGAAAAATGGGCTTATGTCCGAGATAATCCCGTTCGGGCCAAATTCGTTGCAACGGCTGAAAACTGGCCCTTCCAAGGCGAACTGAATACACTGATCTGGCTCAATCAATAATGGCGGGTCGGGTTCCACCCCGACTTGCGCAGGATCGGGACTCGCTCCCTTGAACAAATTCAGTATGATTCCTCCATGAATTTAATTGATGAAAAAGAACAGATGCTGCTCGATGAACTTCGCTCCTACGGCGCGATTGCCGTCGCCTATTCCGGCGGCGTGGACTCCACCTATTTAGCCGACTGCGCGCATGAAGTGCTCGGACAAAATGCCATGATGGTTATTGCCGATTCCCCCTCCATTCCTCGCGGCGAACTCCAGCAAGCCATCGACATGGCCACTGAACGGGGGTGGAATTTGCGGATTATTCAAACCGAAGAACATCTGAAAGACGAATATCTCGAAAATAAGGGCGACCGCTGTTTCCACTGTAAAAACGAATTGTTCACCAAGATGGAAACCATCCTCTCCGAATTCGGCGATATTGTGCTGGCGCACGGTGCCATTGAGGATGACAAGGGCGATGTTCGTCCCGGCACACAGGCCGCGGCAAACCATTGTGTGATTGCCCCGTTGCAGAATGCCGGTCTTTACAAAAAAGAGATTCGCATCCTGAGCGAACGGCGAGGACTTCCAACCGCAGGAAAAGCATCGTTCGCCTGCCTCGGATCGCGCTTCCCCACCGGAACCCGGATTGAACTCGAAGCCATGACGCAGGTGGAAAAAGCCGAGGCCATTTTGAGGGCTCGCGGATACCGCCAATATCGAATCCGCCATCACGATGATCTTTGCCGCATTGAGATTGATCAGGCCGATTTTGACAAACTCATGAACGAACGGATTGAAATTGTCAGCGCCATCAAAAAGGCCGGCTATAAATTCGTGACCCTCGATCTCAGCGGCTATTCCATGGGCTCGAGTGCGTAGGCGGAAGTGAGTTCGATGGTCACCAACCGCGGTCGCTGGAGCCACTATTTAATAGCACCAGCGGGTGCTGTACCGTTGCCGTTTCCAGAGCCTGGGGCGGTGCACGGCGGCGACACCTAATCGGCTGTTTTTCAACGGAAGCATCGGTTCATCTTCGTGAATGGTCTGACCGCTGAGCAGAGCCACAACCTGTTCCTGCACATGTTCGAGCTCATCGAGTTTAAGCTCGGGATCGATGACCATGAAACTTTCATTCGTCTTCCTGTGCTCATAGACCCGCAGGCGACGGCCGTCTTCCATTTTGCTCACATCGCGCTCAACCAGCAGTTTCTTGCGTTCAAGCATTACGGTGAGGATGAAAATGGCATTCAGGTCCTCGTCATTCTCTTTGGCAATCAGACGACGAAGCAAGGATTCGACATTTTCTTTTTTAACCACCTCTTCCTCCGGGGGAGGAGGAACAATGAAGGTGGTTTTCCAGGAACTCAGGCCCTGGTCTTTTTTATTCCAGCACTTTCTGCAGAGATCCAAGCGCGAGTACTGCCCGTCAGCAAATATCAGTTTGGAGTAAAGCCCTTCTTTATCTTCAAATGCGTGCTCGCAGGAGGAGCAGGCCTTCGCACATTTCTGCACGCGCCAGTTGTCGATATTTTCGCGTCCCATGGAAGATTAACCTTCCTTTTCCCATATCGTATGGCGTTCCTTCCAGAAGTAGACAATACCGGACCAGGCGGTCAGCAGAGCGGCGCCGAGGCCGAGCCACCAGGCAAATGCGGTTCCAGGCATTGGAAGATAGGGGGATTCCCAGATCAGTCCGAAGAAATAGAGGCAGATGGCGAGCATCTGAACCGTGGTCTTTATTTTTCCCCACGGACCGGCCGGCATCACAATACCTTTTTCGATCATGAGCAAACGCATGCCGGTGACCATGAATTCGCGGGCAATAATCACCACAACCATCCAGGCGGCAATACTTCCAAGTTCTACAAACCCGACGAATGCCGCGCAGACGAGCACCTTGTCGGCCAGCGGATCCATGAGTTTCCCAAAGGAAGTCACGCCGAAAAAGTTACGGGCCAGATAGCCGTCCAGCGCATCGGTTACACTGGCAATAATGAATATGATAAGTGCCGCGATACGCGCGTACGGGAAGTCGAGGGTCATGCAGACCATCATGACTGCAGTCATCCAGAAGCGGCTGATCGTAAGGTGGTTTGGTAGGCTTTTCATGCAGGTTCTCTTTATGGATTTCCAGAGATTGGAAATCAGTTTTTGTCGACTTCAACAACGCCTGGTTTTGCGAGGTAGGCATTCAGAACTCCATCCTGAATTACAGCATGCTCAACCGCGGCGGCACTTCCAACTGCCGGCGCTTTTTCTTCTTCGCTGTCGCACTGAGAGACACTCAGCACAATAATGAGAATCAGGAGCACCCCGCCAGCAACAGAGAGAATCAGTTTTACAGGAATTCCGGAACCGGACAGACCGGAAATGGCCGCATTGACATCGCTGAAAACATTACGGCGGGGCTTGTTCATATTCCCGTTCCCGAAAATCTGTTTTCGTTCGCCGGACGGCACCGGAGAAGGCGATGGAGCGGGAGCACTTGCCGTATCGGCCACACTATCCGCCTTGGCCAGATTCTGGCGGACCTCGTCGGTCAACTGAATTTTGGTTTTCGGCACATGCTGGGCAATATATTCATCGACCAGTGGACGACTATCAATGCCGAGATACTGGGCATACATGCGAATAAAACTTTTGGCATACACCGGAGCTGATAAGGCACCGAAATCATCCGCTTCCATGGCCTCAATAAATTTGGCCAGAATTTTCGTGGCCCGTCCGGCCTCCGAAACACTGACGCCTTTGGCCTGCCGGGCCGATTCGAGCCGTTGCCCGATGGTTCCGATATTCAGACTAGCTTGCTCCATCTTGACACTCCTTAACAATCGTTGCTTTCACAGACCTTATTCCTCGCGCTCTTCGCCCGAGTCATCCGTTCCCGTGTTCTGCGGGATTTCTCCATCCAGATCGATTAAAATTTCGCGCGGTCCTGCACCATCCGGCGGACCGATCACACCGCGTTCTTCCAACAGATCCATCACCCGTGCCGCGCGGGTGTAGCCAATCCGCAATCGCCGTTGCAGCGATGAAGTGGACGCCCGTTTGGTCTGACGAATCACTTCAAGGGCCTGCTCCAGAATTTCATCGTCGCCGCCGTTGTCGATTTCCGGCAGATCGGTCGATGGCTTTTCAATCTTCTCGTGAATTTCGGTAATGAAATCCGGTTTACTCTGTTCTTTCCAGAAATTCGTAACGTTATCAATTTCCGGGTCACTCGTGAAGGCCCCCTGCGAGCGGATCAGTTTATCCGAACCGGGCGGAAGCACAAGCATATCCCCTTTGCCTAACAATGCATCAGCACCCATGCGGTCGAGAATGGTTCGGCTGTCGACCTTCTGGGAAACCTTGAAGGCAATTCGCACCGGGAAGTTGGCTTTGATGGTTCCGGTGATGACTTTCACATCCGGGCGCTGGGTGGCGAGAATCATATGAATGCCGGCCGCACGCGATTTTGCCGCAAGGCGTGCAATGCCCGCTTCAATTTCCGCCTGAGCTACGGCCATAAGGTCGGCAAGCTCGTCGATCACAATCACGATATACGGCAGTTTATCGGGAAGACTGGTTTTCTTCTTTTCAGGGTTATCAACCACGATTTCTTCCCCAAAGAGTTCTTCCTGCTTCACCACCGCCCGGGCATTAAATCCGGTCAGATCGCGCACACCGGCCTGGCGAAACCATTTGAACCGCCGCTCCATTTCGTCGATGGCCCACTTCAGGCCCAGCGCCACTTTTTTGGCATCGGTGATCACAGGAACAACCAGATGCGGCAAATTATTATACTGATGAAACTCAACGGTTTTCGGATCCACAAGAATCATGCGCAGATCATCGGGCGAATGCTTCATGAGCAGCCCGGTCAGAATGGAGTTCATGCAGACCGATTTACCGGCCCCCGTTGCCCCGGCAATCAGCAGATGCGGCATTTTCGCGAGATCATACACCATGGTATCGCCACTGACATCTTTACCCAGCACCAACGGCAATGCACTTTTTCCGTTACGAAACTGCGGGCTTTCAATCATATCGCGGAAGAAAACGGATTGACGCGATGTATTCGGTACTTCCACGCCGCAAACGCCTTTCCCAGGGATTGGAGCCTGAATCCGAATGCTTTCGGCATGCATCTTCAGGGCAATATTATCGGACAGCGCTTTGATTCGTTCCACACGCACACCGGGAGCCGGCAGGATTTCATAGCAGGTCACAACGGGCCCCTGCTGCACACCGGTCACCTTGGCTTCCACCCCGAACTCCTCCAGTGTGTCCTGCAGAACCTGAGCGGTATCAGCCACTTCGCTCGCAGACATGCCTTTGGATTGCGGCACGGCGGCATCGAGCAAACTCAGCGGTGGCAGCTTATATTCTCGGGATTCTGTATCAAGCGTCCCCGTAAAGGCACCGTCTTCGCTCTCGTCCGCCTTTGATTTGGCAGTTTTTTTAACCGGGGGCAGATCCAGCTCAACCTTCGATTTGCTTACCTGTTTTTTCTCGGTGATGTTCTGCTGCGCCTCAACCAGCGCTTTGATATCCACCGGTGCGTCTTTTTTGACTTTTTTCTCTGCCTTCGGCACAGCAGTTGTTTTGGGTTTTGCTGTTTTGCGCTTAACTTTGCGCTTCGGCGCAGGAGTCTCGGCACGCTTTTCTTCAAAGACCTCTTCCGCCGAAGGTTTTTCAATTTTGATGGTTTTTACTTTTTCCCAGATCCATTTTCCGAGTTCCACGATTCGAAGATCCAGCATTCGAACAACCGCGATGAACAGCAGCACAAAAAATACGATGCCCGCACCGGCATGTCCGATCCAGAAGCCGAGCGACCGTTGCGCCAGCACTTCCCCCATTAAACCGCCGGGAGTTCCGATATTAAGCTTAGTCACCCAACTCATCCAGAACTGCTCATTCATATCCACCAAACCGGCCAGACAGAACAAGAACAGAATGAACCAAAGCAGGCGGGGATAAATTTTGCGGGCCGACCAAAATACCGACGAAATTCCAATCCAGAGAATGCAAAACGGAATCACATAACCGGCCATCCCGAAATACATAAAACAAATATAGGCTGTTCGGGCTCCGAACGGTCCAATCCAGTTGCTGGAGCCCGGTTCGTTGGTGAACACACTGATATCAGTCGGATCATACGATAAAACCCCCAAAAGAAGCATCAATCCAACTGTACCCACTAAAATCCCTGCGATCTCGCGCCATCCCGAGCGCCCCGCCTCTTCTGTATTCGTTTTTGCCATTGCGGGAATATAGAGGAACCCCGCCTTCCAAATCAACCCAAGTCGCCGCTAATGAACATGAATTAATCCAATGGATCAAAAACCCGCGACGGAACAGTTTCACGAGGAGATCTGGATGGTTCGGCATGAAAAATTAATTACGTGGAATTCTAGCCATCTGATTTAGAAGCAACCAAATCGCTCTTCGGCAATGCATTCAACTGGATATTTACCGATTACGACCCCGACCACTGCGACTGCCCCGACGGCGGTCTGATGCTCGGCTTTTTCCGTGGCGCTGAAAAGTCCACGCAGGCCACCGGCGGCGCATTGGTGACTTTTTTCAGCGAGGACCTCGAAGCCACTCAGCAAAAATTAAAACAGCCGGAGGCCGCATCATCAAACCCGCTTTTCCCATTCCCGGCGGACGCCGCCTCCATTTCCTGAAACCCGGGGGGAATGAGTTTGCTGTCTGGTCGGCTACCGGTTTTAGACCGGTGCTATAAAATGCCCTTCGACAATTTGAATGAATCTCATACCAGCTTAACTTGCGTAGAACCTTAACCACGAAACACACCAAATACACAAAAAGGACGACGGAGCTGCATTACTATTTCGTGTATTTCGTGGTTTAAAAAAGAGGAGTTAGGTTAATTTCGTATCAACCGATTGAATCGCGATGTTTTTTCATTAATCCGCGGAACTGATCGTAGGTTAAACCCAGCAGCGCGGCTGCCCGGCGCTGATTGAATCGGCTTCGTTCCAGTGCTGTCCGGAGGAGTTCGAGCTCGTGCTTTCTGACCGACTCCTTAAACGATCCATCCAATTGAACCGGCTCAACGGCACGTTTTCCAACGGCAGGAACTTCATCCAAGCCGGGCGATTGTGATTCGCCAAGCGGTTCAAATGGATACGGCGAAACAAACGGGTCGAATACAACGGAATCAATACGGCCGCCTTCCGACTGGTAGACCGCCCGCTCCACCACATTTTTCAACTCACGGATATTGCCTTTCCAGGCATAGGCTTCCAGTTGACTGATCATCTTCCTGCTGAATTTCGGAATTTCATCATAGCCCAGCTCAAAAGCCATACGGCTCGCGAAATGGTCCGCCAGCAACATGATATCTTCGCGCCTGCTCCGCAGTGGAGGAAGAAACAGCACCTCAAAGGAGAGCCGATCCAGCAGATCCTTCTTAAACTCATTTTGCGCGGCCATTTCCGCCAAATCAGCATTCGTTGCACCGATAATCCGCACATCCACCTCAATCGGTTCCGAACCGCCCACCCGCTCAAAGGATCCATATTCCACGACCCGCAGAATTTTTTCCTGAACCGGTAACGGAATCATTCCGATTTCATCGAGAAATAACGTACCGCCTCCGGCCAGTTCAAACCGGCCGGCCCGTTGCTGCTCAGCTCCGGTAAAGGCTCCCTTTTCATGCCCGAACAGCTCGGACTCGATGAGCGAGGAGGTCAGCGTTGAACAATTTAACGTAATGAACGGCCCTTCCCATCGGCCGGAAAGATAATGGAGCCGACTCGCGGCCAATTCTTTACCGGTCCCCCGTTCGCCGATCAACAGCACCGGACGGTCCACCGGCGCAACTTTCGAAAGGCGCGACTGAAAGTCCAAAAAGGCTTCCGATTGCCCTAATGCTTCAACAGGATTTGAATAATTATTACCCATATTAAGTCCATTTAACCTATTTTTAGCACTTTTAACCTTTCTGCGAAAAACTATCAATCCCCATTAGGCATTATAAATAAGTCACTTATGTATAATCAACACGATGGCATACAACTTGTTATAAAGCCCCTAACCCCACAACAAGGAGCTTAAGATGGGAATTTTCACCAGATTCAGAGATATCGTGAACTCAAACATCGGTGCCATGCTTGAAAAAGCCGAGGACCCCGAAAAAATGATTAAGATGATGATCCGGGAAATGGAAGACACCCTGATTGAACTGAAGTCATCCTGCGCCGGCGTGATTGCCAACTGCAAAAAACTGGAACGCAGAAAAAATGATGTGAGCGCCCAACTCAAAACCTGGGGCGACCGCGCCGCGCTGGCCGTTGAAAAAGGCCGTGATGATCTGGCCCGCGAAGCCTTGCTGGAAAAACGCCGATTTGCCGAGCAGGTCGCGGCTGCCGAACAGGAATTGCAGGATCTCAGCCACCTGGTCGAGCAATACAAAACCGACATTACGGAACTCGAGAACAAGCTGATGGGTGCGCGCGAAAAGAAACGGTTGCTGATCGAGCGGCATAAACACGCGAGCGGAAAAAAACGGGCTCAAAACGGAATTCGCAAATACAACGGCTCCAGCAGTCTCGAACGCTTCGAAAAACTGGAAAGCCGAATCGACCAGATGGAAGCCGAAGCCGACCTCGTCAACCCGAAAACCAAACCCACCCTCGAGGACGAATTTTCACAGCTGGCTATGGACGATGAAATCGAAAAAGAACTGGCTGAACTAAAACAGTCCAAATAGAATGAAGAGACGTCTCAGCAATTATCGTTTTCAGGGAGCAAACCGATGAATATAGGTCTTATAGCAGTTGTCATGGTACTGGGCATCCCAATGGTAGCCATTATTTGCGGTACCATCGCCTCCATCGTTGGAAAAGATGCCACCCGAAAAGATGATCCCGAGCAATCACGAATGATTCAGGAAATTTACAATAGCCTGGAACGCATGGAACAACGGGTTGAATCGCTGGAAACCATTCTCTACGACAAAAAGGATGCCCGCCATGAATAATCCCGATAGAAAAAACGGTCCCTATAAATCGCGCCATGGAAAGGTCTGCGGGGTTTGCGCCGGACTGGCGGACCACTTCGGCATCAACCCGTTCTGGCTACGGATCGGGGTGGTAATCCTCTTCCTGGCAACCGGAATATGGCCCACCCTCATTCTCTATTTTATTGCAGCCCTCATCATGAAACCCAAACCGGCACAACCGCTGCGGAACAGCGGAGAAGAAGACTTTTATGATGCCTATGTCAGGTCACCGAATTTCACGATCCATCAAATCCATGAAAAATTTAAAAATCTGGATCGGCGCATCCAGCGCATGGAAGACACCGTAACCAAGCGAAGCTACGACTGGGACAGCCGGTTTAACGCGTAAAAAGACCGGAGCGATAAAAGGCCAGTTCGGCAATCGACGCCTTAATATCAAACAGCGCGTCGTGCGCATTGGCCGCATCGATCCCGCCGCCGGGGAAATACCGGTTCAGCTGTTCAACACTCTCTTTATCGAACGGCTCCTGCCCCGCCCAATCCTGCCATTGGATTTTAATGGTTGATACATCCAGCAGACGGTAGTGCAGCCGACTTCCAAACATTGGAAGAAACCGACGCATCAGAAACCAGTCGTTATGCACGCTGTTTCCTGCCAGTACGGGACGCTCGCCAATCGAATCGAACGGCGTGCCGACATATTGATCCAGCAGTGCGGCGATTCGGCGATCGGCCTCTCCGATCGTTACGGCTTCATCAGAACGACACTGAGCCACAAGGCCGGACAGATGTTCTTCCACCCATTCACTGACGCGTTCGCCGGCTTCGAGTTTGATACACAGATTCAGATCGGCTGATTCCGGATGGAGTCGATTCAACTCACAATCGGTAATAATCACAGCCACCTGCAGCAGGCGTGCAGATTCCAGCTCCAGCGAGGAAAACTCGGTATCAAACCAGACATAGGCAGAGGTTTTTTTATTTTTTTCACTCATACGAACCGACGAATATTGAACAAGGAATTCCGAATTTCAAAGCTAATACCCTTCTTCTTTCGGCATTCCCTGTTCGCTATTCAATATTCCCTACTTAATGAGGTTGTAGGTATCCAGCGCAATAACCAGCTCTTCATTGGTATGAATTTTGAGCGCTGCGACCTTGGATTTTTCCGTAGTCAGCATGGTTTTATTGGCATCGTTTTCGGCTTTATCGATTTCCAATCCCAGGAAAGTGAAGTTTTCCAGAATTTTCTCGCGCAGCATCGCATTATTTTCCCCAACGCCGGCCGTGAAAACAATTCCATCCACTCCGTTCATGGCGGCAATATAGGAACCGATATATTTCTGAATGCTGTAACAGAACATTTCGATGGCCATCTTGCAGTCTTCATCGCCCGCCGCAGCACCTTCGACATTGTCACGCATATCGCTTTTGCCCGAAATCGCCAGCAGACCGCCCTGCTTGTTCATCATGGTGCTCACCTGTGAGGGCTTCAGCTCCTGCGATTCCATGATGTGCAAGGGAACATAGGGGTCTAACGTGCCGGAGCGCGTTCCCATAATAATACCGTCAAGCGGCGTGAACCCCATGGATGTATCCACGGATTTCCCGTCCATAAACGCCGCCAGCGATCCTCCGTTTCCCAAATGACAGGTGATCAGTTTAAGGTCTTCCAGCGGCTTACCGAGCACATCTGCAGCTTTTTTGGCCACATAGCCATGGGAAGTGCCATGAAATCCGTATTTACGAATTTTATAGTTCGTATATTGCGCACGCGGCAGAGCGTACATATAGGCTTTCTTCGGCATCGACTGATGAACCGCCGTATCAAAAACCGCAACCTGCGGCATATCCGGCAGCAACGAAGCCATTGCTTTAATCCCCATCAGGTTAGGTGGATTATGCAGCGGAGCCAGCATGGAGTTGCGCTCGATAGCCTTAATGACCTCCCGATCAATCACGGCGGAAGCGGTAAAATCCTCTCCGCCATGCACCACACGGTGTCCTACACCACCCAGTTCATCGAGGCTGCCAAGCACACCGGTTTCGGCATCAGTGAGCTGTTTTAAAATTGCATCAATTGCCACCTTATGATCAGCCAGATCGATGAAGGTTTTCTCTTTGCCTTCATCATTTTTTTCATAGGCGAGCGTCGAACCATCAATACCGATGCGGTCCGCCTGCCCTTCGCACAGCGCACGGAACTGACTGTCTTCCGCCCCCGTTTTATAGAGTTTGAATTTGATCGAAGACGAGCCGGAGTTGAGTACCAGAATTTTCATATCGTTCTATCCCCTTAAGATTAGCGTGCCTGAAGTACCGTAATTGCCGCAACACCGACAATATCTTCAACCGAACATCCCCGGGACAGATCGTTGACGGGTTTATTTAAGCCCTGAAGCAACGGACCGAAAGCTTCCGCACCCGCCATACGCTCTACGATTTTATAGG
The DNA here is from genome assembly GCA_029432795.1 of Pontiellaceae bacterium B12219. Lineage (GTDB taxonomy): Bacteria > Verrucomicrobiota > Kiritimatiellia > Kiritimatiellales > Pontiellaceae > Pontiella. Next base: position 28,130 of record JARNMJ010000012.1, read on the forward strand.
AAATATTTCCGGCATTGAGATCCGGGAAGATTAACACACGCGCCTCTCCGCCCAACGGACTCTCCGGCGCTTTTTTTGCGGCAACGGACGGAACAATCGCGGCATCAAGCTGCAATTCGCCATCAATGACAATGCCTTTATCCGGACATTCGTCAATCACACGCTGTTTAGCCAGTCGAGTGGCTTCCTGCACCTTTTCAACCAGAGGACTGGAGGCCGAGCCATAGGTGGAATAAGACAGCATCGCCGTCATGGGAGGAATATCAAATTGAATTGCGGAATTTGCGCTCTGCACAGCAATCTGGGAAAGCTGATCAGCATCGGGGTCTTCAACCAGACCGCAGTCGGAAAAGACATAAGGCACCCCATTCACACACTCGAGGAAAAAGCTCGAAACCGTTCCGCCGCGTTTCGCCGCTTTAATCACCTGGAGCGCCGGACGAACCGTATCGGCCGTGGAATGCGCCGCACCGGAAACCATGCCGTCCGCATCGCCAGACTGCATAATCATCGTCCCGAAATAACTCACCTTCTTTACTGTTTCCAATGCCTGCTCGGGCGTGATGCCTTTGGATTTCCGCATTTCAAAAAAAGCATCTGCATATTCCTGCAATTTCTCGGAGGTTTCCGGATCAATAACGGTTATGCCGTCAAGACTCCAGCCCTTGGAAGCAAATGCTTCGGCTATAACCTGCTGATTACCCAGCAGAGTGACCGAGGCAATACCCTCTGAGTTAATAATATTGGCCGCTTCGCGAACACGCTCATCGCTGCCTTCCGGCAAAACAATATTCCGTTGCTTAAGCTTTGCCGCTTCAATAATTTGCTGAATAAAAAGACTTCTTCCCATTGCCCTGATTCCTATTCTGTTTAGTTAATGCTTCCCCAAATTCGCAAAATTCTCCGCAAAAGCTAACACCTCGGTGTTATTCCGCAATTCAAAACAACAGAATTATTAGCCATTTACCCATTGAGAAGATTGCGTACGAATAAGAATCACAACTTCCACACCAAATGAGCACAAAACATGACCTTTCTGCTCTCAGAATTCACACCTTTACGGATAAACATAAAAAAACCCCGAACCTCACGGTTCGGGGTTTGCCACCAAGCTGGTGCTGAGCAAGTTTACTCAGCAACGGCTTCGGTTTCTTCAACTGCCACTTCTTCAGCAGCAGCGGGAGCAATCATCGAGTCGCTCCATTCAAGCAACACCATTTCCGAACCGTCAGAAATACGACGACCCAGTTTAATGATACGCGTGTAACCGCCGGTGCGGTTTTCAAAACTCGGCGCAACCGTGTCGAAAAGCTCCTTAACGGACTTTTCATTTTTCAGCGTAGCAATGGCCTGACGGCGAGCAGCGAGTGTCCCCTTCTTGCCAAGCGTAACCATTTTATCAGCCAGACAACGTGCAGCTTTCGCTTTCGGTGCAGTGGTCTTAATGCGTTTATTATCGATCAGGGCACATACCAGATTTGCAAGCAACTCATTACGGTGAGCGCTGGTGCGGCCGAGTTTAACTGTTTTTTTACGATGTCTCATTGTTCCAACCTCTGGATAATTTTAAATCTAGTCTTCGATGAAGGAGCCTTTCAGCAAATCCGTATCGAAAGTCATTCCGAGCGACAGACCCATTTCCTGAATCTTCGCTTTAATTTCGTTCAGCGACTTCTTACCGAAGTTACGGTATTTCAGCATTTCTGCTTCAGTCTTCTGCGCAAGTTCGCCGACGGTGGTGATGTTGGCATTGTTCAGACAGTTAGCCGCACGAACACTGAGCTCGATTTCGTTAACGCTGATATTCAACTTTTTACGCAGCTCTTCCTTTTCAAGGTCGATCTGCTTTTCGCTTTCTTCAAACTCGATCAAATCTTTGTCGTAAGAAACGAACACATCCAGGTGATGACGCAAAATTGCGGCAGACATAGTCAGCGCATCATCCGGGCTGACGCGACCATCGGTCCAGATTTCAATGATAAGTTTGTCATAGTCTGTACGACGACCAACACGGGTATTTTCCGTTTCGTACTTTACACGGCGAACCGGCGAGAAAAGGCAATCGATCGGAATAATTCCGATTTCCTGATTTTCTTTTTTATTTAATTCAGCAGGGCAATAACCACGCCCTACCCGTACTTCCATTTCGGCTTCAAATACAGCGCCTTCTGCAAGCGTGCAGATCACGAAATCCGGATTCAGCACATCAATGCTATCCGGGGCAGTGATGTCGCCGGCAGTAACTTCGCCCGGACCTTCAACCTTGACTCTAACCGTCTGCGTATCACGGCTGAAGCTTCTGAACAGCAACTGCTTGATGTTCAGAATGATGTCGGTCACGTCTTCCGTTACGCCTTCGAGGCTGCAGAATTCGTGCGGAGCACCTTTAATTTTAACTGAAGAAACTGCCGCACCTTCGAGCGAGGACAGCAGTACACGGCGCAGGGAGTTCCCCATCGTACGGCCATAGCCGCCTTCAAAAGGTTCTGCGTAGAATTTTCCGTAATTTTCAGTGGAAGCGGTTTCGTCCTTAACGACCTGCTTCGGCATTTCAAAACGACCGAGTCGAGTAGCCATAATTTCTCCTCCCAGAACCGGGCATTAACCGATTCGTATGGTGATTAATTTGTGAGTAAAACAAAAAACAATGCTTCCAGATTCTGGAAGCATTGTGTGAAAAACACACCTTAAACGCGACGGCGCTTAGGCGGACGGCATCCGTTGTGCGGAATGGCTGTCGTGTCCTTGATCGAAGTGATCGCCAGACCGGCAGACTGAATTGCACGAACAGCAGATTCGCGACCGGCACCCGGGCCCTGTACTCGCACTTCCACTTCAGACATACCATGACTGATGGCCGTACGAGCCGCATCCTGTGCTACCGTGGTGGCAGCGAAAGCGGTGCTCTTACGTGATCCCTTAAAGTTACAGCGTCCAGCACTGCTCCAGGACACAACGTTACCACGCATATCCGTGATGGACACGATCGTGTTATTGAACGTTGTTTTCACAAAAGCGATTCCAACGGGAACATTTTTTGAACCCTTCTTGCGCTTGATCGGTTCGATGACTTCGTCAGCCAGCAGGTCCGCTGCGGTAGGCAGGCGGGACTTCTTTTCTTCTGCCGGAGCTTCTTCAGCTTTCGCTTCGGTCGCAGGTGCTGCTGCAGCTGCTTCCGCTTTTTCTTCTACTTCAATTCTTTCTTCTGCCATGGGAATAATCCTTAATTAAGCGGCCTTATTTGCTAGCTGCCTTGACAGCGGAACGGGCTTCTTTACCACGTACAATACCGACGGTCCGCTTAGCACCCTTACGGGTACGGGCATTCGTCTTGGTACGCTGGCCGCGAACCGGAAGACCGGCGCGATGACGACGTCCGCGATAGGAACCGATTGAAATCAGACGACGGATATTGGCCGATACTTCACGACGCAGGTCACCTTCAATACGGTAGTCGTTCTGCAGAACCGATACCAGACGCTGAATATCTTCGTCGCTCATATCGTCTGCTTTTTTATTGGGATCCAGCTTAGCCTTTTCACACACTTCTTTTGAAATGGACGGGCCGATTCCGTAAATGTAGCGAAGCGAAAATTCCAGCTTCTTTCTACCGGGGATGTCTATACCGAGTACACGTGGCATTGAAAAACTCCTTATTATCCTTGGCGTTGTTTATGACGGGGATTCGTGCAAATGATGCGAACCACACCTTTACGCCGGATTACCTTACATTGTTCACACATTCTTTTTACTGAAGCTCGTACTTTCATTTTATTGCTCCTGGTCTATCACCAGACGCCCTGTGGACATGTCATAGGGCGACATTTCTACCGTAACCATTTCACCCGTCAGCGGGTGCTTACAACCGAAGTCGTTGCGCCCTAAAAACGCTACAAAACGGTGTCCGTTACTTAGTTCTGCGTCAAAAGCGTGTTTGTCTATCACGTCCAACAAGCACGCGTCTAGTAAAATTGTTTCTTTTTTATCCATCACGAATCCAAATCAGGAATCGTCAAAATTTCGGCCTTACCTTTGCCAACGGCAATGGTGTGCTCAAAATGAGCCGAAGGAAGCCGATCCTTCGTTACTACCGTCCAACCATCATTCAGGGTTTCCGTCTTATGGACCCCCAGATTGATCATCGGCTCAATTGCAAAAGTCATTCCCGCTTTTAAAACGGGTCCACGACCAGGCGGACCATAGTTTGGAATCTGGGGATCTTCATGCATTTCCCGCCCAATCCCATGACCAACAAAATCGCGCACCACAGAAAATCCGGCACCTTCCGCAACCACCTGCACCGCGTTGGAAATATCCGACAACCGGTTTCCTTCCACGGCCTTGCCGATAGCTGCCGCCAGACATTCCTGCGTTGTATCGAGCAGGCGCTGCCATTCCGGATCAATTTCTCCGGCCGCAACTGTTATTGCCGTATCACCGACAAACCCACCATACACCAATCCAAAATCTATACTGACCACATCGCCATTGTTAATTACACGACGGCCAGGAACCCCATGTACCACTTCTTCATTTACCGAAGAGCAGATATGGCCGGAAAAACCGTGATAGCCGTAAAAGGCACACCGTCCTTCCGCTTTCTTCGCCAACTCAGCCGCATACTCATCCAGCTCTTTGGTGGTTACTCCGGGAGCAACCTTCGAAGCAACTTTGTGTAGAATGGTCGCCGTCTTCTTCGCAGCAATTCGCATTGCCACCAGCTCTTCCGCTTTTTTGACGATAATCATTAAACCTTACCCAACGCCTTCACTACATCAGCACGTACATCAACAATCGGCTGGTCTGCATTAATTTTCAGAATCAGACCCGCAACCTCGTAGTACGTGATCAAAGGTGCCGTTCGCTCTGCATAAACTTCAAGACGCTTCCGAACGGTCTCTTCTGTATCATCTGCCCGTTGCGTCAACGCACATCCTTCAACATCACACACATCCCCATTCGAAGGCGGATTAAATGTGACGTGATAAACCGAACCGCATTTTTCGCAGGTTCGACGACCAATCAGTCGCTCAACAATGGATTCAGCTGGACATTCCAACTGCACCACGTGCTCAATCGTTGCTCCCAGGGAGCCGATCAGCTCATCCAGTTTTTCGGCCTGAACCAACGTCCTGGGAAAACCATCAAATAAAAATTTAGCGTCTGCTCCGGAATCTTTCATCAGATCCCTAATCATGCCGACCACTACATCATCGCGGACAAACTGCCCGGCATCCATCAACTTTTTGGCCTCTATGCCCAGAGGGGTTTCAAGGCGGATCTGCTCACGAAGCAGATCACCGGTAGAGATATGCTTGAATCCCTTATCCACCAATACTTCAGCAACAGTGCCCTTCCCCGCCCCCGGAGGTCCTAATAAAACCACAACTTTCATCGTCCGCTGCGCATCTTTCCTTTTTTAAGGAAACCGTCGTAATGGCGCATCAGCAAATGCGACTCAATTTGACGCATCGTATCCAGCATTACACCCACAATAATCAGCAGGCTGGTGCCCCCGAAGAACGAGGCAACAATCCACGGTACGTTAAACTGTGCGGTCATGATATTCGGCATTACGGCAATGGCCGTAAGGAACACAGCACCCGCAAGCGTGAGACGCGTCATTGTTCTGTCGAGATATTCAGCCGTCGGACGTCCGGGACGTATACCCGGAATGTAACCGCCGCGCTTTTTCAGATCGTCAGCAATCTGAATGGGGTTGAACTGTGTCGCCACCCAGAAATAAGAGAAAAAGAGAATCATCATACCAAACCAGAACATGTACCAACCGGACATGGGGAAACTATTCGCCCATTCTTTAGCCCACTGGAACGGCAGGTAGCTTCCGATCTTCGGAAAGATAGCCATGATGGCTGAAGCAAAGATGATTGGCATTACGCCGGAGTAGTTGACCCGCAACGGCAGGTGGGACGTTCCGCCCTGCATCATTTTGCGGCCAACCATGCGTTTGGCGAACTGCACCGGGATTTTCTGCTGTGCCTGCGACACCGCAACCACCACGAGAATAACCACAAAGATCAACGCAATCAGCAAGGCCAGGTGGAACGCGCCGATTTCGGCAATACCGTCAACCGGCGTAAGCTTGTCGATCAGTGTTTTAACAGCCATCGGCATACTGCTGATAATGTTCACCGTAATAATGATCGAAATGCCGTTTCCAATTCCGCGGTCGGTCATTTGCTCACCAATCCACATCAGCAGCAACGAACCCGTTACCAGACTGAGCATGGTCAGGAGAATAAATCCAAACCCCGGAATACGCACCACTTCAGCCGGCAGACCGAAATAACCGCCGGACTGAAGCGCGACCGCCATCGCAATACTCTGTACAGCACAGATAACTACCGTGAGATACCGTGTGTATTGCGTAATTTTCTGGCGGCCAACATCGCCCTCTCTCGCCAGCTTTTCCAGATGCGGTATCACCGCAGTCATCAGCTGGATAATGATCGAAGCACTGATGTAGGGCATAATACCCAATGTGCCAATCGAACATTGCAGGAGCGCGCCCCCGCTGAACAGGTTCATGATGCCGAACAGACCCCCTTCTGCGCCACCCTGCATTTCGATAAATTCTCGAATACGCAGTGCGTCCACGCCCGGAAGCGGAACAGCAGCAATGAGTCGGCAGATGAAGATCAGTCCAAACGTATAAAGAATACGCTGTCTGAGCTCAACAATCTTGAATGTGTTAACAAATGCGGAAAGCATGGCGATGTGGCCTTTCGTAGATTATACGACTTCGCAAGTACCGCCGGCAGCTTCGAGAGCCTCTTTTGCCGATGCGGAAAATGCATTAACCTTAACAGTCAGCTTCTTTTCGATGCTGCCGGTACCAAGAATTTTGATTCCATCGAAATGTCCGTTAACCAGACCCTTCTCCTTGAGAAGTTCGATGGTAACCTCCGTCCCATCTTCGAATACATTAAGTGCATCGAGATTGACCGGAAGAATTTCCTTGCGGTTAAAGTTCTTAAAACCACGCTTCGGCAGTTTCCGGTAGAATGGCATCTGGCCACCCTCAAACAACGGCTTGTGCGTTCCGCCGGCACGGGACATCTGCCCCTTGTGCCCGCGTCCTGCGGTTTTACCTTTGCCTGAAGCACGACCGCGACCTACGCGGATTTTCCGATGCTTGGAACCTTCTGCAGGTTTCAGTGAATGTAAATCCATGACTTAATCCTCTACCTTGTTTAGCCTTTACGAAGTGCCAGTGCCTGTTCTTTCGAACGAAGGGAACCGAGCGCCTTAAAGGTGGCTTTGGTTACATTGAGGTGGTTATTGGAACCGAGCGACTTTGCCAGTACATCACGAATTCCTGCGAGCTCGAGTACGGCGCGGCACGGGCCACCAGCGATAATTCCGGTACCTTCGGAAGCCGGGCGAATCAAAACCTGTGCGCCGCTGAACTTACCGATTGCATCGTGCGGAAGCGTGGTTCCACGCATCGTTACGGAACACAGGTTCTTCTTTGCTGAGTCGCCTGCTTTGCGGATTGCTTCCGAAACCTCGGCCGCTTTGCCCAGTCCATACCCGATGCGTCCTTTACGATCGCCAACAACTACCAGAGCACCAAAGCTGAAACGACGTCCACCTTTAACCACTTTTGAGTTACGGCTGATGTGTACTACACGCTCTTCGAATTCCGGCTTTTCGCGGACTTCATTCCTATCGTCACGTTTACGACGACCACGTCCACCAGTAGCACCATCACGGCGTCCTCTACGTTCATTACGTTCTTCTGCCATTGGAATCTCCTAGAATTTCAGGCCCGCTTCGCGAGCACTTTCAGCCAGTGTTTTAAGGTTGTTGCCGAAGGCGAATCCACCGCGGTCAAAAACAACAGCTTCGATGCCTTTGCCTTTTGCGGCTTCCGCTGCTTTAGCGCCAAGCGCCTTGGCTGCTTCAGCATTTTTACCATCGATGGATACACCGGCGAGGGTCAGACGCGCATCGTCATCAATAAACTGAATTTCCATGCGTTTATTCGACCGGAAAAAAGCCATGCGCGGACGCGCAGCAGTTCCCGAAATTTTATTACGCACACGGAAGTGACGACGGATTCTTAATTCTTTTTTCGTTTTAGTAGCCATTATGCAACCGCCTTACCTTCTTTACGACGAATCTGTTCGCCAGCATAACGAACGCCCTTGCCTTTATACGGCTCGGCCGGGGAGTAATCGCGGATACGCGCGGCAACCTGACCTACGAGCTGCTTGTCGATTCCTTCAATCGTAACGGTTGTGCCGTTGCCACCAACTGAAACGTTGATGCCTTCCGGAATCGTATAGTTAATTTCGTGGGAGAAACCGAGGGAAAGAACAATTTCCTTTCCATTGAGAGCCGCTTTATAGCCGACGCCTTCAATGATGAGCTCTTTCTTATAGCCTTCACTCACGCCGATGATCATGTTGTTCACCAGGCTGCGAACGGTACCGAACATCGCCTTGGAAAACTTTGAATCATCCGCACGTGCCACGACGACACTGTTATCTTCAACAGCGACCGAAATACATGCCGGTGCAGTGTAGGTGGATTCACCCTTACTGCCCTTGATTGTAACGGTCTGTCCGCTGAGTTCCGCAGTGATACCACCGGGAATCAATACTGGTTGTTTACCTATTCTTGACATTTTAAACCGTTCCTTTCCTACCAGACGTAGCAGAGGACTTCGCCCCCGATCTTCTTCTCACGTGCTTCATTATCAGTCATGACTCCTGAAGACGTGCTGATGATCGCCATTCCGATGCCGCCCAAAACACGCGGGACTTCTTCGGAATTAACGTACTTACGGCAGCTGGGCTTGCTGATACGGCGAAGCCCCTGGATGACCGGCTCGCGGTCGATCGTGTATTTAAGAAAAACATTGAGTACGGGTTTTCCGTCTTCGTTTTCCATTGTGTAATCTTTGATGAACCCTTCGGCTTTCAGGATACGGGCCACTTCACTCTTCGCTTTGGAGTGCGGCATTCCGACAACCTTCTTTTCAGCCATGTTCGCATTGCGAATACGGGTCAACATGTCAGCGATTGGATCTGATAAAACCATTTCTATACCTCTTCCTATTCGTTGCCCGTTTTGAACGGCATGCCCATGAGAGTCAGCAGCTCTTTCGCTTCGCTATCCTCTGTCGCAGTCGTAACGAAAGTGATGTCCATCCCGTGAACCAACTTCACGCGATCCGGATCGATTTCCGGGAATACAGTCTGCTCGGAAAGCCCCATCGAATAGTTTCCGGAGCCATCGAACGATTTAACCGGGATGCCGCGGAAGTCGCGAATACGCGGCAACGTGACATTGACCAGGCGGTCCATGAATTCATACATCCGATTTCCGCGCAGTGTAACACGTGCGCCGATCGGCATTCCTTCACGCAACTTAAAATTCGATACACTCTTTTTCGCTTTGGTAATTACCGCTTTCTGGCCGGTAATTTTGCCGAGGTCTTCGGCAAGCGCTGTCAGCGCATCGCGGTCATGATTAACCGAAACGCACAGATTGAGTACGATTTTTTTAAGTGCGGGAACCTGCATTTTGCTGGTGTAGCCCTGGCTCTCAAGGAGCTTGGGGGCTACCGCGTCTTTATACTTAGTTTTCAGTGTTGGGGTCATTGCACCCTTCCTCCAAAATTACGGTTCCAATGCTTGGAACGGTTATGCGGAAACCTTCACATTGGAAATTGCAATCGCTGCTTCGCGCTCATCAATTCCACCCTGCGGGTTTTCCTCGCTCTTTTGCATATGCTTCTTCACAAAGTTAACTCCTTCAACAAGCACCCGTCCGGATTCCGGAAGGACCTGAAGCACTTTGCCCGATTTGCCTTTGTCATCACCAGTGATTACCTGAACGGTGTCACCCTTTTTGATTTTGGCTTTACTCATTTTAAATTCCTCCTGTGCGGTTACAGTACTTCCGGAGCCAGCGAGACCACTTTCATGAAGTCGTTTTCGCGAAGCTCACGGGCAACCGGTCCGAAAATACGGGTTCCGCGCGGATTTTTCTTATCGTCAATAATCACGGCGGCATTGCCATCGAAACGAAGGCAGGAGCCGTCGCCACGACGAATTGTGCTCTTCGTCCGGACCACAACCGCCAAAACGACATCGCCCTTCTTAACCACACCATTCGGCTGTGCTTCTTTAACGGAAACGCGGATCGTATCGCCAACGCGGGCGACCTTACTCTTCGTGCCAAGCACGCGGATGCACATTACAGAACGCGCACCAGAGTTATCCGCAACTTTCAAACGTGTATTCTCTTGAATCATTGTTCAGCCCTACCTTATTTCGCAGCTTCTGAAACAACGTCCACCAGGCGCCAGCATTTCAGCTTGCTCAGCGGGCGGGTTTCCATGATGCGCACAACATCACCGACACCGGCTTTGTTTTCTTCATCATGCACATGAACTTTCTTGGAAATTCGAATTTCCTTGCCGTACAACGGGTGGCGTACACGGCGTTCGATCAGGACCACGATAGTCTTGTCGCCGCTCTTGCTGACCACACGACCTTCGCGCTTCTTCCGCATATTTCTTTCAATCTTTTCCATGACCTTATCCTTCAACTTTCTTTGCGTTCTGGATGGTCTTGATACGGGCAACCGTACGACGCAGCTGTTTAATACGGGTCGGATTTTCCAACTGACCGGATACCTGCTGGAGCTTCAGATTAAACTGCTCCTTTTTGATATCGACGAGCTGCTGATCCAGTTCCGCAATTGTCATTTCATTTAATTCGTTAACCTTCATGGTCAGCCCCATCCTTTAGTCGTGAGCATGCCGCTGAACAAAACGAGCACGGATCGGCAACTTCGTGGCTGCCAGACGCAGACACTCTTTTGCAATGGATTCCGGAACTCCGTCCAGTTCAAAGAGCATGGTTCCGGGTTTAACAACGGCAACCCACTGGTCAACGCCACCCTTACCTTTACCCATACGAACTTCCAACGGCTTCTTGGTGATTGGTTTGTCAGGAAAAATGCGGATCCACAGCTTTCCTTTACGTTTCATGGCACGGTTTGCAGCCACACGGCACGCTTCAATCTGGATCGCAGTGATCCAGCCGCGTTCCAGAGACTGGAGGCCGTACTCTCCGTAGGCCAGCTGGTTTCCTTTCTGGGCGAGACCGCCGCGGGAACCACGCTGTACCTTTCTGTACTTAACTCTCTTTGGCATCAAAGGCATTGGTTAAATCTCCTAAGCTTTCTTTTCGGCTTCTTTGCAGATCCAGACCTTGATGCCGATAATACCGGCCAGGGTGTTGGCTTCTGCTGTGCCGTAGTCAATATTGGCACGCAGGGTGTGCAGCGGAACCATACCTTCTTTATAGCTTTCGGTACGGGCAATTTCTGCACCGTTCAAACGGCCGCCAGCCTGGATCTTAATTCCAAGTGCGCCATTTTCCATAGCCATCTGCAAGGCACGCTTCATAGCGCGACGATGAGAAACACGACGTTCCAGCTGCATGGCAACATTCGCCGCAACCAGCGTGGCATCCACATCCGGCTTCTTCACTTCAGCAATTTCCACATAGACCTCTTTTTTGGTCATTTTAGAAAGTACTTCGCGAAGCTTATCGATGTCTTCACCCTTACGTCCAATAACCAGACCAGGACGAGCCGTCTTGATGGTTACCCGAATACGGTTAGCATAACGCTCAACATAGATGTCCGATACAGCCGCATCTTTCAATCGTTCGGAAACGATTTTGCGAATATCCACGTCTTCTTTGAGCATGGTACCAAAGTCCCGTTTGTCCGCATACCAGCGCGAGCGCCAGTCTTTGGTCAAAGCGAGTCTCATTCCAATAGGATTTACTTTTTGTCCCAAAACAAACTCCTCTCGACTAAGCTTTGTCGCTTAGAATAATGGTTACGTGGCTGGTCTTCTTTTGAATCGGACTTGCCATGCCCCGGGCACGCGGACGAAAACGTTTCATCATCGGTCCGCCATCCACAATGGCATTCTTCACAAACAGGCTGTCTGCTGACAGACCTTCGTTATTTTCGGCATTTGCAATCGCCGATTTCAGGGTCTTGCCAATCTGTACGGCAGCCTTGCGAGCATTAAACTCGGTAATACGCAGTGCATCCGCTACCGACAAACCTTTGATTTCGTTTGCCAGATCGCGAGCCTTGGTAGGCGACATGCGAATGTATTTAGTTGTTGCTGACACTTCCATGTGTTTTCACTCTCGATTTTCTTACGGGATATAAAGGGCGAGCAGTCTATGGATTTGTTAAGCGAAATCCAGCGATTTCGCTTAAAAAATCACACCGACTATTTCTCCGTTGCCATTCCGTGAGTTCTAAATGCGCGGGTAGGTGAGAATTCACCTAGTTTGTGCCCGACCATATTCTCCGTAACAAACACCGGAACGAAAACTTTACCGTTGTGAACATTGAAGGTGTAACCCACAAATTCCGGTACGATCATCGAGGCGCGAGCCCAGGTTTTGATCGGCGCCTTACGGCCGGAGTCTGCTAATTTACGAACCTTCTTGACCAGCTTGAGGTCAACATAAGGACCTTTTTTAAGTGAACGTGACATAACTATTTCTTCCTCCGCTCAACAATATACTTATTGGTCTGCTTCTGCTTGTCGCGGGTACGTTTACCCTTCGCCAGCAGTCCCCACGGGGACTTAGGATGTCCGCCGCCGGATGTACGGCCTTCACCACCACCCATCGGGTGATCAACCGGGTTCATGGCAACACCACGAACCGTCGGGCGAATTCCGAGCCAGCGCTTACGACCGGCTTTACCCATAACGATATTGTTATGCTCAACATTTCCGACGCGGCCAATAGTAGCCATGCAACCGGTACGAATCATGCGAATTTCACCGGAAGGCATTTTCACATTAGCAAATTCGGATTCACGGGACATCAGCTGAGCCGATGTTCCTGCCGAACGAACCAGCTGACCTCCGCGGCCGGCAATCAGTTCAATATTATGAACGGCCATACCCAGCGGAATTTTGCTCAGCGGAAGTGCGTTACCCACGGAAGGCTCTGCATCAGGACCGGACATCAGCGTGCTGCCGACTTTGAGGTTCTGAGGAGCAATGATGTAGCGCTTTTCACCATCTGCATAATGCAGCAGCGCAATACGCGCGGAACGGTTTGGATCGTACTCAATCGAGGCAACTTTGGCAGGAATACCAATCTTGTCACGTCTGAAGTCGATTACACGATAACGGCGTTTATGACCGCCGCCACGGTGACGCACCGAAATGCGTCCCGCACTGTTACGACCGGCTTTCTGTTTCTTCGCTTTAACCAGGGAACGCTCAGGCGAGCTCTTGGTGATTTCAGCGAAATCGGACAACACCATATGCCGGCGGCTCGGTGTGTACGGTTTATGTGCTTTCAAAGGCATTACAACAAACTCCTTAGATCAGGTTAATGCTGTCTTCTGCATGTAATGTAACCACCGCACGTTTCCATGCAGAAGTGGTTCCGAAATGAGCTGTGCGCTGACGCTTCTTCTTGCCTTTTCGGCACATCGTATTGACGGCCATAACACGGACATTGAAGAGCTCTTCCACAGCTCGTTTAATTTCTACCTTGTTGGCGTCTTTCGAAACCTTGAACAAAAACTTGTTCTGCTCTTCAGCGAGCTGGGTTCCCTTTTCGGTCAACAAAACTTTTTTAATAATATCAGCTGAATTTTTCATCGTTGATCTCCTGATTAGCCGATGCGTGCTTCGAGAGCAGCCATGGCATCCTTGGTGATGATGACGTTCTTATGACGGAGCATCTGATAGGTGTTCACCAGATTAGCCGTTACAAGCTCGACGCACTGAATATTGCGCGACGCCAGCAGCAGGTTTTCGTTGGTTTCAGCAACGATGAACAGTGCACCACGGTCCAGACCGAGGTTTTTCAGCACTGCAGTGAATTCTTTCGTCTTCGGCGCAGCAACACTCAGCGAATCAATCACAGTGACATCACCCTGATCAATCTTTGCACTGAAAGCGCGAGCGAAAGCCAGTTTACCAACTTTTTTGGAAACTTTCTTCTTATACTTACGCGGCAACGGGCCATGGGCAGCGTGACCGCCGCGCCATACGTTGGACTGCTTATAACCGGCACGGGCACGTCCGAGACCTTTTTGCTTCCAAGGCTTCTTTCCGCTTCCGTTCACTTCACCCTTATTCAGAGTGGAGGCTGTTCCGGCACGCTGATGCGCATTGTACGCAACCACGGCTTCGTGAACTGCCTGATCGCCCTTATCGAGGACGAGGAGACTGTCTGCAACTTCGTAGTCGCCAACGCTATCTCCTTTTACATTTTTCAAAGGTAATTTGCTCATGATAATCCCCGCCTATTTCTTTTTGAGGGCTTCTTTGATCGTAACGATTCCGCCCTTGGCGCCCGGAACAGATCCTTTAATCAGAATCAGGTTTTCTTCAGGGCGAACCTGAACAATTTTAAGATTCTGCGTGGTCACGCGTTTGCTGCCCATCTGGCCAGGCATTTTTTTGCCTTTAAAAACGCGGGCAGGAGTTTCACACATACCGATCGAACCGGTACGACGAACCCAGCCGCCACCATGAGAAGCACGACCGCCACCGAAGTTGTAGCGCTTAACAACGCCCTGGAATCCACGGCCTTTACCAGTTGCGGTAATGTCCACATAATTCACAGCCTCGAAAGCACTGGCTGTCAAAACATCGCCGACGCTTACTTCGCTGTCTTCCACGCGAAATTCACGCAGAACGCTTTTAGCAGGAGCCCCTGCTTTTTTAAGATGACCAAGAGCCGGCTTGGTCAAACGGCTTTCCTTCTGGTCGCCATAACCGAGCTGAACGGCTTTGTATCCGTCCTTATCAAGCTCTTTCAACTGAGTCACAACACAAGGTCCCGCCTCAATCACTGTAACCGGAACAGCCACGCCATCTTCATTATAGATGGAGGTCATTCCCAGTTTCTTTCCAATCAAACCTTTCATGATGATCTCCTCCTAGATCTTAATGGTGATATCCACACCCGCCGGCAGATTAAGCTTCTTCAGCTCATCTACCGTTTTAATGGTGGGATCAATGATATCGAGCAGACGCTTATGCGTACGGATCTCGAACTGTTCCATCGATTTTTTGTTCACGTGCGGACTTTTATTCACGGTGAAACGCTCGATACGAGTCGGTAACGGAATCGGGCCCGCAACGCGAGCTCCTGTACGACGAGCCGTTTCGACAATTTCAGTGGCGGAAACGTCGAGCACACGGTGATCGAACGACTTCAGCCGGATTCTGATTCTTTGATTTGTCATTATTTTTCTCTTTCTAACGGTTAAGGATAGCGTCTGTCATATTTGGCGGAACCGGTTCAAACGCTTGCGGTTCCATCGAATAGCTCGCTCTACCCTTTGTTAAGGAACGCAAACTGGTTGCGTATCCGAAAACTTCGGCAAGCGGGACATCCGCTCGCACGACCTGCAGATCATTAGAAGCCTTAATTTCGCGGATTCTTCCACGACGGCTGTTGAGGTCACCCATTACATCTCCCAGGTGTTCCTCGGGCGTTTCAATTTCCAGCAGCATAATCGGCTCAAGCAGAACCGGGCCGGAGTTGCTTACGGCCGCCCGCAACGCCATCACAGCTGCGGAACGGAAAGCAATTTCGGTTGAGTCAGAATCATGCGTTTGACCGCCGACGACCGAAACCTTTGTATCAATAATTGCAAAATTCCCCAGCACGCCGGTCAGCAATGCATCGGAAATGCCTTCGCTAATGCCCTTGCGGAAAACTTCGGGAATAACTTTAGTGGACACATCAAACGTGATTACATTACCGTCGCCAGCAGCATTCGGCTGAACAGCCAACGTCAGCGCTGCAAAATGATGATCCCCGCCAATTTCGCGTTCGAAAGTAAATGCGCCCTCACCTTTCGCTGAAACAGATTCGCGATAAGCCACCATCGGCTTGCCGGCATTGGCCTGAACTTTGTATTCACGCAGAATGCGGTCGCGAATGATTTCAAGATGAAGCTCGCCCATGCCCGCAATAATGGTCTGGCCGGTTTCTTCGTGAATGGCCGTATGGAACGTAGGATCTTCGTCAGCCATATCCTTGAGGGCCGCAACCAGCGAATCTTTATCACCCGTTGTTTTCGGCTCTATGGCCATAGAAATCACAGGCTCTGGAAATTCAATATTCTCGAGCACAATCGGATCGTTTTCAGCGCAGACTGTATCACCGGTCGTAAACAGCTTCTGTCCGACCATGCCGCCGATTTCGCCAGCATAAAGTACATCAACATCTTCACGGGCATTTGCATGCAGACGCAGGAGGCGACCGATGCGCTCGCGCTTCTTTGTCCGGGGATTGTAGATATTCATCCCCTTCTTCAGCTGTCCGGCATAAACACGGACGAAGGCAAGCTTGCCGACGAATTTATCGGCAGCCATTTTAAAGACCAACCCGGTAAGCGGCTCAAAATCGGAAGCCATACGCGAAAGCTCTTCATCCGTTTTTACGGAATGGCCGGAAACCGCAGGAACATCCAGTGGAGAAGGAAGCAAAGAAACGACTGCATCCAATAGCGGCTGCACTCCTTTATTTTTCAAAGCGGATCCCACCAACACCGGGATGATCTGATTGGAGATTGTTGCACGGCGAAGCGCTGCATTCAGAGCGTCAGCCGTAACATCAGCCTCCTCCATATACGCCTCGAGCAACTCCTCATCCACCTCAGCCACCTGCTCAATCAGGTATGCACGACCGGCCTCAGCCTCTGCAGCCAACTCCTCGGGAATATCAACAGACTCAACCTTGGAACCCTGATCATCTTCTGAAAAACGCAGGCAGCGCATTTCAATCAGATCGATAAGACCGTTAAAGGTCTCGGCCGCACCCATAGGAATGTGAACCGGAACAGCAGGAGCTTTCAGCTTATTCCGCATGTCGGCAACAACTTTATCGAAGTCAGCCCCCATCCGGTCCATTTTATTCACAAAGGCCAGGCGCGGCACTTTATACTTGGTGGCCTGACGCCAAACCGTTTCCGACTGAGGCTGAACACCACCGACCGCACAGAAAACGCCGACTGCACCATCCAGTACGCGGAGCGAACGCTCCACTTCAACGGTAAAGTCAACGTGACCGGGCGTATCGATAATATTGATCTGGTGATCTTTCCAAAAACAGGTGGTGGCCGCCGATGTGATCGTGATGCCGCGCTCCTGCTCCTGAATCATCCAATCCATGGTGGCTGTTCCATCATGAACCTCACCAATTCGGTGCACTTTACCTGAATAAAAGAGAATGCGCTCAGACGTCGTGGTTTTACCGGCATCAATATGCGCAATAATCCCGATGTTGCGAACCGACGACAGCGCATGCGCACGACCTTCGGCTTCCCGAGAGGAACCCGCATCCTTGCCTGCCTTGCCGTTTTTCTGTTTCACACTCTGATTCATTTCTTTCTTCAATAACCGGAAGGTTCCAATGATTGGAACCTTCCTTTCAATTGGCGACCCCCATCCGTTGGGGATTTCCTATATCAGCAACACAATAACCGGGTATTACCAGCGGTAGTGCGCAAATGCCTTATTGGCCTGAGCCATTTTATGCGTGTCGTCGCGCTTCTTAATCGCTGCGCCCTGACCTTTGAATGCGTCAATAACCTCATTCGCCAGCGCCTTACGCATTGGAACACCCTTACGCTTTGCAGCGAAAGTGATCAACCAACGGGTAGCAAGCGCAACCTGACGTTTCGGTTTAACTTCCAACGGAACCTGGTAGGTCGCACCACCAACACGCCGAGACTTAACTTCCAGACGCGGAGATACATTTTCAACCGCTGTCGTGAACACATGCACCGGATCTTCATCCGTCAATGTAGCCTGAATATCTTCAAGGGCTCCATATACAATCTTAGCTGCGACAGATTTCTTACCGCGCTCCATAACGCAATTGATCATGTACGCAACCATCTGGTTGTTATACCGGGGATCCGGAATCAACTCACGTTTTTCTGCTCTATGTCTTCTGGCCATAGTTTAAATTCCTTATGCTTTCGGGCGCTTCGCACCATACTTCGAACGACCACGCTTACGTCCGTCCACTCCGAGACAGTCCAGCGCACCGCGAACGATGTGATAACGAACACCCGGCAAGTCCTTCACACGACCGCCACGAACCAGTACCATACTGTGTTCCTGCAGGTTGTGACCTTCACCACCGATATACGCATTAACTTCGCGGCCGTTCGTCAAACGAACACGGGCAACTTTACGAAGAGCCGAGTTCGGCTTTTTCGGGGTCTGCGTCTTAACGAGCAGACAAACACCACGACGCTGCGGGCACGTAGCCAAAGCAGGCGATTTGCTCTTTTTCTTCTGAAGCTTACGCGGCTTCCTTACTAACTGATTGATTGTAGGCATAAATATCCCTTCCTATAAAAAAGACAAGCGCAGGACAGTAGACATCCACTCCCCACACCGCAAGCGAAACTTTTAACTTATTTCGCAATTCGCAAACACTCTATCGCGCGATCAAAACCGCCAGCCGCATAAAAAGAGGAACGTGCAAAAGCATCTGTAGATTAGTCAGTTGCATTAAATGCACCTTCCCGCCGTTCACAATCTGACGCGAAAGGACAAGCAACATATAGAACCCGCCGTTAAAATCCAGACAAAAATTGCACTTTTTAGAACAACAGAAAAAGTCACCCCGCTTCCACATACAAGCCGAACCCGCCCCTTTCGTCACGATACAGAGCTCTATAAAACTTTACGGGCTTACGACTCCCTCAGAACCACCCCGTTTCAGCATAATACCCAATGAATACAGTACTAAACAGCAACATACTAAACGCTGAAAAGCAGGATCCACCCCCCATTTCGGAACAGCCCAAAAATAACTATACAAAAATAAATGAAAATTTATTTCGCTTAATGTTCGTAAACAGATTAGAAACACAGCTCATTCAATTAAGGAAATACAGATGAATACAGGTACAGTAAAATGGTTCAGCTCTGAAAAGGGCTTTGGTTTTATCACTCCAGATGGCGGCGGAACAGATATGTTCGTTCACCACTCGGAAATCCAGGTTTCCGGATACGCGACCCTCGATGAAGGTCAGAAAGTATCCTACGAAGTGGGACAGGGCAAAAAAGGCCCTTGCGCTACTAACGTAGTTCCGATGTAAAACCTCAAACCTAATCCGTTTGAATAAAAGGGCGTCCGTTTGGGCGCCTTTTTTAGTATTTACGTCCCGAAGCTTCCCACGCCAGCATAGCTCTCTTACGCACCGTCCCCCAACGGTAGCCTCCAATTATCCCCGTCTCCCGGATGACGCGGTGACACGGAATAAGAAACGCGATCGAATTTTTTCCCACCGCACTTCCCACGGCCCGCGAAGCACCCGTATTGCCAATCCCCCCCGCAAGCTTTCCGTAGCTCACACACTGCCCCTCCGGTATCTGAACGAGCGCCCGCCAAACCTTAATCTGGAACGGCGTACCTTTCAGGAAAAGCTTCAACGCCCCCTGACGGCCTCCTTCCACAAAGATCGTTCGGCCTAATACCGCCGCCCTTGTATCATCACGAATAAGCTCGGCATGCGGCCACTCGTCCACCAAAACCTTCCAGCGATTGGAACACTCCAGTGACTGAAAAAAAGAGAGATGGCAAATACCCCGCGGACTTTCCGCAATGAGGCATTTACCGAAAGGACTATCGACAATCCCGGCAACGATTTTCCATCCCCGACCACCCGTTTTAATCTCACCGGGCGAAGCGGCGTCAATGCTCACACACAGATCATGCAGCCGTCCCGGACCGGACAGTCCGGACTCCAATGCGGAATCCAACACACTGTTTCCCTCAAACAAGCGCTGCTTCGCGGAATTCAGCGTTAAACATTGCAGGAAATCCTTCGGCGTAACGCCTGCCCAACGGGAGAATAGACGATGAAAATGCGGTACGCTCAGATCAGCAACGCCAGCCAGCGTTCTTAAATCAGGCTGTTCATGCTGATGCTCATCCAGATAATGGATCACCTTTGCAATGCGGTCGTAGTCGCTCATCCAAACACTATGCCAGTTGTTATTCGGCCAACCCACCCGTTTCTTATCACGATTAACTCGCACAGATACAAAAAAAGCGCCCCCGGAGGGACGCTTTCAACGTTTGAAAACGTCGACTAGATGGCTTCTTCAGTCTGATCTGCAAAGGCCAGCGGATCGCCACCCAATGCATCTTCAACCGAAATTTCCTCGCCAAGTTTGACCGGCTTGATATCGCGATACATCGGGAATCCGGTACCGGCGGGAATCAAGCGACCCATAATAACGTTTTCTTTGAAGCCGCGGAGTGAATCCACCATACCGAGTGTTGCGGCCTTAGTGAGTACACGCGTGGTATCCTGGAACGATGCCGCCGAGA
This sequence comes from Pontiellaceae bacterium B12219, assembly GCA_029432795.1. Taxonomy (GTDB): domain Bacteria; phylum Verrucomicrobiota; class Kiritimatiellia; order Kiritimatiellales; family Pontiellaceae; genus Pontiella. The sequence continues at coordinate 48,544 of JARNMJ010000012.1, forward strand.
TGAATGACTCGGTTTCGAGCGCCGCTTTCGTGATTCCCAACAGAACCGGAGAAGCTTCCGCCGGACGACGGCCATCGCCGACCGCACGTTGGTTGACTTCCTGGAAAGTCTGCTTTTCAACCTGCTCGCCCCATAGGAACTCGGTATCGCCCGGATCGGTAATCTTAACTTTACGCAGCATCTGGCGAACAATCACCTCAATGTGCTTATCGTTAATTTCCACACCCTGGAGACGGTATACAGCCTGAACTTCGTTCACGAGGTATTCCTGCAGATCCTGCGGACCACAGACTTCCAACAGTTCCTGCGGAACAATCGGACCTTCCGTAAGCTGCTGCCCTTTATGAACAAAGTCACCCGGGAACACAATTACGTGTTTATTCATCGGAATCAGGTGTTCTTCTTCAGCACCGGTAACGGTGTCGCGAACGATGAGCTTACGCTTACCTTTGGCAATGCCTCCGAGTTCAACGATACCTTCAATCTTCGCGATCTCTGCAGCTTCTTTCGGTGTACGGGCTTCAACAAGTTCAGCCACACGGGGCAGACCACCGGTAATATCCTTGGTACGGACCGTTTTACGCGGCGTACGGGCCAGCGTATAACCGGCTGAAATATCGTCGCCTTCCTTAATCATCACCTGAGCACCGGCCGGAATGGAATAGTATCCTTTATTTCCGTCTTTACTCGCAATCACGATTTGCGGATGCAGGTCTTCCTTATGCTCCATCACGGTAAGACCTTCAACACCGGTCGCTTCGTCCACGGCCTTCTGAACCGTTACACCTTCAATAAAGTCATGGAATTCAAGCTTACCGTTGTGCTCAGAAAGAATCGGCACGGAGTACGGATCCCACTCAACAAAGGTTTCACCGGCTTTAACCTCACCTCCGTCATCAACAGAAACGAGTGCACCGATAACCATGGCATAGCGCTCGAGCTCACGGCCCTCATCATCAACAATGATAATGTTTCCGTTTTTGTTAAGGATAACATTCTGATCCTCAACTTTTACGGAACGGATATTTTCGTACTTCGCGATACCACCGATTTTCGCGGTAATTTTCGGCTGTTTAAATACGGACGACGCGGTACCACCAATATGGAAGGTACGCATGGTCAGCTGCGTTCCCGGTTCACCAATCGACTGCGCGGCAATAATACCGACCGGCTGTCCCAACTGGGCAACCTTACCGGTGGCAAGGTTTTTACCGTAACATTTTGCACAAACACCGCGGCGCGATTCACAGGTCAGAACCGAACGGATAACAACCATTTCAACACCGGCGCTTTCAACCTTACGGGCCGAATACTTGTCGATGAGTTCGCCGGCAGCCACAATGACTTCCAGCGTATGCGGGTTGCAAATATCTTCAGCGGCAGTACGACCGATAATACGGGTGGCCAGCGAAACCAGTTCATCATCGCCCTCCGTAATTGCAGCAACCTCAATACCATTAAGGGTGTGGCAGTTTTCTTCGGTAATGATGATATCGTGCGAAACGTCTACAAGCTTACGGGTCAGATATCCGGAGTCGGCCGTTTTCAGAGCCGTATCGGCAAGACCCTTACGGGCACCGTGCGTCGAAATGAAGTATTCCAATACAGACAGACCTTCGCGGAAGTTAGACAGAATCGGGCGTTCGATAATTTCACCGGACGGTTTCGCCATCAAACCACGCATACCGGCCAACTGACGAATCTGCTGACGGGAACCACGGGCTCCCGAGTCAACCATGACATAAACCGGGTTGAGTTCTTCTTTTGACTGCTCGTTCAACGGGTCATCGTTCTTTTCAAGCACGTCGAACAGCTTATTGGTCAGACGGTCATTGGTATCCGTCCAGATATCAATGATCATGTTGTAGCGTTCACCTTCGGTAATGAGACCCTTGCGGTGTTTTGCATCAACATCTTCAATGTCTTTACGGGCTGTCGCAACCATTCCGGCTTTATCCTGCGGAATAATCATGTCGCAAAGACCGATCGACATACCGGAACGCGTCGCATGCTCATAACCGAGATTCTTCAACGCATCAAGTACGGTTACCGTCACTGCATGTCCGGAAATTTCGTAGCACTGCTCAATCAGAACGCCCACAACCTTTTTCGTTGCGGTTTTGTTCACAAATCCGAGCTCGTCCGGCCATACTTCATTAAAGAATACACGGCCAACAGTTGTCGTGATGACGGAGCGTTCCTGATCCCCGTTGCGGGTTTCACGCTGGTAGTCCGGATTACGATAGCGAATGCGATCATGCAGACGCACAACACCTTCATCGTACGCTGTATGGACTTCCATGATGTCATTCATCATGCGCAGGTGCTCATGACCGGTCTTCTTCTTACCGTTTTTGCGTTCCATCATGTAGGACTGCGATTCCGAAGTCAGGAAATATACACCAAGTGCGATATCCTGCGTCGGAGTCGTAACCGGCTTTCCGGAAGACGGAGAGAAAATGTTGTTGGTTGCCAACATGAGACTCTTGGACTCGACCTGAGCTTCAACCGACAGCGGTACGTGTACCGCCATTTGGTCACCATCAAAGTCGGCATTATATGCCGTACAAACCAACGGATGCAGCTGAATGGCCTCACCTTCAATAAGAATCGGCTCAAAGGACTGAATCGAAAGTCTGTGAAGCGTCGGAGCACGGTTCAACATCACGGTATGTCCGCGCGTTACCTCGTCCAGAATATCCCAAACTTCATCAACTTCGCGCTCAATCATTTTTTTCGCGCTGCGAACGGTATGAACCACGCCACGCTCTTTCAGGCGACGGATGATAAACGGTTCGAAAAGAACGAGAGCCATCTTCTTCGGAAGACCACACTGATTCAGCTTCAGCGTCGGGCCCACAACAATTACAGAACGACCGGAATAGTCGACACGTTTTCCGAGCAGGTTCTGACGGAAACGACCCTGCTTACCTTTTAGCATATCGGAAAGCGATTTAAGCGGACGATTGCCCGGTCCGGTTACCGCACGGCCATGACGGCCGTTGTCGAACAGCGCATCAACAGACTGCTGAAGCATCCGTTTTTCGTTACGGATAATTACTTCCGGCGTCTTCAGAGCCAGCAGCGTACGCAAGCGATTGTTGCGGTTGATGACTCGGCGATATAAGTCGTTCAAGTCCGACGTCGCAAAACGTCCGCCTTCAAGCGGAACCAATGGGCGAAGGTCCGGCGGAATAACCGGCAACACTTCCATCACCATCCATTCCGGACGGGAATTCGACTTGATGAACCCTTCCATGACCTTCATCTGGTTAACCAGTTTTTTACGGGTCTGTTTGGAGCGGGTATTCATCATGGCTTCTTCAAGTTCCTGAAGCGTTGAAACCGGATCAATCTTGGTCAACAGTTCACGAACCCCTTCTGCCCCGATTTTTGCCGAAAAGCTCTCGGCACCATAGTTGTCCATGGCTTCACGGTACTCCTCCTCTGAAAGCAATTGTTTTACTTTCAGCGGAGTGTCTCCGGCATCTACAACGATGTAGTTATCATAGTACAGTACGCGCTCAAGGTTCCGCATGGTCATATCCAGGATAAGCCCCATACGGCTTGGTGTCGCTTTAAAGAACCAGATATGCGAAGTCGGCACAGCCAACTCAATATGTGCCATACGCTCGCGGCGTACGCGGGAGAGCGTTACCTCAACGCCGCAACGATCGCAGATAACACCTTTGTGTTTGATCCGCTTATATTTTCCGCACGAACATTCCCAGTCCTTGGTCGGACCGAAGATACGCTCACAGAACAGACCGCCCTTTTCAGGCTTGAACGTTCTGTAGTTAATGGTTTCCGGATTCTTAACTTCGCCATGACTCCACGAGCGGATCGACTCCGGAGATGCGAGCGTAATGCTCGCATAGTCGCTGCGCTCCTGCTGTGTTATTCCGAAAATGTCGGCCACATTGCTTGAATGATTGTCCACGGGTATTCCTCCTGCAGTATAATGTGTAGGTATCTATGTTGCGTGACTAGACCGAAAGAATGGGTTCACCATCTTCGTTTTTCACCTGGAAATTCAGGCCGAGTCCCTGCAGTTCCTTAATCAGTACGTTGAACGATTCCGGTCGGCCGGAGTCGAGGACGTTTTCGCCCTTAACAATCGCTTCGTACATACGGGTACGTCCGGCAATATCGTCGGATTTAACCGTAAGGATTTCCTGTAGCGCATGTGCAGCACCGTAGGCCTCAAGTGCCCATACTTCCATTTCCCCGAAGCGCTGACCACCGTACTGAGCTTTACCACCCAGCGGCTGTTGCGTAACAAGTGAGTATGGACCAACGGCACGGGCGTGGATCTTTTCGCTGACCAAGTGATGCAACTTGAGAATGTACATGACACCAACTACAACGCGCTGTTCCATGCGTTCCCCGGTGCGTCCGTCATACAGCTCGGTTTTACCGTCTTCCGCAAGGCCGGCTTCACCCAGCATGTCGCGAATCTGCTGCTCCGAAATACCATCGAAAATCGGCGTCGCAGCATGCAGACCAAGATGCTTACAGGCCCAGCCAAGATGAGTTTCGAGTACCTGCCCCACGTTCATACGGGAAGGTACACCCAGCGGGTTCAGTACGATATCGACCGGCGTTCCATCCGGAAGGAACGGCATATCCTCTTCAGCAACAATGCGTGAAATCACACCCTTGTTACCATGACGACCTGCCATTTTATCCCCAACAGAAAGTTTTTTCTTTTCGGCGATATAGACCTTAACGGATTTAACAATACCCGCATCCAACTCCTCACCACTGCCGGCACGATCCAAAGAACGATCCTTGTCCTGCTTAGCTTCAGTGAACTTATTGCGGTATTCATCAATAATTCCCATGATCTTAATACGGATCGGGGACGGATCGATTTCAACATGCCCGTAGTTTGCGGCCAGCTTACGCAATAACGTCTTGGTGATTTTGCGGTTTGCCGGAATAATGATATCGCCAGAACTTGCGTTCATCACATCAAGCGGAATCTTTTCACCAAGCAGAATATTCGACAGCGCTTCGGTCAGATCTTCCGTAAGCTGGGAAACCACATCATCGTGCTTTTCAGAAATCTCACTCTGAAGCTTCTTCACATCGGTGGGCTTTTCCTTGCCGGTAATACCCAGAGCATCGTTTTTAGATGAAACTTTCACATCCATTACAATACCATGTGTACCGGAAGGGGCTTTCAGCGAAGTATCACGGACATCAGCTGCTTTTTCACCGAAAATGGCGCGGAGCAACCGTTCTTCCGGAGCCAGCTCGGTTTCACTCTTCGGGGTAATTTTACCCACCAGAATATCGCCCGGTTTAACTTCGGCACCAACCTGAATAATTCCGTCGTGGGACAAGTTGCGCAGTGCTTCTTCTCCAACGTTTGGAATATCACGCGTAATTTCTTCCGGACCCAGCTTGGTATCGCGGGCTCCGCACTCAAACTCTTCAATATGAATTGAAGTATAAACGTCTTCACGCACCAGCTTCTGGTTGATCAGAATAGCATCCTCGAAGTTGTAACCACCCCAAGGCATGAATGCGACAACCACATTCTTACCGAGAGCCAATTCGCCTTCATCTGTGCCGGATCCATCAGCAAGCACATCGCCCTTCTCGATTTTCTGACCGATTTTAACCAGCGGACGCTGGTTCAGACAGGTTCCCGCATTGGAGCGCATGAATTTCCGAAGCTTGTAAATCTGGAAGTCATTACCCGTTTTCTTAACCGGCATAGAGCCGTCTTTGGATATGACGATTTTGTCGGCGGAAACATAGGCCACTTTGCCGGCTTCTTTAGCCGTAATCAGCACACGGGAATCGCGAGCAAGACGGCCCTCAATACCGGATCCGACAAACGGACGTTCCGACTTCATCAGCGGAACAGCCTGACGTTGCATGTTCGATCCCATGAGTGCGCGGTTCGCATCATCATGCTCAAGGAACGGAATCAAACCGGCAGCAATGGAAACCACCTGCTTCGGCGATACGTCCATATATTCAACCTTGTCCGGAGCAACTTCGATGAAGTCGCCGCGAACTCGGACCATCACACGATCATTGACAAAACAGCTCTTCTCATCCAACGGCGCATTCGCCTGGGCAATAACGAACCGTTCTTCCTCATCAGCTGTCAGCCAGTCAATATTTTTACTGACCTTGCCTTTCGCACATTTCAGATACGGCGTAACGATGAACCCGTACTCATTCACTTTCGCAAAGGTGGAAAGTGAGGAAATCAGACCAATGTTCGGTCCTTCCGGCGTTTCAATCGGACAGATTCGGCCGTAGTGGGAACTGTGTACGTCTCGAACTTCAAAACCGGCGCGGTCACGGTTCAAACCACCCGGTCCCAATGCGGAAAGGCGGCGTTTGTGCGTCAGCTCGGAAAGCGGATTCGTCTGGTCCATGAACTGCGACAGCTGCGAACGGCCGAAGAAATCCTTGATTACGGCGGAAAGCGCCTTCGGGTTGATCAGCTTCTGAGAAGACAGACGATCAACCGTGGTATCGAAAATGGTCATGCGTTCTTTTACAAGACGCTGAATACGAGCCAAACCAACACGACACTGACCTTCCAGCAATTCACCGACGGTACGAATGCGGCGGCTTCCCAGATGGTCGATATCGTCCAGCGTGCCCTCTCCCATACGAATCATCAGCAGATAACGCAGTGCTTCGACCACGTCTTCAACTTCCAAGGTCAGGGAAGTGCTTTCAATGCCCAGCTTCTGTTGGATTTTATAACGTCCAACACGGCTCAGGCTGAAGCGGGCTTCATCAAAGAACAAACGTTTGATCATCTGACGGGCGGATGCAGTTGTGGGCGGATCGCCCGGACGCAGCTTCTGATAAAGGTCTTTCAAAGCTTCATCAACTGTACGCGTAGTATCGGCCTGAACAGATTTCAGGAACAATCCCTGGTCCCAGGAAACATTAACAACGGAGACTTTTTTGTATCCGGCTAATTTCATGCGCTGAATCATATCAACAGTAAGCGCATCATAACGACGACCGATCACGGATTCGGAATCGGCATCAACGATGTCATCGCTGAGCACCAGATTCTCCAGATCTTCTTCCGCAAATTTGCTCTTGGAGAGCGAGAATTCCGCAAATTTATAATAGAGGCCCAGAATCTCTTCATCCGTTGCATAGCCAAGGGCACGCAGGAAGGTGGAGGCCAGGAATTTTCTGCGGCGACGCTTGCGGTCAAGATAGATATAAATCAAATCGCTGGTATCGAACTGTGCTTCGATCCAGGAACCGTGATCCGGAATAATACGGAACGAATGAAGAATCGAACCGTTTGCATGCTGAGACTGTTCAAAACAGATACCCGGTGAACGATGCAGCTGACTCACGATAACACGTTCAGCACCATTGATCACAAAGCTTCCGCTTTCGGTCATCAGGGGAATTTCGCCCATAAAGAGCGTATCTTCACGAAGATCTTCACCTTCGCGTAACTTGAAAGTAACGTAAAGCGGGGCCGAGAAGGTTTCGCCTTCCCGGATCGACTCAAGGTGTTCCAGTTTCGGTTTTTTTATTTCGTAACTAACGAAATCAAGGGCAATCTGCCCATCATAACTCTCGATCGGGAAAGCTTCGCCGAGTACGGCCTGAAGTCCCATTTTCTTCCGCTTGGAAGGAGAGGATTCCTGCTGCAGGAATTCCTTATACGAGTTAAGTTGAATTTCAATTAAATCGGGCGCATCTAGCGCGTCTGTGAGTACACCAAAGTTTTTTCTCTCAGCCATTCCGCACCTTCAGGTTGTCGTTTGGATATAACGCATGTTCCCCTTTGGGTCTCAAAGGGGAACACAACACATGCCACCCGAAGGTGGCACTATCTGTCAAAGTTAAAGAATACTACCGGTATTACTTAACGTCGATCGTTGCACCAACGGCTTCGAGCTTTTCTTTCATGGCGTCAGCATCATCTTTGGAAATTCCAGTCTTGATGCTAGCAGGCGCACCGTCGACGAGCTCCTTAGCTTCTTTAAGACCGAGTCCAGTGATGGCGCGGAGTTCTTTGATAACCTGGATCTTAGAACCGCCAGCAGCAGTAAGAACAACTTCGAATTCAGTCTGAGCAGCAGCTGCTCCACCTTCGTCGTCACCAGCCGGAGCGGCCACAGCGACTGCTGCCGGAGCGGCTGCAGTTACGCCCAGACGATCTTCCAGAGCTTTTACGAGCTGAGAGAGTTCAAGAACCGAGATGGTTTCAACCCAATCAACGAATTCTGCCATTTTACCTTCGAGTACTACTTCTGATTTTGTTTCTTCGGACATTTTTTGCCTCCTAATGAACTGCTATCTAATTCAAAGTTATTGTTATTATGCTTCTTGTTCTTTTTTGTTTTTTACCGCGCTCAACACGTAAACCAAACTTGCGACCTTCTGATCCAGAACGCCAACGAGTTGGCTGCATGGTGCCTGCAGTGTGCCGAGCAACATCGCACGCAAAGTATCCTTGGAAGGAAGTTTTGCGAGCTCCACAACATCTTTCGCGCTAACGGATTTGCCTTCGACAAAACCACCGGTAACGACCGGCTTAGCGTTTTGTGCGGTAAATTTCTTAATGACCTTGGCAACTTCAACCACATCGCCTTCGCCGTAAATCATCGCCGTCTGACCGGTCATCAGCGCTTTTGCATCGGTTGCAAGAGCACGGTTCAACATGGTCTTTTTGACGACATTGAACGATGCGCCACTTTCGCGCAGCGAATCTTTAAAGGCTGTAGTCGTCGGCATGTCCATTCCGGTGTAATCGGCAATGATCATGTACAACGCACCTGCTACGCGCTCATTGAGCTCTGCAGCTTCAGCAAGTTTTTCTGGCCGTGTACCTTTTTCTTCAGGTTTCATTTAAATACCCTCCCCTATGCGGAAATTTCCTTGAGGGCAACCCGGAGACCCGGACCCATGGTGCTGGAAATCGTGCAACGTTTAATGTATGTTCCTTTCGCAGAGGCCGGACGGGCACCATTAATGGCATCCACGATGGCTTTTGCATTTTCGAGCAACGCAGTTTTTTCAAACGAACGCTTTCCGAAAGGAACAGCAATATTGCCGTTACGATCCATACGAAACTCAACACGTCCTGCCTTGAGCTGTGTTACAGCCGCAGCAGTGTCGTCGGTTACCGTTCCGGTCTTCGGGTTCGGCATGAGCCCGCGGGGACCAAGAACACGTGCAACTTTACGTACTTCCTTCATCGCATCCGGCGTTGCAACGGCTGCATCAAAATCAGTCCAGCCATCCTGAACCTTTTTAATGAGGTCCTCAAAGCCGACTTCAATTGCACCAGCGGAACGGGCCGCCTCAGCAGCATCGCCTGTTGCAAAAACAATAATACGAACATCTTTACCCGTACCATGCGGAAGAGCCACTGTTGAGCGGATTGCCTGGTCGGATTTAGACGGATCAACACCCATACGGAATGCAAATTCGAATGTTTCATCAAATTTAGCTGTTGGGTTATCCTGTAGGAAAGCCACGGCATCGTTGATGCTGTAATCGTCGCTTTTGTTTACTTTTTCCGCAATAGCGGAGTATTTTTTTCCGTGAGTAGCCATTATTCCACCTCTATTCCCATACTGCGCGCAGTACCTTCGATGATACGGACAGCAGCTTCCAGATCAGAAGTATTGAGATCGTCTTTTTTGACCTCACAAATTTCCTCAATCTGAGCGCGGGTAACTTTGCCCACCTTGTCACGGTTCGGTACACCGGATCCCTTCGCCAGACCGGCTGCTTTCTTAAGCAGGACCGCCGCGGGGGGACTCTTTGTGACAAACGAAAAACTGCGGTCGCTATACACGGTGATAACCACCGGAATAACCATTCCCGCCTGGCTCTGCGTTGCAGCATTGTATGCCTTGCAGAACTCCATAATATTAACGCCCTTCTGACCCAATGCGGGGCCAACAGGCGGCGCAGGGTTTGCTGCCCCTGCCGGGATCTGCAACTTAATATACCCTGTGATTTCCTTAGCCATAATACTCCTCAACTAAAATTTATTCGGCCGAACGCTCAACCTGCCAGTATTCAAGCTCCACGGGAGCTTCGCGGCCGAAGACTGAAACAAGGACTTTCAAGACACCACGTTCCGGATCAACTTCGTCAATAACACCCGTAGAACTGGTAAACGGTCCATCGGTAACTTTCACCGTTTCGCCTGGCTCGAACATAACCTTCGGTGCAACAACTTCCTTTTTCTCTTCAATCTGATTAACGATACTGTTTACTTCATCGTCACTCATTGCGGCAGGTCTCTCCCCGCCCAGGAAGCCGATTACACTCGGCGTGTTCTGAATAAAGCTCCAGGCTTCAGCGTTCAGTACGTTATCTTCGTTATACAAGTTGATATTAATCAGCAGGTATCCCGGAAAAAACTTACGGTTGACCGTTGTCTTTTTGCCTTGTTTAACTTCTGAAACTTTCTCGGAGGGAATTAATACCTCTCCGATGCTGTCTTCCATTTCTTCTTGCTGCACTCGGCTGGCAATGTTCTTTTGAACTTTCAGCTCGTGACCGGAAAGGGCATGTAGGATGTACCATTTTTTAGGCATAGTGATTAATTCCTACTAAATAAATTAACGAATGATGAAGCGAAGCAGATTCATGTTCACTACATCACAGAGCCCGACAAATGCGCCGAGAATGATGACGGAGATGACGACCACAAGAGACTGACCAAACAATTCCTTACGTGTGGGCCATGTGCATTTCAGCAGTTCAACCTTAACCTCTTCAAGAAAGGTTTTCAAACTACCTACGCCTTCGCTTAATTTATTCATTTTACTTTCCAGTTTACAAATAAGTGGCAGGTCGGAAGGGACTCGAACCCCTAACAGCCGGTTTTGGAAACCGGTGCTCTACCAATTGAACTACCGACCTGTCATCAAAATCGAATCAACTACTTCGTTTCACGGTGAAGCGTGTGCCGCTTATCGCGGGGACAATACTTCTTGATTTCACGACGTACGGTTTCCAGCTTTTTATTGCGGGTTCCGGTGTAGTTGCGCTCTTTGCACTCGGTGCAGGCCAAAGTGATAATATCTCTTGGCATGGTTTTATCCTATTAGATATGAAACGGGCAACGGGCAGAAACATCTGCCCGATCCCGATAGTTCGTCGTTACGCGATGATTTCGATCACGCGGCCGGCACCAACTGTGCGGCCACCTTCACGAATCGCGAAGCGCATGTGCTGCTCCATTGCGATCGGAGTGATCAGCGTAACATCCATAGTCACGTTATCACCAGGCATAACCATTTCAACGCCTTCTGGCAGCTGAATGTCGCCGGTCACATCCGTTGTACGGAAATAGAACTGCGGACGGTATCCCTTAAAGAACGGAGTATGACGTCCACCTTCATCTTTGGACAGAACGTAAACTTCACCCTTGAACTGGGTGTGCGGCTTAATGGAACCGGGCTTAGCCAGTACCTGACCACGCTGTACATCTTCCTTCTTTGTACCACGCAGCAGAACACCGACGTTGTCACCAGCCTGACCCTCATCGAGGATCTTACGGAACATTTCAACACCCGTGCAGGTGGTTTTCGAAGTATCTTTGATACCGATGATTTCAACTTCATCACCTGTGTGAATAACACCACGCTCAACACGACCGGTAACAACAGTACCACGTCCTTCAATAGAGAACACGTCTTCGATCGGAAGAAGGAAAGGAAGATCTGTTACACGTTCCGGTTCCGGAATCCAGGCATCAAGAGCGTCCATCAGATCCTGAATGCACTGTGCGCCAGGTCCTGTCGGATCGTTGATCGCGTTCAGGGCGGATCCACGGATAATCGGAGAATCTTCTTCGAACTCATACTTAGCGAGGAGTTCCTGAATTTCCATTTCAACGAGCTCGATCAACTCTTCGTCATCAACGAGGTCGCACTTGTTAAGGAAAACAACAATTTTCGGTACACCAACCTGGCGAGCCAGAAGGATGTGCTCACGAGTCTGCGGCATAGGGCCGGACGGAGCTTCAACCACCAGAATTGCACCATCCATCTGGGCAGCACCGGTGATCATGTTTTTAACGTAGTCAGCATGGCCCGGGCAGTCAACGTGGGCGTAGTGACGGTTATCAGATTCGTACTCAACGTGCGAAGTCGCGATAGTCAGAATCTTAGTAGAGTCACGGCGACCCTGTGATTCGGATGCTTTTGCAACGCTATCGTATGCGATGTATTCAGACAGCCCTTTAGCAGCCTGTACGCAAGTGATGGACGCAGTTACAGTAGTTTTACCATGGTCGACGTGACCGATAGTTCCCACATTGACGTGGGGCTTATTACGTTCGAACTTATCTTTAGCCATTTTATTTACCTCCTGATATTGCTCAGTTAAATAATATTACATCAAATCGAATAAATGGAGCCCATGAGCAGATTTGAACTGCTGACCTCATCCTTACCAAGGATGCGCTCTACCAACTGAGCTACATGGGCCTGTTTATCCAAAAAACAGACAAACAAGCTCATTGCACACCGGTAAAAAAATGCACTCATAAAGCTTGTTCCTTCAAAATCTTCCTTATCGAGCTCCCGTGAAGGATTTCGCAAATAAGACGGCGCAATATATAGAACCCCGGGGGAGAGTCAACCCATATCCCAAAAAAAATCGGCTTAATCTAAAATTTACGCGTCGAGATCATTTATCAGACGCTTTCTACCTGATTTCCCGTAAATCCAAACCCCGACTGCATCAATTTCCTAAACATATATCAAGCGGGCCTCTGATAAAAATTTAAACAGGAGATAATGATCCCCCCGCCCGACCGACCACACAGCGCAGGCCGAACTTCCAACCTATCAGAGTCAGTCGATATACATGTCTTTAAATTAACATCACAATAAAGTAACCGGATGCAGCGTTGAATAACCCTTGATACCGAATCAATAATCTATTGCTTTTTCCAAACCCTGAATGGCAGACTGCTTACGAAATGCTGACATCAACGACAAGAATCTACGATCTACTCATCGCAACAGGGCTCTTCAACGAAGCCGCCCTGCAACAAACGCTGGATACGGCCCGCGAAAACGGAAGCCCCGTCTGCAAAACCGTTTTAGAAAACAACGAAATCAAAGAAGAGCTGCTCCTCGAAAAACTGGCAGCCACCATGGACCTTGCATTTCAGCGCTTAAAAGGCGTTGAAATTGAAGACGGTGTTTTAGAACGCCTGCCGACCAAAGCCATTTTTCAATACAATGTCATTCCGCTTTCAGAAGAAGACGGCATCCTGAAGGTGGCCACCAGCGACCCCTTCATCCCCGGTCTGGCCGATGCCCTGCGCCTTGCTGCCGAATGCCGAATCCGGCTCGTTCTCAGCCCGAGTGAAGACATCGAAACCGCCGCAAAACAACTCTATGGCGTCGGAGCCGAGACTCTCGACCGTATGATGGAAGACGGCGCGCTGGATCTGGACGAGGAAGACGACCTGCTCAGACAGGACCTCAGCGAACTCGACCAGGAAGCGTCCGTTGTTAAATTTGTTAACCAGATTATCTGGGAAGCCTACAAGGACCGCGCAACCGACATACACATCGAACCGATGGAAACAGACCTGCGCATTCGCTACCGGGTCGACGGCGTACTGCACGAAACCCCAATGCCCCCTCAACTCAAACGGTTCCAGTCGTCCGTAATATCGCGCCTGAAAGTCATGGCAAACATGGATATTGCCGAGAAACGTCTGCCGCAGGACGGCCGCATCAGCGTACGTATTCGCGGAGCCGAAATTGATGTACGCGTTTCCACCATGCCCACCGTTTATGGCGAATCAGTCAGCCTGCGTCTGTTGATGCGCGGAGGCGGCCTCGTCACCATGGCCGACCTCGGACTGAACGAAAGCGATGCGATCAGCCTGAAAAAAATGATTACCCGCCCGCACGGCATCCTTCTGGTAACCGGACCGACCGGTTCCGGGAAATCGACATCGCTCTATGCCTGGCTGCACACGATCAACTCCGTCGACAAACGTATCATGTCGGCCGAAGACCCGATTGAATACGAAATGACAGGTGTGAATCAGGTGCAGATGCGCCCGGAAATCGGCCTCACTTTCGCCAACACCCTGCGCACCTTTCTCCGTCAGGATCCGGACGTGATTATGGTGGGGGAAATCCGCGACAAAGAAACCGCCGAAATTTCCATCCGAGCCGCACTGACCGGCCACCTGGTGTTCAGCACCATTCACACCAACGATTCCGCCAGCACGGTAACCCGCCTGCTCGATATGGGCATTGAACCCTTCCTGGTTGCCTCCTCCGTAGAAGGCATCGTGGCCCAACGCCTCGTTCGCGGATTATGCAAAAGCTGCCGCCAGCCCGTTGAGCTGGATGAAGATTTTCTGAAAGAGCATAATTTCCCCATTGAGCGACTCGCCACCGAAGGACCGATCTACGAAGCCGTCGGTTGCGATGAATGCCGCGGAAACGGATACAAAGGCCGTACAGGAATTTTTGAAATCCTGCAGGTCACCGATGAAATCCGCCCGCTGATCGTTGCCAACGCATCGGCCGCCGCCATCAAACAACAGTCGCTCGAACACGGCATGAGAACCCTGCGCGAAGACGGGTGGGAAAAAGTGCTCGCCGGCGTAACAACGATCGATGAAATCCTGCGCGTTACGGAAGACAACGAACTCGAAGAAGAGTGAGAGACGAATGCGGATTAGCTGAAGGCCGCCGCAAAGAAGCAAATCACAGCCCAATCAACACTCTTTGAAAAGTCTATTCACCGCCCGGAGGCAGGATACCTTCAGCCACAAGCTGATCATCCATTTCTTTCGTCAGCGGAATTGGAAGCGGCGGCATACCGGAGCGAATAACTTCCATCTGATATTGGCGCAGGTTTTCGCGAACCTCTTCCCGCTTTTTAGCCTGCTCTTCCGGCGAAAGCTGCGGCTCCGGTGGCGCGGCCGGTTCTGCCGGCTTCGAACGGAAACCTCCGCCCAAACGCCGAGTCGGTGCGGCAGGAGCCGCCGGCTTCGCAACAGGCGCGGCAGACTTGGTCAGCTCAAAAGTAACGGGTTTTTCATTCAGCATCAGGGTGGCACTGGAATTGGCAATATCAATCGCCGCAAGCTTCATGCCCTTATAACTCTCCCCTACCATCAGCATAATACTTTTCGGATCGCCGGCCTGCGCTTTCAGATTCTGAAATCCGGCCCGGATTTCACCCGACTGCGTTTCCAGCAGATAGCAGAGCCGCATATCTTTCTCCAGCTTCTTCGCAGCCGCAAGTGCCTCCAGCTCTTCTTTGGCATCGGCCGCGGCCTCCTGCGCCAGCAGCGGATCTTCACCGAACGGTGAACGCTCAATAATCACTTCATACCGCTCACGCGTATATTCCACAGCCTGAACAGCTGTTGTTACCGCAACAAGTCCTATTAAAATATGTCGTACTAACGTTCCTGTCATTGGAAGATTCCTTCTTCGAAACTTCGGAAACAATGCGTACTCCTCGCCGATTCGTCAAGCACCGCTTCCAACCCTTGGTAAAGAACGCAGACCTCTCACGATTATTGCCATCCTTCGGCAATTCATCTAGCTTGAATCGGTGAAGCAGAAAACCATCATCATCACCGGTGCGAATTCGGGCATTGGAAAAGAAGCAGCCCGGCAGATCAGCGCACAAGGACATCGCGTCATTCTGGCCTGCCGCAACCCCGAACGGGCACATGAGACAGCGCGGGAAATCGGTGGCGAAACCCTGACCGGACAACTCGACCTCGCCTCCCGCAGCAGCATCCACCGATTCACCGACTGGATTCATCAGGAATTTGATACCGTCGATGTGCTCATCAACAATGCCGCCGATTTTGATCTTTCCCGCACCGAACCGGAAAGGACCGTCGATGGATTTGAACGCATCTGGTTCACCAACCACCTCGCTCCGGCTCTTTTGACCGACCGACTGCTGGACCGCCTCATCTCCAGCCCGCAAGGCCGAATAATCAACATCTCCTCAAAAGGCCTGATGGTGCATCCATTTCTGACGGTGGATCTGAAAGATCCAATGTTTAAAAACCGCCCCTTCTCCGTATCCAAGGCCTATTACCAATCCAAGCTGGCCCAGACCATCCACACGCAATGGCTCGCCGGCCAGCTTACCGGAACCATGGTCACCGCCAACTGCATCCGCGTTACGAACGTGAGGGTCGATCTCTCCCGATTTCCCGACCTCCCTCAATGGATGATAAATCTCTATCGCTTAAAATCGCTGTTTTCAATCACGCCCGAACAGATGGCCGAAACCTACACCAAGGCGGCACTGAATACCGAAGCTTGCAATATTTCAGGAGCTCTTCTTGAGCATCCATTCAAAGAAAACGCACTGCCCGTATACGCAAAAGACCCGCTCGTAATTGAGCAGGTCATGCATCTTACCTATCGGCAACTGGGTATCACTCCGTCGATTTCATACGAAGTGCCTGCCTCCGATTAATGCCGGCGACGCCCCAGCGGCACCGATAGCGTTCCGTTGAAGAATTCAATAATATGCCCCCGCTCGATCAGCCAGCCGAGCGGCTGAAGCGCATGCTTGGCCTCATCCGATTTCGGATCAAGCGAAGGATGCAGCACCTCCAGCAGATTCATCCGGGTTGAGCCCGGATTCTCCTTCAGAAACATCAGCACCTCGGCAATATTCGGCACGGTATCTTCCGGCTTTACCGGATTCGGTTTGATGTGGGTGACAAAG
This sequence comes from Pontiellaceae bacterium B12219, assembly GCA_029432795.1. Taxonomy (GTDB): domain Bacteria; phylum Verrucomicrobiota; class Kiritimatiellia; order Kiritimatiellales; family Pontiellaceae; genus Pontiella. Next base: position 65,269 of record JARNMJ010000012.1, read on the forward strand.
TTGATCTTCCCGGCTTTGAATAAATACAGATGCATGTGGCGGAAAGCCGCACGCATGGCAAACGACATCGAAAGCGGGAAACGGCTCTCCTTATTCCAAACCTGCTTAATGGCATGGGTGACATCCCGATCATCCAAACTTTGAGCAACCTTCGCCGGCACTACCGCACGATGAGTTCGCTCAATCATACCCGGAACTTTTTTAGAAAATTCCAGCTCGGCACGTTTCTTATCCAGCGGCTCCGCCGCTTCCGGATCCGATTTTAATTTATAAACCGTCTGCTTCCGACTCTCTTCCTTCCACTGCTCAACCAGCGCTTCATCCTTAACGATATCAATGCCCCGCTTATAATCTTCCAGCGACATATTTGAAAAATGGGCGGCATGAACCTCGGCCACTTTTTCGGTATAGCTGTGATGATTCGGAGGTCCCAGCAGAATACCGCTCTTCCGGCAGCGCGCCACCCCCGGGAAATTACCCGCCGGCGGCTCCGTCTCGATCTCTTCCGTTTCATAAACATCCATCAGATGCTTTGAGAGAATGTGCTGTGTAATCAGCTCTTCATTCGATGCAACCGCCTTGCATTTCCGGCACTGGAAAAGCTCAAACTCCGGCGCACCCTTATTGCATTCCATTTTAACCAGATACCCTTCGGGATCATGGATCAGCAGATTGGCCAGATCCATCAAAGGGAAAGCCCTGCGGGTATGATGAATCTGACGCACCAACGAGGCCAGTCGTTTCTGTTCCGGCAAAAAAGACACCGTCAGCGGAAGCTCTTTGATCGGTTCCTGCGGCTCACGCCGGCGTTCACCGCGCGAATCATCCCTGCGGTCGGACTGCGGTCGGCGCGAACGGTCGTTGCTGCGACCAGCCGAATACCGCTCGCCCCCGCGGGATCGGTCATCACGCCTGGGGCGCTCTTCGCGATATTCCTTCTTTGCATAATGATTGTCACCCGGCGGCTTTTTGGCCCACTGGGGAACAAAGTTCAAATCAAGTATAACATCACGGGCATCGGCCCGTCCCTGAGGATGTGATTTCTCTTCCATGGCATCAACCGTTCGGTTTAGTTTATTGGAAAATCAGTGTAGGGAAATCAGCGACAATGAAAAGCAATATTCACCATGTAGATTTCCAGTCCCTGGAACCCGCAAAACCTCAACAGTCCCTCTTTCTGCACGTCGATATGGATGCCTTCTTCGCATCCGTTGAGCAGCGCGACCATCCGGAACTGCGCGGGAAACCCGTCGTGGTCGGCGCTCCGCCCGATCAACGCGGCGTGGTTGCCGCCGCATCGTATGAAGCCCGGAAATTCGGCATTCATTCCGCCATGCCCTCGCGGTTGGCCCAACAGAAATGTCCACACGCCATCTTCGTCTCGCATAATATGGCGAACTACAAAGCCGTTTCCCGCCAGATCATGCGGATCTTCGAATCCTTCACCCCGCACGTCCAACCCCTCTCCATCGATGAAGCCTTTCTCGATGTAACCGGCTCGCAACGCCTCTTCGGCAACGGCGCAACCATCGCCGAAAAAATCCGGGGCGACATTAAGCAACAGACTCAGCTGACCGCCTCCGTCGGCGTGGCTCCGAACATGTTCCTCGCCAAAATCGCGTCCGACCAAAATAAACCCGATGGACTGACCGTGGTCCCGTTTAACCAAAAGGGCATTGAACAGTTTCTCGCGCCCCTGCCGATCGGCCGGATGTGGGGCGTCGGAAAAGTGACGCAAAAAAAACTCCTCTCACTCGGCATCTCAACCATAGGAGCCTTGCAGACCTTCGACTTCCAACGATTGGAAACCGCAGTCGGGGCGCGCTCCGCGCGGATCTTCCACCGCCTTTCGCACGGAATTGATGACCGCGGTCTGGCCGGCGACGCGGATGAAAAAAGCATATCCAACGAAACCACCTTCAGCCACGATGTCACCGACCGGTCGCAAATTGAAGCCACCTACAAAAAATTGATCGATAAAGTCGGCGGGCGCCTTCGAAAAGCCGGGTTTTATGCCCGCGTTGCCCATCTTAAAATTCGATGGAATGACTTCTCCACCATCACCCGCCAGACCCGATTCACCATTCCCTGCTGCGACGATATCACCCTGCGCGAAGTCGGCATGGAACTGCTGAACGAACACCTTCGCAACCGGCCCGTTCGACTGATCGGCTTCGGCACCAGCGGACTGACAGAAAGCGACAAACCCCAAACCTTCCAGATGAACCTGTTCGAAAGGCCCGACACCGCCATCCACGAAAAACGCCAGCGACTCAGCCAGGCCGCTGACTCTATCAAGGAAAAGTACGGTAAAGACAGTATCCGGCGCGGCTCCGATCTCGCTGATTAATATTTAATACAAAATGTGTCCAAATTGCTTTGGGCTCCCCGTCTCCTCATGCATAGAGACTTTCATGGTTTCTTCTTCCTAAGGGCGGCGCAGGAGTAATACCCCTCAATCCTGCGCCGCCCTCCTTTTTTCAGTCCACATCACTGAGGCCCCCCTTTCTCTTCCCACTTCAGGAAAAGTGTATTAAAAAGCCCTCTTTCAACTTGAATCTCTTTTACATTGAAATATCCGGATAAACGGATATACATCCTTTCAATCAATTGGAAAATAGAGGACGCTATGAATTTGAATATTGAAACATCCCGATATACCGAACCCGGCGGAAAGCAGTTTGCCGAACTGCTGAAAAAACAGGTGCTGATGCTCGATGGCGCCATGGGAACTATGATCCAGAAACATAAACTGGAAGAAGCCGATTTCCGCGGAGAGCGCTTTGCCGACCATGCCTCCGACCTCAAGGGAAATAATGACCTGCTGGTAATTACCCAGCCGCAGATTATTGAAGATATTCATGTGGAATTCCTCGAAGCCGGTGCGGATATCATCGAGACCAACACCTTCAGCTCCACCACCATTTCGCAAGCCGATTATAATCTGGAACCGCTCGTTCGTGAACTGAACCTGGAATCGGTAAAAGTGGCCCGCCGCGCCATCGACCGCGTACTCGCCAACGATCCGACCCGCACCCTCTTCATCGCCGGTTCCATCGGTCCGACCAACCGGACCGCCTCAATTTCCCCCGATGTGAACGACCCCGGCTATCGCGCCGTGACATTCGACGGGCTGGTTGAATCCTACGCCGAACAGACCGAAGCCCTGATTGAAGGCGGCGTGGATATCGTGCTGGTGGAAACCATTTTCGACACCCTCAACGCCAAAGCGGCACTCTATGCCGTTGAAGAGGTTTTCCAAAAAACCGGAAAGCGTCTGCCCGTCATGATTTCCGTAACCATCACCGACCGCTCCGGCCGCACCCTTTCCGGTCAGACCCCGACCGCCTTCTGGTACAGCGTGGAACACGCAAAGCCGATTTCGGTCGGGCTGAACTGCGCCCTCGGTGCCGCAGATATGCGCCCCTATCTCGAAGAACTGTGCGAAGTGGCCCCCTGCTACACCAGCATCTACGCCAACGCCGGCCTGCCGAATGCCTTTGGCGGGTACGACGACACACCGGAAGATATGGGAAAAATCTACAACGATTTCGCCGAACACCAGCTCGCCAATATCTGGGGCGGATGCTGCGGCACCACGCCCGCTCACATTAAAGCAATGGCGGAGGTGGTTAAACAATACCCACCACGCGTTCCTTCACAACCCGACACGGTGCCGCACTTCAGCGGGCTCGAACCCCTGCGGATCACCCCTGAGATGAATCTCGTCATGGTTGGTGAACGCTCCAACATTACCGGCTCGCCGAAATTCGCCCGCCTCATCCGCGAAGGCAATCTCGAAGCCGCCCTGCAGATTGCCCGTCAGCAGGTCGACAACGGCGCCAACATTATTGACATCAATATGGACGAAGGTCTGATTGATTCCAAAGCGATGATGGTTAAATTCCTCAATCTCGTCGCATCGGAGCCCGATATTTCCAAAGTGCCGATCATGATCGACTCCTCCAAATGGGAGGTCATCGAAGCCGGTCTGAAATGCGTTCAAGGCAAAGCCATCGTCAACTCCATCAGCATGAAAGAAGGCGAAGATGCCTTCCGCGAGCACGCCCGGAAAGTCCAGCGCTACGGCGCCGGCATGGTCGTGATGGCGTTCGATGAAAAAGGACAGGCCGATACCACAGAGCGACGGATCGAAATCTGCACCCGGGCTTATAACATTCTGGTGAACGAACTGGGCATCGACCCGACCGACATCATTTTCGACCCGAATGTGTTCCCGATCGGAACCGGCATGGAAGAGCATCGCATCAATGCGACCTCCTTCTTTGAGGCCACCAAAGTGATTCGTGAAACCCTGCCCGGCTGTTCCGTCAGCGGCGGCATCAGCAATGTATCGTTTTCTTTCCGCGGAAATAACCGTGTTCGCGAAGCCATTCACGCGGCCTTTCTCTATCACGGCACCGAAGCCGGTCTAAACATGGCCATTGTGAATGCCGGCATGCTCGAAGTGTACGACGAAGTGCCGCCCGACCTCATGAAGGCCGTCGAAGACGTGCTGCTCAACCGCGATGCGGATGCCACCGAACGGCTGATCGATTTTGCGGAACAGGTCAAAGCCGAAGGTGGAGACGTTAAAAAAGAAGCCGAGGTTCAGGCCTGGCGCGAAGAATCCGTCGAAGAGCGCCTGAAGCATGCACTCATTAAAGGAATTGTGGATCACATTGATGCGGACGTAGAAGAAGCCCGTCAGAAATATGCCCGTCCCCTGCATGTGATTGAAGGCCCGCTGATGGCCGGCATGGATGTGGTCGGCGATCTGTTCGGCTCCGGTAAAATGTTCCTCCCTCAGGTGGTTAAAAGCGCCCGTGTCATGAAAAAAGCCGTAGCCTATCTCCTCCCCTACATGGAGGAAGAGAAAGACGGCGGCGGAAGTTCCAGTGCTGGAAAAGTCCTGCTCGCCACCGTGAAAGGCGATGTGCATGACATCGGCAAAAACATCGTCGGCGTCGTACTGGCCTGCAACAACTACGAGGTCAAAGATATCGGTGTCATGGTTCCATGGGAAAAAATTCTGAAGGAAGCCAAGGAATGGGGCGCGGACATCATCGGCCTCTCCGGCCTCATCACTCCATCGCTCGACGAAATGGTACACGTGGCCAAAGAGATGGAGCGCGAAGGATTGAAGCTGCCGCTGCTCATCGGCGGAGCCACTACCAGCAAAAAACATACGGCGGTTAAAATTGAACCGCAATATTCCGCCCCTGCGGTGCACGTGCTGGATGCATCGCGCGCTGTAACCGTGGTGCAGTCGCTGCTGAGTCAGGATATTGCCTACCGCCGCGCCATTAAAATTGAATATAAATCCATTCGGGAAACCCACGCATCCACTCAGGAAGCCCGCGAGTTCCAAACTCTGGAAAATGCGCGCAGCAACGATTTTAAAACCGACTGGAGTTCGTATGTTCCGGCCGTGCCGTCCTTCATTGGAATTAAAGCCATGAACGACGTGAAGGCCAAGGACGTCGTTCCCTACATCGATTGGCTCCCCTTCTTCTGGACCTGGGAGCTTCAGGGCAAATATCCCGACATTTTAGAAAATGAAGGCGAGATCGGGAAACGCGCCCGCGAGGTATTCAACGACGCTCAGGAGCTGCTGAAACAAATCGTCGAGGAAGATCTGTTCAACTTCAGCGGTGTTTATGGATTCTTCCCCGCCAACCGTGTCGGTGACGATGTGGAAGTGTATACCGATGAAACAAGAACGGAGCTCAAAACCACCTGCCACTTCCTCCGCCAGCAGATGATTAAAAAAGACGGAACCCCCAACCGCTGTCTGGCTGACTTTGTTGCACCGAAAGAATCCGGTATTGCTGATTATATCGGCGGCTTTGCGGTCACCTCCGGCAACAAGGTCGGCGAACTTGCACAGAAATACCGCGAAGATCACGACGACTATAACTGCATTCTCGTACAGTCGCTCGGCGACCGGCTGGCCGAAGCCTTTGCGGAATACCTGCATAAAGTGGCCCGCGACGACTGGGGCTACGGCAAGGAAGAAGTCCTCACTAAAGAACAGCTGATCAAAGAAAAGTACCGCGGCATCCGCCCGGCCCCGGGCTATCCGGGCTGTCCGGACCATACCGAAAAGCGCATTCTGTTCGATCTGCTGGAAGTAGATGCACATGCTGACATTGAATTGACCGAAAGCATGGCCATGAATCCGCCGAGCGCCGTTTCCGGTCATTATTTCTCGCACCCTGAATCCCGCTACTTCCCGCTCGGCCGCATCAACCGCGAGCAGGTGGAAGACTACGCCGTACGAAAAGGCTGGGAACCGGAACTCGTCGAAAAATGGCTGTCGCCGAACCTGGGATACGATGCGTAGCGTGATGAGTGACGATTGAAACGTGAGGCGTGATTGGAGAATGCAATGAACTATGCAGAATGGGAAAAGGGAGTCCCCAAAGTCATTCGAGATGATTCACTTTGGACCGTGGAAGCCTACCGCCTTTCCTTATTCCTTTCCGACATGAGCTGGAAGGACGCAAAAAAGCTTTCATCCGATACCTGCACCCGATCACTCTCCGACCAGCTGTATCGCTCTGTTGGTTCCATGAGCGCAAACATAGAAGAGGGCTATTCCAAACAAAGCTCAAAAGATCGAGCTCGGTTCTATGAATACGCCCTCGGCTCTGCGCGCGAGAGCCGTGGTTGGTACTACAAAGGCCGCCATGTTCTCGGTGAATCAGTCGCCGAACACCGTATGGATTTTACAACACAGATCATTAAACTCCTGATCAAAATGGTTCCGGAGCAACGAGGATATAAGATTAAAGAAAGCGCTGCTGAATACAAAGTAGACATCAGTCATCAGGAGATCCCATTCTGATCGAGGGAGGAGTTCGACCTATGGATATTACCTATGACGCATTAAAGCTGTTTGTCGAGGAAGTTAATTCTGCGCACAGATATGTGTTGGGGGAGAATGGAACCAACGATTCCGATGCCCTCGCCCCCTATACTGCTACCCAGATTACAGCCGAGTGGTTTAAAAACTGGGGATATGATGGTCTTCAATTCAAAAGCTCAATCCATCCCACAGTAACCAACGATGCAATGTTCGACATTAACATGTTTGACAGCATGGAATCCTGCGAACTCCACACCATAGGTAATGTTAAATATGAATGTCACAGGACGAATAATGAATTCACGCGTCACTGTGAGCGTATATCCTGATGATTTGTGCTCACGGCTCACGGCTCACGGCTCAATCGTCACGCCAATTTTTAAACGAAGAGAAAAACTATGAAAAACATTTTAGAACGCATGGCTGAACACCCGCTTATCTTTGACGGGGCGATGGGCACAATGATTTATTCCAAGGGCGTGTTCATCAACACCTGCTACGAACACCTCTGCGTCACCAGCCCGAAACTCATCGCCGGCATTCATCAGGACTATGCCGATGCCGGGGCCGATGTGATTGAAACCAACACCTTCGGTGCCAATCGCCTGAAACTGCAGGGCCACGGCCTGGCCGATCAGCTGGAAGCCATTAACCGTGCCGCCGTTAAACTCGCACGTGAAGCGGCCGGCGACGACGCACTGGTGGCGGGCTCAATCGGCCCGATCCTGAAATCCGGTCAAATCTTTCTGGGAAATCAGGCGGAGGAACTTGCTGAAATCTATCGGGAACAGATGAGTATTCTGGTCGATGAAGGCATCGACTTTTTTATGCTCGAAACGTTCACACATCTTGAAGAGGCGCAACTGGCCGCCCGGGAAGCCCAGGCCTTTGGCATCCCCGTCTTTGTTTCGATGACCTTCAGCAAAGAAGGCGAAACCGCCAAGGGACGCAAAATTGAACAGATTATCCAGGCCTTGGAAAATGACTCAAACGTGGACGGCATCGGCCTGAACTGCGGGGTCGGCCCGGCGGCGGCATATAGCAATGCCGAACGCGCTCTCCCGTTAACCACGAAGCCCTTGGTCATTATGGCCAATGCCGGCCTGCCGCAGGAAGTCGACGGCCGAATGATTTATATGGCTTCGCCCGAATATTTCACCGAATACGCCAAACGTATGATCGAGCTGGGCGCCCGCGGCGTCGGCGGATGCTGCGGCACCACACCGGCGGATATCGGAACAGCAGCCAAGAGCATCAAGGCAATGACCGGCGTGAAACAGCATGTGACCATTGCCAGCCATACACAACAGGAAGCTCCCACGGTTGACGTGATTCCAATGGCTGAAAAATGTGCCTTTGCAGCCAAACTGAGCCGCGGTGAAAAAGTAACCAGCATTGAAATCACCCCGCCCCGCTCCATCGACCTAAAACCCATGCTGGATAAATGCCGAATCTGCAAAGATGCGGGCATCGATGCGATCAATATTCCCGACGGCCCCCGTGCCAGCGCCCGGATTTCCCCGATGGTAGCGGCCCTGGCGGTTGAGCGCGAAATCGGCATCGAAACCGTTCTGCACTATTGCTGCCGCGACCGCAACCTGATCGGCATGCAATCAGACCTGCTTGGCGGCTATGCCGGAGGGCTGCGAAACTATCTCATCATCACGGGCGATCCGCCCAAGCTTGGCGACTATCCCGACTCCACCGCCGTATTCGATGTGGACGCCGTCGGCCTGACGCAGGTGGTCACGAATCTGAACCACGGTTTGGATGTGGGCGGAAACCGGATTGATCCGCCGACCGGCATTCTGATCGGCGTCGGAGCCAACCCCTGCGCCGTCGAACCCAAGCGAGAGCTTCAGCATTACATGAACAAAATCAATGCCGGGGCGGAATATGCCATCACGCAGCCGATCTTCGATCCGGAAGCACTGCTGCGTTTCATGGATGCTGCGGATGCTCAGGGCGGAAGCATTCCGGTCGTTGCCGGTGTATGGCCGCTGGTTTCATTGCGCAACGCGGAATTTCTGGCCAACGAAGTGCCGGGTGTTGAAATTCCCGATGCCATTCTTGAACGCATGAGCCATGCGAAAACCAAGGAAGACGGCCGCAAACTGGGCATTGAAATTGCGCGCGAAATCAGCGATGCCATTTCCGACCGCGTGGCCGGCTATCAGGTCAGCGCGCCGTTCGGCATGGTCGAGCTGGCCCTGCAGGTACTGGAATAATTATTCCGGAAGCGGCGTGATCCAGACGGTCCCCTTCCGGACCGTCGCCTCTGCATTGATCTGAAAACAGATTTGCTCGATTACACTCATGATGGAATCTTCCTGACTATTGATGCTGACCTCGATGTCCTTGTTCACACCGGGTCCGCAGACAATGGTTACACCGGAAAGATGCGTCAACATGGTGAAAGCATCTTTGGACGGGAGATCAACCAGACGAATTGGCATCCCCTTCCGGCTTAAAATATCGTTCAAATCGGCACCGGCGGGCGATTCCATTTCCAGCCGATATGTACTGCCCCCCACTTTAAAGACGGCTCCGTTCGTGAGCGTGGTCGAAGCGGATGACGCGCCGCTATCGATCTGAACTAATTTTCCAGATAGTGACTGGGCTGTTCCTGCCGCAACTAGACTGAAAAGAATGACGACTGCCAAAAAACTGTTACTCATGAGTGCCTCCCGGCTTAACCTAAAAATGAAGCCGCATCGTACCTTCGACGTGTTGCGGTTTACAAGTTCCACCGACGTGATTATTTCACAGCGGTATATTTTACTGCTGATTAACTGGCCAAGCGTAAAAACCCCCTGTATATAGTACCGTTTTCGTGAGGTTTAAATGTCTGAAGAGTTAGAAAAATTATTCGAATATTACCGTCAAGGCGATAACCAGTACCAAATTGCCGGCGGTGAAAAAGGCTGCTACAAACTGGCCAACGACTTTTATGATGTGATGGAAAAACTGCCGGAATCGCGCAAGATTCTGTTTATGCATCCCGGCGATTTAACGGAATCGCGTGAAAAACTGGCGCGCTTTCTGGCCGGCTACATGAACGGGCCGGAGCTTTACGAGCAGAAATACGGACCGCTGGCCCTCGGCCCGGCGCATAGCCATTTGGCGATTGGATCCGCCGAAAAGGATGCCTGGTTGCTGTGCATGGAAAAAGCACTGGAAATGCAGGACTGGTCGGAAGAATTTAAAGCCTTCATGCTGATGCGGCTGCAGACTCCCGCTTCCCGCATTCAGAACCGGCCCTAGTTTTCCAATCCCTGGAAAATCACCCGGGCCAGATCAACCACACTCAGCGGTTTGGTGATGTAGCCGTCCATCCCCCCTTCGAGGCAGCGTTCGCGGTCGCCGCTCAGGGCATGGGCGGTCATGGCGATAATTCTGAGCCGCGGCAGTTGAAGCTCTTCTTCGCGCTGCCGGATCAGGCGAGTCGTTTCCAGACCATCCATTTTCGGCATCTGAACATCCATCATCACCAGATCGAACATTTGATCAGCCAGTATGCTGAGCGCTTCTTCGCCATCGTTTGCCGTTTCCGCTTCGAGCCCCATTTTCCGCAGGGTGCGAACCGCAACCGTTTGGTTCACGCGATTGTCTTCCACAACAAGAATCCGCAGAGGCGTTTCCATTTGCTCAACCCGTTCACGGGCAGAAGCAAAAATGCGCTGTGAAACTTCATGATCGTCCTCCAGCGAACCGCGACTTCCAGACATTGGAAACTCAGCCGCATGCTGTTTTCCGTTCGGGGAATTCTGGAGATTGACCGGAATTTCAAACCAGAATTGAGAACCGACTCCAACCTGACTGCTCACCCCGATTTCGCCATCCATGATGTTGACCAGCTGCTTACAGATGGTCAGTCCCAGTCCCGTTCCTCCATAAGTTCGCGAGGTGGAGGCATCCTGTTGCTGGAACGCACCGAAAACATGCGGCAGTTTTTCTTCCGAAATACCAATGCCTGTATCTTCCACTTCGAACCGCAGATGAACGTGGTCAGCATGCTCATCTGCCAGCTTCACGGTCAGGGTAACAGCACCTTCGTCAGTAAACTTGACAGCATTACCAATCAGATTGGTGAGAATCTGACGCAGCCGCCCGACATCGCCGCACAGCTTTTCCGGAGCTGAGTCCTCAACGGACACAATCAATTGTATCCCTTTCTGCTGTGCCTGAATCGAGAAGATCGCCTGCACATCATCGAGCACATTTTTAAGGTCAAAATCGCGCACCTCAATATCAAGGTGTCCGGCTTCGATTTTGGAGAAATCCAGAATATCGTTTACGATGGAGAGCAGAGCCTTTCCGCTGCGCCGTACGGTATTCGCCAACTCCTGCTGATCGTCGTTCAGGTTGGAATCCAGCAGCAGGTTCGTGACCCCGATAATCCCATTCATCGGCGTGCGGATTTCATGGCTCATATTGGCCAGAAACTCGCTCTTGGCCACGCTGGCCGATTGCGCTTCCAGCACAAGACGGTTGGCCCGCTTTATCGATTTCTGCAGTTGTTCATTGGCCTCCAGCAGTTTGGCTTTCGCTTCTTCGGTATCCTCGTTCATGCTCACCAGAATCGCGATATTCTCATCCCGGTCCCGCAACTGCTGGTCCGGCGGGAAATCGCAGGGCACGATCTCCGTCTTTCCGGATTCCCGGAGCTCCTGCTGCAAACGCCGGTTCTGGATCAACAGAAAAACAACTGCCGCCGCCAGTCCGAAAAGGAGCATGATTTGAATGATTCCAAGCATTGGAAATCCGTATTTTTCCTTGAGGGAGGTTTACGCAGAAAAGAGCGCGAGGGCACGATCGAGCCGTGCAATAACCCGGTTACGACCCAGCACGGCCAACACCGGTGCGAGATCCGGCCCGGACTGAACGCCCGAAACGGCAATGCGTACCGGCGCCATAACGGCACCGAAACCGAGGCCTGATTCTTCGACAAAATCGTGCAGCGCTTTGTCCGCTGTTTCGGCATTGAAAACATCCAGTCCCTGGAAAATCGTCTTCATGTTTCCGAGTGTATCGGCCACGCCGTCCTTCAGCAGTTTCTTCTTCACGGCCTTTTCGTCATATTCAAAATCATCGCTGAAGAAAAATCCAACCATAGGAACAATATCGGCTACCGTTTTCACGCGTTCCCGAATAAGTTTGAACACCTGTTCGGCGTATTCCGGTTCCGCGTCAATACCGGCCGTTTCCAAAGACTGGAACGCCAAGGCCTCAAACTCTTCATTAGGAAGCTTAAGCATGTATTCGCCGTTCATCCAGGTCAGCTTTTTCAAATCGACCTGCGCGGCGGACGATTGGCAGCGCTCGAGCGTGAAGGCCTCAACCAGCTCTTCGCGCGTCATGATTTCGCGGTCGTCGCCCGGCGACCAGCCAAGCAGAGTCAGGTAGTTGAAGAGTGCTTCGGGCAGAAAACCCTTTTCACGGAAGTCCCCCACAAAGGCATCGCCATCGCGCTTGGAATAGGGTTTTCCCTGCGCATTTGTGATCATGGGAAGATGCGCAAAATTCGGCACCTCGGCGCCGAGCGCTTTATAGAGGGCAATATGGCGGAAGGTATTTTCAATGTGGTCGTCGCCGCGAATGACGTGAGTGATGCCCTGTTCGATATCATCCATCACGTTGGCCAAATGAAAAACCGGCGTACCGTTGGAGCGGACAATAACGAAGTCCTGCATGTTTTCCGCTTTCTTCGTCAGCTCGCCTTTAATCCCGTCCACAAAAGAGGAGTCGGTTCCGGGCATCCGGAAAATCACGCATTCGCCCTGCCCCATTCCGCCTTTGTCTTCTTTATAGGCCATCCCTTTGGAAAGCAGCGCTTCAGCGGCATCGAGATGTGCCTGCTGACGGGTGGTCTGATACAGCGGTTCACCATCCACATCCAGCCCCAGCCAATCCATTGCGTCGAGCAGGGCCTGAATCGCCTCAGGCGTTGACCGCTCGATGTCTGTATCTTCAACGCGCAATAGAAATTCGCCGCCCATATGACGGGCAAACAACCAGTTGTAGATGGCCGCGCGCATGTTGCCAATGTGAACATTTCCGGTGGGACTCGGCGCAAATCGGGTACGTACTTTCATTGAAAACTCCGTTTAAAATTCGTCATGTGTAATTCGTAATTCGTAATTTCCCCTCGACATGATCAAGCGTACTCGCGAAATTCATCGCGCATTTACGCATTACTTTTCACAAATTACGGGCCGGAGGCTACCCCATGAGAGCGCATGATGTAAAAGAAATCCTGATCGATAAAACCGAAATCGCCAAGCGAGTCGATGAACTGGTGGATGAAATTATTGAATCCGGTCAACCCGATCGGCTGGTCGTGATCGGCATCCTGAAGGGCAGCTTTATGTTTTTCGCCGATCTGATGCGCAGTTTTTATCGACATGATGCGCATCCGCATATTGACTTCATGACACTCTCGAGCTATGGCGCCGGCACACAATCCTCCGGCACCGTCGAAATTATTCATGATATCCGCGAAAACCTGGTCGATGCCAATGTGCTGTTGGTGGATGACATTCTCGACAGCGGCCGCACCCTCGCCTTCAGTAAAAAACTCATGATGGAGCGCGGCGCAAAATCAGTCCACTCCTGCGTACTGCTCGACAAAAAGACGCATCGCGCAGTTGAATTTGAAGCCGATTATGCGGGTTTCCAGATCGACGATCTCTTTGTGGTCGGCTACGGACTGGACTACGACAACCTCTACCGCGAGCTCCCTCACATCGCCAAAGTAAACTTCCAATGATTGGAAGTATTTAGAATCACCCCGTTTATATCGATTCTCAACACTGAGCAACTTTCCTGTATGGTTGTCCAAACGCTGTAGCTGAATAACGTCCTGATCATTAACACCGAGAACAATGATCAGGTTTTAAGCATCTTTTGGCGTTTTACCTGCTGTTTACTGATCTTCCAACCGTTGGAAACGGAAACAGCAGGCATTGAGGTTTGATATGAAGGAAAGATTCAGTCAGTTAAAAAGCTGCGCAGCAGTACTTTTTGCAATTCCGCTTTCCGCTTCCCTGGCCGAAGTGAATTTTGAAAAGGAGGTGCTGCCCATTTTTCAGGAAAAGTGCTTTCGATGCCATAGCGAACGCGTTGCCGAACCGAAAGGCGAGGTCCGGCTGGACCGCGCGGAGTGGATTCTGAAGGGTGGCGAATACGGACCGATCATCGAAAAGAAGCAGCCCGATAAAAGTGTTCTGTACGAACGCATGACCATGCCTGAGGGCAAACGGGGCATCATGCCGCCTGCCGGAAAAGGCGACCCCGCCACCTCCGAACAACTGGCCATTATTAAACAATGGATTCTTGAAGGGGCTAAATTCGGGAATTGGGACGGAACGGAAGAGCATACGCCGGTCAAGCCCCCTCCCGCCGTAAACAATACCCGTCTGTCGCTTCAGATGTATGGCACTGAGGACGGGATTCAGTTGAACCTGGAACCGAAACCAACCTACCCAACGCGTTTATCCGCGCCTCAGATCATCGCAAAAGCCGCTGAAATAGATAAGCTGATTGAGTCCCACCGGAAGGCAAACGGAACGCAGGGACTCCCGGCTGCCAACGACCGTATTTTTTTGCGCCGGGCCTATCTCGGCATTGTCGGCCGCACACCGACGCACGATGAGGCCGTCGCATTTCTCGCATCCACCAGCCCCAAAAAGCGGGCCCAGCTCATTGACCACCTGATCAATACAGAAGGCTATGTGAATAACTGGTTCCATTTCTGGGCGGATCTGCTGAAAGTCCAGACAACGCGGTTTCCCTCGTCGGTCTATTACGGCGAATGGGTGAAACAGGCGTTGCGCGACAATATGCCCTATAACGAAATGGCCTTCGAACTCATCACCGCCACCGGCATGCCCTATCAAAACGGAGCCACCGGCTGGGCCGCCAGCGACGCAAATATGGCCCCCGATCACATGGCGAATAACATGCAGGCCTTTCTCGGCATGCAACTCCAATGTGCCCAATGCCACGACCACCCCTATGATCGCTGGAATCAATATGAGTTCCAAAGTCTGGTTTCCTATTTCGGCGGTGTGCGCTGGAATGGACTGAGCAACAAACATTTCATCAACCTGATTGAAAAAGAGGGACTTGAAATCAGCGTGAAGCAGGAAAAGTTTTTCGGAAACAATATGTCCTACCGCTATCGACTGGCCGTCTGGGAACCGACCTTTAATAAATGGAACCGCCTCCCGAGAGATTATCAGTATGCCGATGCCAAACCGCGGCAGGCCGTTCCCCCGCAGGTCATTTTCGGGCATCAACCGGAAATCACCGACAGCCCGCGCGAAGCGTTCGGCCGCTGGGTCACCGACACCGACAACAAATGGTTTACCGTGGCCGTTGCCAACCGTCTGTGGAAAAAGACCATGGGCGTCGGGCTCATTGAGCCGGTCGACAACATTAAATACGACACCGAATCGCAAATCCCCGCCCTTATGGCTCTGCTCGAAAAAAACATGAAGGAAACCAACTATAACCTGAAGGATTTCCTGCGCATCCTCTACAACACCCAGACCTGGCAGATGGAAACGATGACGACTGACCTCCCTGAAAATCTGGCGGATTATCATTATGAAGGCCGCCCGCTTATGCGAATGACCGGAGAACAGATGTGGGACTCCCTCGTCACCCTTGCCATTGTTGACCCGGATGATCGCAAAGGCCACGGCTCTCGCTACACCTCCAGAGAATATCGGGAATATGCCGACGAACTTTATTTCACACCGATCAAAGAGCTGGTTGCCTACTACACCGACGAGCAGATTGACGCCGAAAACAAGATGCGGAAATCCGCAGAAAAATCAGCGAACAGACTGTTTAATTCGAAGAGCAAAAAGAAGGTCGGCGGCTATGGTGCAAACTTTAACACCTGGAGCCTGGACCATATGACCGATCCGCGCTGGCACGGAATGGACCGCGGGCTCGTGCGCGCGTCCGAACTCTCCTCTCCGGCACCGGCCCATCACTTCGTCCGGCAATTCGGCCAATCCGATCGTAAAATCATCGGCAGCGGACGCACCGATCCCAGCGTCACACAGGTGCTGAACATCCTCAACGGCCCCATTCACTATATTCTCGATAGCGAACTTTCCGTACTTTCAAAAAAGGTGGCGGAACAGGAAACCGATGAAGACCGAATCAACGTCATTTTCCGCAGCGTGCTCACCCGCAATCCAACCGAGGAGGACATCGAGATTTCACAGAATGTCCTCGCCGCCAATAAAGGAAAGAAGGGCTACCGCATGATTCTGTGGGCTCTGCTGAACACCCGCGAATTTATGTATATCCAATAAGTGGAGAATGCCATGAGTAATCTATTCAACAATACCTCCGAACTCGGCCGTCGCAGCTTCATGAGCCGTATGGCCAAAACCGCGCTCGGCGTCGGGGTCGGCGCACACTTTGCAAATCCCGCGCTGGCAGCCGCCCTGCCCAAAACCGATAAAAAGCTGATCTTTCTCTATATGGCCGGCGGGATGAGCCACCTCGACACCTTCGACCCGCATCCGGGCACAGAAGAAGCCGGACCGGTCAAAGCAATCGGCACCAATGTGGATGGCATTCAGCTCAGTGAATTTTTCCCGAACACTGCCAAGCAAATGGATAAGCTGACGATCATTCGCTCAATGTACTCTACGCAGGGTGCACACGGTCAGGGCAACTATCTGATGCATACCGGCTACGATCCGCGCGGCAGCATTGTGCATCCAACCCTTGGAGCCTGGTCCATGCTGCATCAAGGCAAAATCAACCAGGCTCTGCCTGGAAATGTCGTGATTGATCCCGGCTCCGATTATCCCTATGCCGGATTTCTCCCCCCGGAACTCGGCGCAGTGCCGATCGGCGAAGCCTCTAAAGGGTTGCAGTTCAGCAAACGGCCGGGCTGGGTGAACGAACAGCAGTATCACGATCAACTGGAACTCTCGAATGTCTTCGATCGGCAGTTTCGCGAAAAATATCACCAGCGCTCGATCACCGCCTATCAGAAGTTTTATGCGGAAGCCGTTGCGCTTATGGAAAGCAAAGATCTCATCGCCTTCGACATCAATCAGGAATCCGCAGAAACCAAAGCCCTCTACGGAACCAAGTCCAAATTCGGACAGGGCTGCCTGCTCGCCCGGCGTCTGATTGAACATGGTGTCCGCTGCGTAGAGGTCACCAAAGGCGGATGGGACAGCCATAATGAAATGCCGGAAGAAAAAGCGCGCGATCTCGATCAGGCCCTCGCCGCGCTCATGTTCGACCTGCAACAGCGCGGCCTGCTCGATTCCACCATTGTTGTGGTCGCCACCGAATTCGGCCGTAATCCCGAAATAAAACCCGACTCACTCGGACGCGATCACTGGGCCAAGGCCTTCAGCACCGTTATCGGCGGCGGCGGACTCAAAACCGGGCAGGTCATCGGAGCAACCGATCGCGGGCACGAAGTCATCACCGATAAAGTGCTCGTTCCCGACCTGCACACCACCATCGGCACCGCCATGGGCCTGCCCGTTAAAGAAGTGGTCATGTCCGATTCGGGACGCCCCTTTAATGTCGGTTACAAAGGCAAGGTCATCGACGCGCTCATTTAAATCTTCCAGAGACTGGAAATGCGAATGCATTCACTTAAAATAGCTTTTGAATTTACCGGGAGCTATTTCATTATGACTACACTGAAAATCGTCACAGCCGCCTCGTTGCTCTGTACCGGCGCACAGGCCGAATTTGAACGGGTTTATATCGGCACTAAAAACAGCAAGGGCATTTACTTCGCCGACCTCGATTCCAGCACCGGAAAACTCACCACGCCCACACTCGCCGCCGAAACCGAAGACTGTGGATTCATCGCCATTCACCCCGACAAAGAATTGCTCTACTCCACCGGTGTCGGTGCATTTAAAATCAACAGCGACGGCACACTCACCCACCTCAACACCCAAACCACCGACGGCATAAATGCCTGCCATATCAGCCTCGATGCAACCGGAAAATGTGCCATGGTCGCTTACTACAGCAGCGGCTCCATTGCTTCTTTCCAGCTGTTGGAAGACGGTTCGCTCTCCAGCGCAAAATCCTTTCATCAGCACGAAGGGTCCGGCGAACATCCGACACGGCAGACCCAACCCCATGCCCATTCCATTTTTATCAATCCGGACAACACCTATGCTTACGCATCCGACCTCGGTATTGATAAAATCATGATCTATAAACTCAATCCGACCGCCGGCACCCTCACCCCCGCCAGTGAAGTGGTCATTCCCGGCGGCTCCATCGGACCGCGCCACCTCAAATGGAATGCCGATGGTTCGCGGGTTTATCTTCTTAACGAACTCGACCTCAGCATCACCCTGCTCAAGCCCCTTGCAGATGGACAGCTCGAAGTTATTGAAACCGTTTCAACGCTGCCCGAAGACACCGATAAATCCGATATCACCTGCGCCGAAATCCGTATTCACCCCAATGGAAAATTTATCTATGCCTCCAACCGCGACCTCACCGAACAGGGTCGCGATTCCATCAGCATATTTTCCCGATCTGAAGACGGTTTCCAACGGTTGGAAACTGTACCCGCCGAAGTCTGGATTCCCCGCAACTTTAACATCGACCCCACCGGAAAATGGATGCTCGTCGGCGGGAAGAAATCCAACGATATCGCCATCTTCAGCGTCGACCCCCAAAGCGGCCTCATCAAATTCACCGGCAATAAAGTCCCCTTCGAAGGCGCCCCCACCTGTTTCGAGTTCATGGACTGATAAATTTCCCGTTGAGAAAAAGCAGCTTCTAAAGCGGCGACAGAAGGCAAAGTGTCCTCAGCATTTGGAATCGGGGATGAGTACCGGCTGTAGTCAATCGATATTGAACATAACGGATCCCCCGCCCCTTCGATCCCCGCAATCCCGCAGACCTTTCGACTTTCGACCGGCGACCGCTCCACATATAGTGCTCCCATGAATATCGTCTACAACGCATCGGCCGGAACCGGCAAGACCTATCAGGTGACGCAGCTGTATGAAAAGCTGGTCCTCGAAGACGGCATCGATCCGCGCAAGATCCTGCTGATGACCTTCACCGAAAACGCCGCCGCCGAGCTGCGCATGCGTGTGGCGCACCGCTTTCAGAAAGCGCGAAGATCGGCTGAGCAGGAAGACAACAACGAGCAGGCGGATCGGGCCTTCACGGCAATGCAGCGCCTGCCCTCTGCGCCGATCGGAACCATCCACGGATTCTGCACCCGCCTGCTGCGGGAACACGCGCTCGAAGCCGGCCTCTCTCCGGGATTTTCCGTGCTGATCGGCGAAGAGCGCGACGAGCTGCTCAACCGCATCTGCCGCGAAGAACTCCTGAAAAAACTCGAAGTTGACCCTATATTCAAAACATTCTGCTCCGGCATGCAGATGATCGGAAACCGTAAGGGCTTCGGTTCAAGCATTACGGATACCGTGCCCCAGCTGATCGGCGAGGCGGGCAGCCTCGGCATTTCACTCGACCGCGCGGTCTCTATGCTGCCGGATCCCGAGCTCTCCGGATCACTAACAGACTTTGCCCATATCCTCACCAGGCTCAAAGAACTCCCTAATTTATCGGCCACGGCAAAACCGGTTTCCCAAGCTCTGGAAGATGCACTTCCAACAGCTGGAAACGTCGAAGAACTGGTTGAGCAACTCACCAGATTAAAGCTCAAAAAATTCGGCCGGGCCAAAAATCATAAACCGATCTCGGACGACTTCTTTGAATTGCTTGAATCGACCGGCAACGCCATTCAATACAAGCGGCGCTACCCCGCCGCCAAATCCTTCGCTGAATATCTCCAAACCGTCTCAACCCGGTTTAAACAGGCCAAGCACGACATGGATGCGGTCGACTTCGATGACCAGCTTCAGATGGCGGCTCAATTGCTTGCGTCCGGCAAAGCAAAGCCGGAATTCGAATACGTCATCGTCGACGAAGTACAGGACACTTCCCGCATTCAGTGCGACCTGATTCAGGCCCTTTGGGGCGAAGAAACCAAGCTCGTCATCTGCGGCGATAAAAAACAGAGCATCTACACCTGGCGCGGCGCCGACCCGCAGGTGATGCCCGATCTGGAGAGCGCGATTCTGGAACGGACAAACAGCCGCCTCGAAAACCTGCAAACCAGCTACCGCTCCAAGGCCCCGATTCTGGATGTGGTCAACGCCCTCTTTACCGAGGTGTACGAAACGGAAGACTATGCCGAGGGTGATCAACTCCGACCCAATCCCGAATTTGAAACTGACGACGAAATTCCCTGCGTTGAATTTCTGCAGTGCGACTCGGACGACGAGCTAAGCAAAAAAGATAAAGTGGCGGCGGAAATGGAAGCCGTCGCCAACCGCATTCAACTGCTCGTAAACGGTTCCGATGATCCGCCTCCGCCGGACTCCGGCGTGACAAGCTGGCAACCGAAGTTCCGCTATTCAGAAGGCTTTCTTCCAACCTCCGGAACAAATGACTACCGCTATTCCGACGTCCTGATTCTCTTGCGCCGCACCACCCATCAGGCTGCTCTCGAACAGGCCTTGCGCCATGCCGGCATTCCATACACCCTTGGCGGAAAAGGGCGCGGCCTTTTTGCCCGTCAGGAAACGCGCGATGTCTCCCTGTTCCTGAATGCCATCACCAATCCGGACGATGCCCTTTCGCTGATTGGATTCCTGCGTTCGCCCTGGATCGGCCTCTCCGATGAAACCATTGCCGAACTGGCGTGGAGTGATGAAGGTTTTTCCATTGAAGCCCTGAAGCGGCACTATCCACGACAGACCGACTCAATTGAACGCTATGCCGCACTCACCGGAACCAAACTCGCATCCGAGCTGGTGCGCATGCTTATTGAAGAAACGGGCTACGACGCCCTGCTTGCCGGGCTGCCGCGCGGAGAACAACGCCTGGCAAATCTGCGTAAGATTCTCGACTGGCTGCGCGAAACAGAACGCGGAGCACAGACCACGCCCGCCATGGTGGCCCGCAAACTGGCGGACTATATTGAATCGCCGCCGCAGGTGCCGGAAGCCGCCCTGCTCGATCCGGCCCAAAATGCCGTTACCCTCATGACCGTGCATGGATCCAAAGGACTCACCAAACGCGTCGTTATGCTTCCCGACTGCAGTTTCCAGCCCGACTCCGATCGCGACTTTGTGCGACTGTTTTTGGATGAGCATCAGGTTCCAACCCTTGGAATCCGTATTACGGACCCCGACAAAAGCAAAGCGGAATCCCCCGGATTCAAAGCCGCCAGCGATCGCGCCAAACTCGTACGCGAACACGAACTTAAAAACCTGTTTTATGTGGCCATGACCCGCGCCCGCGACCTTGTCGTCACCTCCGCAACCGTCGGCCGAAACCCGGCAGGCTGGATGAAGGCCCTGCTTCCAATGATTGGAATCCAGGTTCCGGCCATTCCCTATTCCGTACTTTCCGAAGCGGCAAAATCAGCAACGGCGGAATTGATCACCATTCCGGATCAGCAGCAACTGAGCAATGCGCTGAACACCTTGCCGCCTGCACCCGCCCTTCCGCAATTACAACGAATGCCCGCCACCCGTTTTGCCAAAGAGCAGGATGAAGCTGAACTCGATCCGGTTTATGAAACCTCAAATTTACAACCTCTGGAAAATGCAGCGGCAGTGGGGTCGCTTGGCCATGCCGTGCTGGAACAGCTCGCGTTGAACGAATGGCAGGGCTCGGTGCGCGACTGGCTCGAAACGCTGCGCGTAGATTTCGGCGTATCCAAAACCGAAGCCCTTCCGCTTATTGACCGAATTGAAGCCGTGCGCCGGAACATGATTGAAGCCACCGCCGGCATGTCGGAGTTGCTACCGGAATTCCCGTTTGTCCTGTTGGAAGAAAATGTGCTCATCGACGGCACCGTGGATCTGCTTTGCCGTACCACCGATGGCTACGCGATCTTCGACTATAAATTCACTGAAGGTTCCGATGATTCGGTGATCGCCAACTATCAGGGGCAAATGAACATCTATCGCAAAGCCGCTGAAAAATGCTACCCATTCGCCGGAGAAGCGCAAATCTGGCTGGTCGTGATTTCGAGTAAAGGAATACGATTTATAAAATGTGTGTAGTTCTCGTTCTTCACTTGATGTTATCCCCCTTTTCAGCCACATTTCACGACTATGAGCCTAATTGACACCCTGGTTATTATTCCGACCTACAACGAAAAAGAGAACATCAACAAAATCACCGCTGCTGTGCTGGATACGTCCCCGCATGTGAACATCCTTTTTGTTGATGACAACTCCCCCGATGGCACCGGAAAAATGGCCGAGGCCCTTTCCGAAAAATCCGACCGGGTGCATGTGCTGCATCGCACCTCCAAAGACGGTCTGGGCCGTGCCTATATTGCCGGATTTAAATGGGCGCTGGAACGCGACTACAAGTACGTCATGGAAATGGACTGCGACTTTTCCCACGATCCCAAAGAAATTCCGAATTTTCGCGATAAAATTATGGCCGGACACGATCTCGTAATCGGCTCCCGCTATTGCGGCGGAATCCGGGTTCTCAACTGGCCGATGAACCGCCTGCTGCTCAGCCGCGGTGCCGCCATCTACGTTCATCTGATCACCGGCATGCCGGTCTCCGACCCGACCGGCGGCTTTAAATGCTTCCGACGCGAGGTGCTGGCCGCCTACGATTTCGATGCCGTTAAAGCAAACGGCTACGGGTTCCAGATCGAAATGACCCACAAGGCCTGGATGAAAGGTTTCCGCATCGGCGAAGTTCCGATCGTTTTTGAAGACCGCCAGGAAGGCACCTCCAAAATGAGCGGCAATATTGTCTATGAAGCCCTCTGGGTGGTCTGGACGCTCGCCATCCGCAACGGCTTCCGCCGAAAGCCGAAGGGGAAGAAATAGTCTCGTGGATCGAGAGGTCATTGGATTAACCATTGTCGGAACCTACACCCTCCTGCTCATGGTGTATTCAACCTGCGTAATCGTATCGGTTAAAAAATTCCTGCGCCGCCATGGCGACCGGTCTTTCAAGATACCCTGCCGGCTTTCCTTTTTTGACCTCATCGAAGGATACAGGCTCGTTCGCCTAACCGGAGAACGCCCGCACTTCATCATGGGCATGCCCATCGCAGCGGGAGGCTTCGTGATTGCAGTTTGCCTCTTCGCGGTTTGCAAAAAATATCTTTTCTAACGAAAGCGGCGGTTTGCCCCCTCGCCAGTGAGGCGTGAGGCGTGAGGCGTGAGGCGTGAGGCGTGAGGCGTGAGGCGTGAGGCGTGAGGCGTGAGGCGTGAGGAAATTTTTCCAATCTATGGAAACCCCATCAATAAGAAATCACG
>JARNMJ010000130.1 GCA_029432795.1 Pontiellaceae bacterium B12219
TTTAGTCCTGATTAGGATGGTTTTTGATTCCATCCGCAAAGCAATGAATCTCTGAAATTCCACTCTGTTTTTGGTTTTGCTTCATTCTGTGCCAACTATGATTTCTCTCAGATGCGGATATTTTCTTTAAACGATCTCTGTTCTCCAATTCTTTTCCGATGGTTGGAAATCTCAGTAGAGCAGCATGTCTTTTTGTTCATTTATCGAACGTTCAGGCTGACCTGCCGTGCGCATAAACTTTGACCGAATCAACGGGCGTTTTCACGGTAAGGTCAAGCCTCTGGTTGGAGATATTTTTTAAAAGATAGTGTAGATTTTTCATTAAAGATTGAGTTGAAAATATCATTACCAATTTTAGAACCACCATCTCCGCTCAAAATCTCAACATAACCACTTTGATGATAATTTCCATATCTATCAAAATATCTAAAACTGATGCTTCCTGATTGTGATGATGAATGAGTCCAAAACCATAATCTCTTTTTCCAATTGTGCTTTTCTATTGCGAAGGTTCCGGCTTGGATTGTGTCTATTTTTTTAAATTGTTGATTAGGGTCACCAATAAATAATTCATAAACTCTGCCACCTGTTCCGGGGGAATAGATGGGTTTGGATATTAACAAATCTTGGATGCCATCTTGATTTAAATCCAATTCACAAAAATATCGATCTACTGGCTTTTCTGGATCTGCTTTAAACCTAAAGATCTCTTCTTTGGTGTATGTTTTTTCTGTATTTCCAAAGGCTGGAAGAACAAGAAGGAGGATGAAATATCTGAGTGCTTTCATTTCTATTTTCCTTCTCCAACGTTACGGGTGACCTGCCGTGCACATAAACTTTGACCTAATCAACCGGCGTTTTCACGGTAAGGTCAACCCGCTGGTTAGGAGTTTTTTATACTGGGCGAGGAATGGTTTTACTTCCTGCGACAACATGATAAAGGGCAATGTTTTTTCCAATCTTCGGATCAAGTATTCCCATCTGCATTCCTGCTCCGACTAATTTCATTGCAGTTAACGCTGCTGCAATAGGGTAGTAAAGTTGTGAAAGACGGGTTTTCTCACAAGCTGAATAAAATGATTTTTCAAGCTTTTCAGTTAGATCGACGGTTTCAAACATTGGTTTATAATTCTCTAGAATATCATCGTTAAATTGTTCTTTTGGATCTACTCCCATGTTTTGTCCGATGATTGAAATGTAACGGAACACGGGTTCCTGCTTCTGGTTTATTTCTTCACCGAGAATTACATTCCCCGGTTCCATCGAACTTAAATCAATATTTGTTGACCGAAGGATCATTAATCCCGCAATAGAACTAGCTCCGGCAATGTCGGTAACGATGTGACCATCAGGGGTTCCTGTAAATGATGGGCCGAAACTTTGAAGAAAATTGCTTGAGGCTTGATCAAGCTTTTTTGCATTGGCTTGAAGACCCTCTAACGTTATTTCATCAGAGTCATTATTACTTTTTCTAAACCTATCGAATAATCCCATTTTTTCTTTCTCCTAACGTTAAGGCTGACCTGCCGTGCACATAAACTTCGACCGAATCACCGGGCGTTTTCACGGTAAGGTCAAGCCTCTGGTTATGCTTCTTTTAGTTTTTGAAATGATTTGGGTTTCCGTACAACTTTCCAGAATCACATGTGATGATGTTAGCTCCATCTTCAGTATTGAATTGCCATGTCCAATCAACCAGGTCGACAACTGCTGGCATAATCAACTGGATTCTATTCTCAAATACTAATTCTAGATTTCCTCTTTCATCAATTATTAAGTCGGTGACTGGCCACCTGTTTAACACAGTGAAAATGTTTATTGCTGAGATAGTATCGTCAGCTTCATTGGTATCTCTTAGATCAACTGGCATATTGCCTAAACTATCCCACCAATCACTTAATCTCGTGGATGATATTTCGGAAGCGATCAAAATATGTTCTTCGGATGATGTTCCGATGAAACGCATTTCCCAGCTTGTGATATCGTACGTTACGCGATTAATAGAGGAGCCAATGAGTTTCTCGGAGAGCTTTGACTGAGCTTCAGTTGATGAAATATGTTTGTTCATTTATTTATGTGCATAACGTTACGGGTGACCTGCCGTGCCTTGTTCGTTGCCTGACTCAACGGGCGTTTTCACGGTAAGGTCAACCCGCTGGTTGTGCACATTTTTATAT
>JARNMJ010000131.1 GCA_029432795.1 Pontiellaceae bacterium B12219
AACCAAGATAATCCGAACCAGAGGCTTGACCTTACCGTGAAAACGCCCGGAGATCCGGTCAACGTTTGTGAGCACGGCAGGTCAGCCTTAACGTTGGCATCAGATAGATGAAAAAGATACTCACATCCATATTTACCATTGCCATCCTTACCATAATTCTTGGACTAAGTTTCGGATGCGCATCCACAAAGGCAAAGCGTTTATCAAGTGATGAGTTTGTCGAACTGGTCAACCAATTGCCTACATACCAAATGAACAGTTTTACATGGGGAGAATATCTCGGTACTAGTTCGAGCAGAGCTTATATTGAAATCAGTCATCCCGCCTTCATAGGGAAAGGATCAATTGTAAAAATTTACTGGATAGAGAAGTCTGACCTACCAAATGAATTTAGAGAGAAAATCGAAAATGGAATAATCTATCCTTGGGATGAGAAAGGTTATTCTGAAATTATCGATGAATCCTTAAATGATGTTCCTGGTTTACGAATCCAACTGGATGAAGAGTTTGCCAACCAGAACATCGAGCCTATGCTGAAAACGCCGGTTGAGTAAGTTGAAGTTTATGCGCAGCAAGGCTCACGTTTAACGTTGGGTGTCTAAATAAAATGAAATCTATAACCAGAACAATTTTAGCGGCGCTTCTTTGCACGGCCAGTGCATTTGCATGCTTTGGCCCAATTCCTGACGATCATATTCTGTTTGAAGGGAAATTGTATCCCATCAATCACTATCCGTTGGATGAATACTTTTATAAGCATCACCCAGAAAAGCTGCCAGATACGGAATCAACAGCCGATGAACGTGGTTATATAGCATCATTTTGTATAACCAACGATACATTGGCGTTCCTTGATATTAAGCCGGAAACTTATACGCACATGTATAAGAAAAAGCCAAACGAGTCCATCAAACAAGACATCTTTCCTGACACACCTCTTGTGACCATCGATTGGTTTTCTGGAGTATTGGTTTTGCCATATGGAGAAACTACAAAAGATGATGAAACGATCTATACGCACTTCATTCTTGTTGAAATAAAAAAAGGCAAGGTAAATGAGATCAGACGCCTTACTGCTATAGAATATGATCAGGTGAAAGACATTCATTTCTCCATTTATAAAAGAACAGATGAATATAAACTCAATTTTGGATCAGAAGAAGATGATGAGGTTCGAGCATACTATGATGCAATCCTTAGAAACTCGATCTTCGACAATTATATTCACTGCTTTTCTGACAAAACAAACTCACCCAACCAGAAGCTTCAGCCTACTGTGAAAACGCCCGTCAAGTCAGGCAACGTACAAGGCACAGCGGCTGAGCTTTAACGTTCGATACATGAAAATAATTGAGAAACAAATGATTGGTTGAGTGAGATTTTCAATGTTTGGAGAAAGATGAAAAATTCCAATCATCGGAAAATAATTCCCTCTCCACCGGCAAGATCACGGACATCGTAGAAACAGGAACTGAAACGAATCAGAATAAAAAAAAATCGAACCAGCACATGGACTTTACGGTGGCCAACGATGTTTGATTCGGTCAGAAGTTTATGCGCACCGAAAGTCACGTGTAACGTTGTGTGTGGATAAAATAAAATGGGATACACTCTTCCAGATCCAGAAGCAAAACCACCGAAGCTTGATCCTTCGATGGTTCCTGAACAATTCAAACATTTGATTCCCATAGCGGAAAAATATGGAATTACAGATGATTGTTATCGGGATGAATTAATAGAATCCCTAAACTTAAATGAATTGAAAGAATGTGCATCATTTCTGGAATCATATGATGATGTTCTTGATCAATGGTTAGCGGTATCAGCTGATCCACCATTCACAAAAGAATACATCACATTTTCAGCACTAAGCATGACCGCAGAATTGGCAGAAATGAAATTGAACAAATAAAATCACACAACCAGTGGGTGGAGCCTACGGTGGCCGACGCCAGTTGATTAAGTAAAGTTTATGTTCACCGGCGGCTCACCCATAACGTTCGATACATGAATAAAAACACATGCTGCTCTACTGAAATTTCCAATCATCGGAACAGAATTGAAGAACAGAGATCATTCAAACAAAGCATCAAGATTTGAGTGAA
>JARNMJ010000132.1 GCA_029432795.1 Pontiellaceae bacterium B12219
TCGCTATGTGGGTTATTCGTCATTTGATGCCTCCTTGGGTTTGTGAACGAAGGATTATAGCTTCAGTGACAATCCACATAGCATCTACAATTCAAACACTGCAAGCAGCGGGGTATTAAACCCAATGCTTCGCAAGAAACGGGGTTGTTTACAGATTGGCGGTTTGTTTTTCCTGCTTCTGTGGGTTGAAATCTTTCCAGAGCGCGGAATTTTTGCTCAGAATATTGATGAAGGGGATTAACAGAATCAGTTCAAACGGAATGCAGAAATCATCCTTACCCAGATGCAGGGCAATGCCGACAATGCAGGTCAGGATGGCGAGATATGCATAAGGGATTGCCAGGCTGATGGCCCAGTCTTTACCCCACAGAATGCCGATTGCAACAAAAGCCGCCAGTGTTGACAGCAGCAGAATCCATATCGTTATTAGCTGCTGGGGAGATCCTGAATAATTTAATCCGTATATGGTGAGATCGCCTGATCCAAACAGCCCGATAATGAATATCGGAATAATAAATAAGCTCAACAGATGTAGCCATGCAAAGAACCGTATCCAGCTGGGTAATATTTCTTTTCTCTTCATATCGTACTTTATGTTTTATGCCCATTCAGGGTGATCCGGCATACGAGCGCAATCCAACACGGTGCGTCTTTCATTAACGGAGCAGGCCCATCATTTATGCGCAAAGACCTGCGCAATGAAGGGGCTGATAATACACCGGAGTGCAGACTCTCAAAGACTCAAATTAAAAAGATGGCAATATCCCTTTTGCCTCTGCGCGCATAATATGTGTTGGTCACAGAGCCCCTGTCACGATAGGGAACCCGCTGCTTCGATGTTTCTGGTTATTCTCTCCAGATGGATGATTCGTTTTTCCAAATCGTTATAACGGTTATTAAATAATCTAATCCGTTTGGTTTTCTCTGAATTTGAAATACCTTTGGATTGTTCAGCAAATTTAATGTTGGTTTCTACATGATCTAAAAGTGCATTTGATGTTAATCGAGCTGTCTCTGTTCGGACTGCAAAAAGGTCAAAAGGTTTCTTCTCTAATCGATCGATAGTTCTAACGGTTCTATCTAAAAGGACACCTGCTTTTTTCTTCTGTTGACTCTCTATGGCGTGAATCATGGCAAGAAGCATAATAATGAGCATTGGTAAGTACATTATTCTATTCCATCGGACGTTATGGGTGAGCGTCTCGCAGAGGCTGAGGAGAGGTGTGGGGATGCATACGCTGAAACGTTAAAATTGCGAATAGTTTTGCGTAGGCTCCACCCTCTGGTTCGCTTTTTATTTTGGTTTTCTCTTCGTCTCTTTCAAATGTCCACGAGATTAGCTCAGTGCTAATTTCTGACCGAATTAACAGGGGAGTACTATTCTGAAAATCTGTGGTAATTCTGTACATTCCATCATTTGGAACTTCATTAAGACATTTAGATAGAATCTCTTCAGCTTTGAGTGTGCATTTTTTATGTAGGTGTTTACAAAGCGATTGAATTTTTTCGAGTTGATAGTTTGTGGGAAAGATCATTTGAACTCCTGGTCGCATCTCTCCTCCTTTTACTTCAAGAACCAATTGAAATAGATCAATATCTGTATCTGAATCCTTTAATTTTGAATTCTTGTCATGATGGGCAAAAACTCGATCTCTCATATTTAGAAGGGTTTCATGAACGCTTAGCAGATCCTTTGGAATGTAAGATTCTGGGATTTTACGAGAGTTCTTCTGGTGTTTAAACGGACGAGCATAAAGCACGTGTAGCGCTACCATCAGATATTGATACATCACATCTTTATTGGAAATACTCTTCAACTTGATTGCTACATCTTCGGCCTGTTGAAAGGCGTAGGCTGCAACATGAAATTTCCAATATGCTATACGGTGCTCTGGTTTTGATTTTTTCATTTATTTAGAGCTTGTCCCATTCAGGGCATGAGCTTTATTCGCAGGGGTGTTCTTCGATAAAAATCCGAGCAAGAGAGGCTTTTTTGCCTCCCTTGT
>JARNMJ010000133.1 GCA_029432795.1 Pontiellaceae bacterium B12219
CGGATTCATCGGCTACAATTTCTGATGCATCGCTCTACTCCCTGGCTTTCGGTGCCCGCGCCGATGGCTCACGCGGTGAAAACATGCTGATTGATGAAATCCAGTTCTATGATACCGAACTGTCGGCGAACGAAGTATCAGCACTTTATGATGCGATGCCGGTTGCTTATTCGCTGGTATTGTCGCCTCCAAACGGTCATCGAATTCCCAAAGTTTTGGGCGGCAGTGGCGATACCGCCATGTTAACGGGGTATGATTATTTTGATTGGTGGGGAATTACCGAGCATCGTACCTGGTTTAAACCCACGTTTTCTTCGCTGGGGGATGATAGCGGTGTCACGTCGGCTTCCGCATTTGCTGCAGCTTCAGAAGCCATTCGGCAGAATCCCATGCGGCAGGCCACTTCATCGGATTACTACATTGATTGGAACCATTTTTATGATCAGCTGGATGAAAATGAAATTCCGAAGCATATGGATTATTTGAGGGCGCGGGGTATCTCCGCGATGGTCATCAACTCTCGGGACATCAGTGATAACACGTCGATTGAAGGCGACTGGTCAACCATGTTCACCTTCTGGAAGTACTGGTACTCAATGGTTTATTATTTTGCATCGGAATATGATGTGACTATGTATCAGTATCGAAATGAGCCGCATGCCTGGATCGATTATGAGACATGGGAAAGTCACTGGTTGGTGGCTGTGGATGCCATGCGCAAAGCGATCGACGATGTGAATGCCGATTTCGGCAAGTCACTGGAGCCTAATTTCTGCGGCCCTGTCTGTCCGGGGGTCTACTGGGATTACAGCTTAACAGAACCCTACAGTAAATCGGTTGAGGGGAGCGACCCCCATGGCTGGGGAAGCCTGTCGTGGACCAAAATAAAATATGACATTTACGGAAACTATGATGTCAACAATCCGTGGAATTATGGGTCTTATAATTACCACCGGTATGGGGATGCCGCAGGGGCGGAAAGTATTATGCTGCAGGCGCGCATCGATATTGCGAACGCACATAACGACCCCAGCCCGGATATTCCGTTGGTGATTTCAGAATATAACACGAACACCGGAGGCAGCTTCGACCGGAAGGAACTGGATACCGAAGACTTGGAGTATGGCATCACGATGGCTCAGATTCTTCATGCTTCCGGTGCTCACGGTCCGGATGGGCTCGGTGATGACGGCGGGATTTTTATTTTTAAGTTGGGATCCAGTGAAGACACCGCCATGCGGATGGGCACGGGAAATAAACTGAGTTATGCCAGCCGGCAAGGCCCGGAAAACTACGGAGGCGTCACCCGCGGAGGCGCTTGCTTCCAGATGTATGCCAGCCACTTCAATGGCGGAAAGCCGCTGGTTCCGGTGTCTGTGGTATCCGGAGCTCACGATGAGCGTCGTACACTGGCAGCTCTCGATGAAGAGAAGGGGATGGTTTATATTTACGGATCCAATTGTTCCGGATCGGATACAGCTGTGTCGATTGATCTGAGCGCGCTGGATGTCGAAGTCGGTGCGGTAGCCTCGTTGCAGCGGGTGGATGAAAAGAATACCGGGCAGGTTACAGAACTCCTGACCCTGGATGGTTCTAAAAGTGTGAGCTTTGATGCCCCGGACTACACGGCTTATCTAATCAAAGTGCCCCTGTCGGGGACGGTTCCATACCGCTGGGAAATCGCGCCTTCCGAGGATACCACGCAGCGGGTTTCCGATGCAGGAAATCTGGGGGCTTTACCGACAATGAACGTTTCAACGCATCACTCCGATGCCGCACAACGGAATGCGGGATTGCTTCGATTCAGTGTGGAGGGTGCGGGAAATATGATCCAGGCGCTCTTAAAGTTGTCGGGAAGAAATATCGGAACGGACCCGTCTGAACGTGAAATTCTGCATGTCTATGCCGTGACGGGTGAGGACTGGAGCGAGGATACTACGCTGGATTGGAGTAATGCGCCGGGGCTGGGTCAGTA
>JARNMJ010000134.1 GCA_029432795.1 Pontiellaceae bacterium B12219
GGCATCTTCTCAAAGGGAACAGTACCTTGCAGCCAGTCGATACCGATTGACGCTTTGCGCTCTCCGGCATCCATACGACCAAGATGCTCTTGGCTTCGTAAAATAGTCGTAAAACGACTCACTTTCTCCGAATTCTCTGAAAATATTCCTCTAATCCCCCCTAATAGAGAAAGGGGGGCGGCTTCGCCGCGATCTGCGTCAAGACTCGTTACCTCGCTTTTCCGAGATCCACGGGAAGCCGCATCTTTAATCACATCATATTCATGCAGAGCTAGCCACTTCCGGCCCTTCGTATCCATACGACGCGCTTTACCATCCTTACCCATGGCGAACCCCCTTTGACACTGGGCAGAGCATGTTTTTATAAGATTTAGCCTGCTCAAATTTTTTGACTATACGTATTGAATTGCGACCTAAATAAGCTTCACGCCTTTGCATGGTTTGATCTTCATTCAAACCCCGTTTTGCGCTGATTTCATCGATTTCAAATCCGTAATCACGTTGCAGCCAATAGATTTCGTCCAAAAGCTCTCGATACAAAGAGGCGTATTGCATGCATTTATGACACGTACAAAATTCAGTAGAAAGGCACTGGGCACAATAACCAGGCGAAACGCATATATGACCCCCGCAACGCTTGCACCGGCCTTTCAAATAATTGCTCGCGTTAAACCGCTCCGGAGAAACATCTGTAAAATTTTCCTGATTAAATTCCGGCTCATCAAATTCGACTGAAAATAAAGAAAAACTCATGAAGCAACCCCCAAGCTATTAGCCAGGAAGAACGCCTTTGCAAATCCTTCAGGAGTATTTGAACGCGCAGCGCGTCTTTCTTCTGCGCTACCCCTCAAAGTTTCGATGTAGCTATCTTTTTGACCATTTGGCCGCCTGTATTCTTTCGGCTTCACAGAAAAATCCGACCCATAAAACAAAGGAAGCGGAGGCAAAAATTCACCAACTAAACCCGTTTTTTTTGTGTAGGGATCACCAAAATCGCAGGGATTAAAATACCAAGGTTTTCCAAGTTCCGGCCGAAGTTTCCACAATCTGCCGACAGGGTTTTCCAAAGCCCATACATCCGGCTTCAACTTTAGGACCAGCAATAAACAGGCATCCACGATTTCCAGACTGAAAGCTGTACGGCCGTCCATATCTTTTTCTTTCCATAGACGATTACAAGCTATGGAAAAATCCGTACACGGTGGAGCCATTAGAAGTACGTCACATCCGGCCGGAAAATATTTAGCACATTTATTTACGAGGTCTTGCGCCGTCCAGGAATACAACCCGTTTTTAGGATCATGCGGAAGTTTCGGGTCGAATCTTAAAACTGTATGACCCGCTTCTTTGTACGGTCTGGACCAGTTGCCGGAATAATCGCATACACTAAAAACGATCATAACTCAACCACCGTTCTATTTATGTTTTGGGTCAATACTGTTTCAATCATTCCCTTTTCATTAATGATTCGTAACATTGGTTCATGAATAAGTTTATTAACCTTGCATTTTTTTAAATATTGCCCGTGACCAGATTTTTTTCCGTCTCGATATATTTCAATTTTGCAATACGGAACCAGCTTTTGACCTTTTGTTTTAATCTTCATAAAACTCACCTTCCTCAGATTCAGCGGCCTTCGTAGCTTCTTCGTTCCTCAGTGATCTACTACGGCAAAAATAAGCTTCTTCGTTCCTCAGTGATCTTATTTTTTTATTTTTTATCTTTGTGTGATTTTCATTTTTCAACCCATCGAATAATTTTGTTATAGAAATCAGTTTATCCATAATTTGTGGCGCTATTTGTGGCGCAGGATCATTATAACCAATAGTGGACGCTTTGTTTTCTGGGTTCGAATCCCACCCCGAGCACCA
>JARNMJ010000135.1 GCA_029432795.1 Pontiellaceae bacterium B12219
CGTTCTGTAAAGCGAACGTCTTCTATTTCTTCTCAATTATATTGTGTTTGTTGGGTTTGAGGCTCTCGAAGCCTACTCCCCTGTTTTATCCGGGTATTGATTGATTAAGCGGGGCACTTCAAGTTCTTCGTTGCGAAGCACCGAACAAGAAGGCCCCTTTTGAAAAACGATCTATTAAAACTCATCCAATGGTTCTGCAGAAAACTCACCTACAACGACCTCGCCTCGGTAGTGCCGGTTCTTCAGGAGGTACTCAGCGGCTCGCGCAAAGACGTCGACCTGAAACCGGACGCAGACCGCCCGCCGAACTACCGCCAGTTCCGGGTTGACCCGACCCTGCCGCTCACCAAACCGCCGGAGCCGAAAGAAGAACCGCCCGGCTGGAAGCAAATCCAAAAAGAGCACGAGCGCAAAACCGGAAAGCGTATAGCCATCGTCAAACGCAGAAAGGGATCGGCCACGCCGCCAGAGAAATGTACCTGCCAACACTGCAACGCTCCGACAAGATACCTGTATCTCAACAACGGGCAGCATGCCTCGCAAGTACTCTGCAAAATCTGCAACAAAACATCTCCGACCGACAAACCGCGACGCGAAAGCAAAACGAAATACTGGTGCCCGCACTGCAGCCGAGCGCTCTTCGCCTGGAAGGAGAACGGACTGTGCACTGCCTTCAAATGTCAGAGCAACGACTGTTCGTTCTACAACCGTAACCTTGCCGCTCTCACCCCCGAAGAACATCGGATGCGTGAAGAAGGTAAAACCAGCCAGTTCAAGCTTCGGTATCTATTCCGCGAATACCATTACGCCTCGGAAGACCTGCAACTCAAGCGACTCGACAAAGCACTTGTCGACCTTAACCGCGTCCACAACAACCTGCATATCGTCGGACTATGCCTGACCTACAACGTCAGCCTCGGCCTCAGCGCCCGCATGACGGCGGATGCTCTGCGCAGAATCCACGGAATCTGCATCTCGCACCAGACCGTCATCAATTATGCCAATGCCGCCGCGCTTCATCTGAGCGACTTCTCCGACCAGAACGCACCAAAGCCCGAAGACACCTGCGCCGCCGACGAAACCTACATCAAAGTCAACGGCATCACGCGCTACACCTGGTTCATCATCTCCAAGGTTCGCCGCGCCATCTGTGGTTGGAACCTCTCCGAAACACGCGGAGCCGAACCGGCGCTTGCACTGATCCATAACTGCTACGGAATCCCCGAAGATCCCAAATGCGCCACCGGCGAACTCATCACCGACGGACTGCCCTCATACGACAGCGCCGTCACCGCCTACAACACCGCCGCCGTAAAAGAAGGCGGAACAGACATCCTCGCCAAACGCACCGTCATCGGACTTAAGAACCTCGACCCCGAAAGCGAAACTTACCGCGAATACAAGCAACTCGTCGAGCGACTCAATCGCACCTACAAGTTCCACACGCGCCCCCGCGCCGGCTTCAAAAACTTCGACGGCGCCTGTGCACTCACTACGCTCTTCGTCGTCTACTACAACTTCATGCGGCCGCACGGCTATCTCGACAGAAAACCACCCGTCGAACTCGACTGCCTCAAAGGCAAAGAGCTCTATCCCGACCAATGGGTCGAGCTGATCCGGCAAGCCGCCTGATCAATCAATATCCAGATGTCAAAGATCATTCACAAAGCCCAAGCTTTGCGTACCATCCGCTCCGTTGTGCTTTGGCAGCACTCACCGGCGCGTAAAAACCATTTCTCTTCATTACTCAACTCAATCCAACCCCATAAGAAGCCAAACTTCTTCACGCGTTGCATCTTCTTACAGTTCAGACCTAAACTCATTCATCCGTTTCATAGGATTTTTGACAGAACC
>JARNMJ010000136.1 GCA_029432795.1 Pontiellaceae bacterium B12219
CTGTTTTGGATCGATTTCTGTGCCTTCAAATTCTGTTTCGATGATTGGAAATTTTCAGTTGAGCAGAATTGTTTTTATTTCTGTACCGAACGTTAAGGGTGACTTTCGGTGAACATAAACTCTGACCGAATCAAACAGACGTTTTCACCGTAAAGTCCAACCACTGGTTGGGTTATTCATTTATTCCTGTGAGTCTGATTCTACGGGAATGGTAATTTTTTTATGATTTCTGTGTGTTGATTCTGTCTCACAACTTGAATGAATTGGTGTGCTTCGCTTTGTTCCAAGGTGTGGAAAATCTCACTGAAATCAAAAATGATTTATTGTGTATTTCCGACTGCCAGAACTTTCAATGATTTCTCTCAAACTTCCCTGTTGAGAAATTTAAATTCAAATTCACTCAACTCTGTTTTGTGTATTTTCCGTTCCACACCCAACGTTACGAGTGAGCCGCCGTGCTCACAAACTTTGACCTAATCGACTGGCGTTTTCACGGTAGGCTCCACTCGCTGGTTAGCAGTTATTATGTATGGAGTTGCTACAAAAGTGGCTATATCTGGCAATGGATAAAGAACCTTGCATAGTGCTTTGACTGGAATGTCAATGAATCGCTGTAATGCTGGGGTAATTATCGTGAGTGTATCAACATTTCCTCGAAAATATTCATTTTGAGGCAATAGGGCGTAAGTAACGCCATTTGAATCAATTTCAAAAAATGTATTCCTTTTGTCATCGGGAATTTCGACTCCCTCTTTTTTCTTCCAGTGTCCAACTGTCAACTTCCCTGTAATCCATAAATTTTGCGGTTTGATACCGGGGGTTAGTTCAAGTGGTTCGCAAGGGTATTCTTCGAGTAGTTTTTGAGACGCTTTAAACATTGTTTGGATAGAAGTCGAATATTGCTTTGTCAACTGACTATGAAGTTCTGATTTTAGAAAATAGGCTCCGATTCCAGCTTTCATCCCTTCATTTCTGGAATGCATTGTATTGGGAGGAACACCCGTTTTCTCTTCATATTTTTCAGAAAGGAATTCTGGGTCTAGATAAAGCAGGTCTTCAAAATTCATGATATTTCCCCTCAGTAATTCATCCCTAATTTTCTTTCCAATTTCTTTTCAACCTCTTTCCATTTGAGATAACCAACTTCATCTTCTGCTTGAAGGTGGGCAGCAGTAATGATTCCCGCTTGGACATAAGCATCCATATAATTCTCTGTGCGCATGGCAATGTTAAATTGTCGTATGGAATCATCAATAACCTTGCGCTCTATTCCAGATTCTAATCCCCACGGGAAAATGAATAAAAGAAGCATTACTCCACACAATGCTCCGATCATTATGCCTTTGTTCTTTTTCTTCTGATATTCCTGTTTTTCTGATTCGCTCATTTCAACATTCATCACTCAACCCTCTTCGGTTAATTTTCCTGATGCGGTCATGAGTGGAGGCATGAAGAACTTGAGCTTTTTGACTTCACCCTCTGGGATTTCTACTTGGATTTTATTTTCACCGCATCTTGCGGTTCCAATATATTTAAAAAACACCGTGATATCGTGGGTTCCTGCTGGAAGCGGAATAAAGTGTGTTCCCCAAGGTTTCTGATAGGTGTTATCTCCTACCTCAACGCGAGGGCAACAGAAGGAAAGAAAGAACGCTCCAGGAAAATGACCGAGTTCGATATTGATACCAGTTTTTGATTCCATATTTTTATCTCCTGCTAACGTTATGGATGAGGCTGAGGGGAATCAAACGTTGACCGGATTAATCCCACGTCGTCCCGATAGCCTCAAGCCACTGGTTCGAAGTTAGTTT
>JARNMJ010000137.1 GCA_029432795.1 Pontiellaceae bacterium B12219
TCGGGAGAGCAGCCCGCGGAACCCCCGAGGGCACGCCTCTTAATTTAAAGGGAAAAGGACCGAGGCGCCATCAACTTCAGGCATAAGGTCTGGCACAAAATACTGAAAGAACTCTCCATCATGAAAACAACATATCTTTTAATTTTATCACTGACTTTTCTCACACAGTCAGTTTGTTTTGGGATCCTGATTGACTATTCAACTAATGAAAAAGCAGTGCGTATCGATTTTATTGACTCTTTAGCAAGTTATCCGTTTGAAGAGTTCTGTTTAACTTTAGATTTTGACACTGAATTCCTTGGAAATATGGGATTCTTTTCGACCATCCACACTTTACCCGAAGGTTCTTCATTTCGAGTGGGTTACCAACACAATGTCACTTATTCTTCAACTTTTTATTACATTAATCCAACAGGGCCACCTCCCTCCTTTGGCAGCTCGCTGTATGCTTGGAACGAACATACAGGAAGTGTTTCCACTGAATCTGAATATATGTATGTCTACTCAGATAACTGGAATCTTAATACCGATGAAACAACACTATACATTAAGCCAATTATTAACGGAACTATTGTCAATCTAACTAACAATTTCTACTATACAATGGGTAGTGATTCAGCAGATTCAAGTTCTGTCTGGACTGAAGTTGCTGTAATTCCCGAACCCTCAACCATCTCGCTAATCGCTGGAGGCTGTATAGCAATCTACACCTTTCGTAATCGACGAAAATCAAAAGCGCAAAAATGCCGAACCAGCAGGTCGAGCCTACGCTGACAACGCCCGTCGATTCGGTCAAAACCAAATGCAGCGCGGCTCACCCGTAACGTTGGACTGAGAAATTAAATTGATCTGTGACAGAGTAAAAATTGGGAGAAGAAATCAATTCAGATTCTCCGAAAAACAAGCAGCTCAACTGGAACAAATTCAAAAGTTCCGATCATCGGAAAATATAAAAGATCATCCCCAAAAGAGAGTTGAGCACAAAATCAATCCACGATTTACCGACTCAAATGCACACAGGCAAAACACAAAACAGAGTCTGATTTAGCGAATTCATAAAAAGAATTACAATCATCGGAAATACAGAAACCATTCAACTGAAATAAAAAAGTCCAACCAGTGGGTGGAGCCTACGGTGGCCGACGCCTGTTGATTAAGTGAAGTTTATGTTCACCGGCGGCTCACCCATAACGTTGGGAAATCAAAATAACATGACTAAAAATCCGGACAAATTTTCAGGAACATGGCGAATAACTGAAATGGAGTTATGGAATCAAGAGTTCATTGATTTAGTTGTTCCCGGACATTTCACTTTTGACGGTTTCGGAAAAGGATTCTTTCAGTTCGGTGCAATTGAGGGATACATGATTTATGGAGTCGGTTCTGATTTAGATTTCAAATGGAATGGAACAGATGAAATGGATGAAACATCAGGACATGGCTGGTGCGAACTTATTGATAACAATGAGATCAGTGGTGAAATTCATTTCGCCAATGAAGAAGAATCAACTTTCAAAGCACAGAGAAAATAAATTCCCAACCAGGGGCTTGACCTTACCGTGAAAACGCCCGTTGATCCGGTCAACGTTTATGCGCACGGCAGGTCATCCCTAACGTTCGGTACATAAATAAAAACAATTCTGCTCTACTGAAATTTCCAATCATCGGAACAGAATTTGAAGGCACAGAAATCGATCCAAAACAGAATCAACAGTTGAGAG
>JARNMJ010000138.1 GCA_029432795.1 Pontiellaceae bacterium B12219
ACTAAAGAAATTCCCAACCAGGGGCTTGACCTTACCGTGAAAACGCCCGTTGATCCAGTCAACGTTTATGTTCACGGCAGGTCAGCCCGAACGTTGTGCACGGAAAGAAAAAACATGAATTACAATGATCAATTCAAAGAAGCAGAAAACCTAAAATGGCACCCATGGGTTGGCGAAAGCTATTGCGATCATCCAGCATCCCAACGTTTATTGATCGTGGGAGAATCGCATTATTACCACGGCAATACACCAGAAGAACGCAAAATCAATCTCGCAAAATATGATAGTCCAAGCTGTACCAGAGAGACGGTGGAAGCTCTTGGATGGGGAGTTCCTACCTGGAGAAAAATACCCGAGATTTTATTCCTCACTGGAAATATCAATCATGAAGCATTTTGGGCGAACACTGCGTTTTACAATTTTGTTCAGCGCCCGATGAGCTTTGCCCTCAATGAACGACCTACGCACTTGGATTTCAAACATGGTTGGAGCGCTTTCGTTGAGGTTACAAAGATTCTACAGCCCAGCCATTGTTTGTTTTTAGGCGTTACTGCATCCAAATATTTCAACCGTGAAATGAAAAAACTGGGAGTTAGTTTTGAGGGAGCAAAATGCTCCAGTAAAATCAATCGGACATATCCACGAACATCGTCCATTGAGTTGCCCCATGGGAGAATACAAATTGTTTCCATAAAGCATCCCGGTAAGTTCGCTACTTCCAAACTTTGGAATGAATATCTGAACGATCACCCAAGCGGAATCAGTCAATTCTTCGACAAAGAAAAATACAAAATTGCACAACCAGAGGCTTGACCTTACCGTGAAAACGCCCGTTGATTCGGTCAAAGTTTATGTGCACGGCAGGTCAGCCTTAACGTTAGGCATGAAAAAAAGGATACATAATATGAGACTGACATTGTTATTTTTAGCCACCCTATTTCTCATGGGCTGTGGCACAACCAAAACTTATGATGGTCCCAAAAGAAAACCAAATGAATTGGCAACGGTTGAAGCCGTTAGATACACAAAAATAGGAATGCCATCACGCATGGAACTATTATTGATGACTGAATGTAATGGGAAAATAATTGGAACTGAATTCAAGGGATACCCAAAGAAAATTGATGTTCTTCCGGGGCACACCAAAATAAAACTTTTTTATAGACACAATTTGGACAAGTCCCTTTGGGAGGTAGCCAATAGCACAGGGGCAATAACCTACAATGTGACAGAGGGACAGAGTGATATTGATTTGGGAGAAATCACTTTCTTCACACAAGCAGGACATAATTATAAACTGATGTTCTACCCTGCTATATTATCAGAAAAACTATGTACTCCTTCACTATGGATTATTGATAAAGACACCAAACAAATTATGTATGGTTCTATTCCCCAGGGAATTGCAGACCCTGTAAACATCGAAATATAATCAGCCTAACCAGGGGCTTGACCTTACCGTGAAAACGCCCGTTGTTACGGTCAACGTTTATGTTCACGGCAGGTCAGCCCGAACGTTCGGTACATAAATAAAAACAATTCTGCTCAACTGAAAATTTCCAATCATCGGAACAGAATTTGAAGGCACAGAAATCGATCTAAAACAGA
>JARNMJ010000139.1 GCA_029432795.1 Pontiellaceae bacterium B12219
CTTTCCGGGGGACCTTCACAAGCAACCGGACAGTCTGGATCAATTTTAGAGAGGATTATATATGCCTATCGTTTGACACGCCCCATAGAAGGGTCTATGAGCTGGTTAGCATTTTCTTTCTTAATTCAATAAATTGGTCGTCGGTAATTTCTTTATCTTCGTATTCAAATCGATCGTTGATAACAAACTTTGGTTGCACGCTTTCAATATTATGTTTAGGGCCAACTAATAGAGCATTGGGCAGGAAAATATGCTTTATAAACGGTTTTGTTTCCCATTCTTTACGGATGTAAATTTCAGACCGATAAGAAAAATACCATGGCTGTGTTCCAAATGAGGAAAATTGAATCTCAACAATATTTTGAATTATGTGAATTGCCTCTAAAGCTAATTCTTTGTCGTTGTGATCAATCTCAGGATTAAAGTGGATTGCGCTGTTTCGCTTCCCTTGTAGTTCTCTGAACTTAGTAACTGCTTTTGGCAGTAATTCTTTCCACTCCTCTAATGTGTCAATGGCTGTTGTCCAGTCATCAAACGAATCTTTCCTATAAACCTTTTTATATAGAGTGCTACTTTTATGGTAATCCCGAAGTAAGAGAATCATGTGATTTAGAATTCTCTCACCTAAAGCACAGGCTCCTGTTAACGCTGGATAGTAGCTCCCTATAACGTATGCTGACCTGACTTGAGCTAGGAATTTATTATGGAAGGCAGTAACAGAAATAGGTTTAGCTTCCAAATCGATGAAATTCTTTATTTTTGCTTCTAACTGGTCTTGTCCATACTGCAGAGCAAGGCCTTGAGTGATCGCCTCTTGATTGCGCAAGTGCACTTCCTTTACCCTGTCTTCCCAATGTTCGGGAATAGGTTTCAGGTGATGAGCTCTGGCATCAAAATCAAATGATAAAATTCTGTAGCGCTTCATATATTTTCTATCTTGCTAACGTTATGGGTGAGCCGCCGGTGCTCATAAACTTCACTTAATCAACAGGCGTCGGGCACCGTAGGCTCCACCCTCTGGTTATGCCGTATTTTTTGATATGCATGAGTTAATTATATTCAGTAGGTCACTTAGGTTTTGGGTTTGATCTGAAATGTATATTTTACCACATGAATTACTGTGTACGACAGTTGCATTAATTCCATTGGACGAAAATTGACTTGTCTCAGTAATTTCTGAGAGTGGGATAGTATTTCTAAATCCCCAATAATTCAGACCAACGAGTCTGTTATCAGTAATGCTTATTTTTGCCATTCGTATAAACATTGCTATCAGGAATGAAAAACCAAGCATTAGTAAATTTATCACTATCAACACTCCGGCTAACTGAAGGAGAGAGACGTTTTCAAGTGATTTGATTTTGTCCTCTCTGATTAACGTGAAGACAATGATGAAGATGATTGGAATAGAAACGCTCACAGTTGTGAACTTACTCAACTGTTTCCACAAAACTTTCCAATCAACTGGGAATTCCATATTTTTCATTGGTGCATAACGTTATGGGTGAGCCGCCGGTGAACATAAACTTCACTTAATCAATTGGCGTCGGCCACCGTAGGCTCCACCCACTGGTTCGGTTTTTATTGT
>JARNMJ010000013.1 GCA_029432795.1 Pontiellaceae bacterium B12219
TTCGCTATGTGGGTTATTCGTCATTTGATGCCTCCTTGGGTTTGTGAACGAAGGATTATAGCTTCAGTGACAATCCACATAGCATCTACAATTCAGTCGCTGCAAGCAGCGGGGTATTGAACCCAATGCTTCGCAATAAATTTTCGGAGTACGAGATAGAGGCTCTTGAAAAGAGCAAGCTTCACCACAAAAATCTACGTAGAACCCTTTTGCGCCTCTTTGTGGCCATAAAATCGGTGTGCCGAGTTCACGCCGTTTCAGGACAACGC
This sequence comes from Pontiellaceae bacterium B12219, assembly GCA_029432795.1. Taxonomy (GTDB): domain Bacteria; phylum Verrucomicrobiota; class Kiritimatiellia; order Kiritimatiellales; family Pontiellaceae; genus Pontiella. The sequence goes on from JARNMJ010000013.1 coordinate 270, forward strand.
TGATCCAAAACGATCCCTCTCTTTGAGTGCATTCCAATGATTGGAAAAAAATATAATAGATTCCTTCCGAAATTTGCTGTTTATTAAATTCTCTTTCAAAATCTGAAAACAACTAGGGGATAACATGAAACAGAAGCGCATGGCCACACTTGCCTTATCCGCATTGCTCGCCGGAATTTTTCCAATGTCTGGAAACGCCGATAAACCGATGCATCCGGCGGTCGAAAAACTCGACCTCGATGGCGATATGGTGCTTTTTCTTAACACCGCAACCCTTGAAGCGCGGGTTTTGGAATACATCGAAAACATGGGCTCCATGGTCCTGGACTCCATCGCAGATTCCTCCCCGCAAAACGCACTGGTCTTAGCGGAAGGTATTGAAACCGTGAAAACGGCCATTGAATGGAGCGGGCTGTTCTCCATCGAAGCCTATGCCATGAGCATGGCCCCGGCGGAAGAGGATTTAAGCCGCGTGGTTTCCATTGTCCAACATGCCGAAACCGATGCCGACAAACCGATCTGGCGTCTGATGGGTTCTAAACCGCGGGAGTTGGAGGGCATTGAATTTGTGCCGGCCAACGCCGTTTACACCGCCAACTCCAGTACCAGTCTCGATGAAGTCTGGAAAATCGTGAACGAAGCCGTTAGCGAATTCGGCGGACCGGAAGCGGCCAACGCTTTTAATCAGCAAATCATGATGGCTCAAATGCTGATTGGAACCAATGTCAGCGCCATCACCGAGTCGATCGAAAACGATCTCCTGATTTCGCTCCAGCTTTCCGACGTCAAAACCGTCACCATTCCCCAAGCAAACGGAAAAACGCTAACCTTTCCCGAACCCAGCCTGCTGATCGGTCTGGGGATGAATGATCCAATGCTTGGAAACATTATCCTTCAGAAACTGGAATTGGCAGGAATGCCGCCCGTAAAATCCATGCACGATGAGTACGAACTCTACACGCTGAATCTACCCATTCCCTCGCCCGTTCCGCTTTCCCCCACTCTCGTGATGACCGACGACTATCTTCTGATCGGCTCCACGCTGGACGTCGTGAAAGAAGCCCTCGATTGTGAAGAAAATGAATCCGGACTGGTTTCAAGCCCGCTCTACAAACAACTGCTGAAAAATATTCCGGAAGAAACCAGTGCCATCGAATTCCTCTCTCCGCGTTTCATGAAAACGTATCTGGATGTGCTGAACACAGCCATGAACGCCGCCAACGAACCGGAGTTTGAATCCATGATGAACATGATGACCGATTCCTGGGCCAACATGTATGCGGGCGGCTATGCCCTGAAAACCCCGACCGGATTTTATTCCGAATCCTATGCAAACTATGGCGGAGCAAAACCCGTCGAACTGGCAGCTTCATCCTATATCGGCGTGCTCGCCGCGATCGCGATTCCCAGTTTCCAGAAAGCGCGAAGCAATGCGCAGGAAAAAACCTGCGAGAACAACTGCCGAATCATCGAAGCCGCCAAAGAACAATGGGCCATGGAAAATGGCAAGGCGGTTGGCACCCCGGTGACTGAAGCCGACATCTCCGAATACATTCTGGGCGGCTTCACCGCTCTGGTCTGCCCGAACGGCGGAATCTATACGATCAATCCCGTCGGAACCGACTGCGAATGTTCAATCCATAATTGATTCAGCCGGAAAACCGATCCGATTCGGTTGATAACAGAATAATCATTCTGAAAATAACCCGGGAGCTGAAGGCGGCTCTTCCGGTTGTTTTTCAAGCAGCTCGCTGACGGTGGTGAATTCATAGCCTTGCGCTCTTAAACCGTCGATGATCAGCGGAACGGCGGCGATGGTGGCGGCGCGGTTTCCGCCCCCATCATGCAGAGCAATGATGGAACCGGGATTCACTTTTTTCAGCACCCGGTCGCAGATGGTTTGGGCATTGATTTCTTTCCAGTCGCCAACCACCACATTTGCACTGACATGCGTGAGGCCCCGGTCGGCTACCAACTTGCGCTGCCAGGGCAGCATAAAACCGCCGGGCGGACGGAACAGCGTGGTGCTGGGGATTCCAAGGTCGGTAAAGGCCGCCTCCATTTCCTGCAATTTGCCTTCCATTTCGGTGGGCGATTCAAAAGCCAGCGATTTCCAATCGCTGGAATGTCCGCCGATCTCATGCCCGCCCTTGAAAATCTGCAGTGCGGTTTCGGGATAGGCCGTCACTTCCTGACCGATCAGAAAAAAGGTGGCGGTCACCTGTTTTTCTTCCAGAGTTTGGAGAAGCTGTCCGGTATAGGGCGGATTCGGGCCGTCGTCGAACGTAAGTGCAACGACGCGTTCGGCGGTGTCGACAAAGCGAACGCCTGCTGTGAACCAGGAAAGAATGAGCAGGCCGATCAGAATCAGAATGACGATGAGGTTTCTTAGGGTCTTCACGTTTTTTACATATCCAATACAGTTTCGGGATAGACTTGGCCGTTGGTGCCGATTTTGAACACATAGATCAGGCCGGGGCGCAGGCGCTTATAAACCGCGTTGCCGTAGACCGCTTTAATGCCGTGGTCGCGCAGCGCTTCAGGATTGTTGGCCAGATCCCAGATGGATTCCCAAAACAAATCCTGATCCGATTGCTTCAAATCCCGCAGTAAATCAGCGTAGCGCTCTGGATGGGTGCCGGGGGTTGAAATATCGAACCCTTCAGACGGGCTCATGGTTTCGCCGTAAACCCGGCGCCAGAGATAGAGCGAACGCGCTTTTCCATCCAACACAGCCTGATCGGAAAAGGTGACGATGAGGGCGTCGAAGTGGATCACATCGCCTTCGATTTCGTATTCTTTTTCAAGCACCCGGTTGAGCAGATCGCCGCGGGCGGTTTCAACAAACTTGATAGTGGTATAGAGTTTGCCGTCGCGCGTTTCCTGTTTAAGCACTTTGGCAAAGCCGATCTGATCTTCGTGGGTCAGGGTGGTGATGGCCTTCTTCAGTTTTTCATTATCGGCCAGCAAATCGTGCACCGTTTTCGTGCCGTAAAAAATCGTTCCTCCAACGAAGGCGAGCACAACCAGAAAAAGAATGGAAATGATTCCCCGAAAAAAACGCCTCATTTCCGGTGCACCTCAACATTCACATGAACAAGATCATCCATACCGTCCAGCAGCAATTTCACCGCATCAGGTTTCCAATCGCTGGATGTTTCCACCGCCAGAATGACGGCATGGTGCCCGGGCGAAACGGCCCAGACATGCAGATCGGTGACGTCGAGATCGGCCTCGGCCTCCACCGTGGTACGAATGGTTTGGCAGAAGGCCGGGTCGACGCTGCCGTCGAGCAGAACACTGCTGGTTTCGCGGATCAGGCCGACGGCCCATTTCGTGATGACCAGCGAACCGACCACGCCCATAAGCGGATCGAGCACGGTCCAGCCGAAGATTCGCCCGAATGTCAGGGCAATAATGGCGGCCACAGAAGTGAGCGCATCGGCCAGCACATGAAAATAAGCGGCTTTCAGATTATGATCTTCGTGATGGTTGTGCGTATGTCCATGGTGATGGTGCTGATGGTCATCCTTAAGCAGCAGCGCGGAAACGAGGTTGACCACTAAACCGATGACGGCCACCCCGATCGCTTCGTTAAAACGGATTTCCCGCGGTTCAAGAATGCGGTGAATCGATTCGACGGCCATCAGCAGCGCCACCACACCGAGGGCGACTGCACTGGCAAAACCGCCGAGAACGCTGACTTTTCCGGTGCCGAAACTGAAGCGCGGATTCCGGGCGTTTTTGCGGGCGTAGCGATAGGCAAAGATGGTGATGCCGAATGCGGCGGCGTGTGTGCCCATATGCCAGCCGTCGGCCGTGAGCGCCATGGAATTGAAGAGGTAACCGGCCACGATTTCAACGGCCATGGTGACGAGTGTTAAAGCGAGAACCAGATACACCCGGCGCTCGCCACGCTCGCTCGCATGGAGGAAATCATGGTCGTGTAAGTCGCACCGGGTCATCATTTACATTCGTTCCAGAGGTTGGAAATCGCGGATCAGGCGCACCCCTTTCGGTGTAAGTTCAAGCACGGCCGGGCCGGCATCATCCACGTGTGCACTCAAGGTGTAATACGAGGTTCCATCAACCTGAATCAGATCGTCTTCATGATTATGCCCCTGGAAAACAGCGGCCACTTTATCCGTCAGGGAAATCATGTTTCGTATCAGATCGTAGTTGCGCACGGCAAAGCGCGTTTCCTTATCGATCCGCTGGTGGCTGATGATGATGGTCGGCTGCAGCGAGGCCGCAAGACGAGTGCGCAGCCATTCGATCTCGCCGTCGGGAATAAACGATTCCTTCCAGTCGAAATTCCCGGCGCAATATTCGGTGCCGTCCGGCGAAAAATTTCCGTCGATACAGATAAAGGTATAACCGCCCGCCTCGAAATGGAAGCGGGAGGAATCGCCGGCGCGGCCGAGGGCATTATAAAACTCGGCTTTGGAAAGATAGTCCAGGTCGTGATTGCCCGGCATAAAATGAACCTGGCCTTTGAACACATCGAAAAGCGCCGAGACTTCGCGCAGCATGCGGCGGGCATGCGTTTTTGTTTCGCCGTTCACCAGATCGCCCATCACCACCAGCGTTTCAATTCCGCCGGTATTCAACAGCGACACTTTCTCGAATAAACGGTTCAGCGCCACCGCACATCCATCGTAATGAACGTCCGTAATTAATCCGATTCGGTTGGATGACGTTTTCAGCATGGCCAGAACTTAGATGGAATCCTCTAAAGCGAAAAGTGAAATGTGTACGCACTTTCCATGCATTGGAAATTCCAACCCCCGGAAAGACCGGATCAGCCCGTGTATTGCTTGCGGTAATCTTTCGGAGAAGAGCCCATAATTTTGTGAAAGTTGCGGGTAAAATGCGAATGATCGTAGAAGCCGCAATCGAGGGCAATCGATGCAATCGTATCGTTCGTGGTGGTTAACCGATGGCTCGCGGCACGGATGCGGACATTCATGATGTGCTTGAGCGGAGAAATCTGGAAAACCTTGCGGAAGCGGCGTTCGAACTGACTAACGGAAAAGTGGACCAGTGCGGCGAGCGTCTTGATTTCAATCGAATGCATATAGTTGTCGCGCACATATTCCAGCACAACCTGCATTTCGGTGTACGGGCGCAAAGCCAAACCTGCCCGGGTGATATCGCGTGCGGTTCCGGCCAGGCCGATGATTTCGCCGGCGGGGGAGAAAAGCGGTACTTTGGTGGTGACAAACCAATTGATTGAGTTCCCCGGGTCGGGAGCCAGTTCCACCTTATCAACGATCTTCTCTCCGGTATCCATGACGTAATTATCATCCTTCACATACCCTTCTGCGCGATCGGCCGGAAAAAAATCAAAATCAGTTTTACCGATAATACCGGCTTCTGAGCTCTCCCCGCACTGTTTCACAAACTGGTCATTCCCGAGAACAAAACGCCCCTGCCGGTCTTTCATGAAATACCAGACATCCGGCAGGTGATTAAACAAAACCTGCATCTGCTGCGGGCTGTGCATCCGTGCCAGAAAATCAGCCTTGAAATCCGTTGTGTCCATCTCTTCTTCCTCTGATTGATAATGCTTAAAATGTACAAGTATCAGCCCATGATCTACAAGACACTTTATTCTCTTTAACACTAACGTCTTAAACCATCCCGGACTGCCGTTGCAGTCCGGGAGAGGCCACTCAACCAGTAAAGGGAGATGTCAGAATGGTAAAAGTTGTCGCGTTATTAGGAGTGTTTGGATTGGGCATGTGCTTCGCCTTGTTAGGATCTGTCAGCGTTAAACTGATGCCTCGGCTTAAAATCGACCAGGGCCGCTTCGGTTCACTGATTTCCGCCTTCATGTTCACCTCGCTGATTGCATCGCTCGTTATGGGCGTGGTAACCGACCAGGTAGGCTATAAACCCGTGGCCATGTTCGGCTTTATACTGACGGCCGTTGTGATCTTCATGCTCGCCTACGCCAAGAGCTACACCGCCACTTTGATTGCCTGTCTACTGCTCGGCTTTGGTGCCATGGCGCTGAATACGGCCGGTAATACCCTTATTCCGCAGGTACTTTTCGGCGGCGAAAAACCGGCTGAAGCCAGTAATATGGGAAATGTATTCTTCGGGCTCGGCCTTTTTCTGACCCCGATGATCATCAGCTTTCTCTTCCGGAAAACCAGCTATGAAAAAGCTGTTTCCGCGTTGGGTGTAATTATCCTGATTCCGGTGATCTGCGCCGCGACCGCCACCTATCCTGAATCCGCCAATGCTTTTGCCATCGGCGATGCACTCGGCCTGCTCGCCAAACCCGCCGTTCTTCTGGCGGCCTTTGTACTGTTCTGCTACATCGCGCTCGAATCTTCGTTCTGCAACTGGCTTCCCGCATTCGGAAAAGAGGTCATCACCAATGAATCGCCGGACACCGATGAAAACGTTGCCGATGCTTCTGCGCAGGGATTGCTCTCGATGTTCGCCATTGCCATGATGGTGGGGCGGCTTGTTTTCAGCGCACTGCCAAAAGTCACCCTGTTCGGCGGCTACTATATTGCCGGCGCGGCCCTTGCCGCCGGATTAATCATTCTGGCGATGACCCGCTGTAAAAGTGCCAAAACGGCCAAGCTGCTCTCTGCGGCGGCCGGCTTTGCATTTGCGCCCTGTTTCCCGACCACAGTCGGCGTGACCTTCGCGAAATTCTCGCCGGAACTCTACGGCAGTATCTTCGGCATCATTTTTGCAGTCGGCCTGCTCGGCGGCGTGATTATTCCGAAAGCAATCGGCAACATGGCGGGAAATTCCAGCATCCAGAAAAGCCTCAAGCTGTTGCTGCCGGCCTGCATTCTGCTCGTCGTCCTTGCGGTTGTGCTTGGATATCTCAAATAAAATTTTAAATAACAGGAGTTAAACTCATGGATAGAAAACTGCGCATGGGAATGGTCGGAGGCGGCCGCGACGCATTTATCGGAGCGGTGCATCGTATCGCCGCCGGAATCGACGGAAAAATAGAGCTGGTCTGTGGCGCGTTCAGCAGCAGCCCGGAAAAATCGAAAGCCAGCGGCAAAGACCTGATGCTGCCGGTCGACCGCTGCTACGGCTCCTATCAGGAAATGATGGAAAAGGAAGCCGCCCTGCCGGAAGGCGAACGGATGGATTTCGTGGCAATCGTCACCCCGAACCACATGCACTATCCCGTCGCCTCCGCCGCTCTCGCCGCCGGTTTCCATGTGGTATGCGACAAACCGGTCACCTTCACTCTGGCCGAAGTCCAACAGCTGGAAGCGGAAATCAAGCAGTCTAAAAAGCTGTTCTGCCTGACCCACAACTACACCGGCTCCTCCATGGTGAAAGAGGCGCGCGAACTGGTGAAAAGCGGACAGCTCGGAAAAATCCGCCGTGTGGTGGTGGAATACCCGCAAGGCTGGCTGGCCGAAGACCTCGAAAAAACAGGACAGAAACAGGCCTCGTGGCGCGTTGACCCCAAACAGGCGGGAATCAGCTGCTGTATGGGCGATATCGGAACGCACTGCGCCAACCTGGCGGAATACATTGTCGGTTCCCCCATCAAAGAACTCTGCTCCGATCTCTCCACCTTTGTGAAAGGCCGTAAACTGGATGACGATGGCAATGTGCTGATCCGTTTTAAGAACGGAGCAAAAGGAGTTCTCTGGGCCAGTCAAATTGCCGTCGGCAAGGAAAACGGGCTGAATATCCGGGTCTACGGAGAAAAGGGCGGCATAGAATGGCAGCAGGAGGAGCCCAACTCGCTGGTGGTTCGCTGGACGGATAAACCAATGGAAATCCGCCGGGCGGGAACCGGCTTTGTCGGAGCCGCCGCTGCGGCTGTAACACGCACACCGGCCGGGCATCCGGAAGGATACCTCGAAGCGTTTGCCAATATTTACAACAACTTTGCCGACACCCTGATCGGCGAGCTGACCGGCAACCGTATCAAAGTGGCCGACCGCGACTACCCGACCATTAAAGACGGCATCCGCGGAATGGCGTTCCTCGATGCCGTCGTTAAATCATCTTCAAGTGAATCTAAATGGATCAAGCTCTAAGAGCTTGAGAGTCCGGGGCCGAAGGTCGGAAAGTCCACGGTCCTGACCTTTGACGTTAAACCTCAGCCCCAAAACAAGGAGCAATACCATGAGCAGACCAGTAACTTTATTCACCGGACAATGGGCGGATATCCCGCTGAAAGAACTGGCCCCGCTGGCCAAAAAAATGGGTTTCGACGGCCTCGAACTCGCCTGCTGGGGCGACCATATGGATGTCGATCAGGCCGCAGAATCCGAACAATACTGTAAAGAAAAACATGAACTGCTGGCCGACCACGGACTGGAAATTCATGCCATCAGTCACCACCTCGGCGGGCAGCTGGTTTGCGACCTGAACAACGACGGGCGCTCCGATATGTTTGCGCCGCCGGAATTGGCGGGCGATCCCGAAGGGCAGCGCAAGTGGGCTGTTAAAACAATGAAGAACACGGCTAAAGCCGCGCAGAATATGGGTCTGAAAGTCGTAAACGGATTCACCGGCTCCTCCATCTGGCACATGCTCTATTCCTTCCCGCCGGCCTCCGAAAAAATGATTGAGGACGGCTTTAGGTTCTTTGCCGAAATGTGGAACCCGATTCTGGATGTCTTCGACGAATGCGGCGTTCGTTTTGCTCTCGAAGTGCACCCTACCGAAATTGCGTTTGATATCATCACCGCCCGGCGCGCACTGGCCGCAGTGAACAACCGCAAAGCCTTCGGATTCAACTTCGATCCGTCGCATTTAATCTGGCAGGGCATCGATCCGGTCAAATTCCTGAAAACTTTCCCGGACCGCATCTACCATGTTCACATGAAAGATGCGGCGGTAACACTCGATGGTGAAAGCGGTATTCTCAGCTCGCATCTGAATTTCGGAACACCGGGCCGCGGATGGGATTTCCGCAGTGTGGGCCGCGGTGATGTGAAGTTTGAAGAAATCATCCGCACCCTGAATGTCCAAAACTACACCGGACCTCTGTCTATTGAATGGGAAGATGCCATGATGGACCGGATTCAGGGAGCCACCGAATCCTGTGCCTTCACCAAGCAGATCGATTTTGCTAAATCGGACCGTGTGTTCGACGAAGCCTTTAACAGCTGATCGTTTCCTGCCATGTGAATGTCATGAAAATCTGATCCGGGAAATAATCCGCTCCGATTGGCTGATTCCGGATACTCTAAATAAAAGGAAACTCTGAAATGAATAAACTGATTGCCGTACTTTCCATCCTCGCCCTTGCGGCCGGGGCCTCCGCTGCACCAAATAAAAACAAACTGGGCCCGCCCACCCCCGAAAGCATTAAAAAAGTGAAAGCTGCACTGCCGGAAAAAGCGCCGGCCAAACCTTCCAAAGATCGGAAAATACTCGTGGTTACCCGTTGCGAAGGTTATGTGCATAAATCCATCCCGCTGGGGGTTGCCGCGATTGATCTGATGGGTGAAGAGACCGGGGCCTATACCATTGTGGAAACAAAGGATCTCGCTGACTTTAACGACAAAAACCTCAAGCAATACGATGCGGTTCTTTTCATGAGTACCACCAAACTGGACCCCACCCCGGAACAGCGTGAGGCCTTGCTGAAATTTGTCCGCAACGGAAAAGGAATCATCGGTATCCATGCCGCCACCGACAATTTTTACAAATGGGAAGAAGGCGCAAAAATGATGGGCGGCCTTTTCTGCCAGCATCCCTGGACGGCCGGTTGCACCGTTCAGATGAAGCTCGACGAACCGGACCACCCGATCAACGCATGCTTCCATGGCGAGTCGTTTAAAGTGAAAGATGAGATCTACCAGTTTAAAGCCCCCTATTCCCGTGAGAATCAGCGCGTAATCGTCAGCCTCGATATGGACGATCCCGACACCAAGGCCGTGAAGGGCGGCAAACCGGATAAAATTGAGCGTACCGATGGCGATTTCGGCGTCACGTGGGTTCGACCGGAAGGTAAAGGCCGCGTGTTCTACTGCTCCATGGGCCACAACAACTCCATATTCCAGGACAACCGCATCCTCCAGCACTATCTCGCCGGCATTCAATATGCCCTCGGCGATTACGAGGTGCCGGACGAAATCAAATAAAACCCGAAGCGGTGTGCCTCCAACCGCCGAGGCGGAGCCGCAGATCAGAAAAAAATCTAAAACATATATGTGGCGTTCTGAAGAAACAGGGCGGAAATCCGTCCTGTTTTTCTTAACCGTTCGCACGGACCATTGTTGGTTTTGTACAAATTATGGCTCTTATTTTACAAGACGTAAGCTGTTTTCATGAATAGGGTGCACGGCATAAATACAAGAACAGCTCCTCTTCAAATACGCCGAAACGATGCAGCGGGCTTTATTGAATGAAATACAGAATCGAAGTAGAAAGATAATTGGTTAATTAACAACACAGTTTAGGCGGGGGATAGAAATGAACATGAATCGCAACCACTTTATGCAGACCGCGGCCATCGCCGGCACCATGCTGGCGACCCTTAAGGCCCGCGCGATTGAAAATGCCGTACTTTCGGCCAAAAAGAATCCGGACCAGCTGAACATCGCCGTCATCGGCGTAGGGGCGCAGGGGCGTATTTTAATGGAGTCCTGCCTGCGCATTCCCGGCATACGGTTCATCGCAGTCTGCGATATCTGGAACTATTCCCAACGCTACGCCGAACGCTACCTCAAAAAATACGGCCATGAGGTAAACGTCTATGAGGACTACCAGGAGATGCTGGCCAACGAAACCGATAAACTGGACGCAGTCATTGTGGCCTCCCCCGACTGGGTGCATGCCGAACATACCAATGCCTGCCTGAATGCCGGCCTCCACGTCTATTCTGAAAAAGAAATGGCGAACACACTCGAAAAGGCGGCCAGCATGGTGCGTACCGCCAAATCCACCGGAAAGCTCTTACAGATCGGTCACCAGCGCCGCTCGAATCCGCGCTATATTCACGCCGTTGAAACCCTGATTCACGAAACGAAACTGATTGGCCGGGTGACCACCGCCACAGCGCAATGGAACCGCGCCAAAGCAGATGACATCGGCTGGCCGGCGAAATATGAAATGGATGCCGCCACCCTGGATAAATACGGCTACAATTCCATGACCGAATTCCGCAACTGGCGGTGGTACAAAAAATACGGCGGCGGCCCGATCGTCGACCTCGGCTCACATCAGATTGATCTCTTTGAATGGGTCTGGGGAGTCAACCCCAGCTCTGTTATTGCCTCCGGCGGAACAGATTTCTACAAACACCGCGAATGGTACGACAACGTGATGGCCATTTATGAATACGAAACCCCCGAAGGCACGGCACGCGCATTCTACGAAACGCAGACCACCACCGGACACGGCGGTTTTTCCGAAGCCTTCCGGGGATCGGAAGGAACCATTGAAATTGCCGAAGTTCCGCAACAGGGCAATTCCGCTCTGCGCGAAGCTCATGCCCCGGAATGGGATAACTATGCTGTGCAAGGGCTGATCAAAAAAGTTGCCGCCCCCATCAAACAAGCCTCCACCAAAAATGTGGCGGTCGACGTACGCGTGACCGCCGCCGCCGGTGCCTGGCCGCTGCCGGTCGAGCTGACCAAGCCGGCACACCAACCGCACCTGGAAAATTTCTTCAATGCCATTCGTTACGGCACCCCGCTCAACTGCCCAGCCGAAACCGGCTATGAAACCGCCGTCGCCGTGCTGGCCGTAAACCGCGCTGTTGCCACAAACCAGAAAATCACCTTCAAACCTTCGGACTTCCACGTATGAAAAAGATGAATCTTTTTTCGGATTTCCGATTTAAGATTGCCGATTTCAGATTGAATAGCCCATTTGTTTCCCGGCAAGCCAATCGTCAATCAGCAATCGGTAATCGGAAATTGTTGGGCATTGCATTAGGCATGGGCATTTCGCTCGCGGCAAGCGCTTCCCACTTCGACGGCTCCCGAACATGGCCTGTTCACCGAATCCCGTTAAGCGATGAGGAAGGAAACGCAATTGTATGCACTGTTCCCGACACCATGCCGTTTTCGGCGCGGATGACCTGCGGCGCGTGCCACGACTACGACAAAATTCAGGGTGGAACCCACTTCAGCGGCGCCATGGGCGGCCGTCCGGGAGAGCCCTGGATTGTGGTTGATGAAACAACCGGTGTTCAGGTTCCGGCCGAACGGATGAATCTTTCCGCATGGGAATTCACCAAGCGTTTCGGCAGTCATCTGCCCGGCGGCGGCATCAGCGACCCGGTCGATAAACTGACCGATCCCGATTCCCGCTGGGATATTTCCGGCGGGCTCGAAATGAACTGTCTGGCCTGCCATAACCAATCTCCCCGGCAGGACCTGACCGAATGGGCCAAACAGATCGGCCGCGAAAACTTCCGCTGGGCGGCCACGGCCGCTTCGGGCATGGGCGAAGTTGGCGGAATGGCCTCGCGCCTGCCCGATTGGTGGAATATTCACTCCGGCGGAAATCCCGACGACCACACCTATCGCGTTCCGCCCACCGTCAACTACGACACTTCGCTGTTCGATTCCAAGCATCGGATGTGGTTCGACATTGGTGAGCCCCAGGACAAAAACTGTCTGCAATGCCATTCTTCGCATCCGGTTACCGCCCAGCGGATGGATGTGCCCGGCGATGTGCATGCCGCCGCCGGACTCTCCTGTGTGGACTGCCATAAAAACGGGGAAGACCACGTGATGCTGCGCGGCACAACCGAAACGATGAGCTGTGCGGCCTGTCATACAGAAGAAGGAATGATTGCCGGACAGCTCGGTGCACCGGTTGCCCATCATAAAGGTATTCCGCCGGTTCACTTTGAAGAACTCACCTGCACCGCCTGCCACTCCGGGCTTGCACCTTCGCAAGAGCCGCAGCTGGTCCGCACCTCGCGCGCCAACACCCTCGGCATCTATGGCCGGGCGCAGTGGTACACCGAATCGCCGTTCATTGTTGAACCGGTTTATGTCCGCAACGACGAAGGCAAGATTGAGCCGCGCCGTATGATGTGGCCGGCCTTCTGGGCCGATGCAGACGGCAATCCGATTCCGGAAGAAACCATTGCGGAAGCAGCAGTCGGCATTCTGGATACACAACAGCAGATTGGAGCAATTCTTAATCAGCTTTCCGGCGTTGAAAGTGCGCTCGGAATCCCGCTCTTTGTTGCTGCTGGAAATACCTATGCGCTCAATATGGATGGCGGGCTCGACCTTGTGGGAGAAACCGAACTGGATTTGACTTGGGTTTGGCAAACCGAATCCAATCTGGTTTCCACCATTCCGGAATTCGATGTGAATGCCGAAACCGTGGACTACGATGCGGAAGGTGCCATTCTCGATGTGTTCACAGCCCTGAAACCACTTGAAACGATTCTTGTTACAAAGGGTAAAATGTTCACCGTTGGGGAAGACGGATACCTGCACGGTACCAATTCTACCCTCGTAGATGGCTGGTACACAAAAGACGGACAACCGCTGGTTTCTGAATTTGCCGAAAACGCTGTGCTCGATACGGTGGGATCTACAAAAAGCTTCAACGAAGAACAGGTTGCTCTCATGCTTCAGAAACTGGGCAATGGAGCCAGCTACATTTCCAATGGTCGGAAATTCGAACTCGACGGCGATGCGCTGGTGGATTCGGATGATGAAGCGGCCGAACCGGTTTCCTGGGCCATCGGTCACGATGTGCGCGGTGCGGCGCAGTCGCTCGGCGCAAAATCCTGTCAGGAATGCCACGCCGCCGATTCCGCCTTCCTCTTTGGAACGGTGACCGCCACCGGTCCGTTGCTTACAGATCGGGCCAAAACCGTTCCGATGCACGAATTTCAGGAAGTCAGCAGTACCTTCAATAAGCTGTTCGGGAATACCCTTAATGTACGCGAAGGCTTCAAAAAAATGCTCGGCTTCATTGCCGCGCTGTTGATTCTGCTGGGATTAGCCGTTGGACTTCCACTGCTTTATAAGCTGGTGAGCAAAGCTGAGGAAAAACAGGTTTCACTGACTCCGGTCCGGATTGTAATGATGACGGCGATGCTGGTGCTGATCGTTACCGGCTTCCTGTTCGGCTGGCCGATTAAACCTTCATTGGGCGGTTTCCCGTTGCTCAGTCATGTCGGCTTCGGTGCACTGTATGCGATCGCCTTGCTGGTTTATGCGGTGTTGAAAGTAAAATCCGGCGGCCCGTGGTTCTGGGTACTGCTCCTCTGCGGCATTGTGCTGATTCTGAGTGTGCTGATTGCGATGTTTCCAATCCTTGGAACTCACGGTCAGCATCTCGCCATCGTCGTTCACCGCATCGCCGCCGTACTCAGCATCGTCGCCGCCGTCATGGGTTCGGCGACTGGCAGGAAGAAATCCAACCGGAGCAATCAGCAAAATAATTGAATGCAAAATGAGGTTCTGAGCTTTGCCGATTGAATTGCAGATGCCCGTTCACCGGATTTCCCAAAAAGAATTCCATGAAATCGATCAGGTTGTCACAGGGCTTTCCTTTGACATCCACAATGAATTCGGTCGATTGTGTGATGGGAGCATCTATCAGGCAGAGCTGCTGGCCCGATGTAAGAAGAAGGGTATCGAAGGGCATTCCGAATTTGAAATCAAAGTGTCCGACAACACATTCTGCAAAAGTTACTTCATCGATCTGCTTCTAACGAATCTCGCCCATGAAGCCTTGATTAATTTTCGGCCCACGTCCGTTGTTCACGAATTCGCATCCACCATGCTAACTGAGGAAACGAGGTTCAAATATTCGATTGAGGAGAATGCGTGGCAGTCGCTGGACAGCGACTCCACTCAATTCAGAATATTGATGCATAACTTACTGGGAGAATGGGGAGCTTTTCCCGACAGCCAACTCTACACGGAGGCGATCACCCACTTCTTCGGAGGAGAAGAACAATCCATACCGGCGATTCCTATTTCTGAATCAGGCCGCATTCTTGGCTATCAGAACGTTCGTTTACTGAATCCGGAAACTTCATTTACTGTTTCTGCTACCACAAAAAATATCGACTACTACGGAAAACATATTAAGCGGTTCCTTAACCACACCGATCTTAGAGCAATTCAATGGGTGAACTTTAATCACGGAATAATTGAGTTCCGAACCGTGACCTGACCAACATTTTGCATTAAATTATTTGGCGAATGAATTCCGAACCGCACAGTTTTAAATACGAGGCGATGACCACTGAGTTTGAGGTGATCATTGCCGGGCAGGAACAGGAATATGCCCGGCAGGCATCGGGGGCTGTATTTCGTGAAATCGACCGCATTAATGATCTGCTCAATAAATACGATGCACGCAGCGATATCGGGCAGGTGAATCTGCTGAAGCCCGGCGAATCGGTGCGCGTAGCGATTGAAACACTCGAATGTCTGGAACGCGCCGCCTGGGCCTATCGGGTTTCGGGTGGATTGTTTGATCCAACGCTTGGAACCGGTTTCCAATGGTTGGAAATCGATCGGCCGAATTTTTCCGTAGGCTGGAAAAAGGGCGGCAAAGGCGAAGTGAACCTCGGCGGTATCGGAAAAGGCTATGCGATTGATCAGGCCACGGAAATCCTGAAGGACTGGGATGTGGAAGAGGCGGTCATTAATGGCGGAACGAGCACGGTGCTGGCGCTGGGAAAAAAATGGACGCTGGGCGTTGGCGGTCCGTGGGGCGAAAAGGTTGGACTGACCGAAATTACGTTGGAAAATCAGGCCCTCAGCGGTTCCGGAACCGAAGTGAAGGGTGACCATATCATCAACCCGAAAACAGGAAAACCGGCTCGGCGTCATTTGGCGGCCTGGGCGGTGCATCCCTCGGCGGCGGCATCGGACGCTCTTTCGACGGCGTTTATGATGATGACCCCCGAACAAATTGAAAAGCTGTGCCGCAGCGAAAGCGGTACGGTTGCATTTATTGTGAATCAGGAAGAAGCATTGATTGAAATCGGTGTCTGAAATATACAGCGCACAGCGTTTATAGTATGTACCGACACCCAAACACTGGCGGCTTGAAGACCCGCAACTTAACAGGAGGTAATGAAATGAAAAACCAATTGAAGATTGTATCCGTTGCGGCCCTGGCGGCTGTTTTTGCCGGCTCGGCCCTGGCAGAAGAAATGCAGTTGCTCGAACTGGAACTCCCGAAACCGCTTTTTGCCGGTACGCCTAAAACCATTAAAACGCCGAATCTGGAACGGGCACCGGTTGAGGAAAAAATTATGGTTCCGGCGGGCACCGTGAATGTTGCAGCTGAAATGGAAGTAACCGGCTCCGACGATTTCCCGGTGATTGGTGAGCTCGAATACATCACCGATGGTGATAAAGACGGTGCAGACGGATCGTATGTCGAACTCGGCCCGGGCGTACAATGGGTTCAGATCGATCTCGGCGATAAGAAAACCATTTATGCAATCGCACTGTGGCACTATCACGCACAGGCCCGTGCCTATCGCGACGTGATCATTCAGGTGGCCGACGATGCCGACTTTATTGAAAACGTACAGACGGTATTCAACAACGACCACGACAACTCCGCCGGTCTGGGCGTTGGAAAAGACAAGGAATATATCGAAACCAACAAAGGCAAACTGGTCGATGCAAAAGGCATTAAAGGGCAATATGTTCGCCTCTATTCCAATGGCAGCACCGGTTCCGATATGAACCACTACATCGAAGTGGAAGTATTCGGAAAATAGCCGATCCACGGATTGGAAATTTTCAATCCCAATTACCGAATTCTTAACAAACCCAAAATGCCAAACGGTGTTTTGGGTTTTTTGATGATTGAATAGTGTTTAGGATTTCGAGCTTAGCGCTTAGGATTTCGTTTATGAAATGGATGCCCATCGCTTTTCTGCTGATTCTGGCTGTCGGTCTTTCGCTGCGCGTGCCTCAGCTGGCGGATCGTCCATTGCATCATGATGAAGCCAATCAGGCCTATCGCTTCGGGTTGCTGCTGGAAAACGGGGTTTATGAATACGATGCCGACGACCACCACGGTCCTTCGCTGTATTACCTGACACTTCCGATTGCGAAGCTCACCGGAGTGACCTCCTTTGCGGACTCCACCGAAATCACCTACCGCACCCTCCCGGTATTTTTCGGCATGTTACTGATTTGCTGTATTCCGCTTTTGCGATGCGGTATCGGGCCCGTGGCCGTACTTGCCGCCGCACTGTTCACCGCCATATCCCCGGCCATGGCCTATTACAGCCGGTTTTATATTCAGGAAATGCTGCTGGTTTTCTTCACATTGATCACGATTGCCGCCGGTTGGCGCTCCATTAAAAGCGGTTCGCGGCGCTGGGCCATCGTATGCGGCATTTCCGCCGGACTGATGTTTGCCACCAAGGAAACGGCGGTCCTCTCTTTTGCCGCGCTGGTCGGTGCCTCGCTGCTCTGCGCACTTATGGCGCACGTGACCCATTTCCCCCTAAAGAATATTGCCCTGGCCCTGCTTTGTGCGGCGCTGGTTTCTTTCCTCTTTTTTTCATCCTTTCTCACCAACCTCGACGGTCCGTTTGAATCCATCCTGGCATTTAAAGGCTATATTGCCCGGGGTGCCGGAGTGGATACCGAACACATACAGCCGTGGAATTATTATCTCCGCATGCTGACCGTCTATCGGTTTGGTGACGGCCCGCGCTGGAGCGAAGGACTGATTTTCGGCCTTGGACTGCTGGGCTGTTTTTCCATACTTTTGAAAAAACTGCCGCAACGCATCGATCAGGGACTGGCCCGCTACATCATGTTCTACACGCTGCTGCTCACCGCCGCGTATTCACTGCTCTCCTACAAAACCCCCTGGTGCATGCTCTCCTTTCTGCTTGGATGGATTCTGCTCGCGGGCATCGGTGTTGCCTCCATGCTGAACTGCTGCAACAATAAAATAACCATTCGCAGTGCGGTCTATTTTGTGCGGATACTGATTCTGCTGGCCCTCAGCTATCCGGTTTACGCCACCTACCGCCTCGCACAGCACACGGTGTTCCGCTACGCCGCCGACTATCACAATCCGTATGTCTATGCCCACACCTCGCCCGACTTTAAGAATCTCGTAAAGCGTATCGACAATCTTGTTGCGGTCAGTCCCAAAGGAAATAACGTCTATATCCAGGTGATCGCCAAACCCGATTCCACCTGGCCCCTGCCCTTTTACCTGCGGAAGTTTCCAAACATTGGATATTGGACCGACGCTCAGGAAGTCCCCGGAGAAATTAAACCCGACCTGATTATTACGCCGCCCGATTTCGAAACCGATCCGGAAGATTTTCTGACGGAATATTACGGCCTGCGCCCCGATACCCTGCTCGCCATTCATATCGATTCCAACCTTTGGAAGGCCTTCATCAAAACCAGAAGGTAGGGCCGGTTCGACGAACCGTCCGCCGGTCCAACGAGCTTACCTGCAGGCGGCGGTTTCATCGAAACACGCCCTGCCAAATACAAAAAAAAAACGCGCCCCGTGGGACGCGTTTTCCAAGCGTTGGAAGATTCGCTTAACCCTGCATATCTTCCAGTTCGATGCCCTTGGTCTCTTTAACAAATTTATGAACAAAGAAGACCGAGATTACTGCACCCGCCGTATAAAGGCCGTAGGCACCGCCCAGGCCAATTCCTGAGAGCAACATCGGGAAGGTCAGGGTGACCAGGAAGTTTGCTCCCCATTGCGCGAGACCGGCAATTGCCAGTCCGGAACCGCGAATCTGGTTCGGGAACATTTCGCCCAGCATGACCCACATGATCGGTCCCCAGGATATGTTGAAGAACACCACATAGATAATGAGCGAAACCAATGCGATGGGTCCGGTGCTTGACGTCAGCGCCAGTTTTCCATCGACAACGCCGGCGGTTACAAAAACATATGCAATGACAGCCAATGAAATTGCCATTCCAATGGAGCCGATAAACAGCAGCGGTTTCCGACCCACTTTATCAACCAGCATTGTAGCAGCCACACAGGCACCGATACTGAAGGCATTTGTGATTACCGTCGTTAACAGCGCCTGCCCTTCTGAGAAGCCTGCCGCCTGCCAGACAACCGCACTGTAATAGAATACAACATTAATACCGACAAATTGCTGGAATACCGCCAAGCCGATACCAATCCAAACAATAGGACGTATGCCATGTTTCTTATCAACAATATCCTTCAGGCTGGGTTTATGATGGTCGCCCGCCAGCGAGCTGTTGATCTCTTCATATTTGGCGTTGGCATTTGCTGCCCCCATCAAGCGGGTGAGCACTGCAATTGATTTTTCTTTTTTACCCGTTGCCACCAGGAAGCGCGGGCTTTCCGGAATCAGGAGTAATGCAAAGAAGAAAGTGATGGCCGGTATCAGCTCAATCCAGAACATCCAGCGCCATGCATCGAATCCCCATGCAAATTCTAAAGTGGAACCACCTGCCGCCTTTGCAATGGAGTAGTTACTTAAAGCGGCCAGAAACAGCCCCGAGATGATCGCAATCTGTTGAATTGAAGAAAGCGTTCCACGATACTTCGCAGGAGCAACCTCACTGATATAGGCCGGCGCCAGCACACTGGCCGCCCCCACCGCCAGACCACCCAGCAGACGGTAAAAAATAAATTCGCCGGTACCATGGGCAATGCCGGATCCCCAGGCACTGACCGCAAAAAATACGGCTGAAACAATAAGAATCGATCGACGGCCTGCTTTATCTGCCAAAGTTCCTGCAAAAAATGCACCTGCCGCACAACCGAGCAACATGGAAGCCACTGCAAAACCTGTTCCCGCGGCATTGGATCCGAAGGCCAGAGAAAGACCATCAACGGTTCCGTTGATTACACCGCTGTCGAATCCGAACAGAAAGCCGCCGATGGTGGCAACAATACTGATCAGAATCACAAACCCCATATTCGTTGAATCGTCTTTTTGAGACATACACACACTCCTTGATATGTTAACTGCCCTGACAAATCTGATTTCAAAAAGGGATATCACACGGATATCCCTTTTTAACAGATAATATTCTTTTATGGATTAAATGTACTGGTTGATCAGCGCTTCGTAGAGCTCCTGCTTACCGCTGATCTGAGGCACTTCGCCGCCGGCCGCACCGATACCCGCGAGTTCTTCGAGCGTCATCTTGCCTGCAGCAAACTCAGCACCTTTTCCTTCGCCGAAGGAAGCATAGCGATCAGCACGCATCTTCTTATACGGCGAATTGGTCAGTATATTGTCCGCAACCACCAGCGCACGGGCAAACGTATCCATACCACTGATGTGCGCAATGAAGAGATCATCGAGATCCGTGGAATTCCGGCGGATTTTCGCATCGAAGTTGGTTCCGCCACCCTGCAGGCCGCCGGCTTCGAGGATCACCAGCATGGCTTCAACCGTTTCACGGATGCTGACCGGGAACTCATCGGTATCCCAGCCGTTCTGGTAGTCGCCGCGGTTCGCATCGATGCTGCCGAGCATGTTGTTATCGGCCGCAACCTGCAGATCGTGCTGGAAGGTGTGCTGAGCGAGAGTTGCGTGGTTGACTTCGATGTTCAGTTTGAAGTCGTCCTGCAGACCGTGTGCATTCAGGAAACCGACCACTGTTGCGGCGTCGAAATCATACTGATGCTTACTTGGTTCCATCGGTTTAGGCTCAATGAGGAAGTTTCCTTTGAACCCCTGTGCACGGGCATAGTCGCGCGCCATACGAAGGAAGTTTGCGAAGTTTTCAAGCTCCTGCTTCATGTTCGTATTAAGCAGGCTCATATAGCCTTCACGTCCACCCCAGAATACATAGTTTTCGCCGCCGAGCGCGATGGTGGCATCGATGGCGTTTTTCAGCTGAGCACCGGCATAAGCCAAGGTTCCGAAATCGGGGTTGGTGCCTGCGCCGTTCATATAACGCGGATTGGAGAACAGGTTGGCAGTGCCCCACAGCAGTTTAACACCGGAAGCGGCCTGCTTTTCTTTGGCATAGGCCACAATGTTTTCCAGACGCTTGCTGGTTTCAGCAAAATTATCGGCTTCTTCCACGATATCCATATCGTGGAAACAGTAATACGGAGCACCGATTTTGGTAATGAACTCGAATGCCGCATCCATTTTATTTTTAGCACGGGCGTCGGCATCCGCACCGGTAAACCATGGGAAGTTGTGGGTTCCGCCGCCGAACGGATCGCCGCCGGTTCCACAGAATGTGTGCCAGTAAGCGATGGCGAAACGCAGGGTTTCCTTCATCGTTTTTCCGCCGACGACGGCATTTTCGTCATACCATTTGAAAGCCTGCGGGTTGTCGCTTTCACGACCTTCGAATCCGATTTTTCCAATGCCTGGAAAATATTCAGTGTTGCCAGTTACAATACTCATGATTATCTCCTGTTGGTTCTAATTAAGAAATGTGAGAAATGAAATTGGGTCTGCGACGCCTTCACGAAAAGGCTACCGCCGACTGAGTTCCGATTTCATAGTTCATCATTCATCTCTCATATTTCTGTTAACGTTGTTTCTAAATGCTTTTTCCACGCGGCATAGGCCGTCTTGTAGTTGCCCGCTCCGGGCACGATCTTTTTCTTCAGTTCCAGATTGGCGAATGCTTCTTCCAGAGATTGGTAAATACCTGCACCGAAACCTGCACCGCGTGCCGCGCCAAGGGAACCATCGGTTTCATACAGCTCAATCGTTGCGCCGCTGACACCCGCCAGGGTATTGCAGAAAACATCGCTCATGAACATATTGGCAAAACCGGCGCGAATGGTTTTCAGTTCAATACCGGTTTCGGCCATGACTTCCATTCCATACATGAAGGAAAAGACGATGCCTTCCTGAACTGCGCGGCAAATCTGCGCGCGATCGTGCCGATTAAAATCGAGCCCGGCAATCTGGGCACCGATGTTTTTGTTACCGAGTACCCGCTCCGCTCCGTTTCCAAAGGGCAGCATTGTTACACCGTCGGAACCGATGGCCACCGATTTTGCCAACTCGTCCATTTCCTTATAAGAGAGGTCGCCGAGCAGTCGTTTGGTCCAGGCGTTCAGAATGCCGGTACCGCTGATGCAAAGCAGCACGCCGAGGCGCGGGTTTCCGGCTGCGTGGTTTACGTGGGCAAAGGTGTTCACGCGCGATTTCGGGTCGAACTTCTTTGCATCGGTTACGCCGTAAACCACCCCCGAAGTTCCGGCAGTGGCGGCAATTTCACCGGGATTCAGAACATTCAGCGAAAGCGCATTATTCGGCTGGTCGCCGCCGCGGTAGGAAACCGGAGTCCCCTCTTTCAACCCGAAGGCCTCAGCCGCTTCGGCTGAAACCGTGCCCTGGTTTCCAAAGGTTGGAACAATTTTGGCGAGCAGACGTTCGTCGAATCCCCAGTGGTCCATCAGGAATTTGGCCGGTGCTTCTTCCTGGAAATCCCAGAGCATGCCTTCGGACAGACCGGAAGCGGTGGTGCAGGCTTCGCCGGTCAGTTTCATGGCGAGCCAGTCGCCGGGCAGCATAATTTTGTCGATCTGTGCGTAAACTTCGGGCTGATGTTCTTTCACCCAGGCCAGTTTGGCGGCGGTAAAGTTTCCGGGTGAGTTCATCAGATGGCTCAGGCACTGTTCCGAGCCGAGTGCTTCGAAGGCGGCTTCGCCATACGGAACTGCACGGGAATCGCACCAGATGATGGAGGGACGCAGCACATTCTGATCTTTATCGACGCAAACCAGACCGTGCATCTGATAGGCAATGCCGATGGCTTTGATATCTTCCGCAGCAGCACCGGCTTCGCGCATGGCATCACGAACGGCATCGCGAGCGGTGTCATACCAGAGCTGCGGATCCTGCTCGGCAAAGCCGGGCTCGGGCGATTCGATCTTCTGTTCCGATTTCGGATAAAATGCGCTGCCGGCACAGGTGCCGCTGGCCGCATCGAGCAACGATGCTTTAACGGACGAGCTGCCGATATCTATTCCCAATAAGTAGTTCATTCTCAGTTCCTCGCTAAAATTCGATGGTGCACTGTTTCAAAGTTCGGAAACGAATGCCTTGAATATTATCCCAAATATAAGCACTATATTCCCACCATGAACGATGCAACTATAGCTGATGGAATACATTATTTCGGCCTAACAGGCTTTCCTTTAGCCGTTCGGCGTGTTCGCACGAATCAAACACACACGCCATCGCACTCGCACGATTTGACCGAAGTTGAACACAGCCATGATTTCTGCGAATTGGTCATCGTGACACATGGGTCGGCCATGCATATGCTCGAAGGAACCGAGTTTCCGGTCACGGCCGGGGATGTGTTTCTACTGCAGGGCCGGCAGCGGCATTATTTTTATAACCGCGAAAATCTGGACCTGATCAATATTATGTATGACCCGGAAAAGATCGCCCTGCCGGAAAATGAACTGCGCCGTATGCCGGGCTATTGTGCGATGTTTATGCTGGAACCGACCTATCGGCGGCAACATCGGTTTGCCAGTCGCCTGCACCTTAAACGCGTACCGCTGGCTTATGTGGAACGCCTCGCGGAAGAAATGGAACAGGAATGTGAGGAGGATATCCCCGGGCGGGAAGTGGCACTGCGGGCCAAACTGCTGGAGCTGATGGTTTACCTTTCCCGGGCTTATACCAATTCCGATACCACCGAGGCGCATGCACTTCTGCGTGTCGGGAATGTGATCGGCGCACTGGAAAATGATTTTTCCAAAGATTGGAAACTCGATGAACTGCTGGATATTGCGCATATGTCGCGCAGTAATCTGATGCGGGTTTTCCGCAAGGCCACGGGGCAGACTCCGATTGAATATCTGGTGCGGCTGCGTATTCAGCGTTCGATGGAAATGCTGCGCAATACCGATTTAAGTATCACTGAAATTGCACTCGAAGCGGGCTTTAACGACAGCAATTATTTTACGCGTCAGTTTCGGCGGATCCTCGGTGAATCGCCTCGTGATTTCCGCACTCGCCAAGGTGTGCAATCAGCCAATTAAGCCAATCAGCATCCCATCGGCATTCGGCCAAAACCATAACCATAAAGGAGTTCGGTTTTATTAAAATAATTAATTTTTTGACTAAACTGAGATTAATACGTAATAGTTATCGTCATTATTAATGGACGTATAGATATGGCGGAATTTTCATTTCAGGATGCAAAAACAATCATTCATGCAATTTGCAATGCGGCAGAAAACAATGAATTCCCCACACGGAAATCGTTCATGGATATGCTCGAGGCCAATCCACACCTTGCAGTCCAAGGCTATAATGCATATGCCAAAATCTTTTACTGGAACGCGGCCTCCATCGGTCTCTATGGCTATCGGCTGGATGAAGTGGTGAATAAAAACCTGATAGAACTGATTCTGCCCCCCGAAATGCGCGCTTTTGCACGGGATATGATTTCCAACGGAGCAAAAACCGGAAAGATGCCTGAAGCCGGCGCATGCGACCTGCTCAAATCAAACGGGGAATATGTCACCGTCTATTCCGGGCATATCGTGTTTCAGTGGGAACATGCAACCTCGCCCGAATTCTACTGCATTGATCTGGCCCTTCAGACAGAAAGTGTCGTGTAAAACCGGTCAGAATCCTTTCACAACATAGACCCAGATCGGAATTGTGAAAATACTCAGTACAGTACTGAGCACGAGCATGGATGAAACAAACCCGCGCTCCACCCCCAGCTGGCAGCTGATCACATACATGGCCACCGCGCTGGGGGTTCCAGAAAGAAGTACCGTCACACCAACTGCATCCCGGCCTGCTGCGGGATTAAGCCAGCGGATGAAGATCAGGGTAATCAGCGGAAACATAATCAACTTCGCAGCAACCACCCAGGAAAGCGCGCCGAGATGAGAACGGGTTTGCTCCCACTTCAAGGATGCCCCGATAGACAGCAGTGCCAGCGGGAGCCCCATGCTTCCGACCAGTTTAAGGAATGAACCGATTAGAGAAAGAATCGCCATGATCGGATCGGAAAGCTCCGGCATTCCGTCCTCTCCGCGA
Source organism: Pontiellaceae bacterium B12219 (assembly GCA_029432795.1). Taxonomy (GTDB): domain Bacteria; phylum Verrucomicrobiota; class Kiritimatiellia; order Kiritimatiellales; family Pontiellaceae; genus Pontiella. The sequence goes on from JARNMJ010000013.1 coordinate 25,216, forward strand.
AAGCCTTCCCCTATCAGCGCAAGCAAAACCCCTAAAAGCGCCGAGAGCAGAATCGGGTTAAGCACTGCTGTTCGAAACCGGCGGCTTATTTTCGTTTCACCGTTTCCCGCTCCGTAAAACCCGATCAGCAGATAGCCGGAAATGATGAAGAGCGGAACTACAAACCCGTTATAGATCGCAGCTTTTGCGAGCCCGTCCGACCCGAAAGCACTTTGACATAACGGCATACCGACATAGGTTGCATTGCTCCAGAACGTCCCGAACACAAAGGCCGCCGCAAAGCCGCCTTTGTAACCGTTTATTTTTGCGATAGCCATGGTGATTAATGCCACCGAAAGCATTCCAAGCAACGGCATCACGACCATCGTCGGGTCCAGAAACGTATCGAACCGCTGCCGTGAAACTTCATTAATAATCAGCGCCGGCAAGGAAAATGTATAGACCAGCCAATTAATAAAGGAACAATGTGTCTCCTCAATCTTTCCCCGCAAGCTCAGCAGTTTTCCAAGCCCCAGAACAGCAAAGACCGGAACGCAGATCACCAGCACATCCATAACTCTCAAAATATCCATCCGCGCACCTTGAGGAAAGGGATCGGCCCGAACAAGTTCATGTGCCTGGCTTTTTCGGTTTTATTCCAGAGAGTGGAAGCGGGTTATTGCTTAAGTTTAAGGATGCCGCCCGAATCCTGAGCGATGTACAGAAACCCATCGTCATCACGGGTTATACCTTCCTGATCCTCGCCCGGAAGCACATGGGCAGCGTGTACCGTTCCATCCAAGGCAACCTGAAACAGTGTATCCATCTTATCGCTGACCACCAGCAACTGGGAGGACATTGCATCATACTGCAAACCGGACATATCAATGGCGCCGATGGAAAAACAGCGTTTGATTGTTGCAGTGACCTTCGTGTTCGGATCGCTCAGCGGAACCGCCAACTCGAAAAGGGCCGAAGCGTCAGCGGTATTTGTTAAATCCTTTCCCTGGTTCGCAACATAAAAACTGCCGCCGTCCGGATTTCCGTCATCGGGAACAAAAGTGATCGCTTCAATTCCATCGCCCCCCTTTTTCATCCGTATTTCACCTTCGAATGTGCGCTCAATCTTGAATTCCCGCAGCACCTGAAATCGATCCGGATCGATTTCAAGGATGACCTCCTCCCCTTCGACGGCAACATACAGCAAACCGCTAGCCGGATTACAGGTTACCCCTTCAAAATCCGCCTTCTTTATAATCCGTTCGACACGAAGCATGGTTCCATCGGTTTTCAGCTCTCCCAGATATCCCGAATCACCAATCACAAACAACGTCTTCCGAATCGGATGAAAGCAGATTCCCGAAGGCTCTTTGAATCCGCTGTTATCAATATTTCCAATAACGGTATACGAATTGGCCTCCGGTTCCGGAAGCAACTTAGCCGACGCCATAGCCAGGCTCCCGCCGGTACCCAGCAGGATCATGATGCCTAATTTAAGTCTGGATACACGCATGTCTGAATCCTTCAGTTTGCAGGTTTATTTTCCAATTCCTGGAAAATGACGCACTGCATCATTCGCCAGAATGCGAGTTTGTTGGCTTTTATTTCACATTAGCCGGGGAAAACTCTGCCGCTTTCAACAAACGAGAGCATAGTCAGAGGAGTCGATTCCAAAAAGAAGATAACGATTGAATTGCGATTCCGATGGTGAAAAACATATTACTTTTCATATTCTTTCAGAGTCCTTCATTTTTTTAAATTTGATTTACCGCCCCTTCGGCCATATGCTCTGCTAAATCGTTTGAAATAGTCATTTTACACTTCAATCAGTCTTGGAGGGAGTTATGTCTGTTATCACAAACCTGTGGTTGATCGCACCGATTGCATCCGTTTTTGCGCTCTTATTCGCCATCTATTTTTATAAAAAAATGATGGCCGCCAACGAGGGCAATGCCGCCATGATCGAAATTGCCGGACATGTCCGCGAAGGCGCAATGGCCTATCTTTTCCGGCAGTATAAAGTCGTGATTCTGGTTTTTATTGTTCTGTTGATTATTCTTCAGGCGCTGGCTTTGTTCGGCATTCAGAATCCATTTGTACCGATTGCCTTTTTGACCGGCGGTTTTTTCTCCGGACTTTGCGGGTTCATCGGGATGAAGACCGCCACCGCGGCCTCTTCACGAACCGCACAAGGCTGCTCGGAAGGGCTGAACCGCGGATTGCAGGTGGCGTTCCGTTCGGGCGCCGTAATGGGCCTGGTGGTCGTCGGCTTCGGTTTGCTCGATATCTGCCTCTGGTATTTTGCGCTCGATAAAATCTACTCCCCCGAAAATATGCTCAACGGTGTCAACTTCCTGGGGATGGAAATTGTTCCGGCCGGCTGCACCGTGGCGGAAAAGCTGGTTCAGATGACCACCACCATGATCACCTTCGGCATGGGTGCCTCCACTCAGGCTCTGTTTGCCCGCGTCGGAGGCGGTATTTATACCAAAGCGGCGGATGTTGGTGCCGATCTGGTGGGAAAAGTGGAAGCCGGAATTCCGGAAGACGATCCACGTAATCCTGCAACAATTGCGGATAATGTCGGCGACAACGTAGGCGATGTGGCCGGAATGGGAGCTGATCTCTATGAATCCTACTGCGGTTCTATTCTTGCCACCGCCGCCCTCGGCGCGGCCGTCGGTGCGCATAACGTCATGAACGGAACCGGAACAGAAGCCGATGCGGTCGGGCTGGTAACCGCGCCGATGGTGGTGGCGGGAATCGGTACACTTCTTTCCATCTTTGGCATGTTTATGGTCCGCTGCAAAGAAGGTGCCTCTCAGAAAAACCTGCTCAAAGCATTGCTCACCGGTACACTCGGAAGTTCCATCCTGATTGTGCTGGCACTGGCGGGTATGGCCTTTGCCGGAATGATTTCCTGGGGCATTGTTTTCTCCGTTTTTTCCGGCCTCACCGCGGGCGTCATCATCGGGCAGGCCACGGAATATTATACCTCCGATGAATATAAACCCACACAGGGCATTGCCAACCAGGCTGTAATGGGACCGGCCACCACGATTATCGACGGCCTGGCAACGGGCATGTATTCCGCCGGCATTCCGGTGATTACAATTGTGGTCGGCATCATCTGCGCCTTCGGCTTTGCCGGCGGATTTTCCGATATGTCGATGGGCCTTTATGGAATCGGCTTTGCGGCTGTCGGCATGCTGGCCACACTCGGCATCACCCTGGCCACCGATGCGTACGGCCCTATTGCCGACAACGCTGGCGGGAATGCTGAAATGGCGGGACTTCCGCCGGAAGTGCGCGAGCGCACCGATGCACTCGATTCGCTGGGCAATACCACGGCTGCCACCGGGAAAGGATTTGCCATCGGTTCCGCCGCACTCACCGCCATGGCGCTTTTGGCGGCTTATATTGAAGAAGTGAAAATCTGGATTGGCAAACTTGCAGGCGAAGGCTCCTTTGCCGGATTTACTGCAGAACAGGCCGAGCACGCCGGAATTATGGATTTTGTAAACGCGTATGAGCTGCACATCATGAATCCCCTGCTCCTCTGCGGATTATTTATCGGCGGAATGATGGCCTTTATTTTCTGCGCCATGACCATGAAAGCCGTCGGCCGCGCCGCCGGAGCAATGGTGGAAGAAGTGCGCCGCCAGTTCCGCGAAATTCCCGGTATTATGGAAGGCACCGGAAAACCGGATTATGCCTCCTGTGTGGCAATTTCCACGAAAGGCGCACAGCGCGAAATGCTGATGCCTTCGCTGCTCGCCATTATTGTTCCGGTTGTGACCGGGCTGATTCTCGGCGTTCCGGGGGTGATGGGCCTGCTTGCGGGCGGTCTGACCACCGGCTTTGTCCTGGCCACTATGCTGAACAATGCAGGCGGCGCGTGGGATAATGCGAAGAAGTATGTGGAAAAAGGTGCTCTTGGCGGAAAAGGATCGGAAGCACACAAAGCAGCTGTTGTCGGCGACACCGTCGGCGATCCCTGCAAAGACACTTCCGGTCCGTCCCTCAATATTCTCATCAAACTGATGACCATGGTCAGTGTGGTTTTCACACCGGTGATCGTGAAATTCTCCCCGATCATTCAGGAACTGCTTCACATCAATACACAATAGTTTCTGAACCTGGCTCAGATCGGCATATAAAAAAGCAGTAAACTGATGGACTGCACCGTATTTATTCCGGCTGTTTACACGACTTTCAGGATCTGAAAGACTTAAAATTTCCGGTTTTGTTTCATAAAATAATACCCTTTGCGGGGTTGCTATCCGTTGAAAATCCCTATAAACAACGCCGTCAATTCACGGATCATGCGTGACTTGCAAAAATCGGGGAAGAAACCATGGATTTTCAGACTGTTATTAAAACTATTTTTGAAATTGCGTTGATGGGCGCCTTTATTCTGTCGCTCGGTTATTTTGTTGTAACGGCTGTTGCACTGGGGCTGTCCCGCTTGCGGAATACACCAGAGGTCATTACGGATGAATCGCTCTACCCTACCGTTACGGTTCAGATTCCCACCTATAATGAACTGGCGGCGTTGAATTGCGCGGCGCGTTGCCTCGACTTTGATTACCCGGTTGAAAAAATACAGATTATAATCGGCAACGACAGCAACAAGCCGGAAATCTCAGAAAAGATTGATGCATTTGCAGCGGCTAACCCGCGGTTGGAAATCAGCCGGCGCGGCGAGAACATCGGGTTTAAACCGGGTAACCTGAATGTCATGCTTCCGAAATCGACCGGCGATTATCTCCTGATTCTGGATTCCGACTTTCTTCCGAAAAAAGATTTTCTGAAGCGGCTGGTGGTTCCTGTCATTAAAGACCCCACACTGGCTGGTGCACAGGCGGCCTGGCGGATTATTAATGTGCATGATAACCACAGTACACTGATGGGTACGGGTATCGTGAATATTATCCATTCGGTCATTCTCCCCTTCCTTAAAGCGGCAACCAACCAATGTGTATTCTGCGGTTCGGGCGAACTGGTGAAAAAGAGCTATCTGATTGAACGCGGCGGCTGGACGGCCGGCGCATTGACAGAAGATGTGGATTATTCCCTGCGCGTGATTACCGAAGGAAAGCGCATTGCTTATGTGAGCGATCTGCGAATTCGCTGCGAAGTGCCCTACACCCCGGGCGACCTTTTCCGCCAGCAGATGCGTTGGGCGTATGGCGTGATGCGCGCCTTTATGGCACATGGTAAAAAACTGTATCTTTCCCGCACCATTCAGAAGCGCACCAAATTTGCGGCATTTCTGTTCAGCAGCGGGTATGTGATGATTACCCTGCTCCTCCTGACCGGTCTCTTCGGTATGCTTAATCTGATTTCCACCTATTTCGGAATCGACCAGGCCGCCGGACAGAGCTCCTCTTACACCATTGGCCATTTTGTTTATGATTCCGCCGTTAATTTTCTACTGACCTGCGGGATGATTGTTTCATCAATTGCCGCCGGTTTTATTAACGGTTTCGGTTTCCGCAGCCTCGGAAAACTGATTGTGGCCTCCTTCACCATCGGTGTCATCTGTATGCTTTTTGTGGGCCGCGGCCTGATTACCGCAACGCTCGGACTTCCAATGAAGTGGTTTATGCTGAAAAAGGCCGGAAACCAAACGGCTGAAAATATTTAAACCCCTGTTTTTTATAGGAATAATTCTTACTCTAGGAAAAAGAGTTCCGCCGAAATGAACTCTTTTTATCCTTCGTGGTCTTAGTTGATGTAAGACATAAGACGATGAAACGGAGGTAAGAAATGTTCCTAAAACATGCTCCAACAGGAGATCTGGTTGAAGTAATCGACCTGCCGGATGTCATAAATCCGGGCTCGCCGACCATCCGGGCCAGATCACATTCGGGCGATATTATTCAACGTCCGGAAAACTTCCTGAAGTCGGAATTGGTGTTCCCTTCAGGAGAACCGTTACCTTTATGCTGGCGCGACGCACACTACTACGAACATGCCGCATAAAAACCGCCCCGTTTGCTCGAAACAAACGGGGCTTTTCTTTTATCCTCAGAGCGTGTTCTATTGGGTTCAGTTCATTTTTTAACCCTATGTTTTGAGGACGTCTTATGCTCGAATTCTGGCTGCCGATGGCACTGCTTTTCATTGCAGCAACCATTACGGCAATTGCAACCCGGCGCAAACGCGACCGCTGCCTTAAATATTTCAACCGCGAACCGGTTATGATTCTGATGCAGACGGGGAAATGGCTGTGGGGAAATTTTGTGGCTTATTCCAATGCCATGGAACTGGTATTCGAAAACCCGGTAAAAGATGAAAACGGAATTCGAAAAGCAAGCTATGTGCTGTATACCCCTGAAGTGGATGGAATTAAAAAAATAATTCAACCACCGCCGGAAGCCGGAACCAAAGCGTATGAACGCTGGAAAAAAGAGATTAAGCGCATTGCCAATCCATCCCTGCACCGCAGGTTAAAACGCTGGATCTGGAATATTTTCAATACGTTGCGCGATGCCATTTCGCAGTCGCTGAGCATGGTGATCGGGTCGATGAAAAGAGCCACGCCCCTGGGCAAAGTTTCAGGGGCGGATAAACGGGCCGGCGAAATCGGCGATACCCTGCTCGACACCATTCCGAATGCCTACGAACCGGTACTGGAAAAATACCTGAGCAAACAGGTTGTGGTTGAAATACTGGAAGATGGAAAAGTTGTCGAATTCACCGGACTTTTGCAGGAATATTCCGGTAAATATCTGCTTTTACGTAATGTACCTTATACTCCCGAACTGGATGTGGGCCGGAAACTGCCTGATCGGTTCGACATTATTTTTCCCCGCTCCAATGCGCTTGTTCGACACTGCACGGTAAACTGATATGAAATTTACATTTTTAGGAACCGGAACCTCACATGGAGTTCCAATGATTGGATGCTCCTGCGAGGTCTGTACATCAACCGATCCCCGAAACTACCGCCGGCGCAGCAGCCTCTATGTTGTGACTGAACAGCAGCATATTGTAATGGATACCCCGCCGGACTTTCGGGATCAAGCGCTCCGCTTCGGCGTGAAACGGGTGGATGCTGTTCTGCTGACCCACCCGCACGCCGATCATATTTATGGATTCGACGATGTCCGCCGGTTCAGCACCATGCAGGAAACGCACATTCCGGTTTACGGCGCCCCCCGAACCATCAAACAGATGCGTAAGAAATTCGACTATGTCGATCGCGTAAGCTACGGATTCGAAAGTGTCCCGCGGGTTCTTTTTACAGACCTGACAAACGCCGTGCAGATCGAAAACTGCAAGGTGACTCCCCTGCCCGTTTCACATGGCATGGATATGATTTACGGTTTTCTGATTGAGGGCGATGGAAAACGGCTGGCCTATATTCCCGACTGCAACGGTATCCCCGACGAAACCTTCCAATGTCTGGAAAATCTGGATGTGATGATTCTCGACGGCTTGCGTCCACAGCCCCACCCCACTCATTTTTCAATCGCTGAAGCCATTGAACATCTTGAAAAAATAGGAGCAAAACAATCGTTCATCACGCACCTGACGCATAATTCGGAACACCACGATCTACAGGCGCGTATTGGCGATGCCATCACTGTGCCCTGGGACGGCCTGGAAATTTCACTATGAGCGTAAGACGTACATACGAATGGAAGTGTAAAGACCGCACCCTGATGCTTGGCCAGCGCACGCTGGTGATGGGGATTCTGAATGTTACTCCGGATTCCTTTTCCGATGGCGGGCATTTTACGGATTCTTCAGCGGCTGTTGACCGGGCCTTGCAGATGATTGAGGAAGGCGCGGATATCATCGATATCGGCGGCGAGTCCACCCGACCGGGTTCTGATCCGGTGACGGTGGCGGATGAAATTAAGCGCACCGTTCCAATCATTGGAAAACTGCGCGCACAAACAGACATTCCGATTTCGATTGATACGATGAAAGCGGAAACCGCGTTCCAGGCATTGGAAGCCGGCGCGGACATCATCAACGATGTTTCTGCGTTTGAGGCCGATCCGCGTATGGTTGAGGTTGCCGCTCAGAGCAAAGCCGGTGTGGTCCTGATGCATATGAAGGGCTCGCCGAAAACCATGCAGGACGATCCCAGGTATGGAAATGCTGTGGAGGAAATTTCGCGTTATCTTATGCAGCGCCTGGCCTTCGCCATTGAAAACGGAGTTGACCGGAACCGGCTGGTCATTGATCCGGGCATTGGATTCGGAAAGAGCGATGCGCATAACCTCGAACTCCTGCGTGGAATTCCAATCTTTGGAAACGCAGCACCGGTGCTGATCGGTGCTTCACGAAAAAGTCTGATCGGGCGCATTCTGAAGCGGGAAAATCCGGCTGAGCGTTTGGCCGGAAGTCTGGCTGTTGCGGGATGGTCGGTATTGCATGGCGCCCATATTTTACGGGTTCATGATGTAATCGACACTTGCGATGTATGCCGTATCATGGATACACTTTCTGACGGTGATTAAACATGCAATGGAAAGATGCTTTTGAACTTCCGACGATGCTGGGATGGATAGAAATATTCATTCTGGCTGCTTTGCTATATTTTGTTTTTCGGCTGTTTAAAGGCACCCGTGGATCTTCGATTCTGACCGGACTCATTATTCTCTTCGGCATGCTGTTTGCCATTACGAGTGTCAGCCACCTGGATGTTCTAAACTGGATTCTCACGAAGCTGATGCTCTACATTACGCTCGCGGTGGTGGTGATCTTTCAACCGGAAATCCGGCGGGTTCTGGCGCGTCTTGGAAGACAACCCTGGCGGAATACGGGATTGAATACACAAATATCGCTGGTGGAGCCCTTATTGCAAAGCATTATGCTTTTGTCGAAACGCAAGATTGGTGCACTCATTGCCATCGAACGTGAAATCGGAATGCGGGCAATTCAGGATACCGGAACAAAAATGAACAGTTTAGTGAGTGCCGAACTGCTCTCTACCATCTTTTTCCCGCATACCCCGCTGCATGATGGCGGCGTGATTATTTCGGGCGATCGAATCTGTGCTGCGGGCTGTCTCTTCCCGTTGTCGCAAAAAGAAGAGCTGAGCAAAATGCTGGGTACGCGGCACCGGGCGGCCATTGGAATTACCGAAGAGACCGATGCGGTTGTGATTGTTGTTTCGGAAGAAACGGGTTCTATTTCAATTGCCTATAACGGACGCTTGCGCCGCGGGTTGCAGGAAGAGCGTTTGCGCCGTGTTCTTTCTTCTATGCTGCGCCGGGAACGCACGGGTCTCTCCCGTTTCCGTGAAAAAATTCAATCCGGTGAGGCGCCGTTATCGGAATCTGTTTTAATGACACTGAATGAGGACGAAGATGAAGGGTAAGTTTTCCAATCTTTGGAACCAGTTCCGGCGGGATAAAATGCTCCTCCTTCTCTGCTTCTTCCTCGCATTTTTTGCCTGGCAGATCATTCGGAAAAATATCGGTTTCGAGGTTTCTGTTTCCAACATTGCTGTGGATGTTACATCCCCTTCCGGCTGGGCGGTTTGGGAAAAATCGGCAAATCGCGTTAATATTGTATTTCGCGGTTCCCGCGAGGCCATCCGTTATCTGAATAATGACCAGCTTCGCGTGGTAATTCCGGTACCGAATCCGGAACAGGGAAAAGAAGTCACTATTAAACTCACGGAAGCCCATCTTCGAAATCCAACTGGTGCCAAAGTGGTCCGATTCAGTCCTTCTGAAATTGTGATTCGTCTGGATCAGGAGGGTGAACGAAAACTTCCGGTGAAAGCTGCATTTAAAGGTTCATTACCCGATGGACTGGAAATTGATCGTGTTGTCTGCACACCGGCCTCAGTTACGGTTTCGGGAGCACGTCAGATGCTTGATACAATGATTAACATTCATACCGAAGAGGTGGATCTTAAAGATCGGCAATCCACATTTAAGGTAAGTGTTCCGATTGCAGTTCCTCAGGCCGGTCGTCTTAGCGTTGATCCGGATTGGATCTCGGCGGAGTTTTTTCTCGTCGAACGAAACAGTATGGCGGTTTTTGAAAAGATTCCTGTTCGCGTTATGGCGGCACCGGGTGAACAACGCGTTATCATGGTGACACCGCAGAATATTACGGTCACTCTGCAAGGTCAGCAGCAGAAAATTGAACAAATGCGGGCAAGCGATTTATTTGCGTATGTCAGTTGTTACGAGCTTACTGAAAATGCTGCATATGAATTGCCGGTGGAAATAGATCTTCCGCCCGATGTTGTTGTGGTTAAAACTGAACCTTCTGTTGTTCATGTGGAAATCAGTTCCCCAAAATAGGAGTTTTTATGAAAACCTTTCACACATCCCTTATTTTACTACTAGGTGCCCTGCCCTGCCTTTCCATCGCACAGGAAACGCAGCGTGTTGAAACCGCTGAAACATCCGGCCTCCAGATCAACAGCAGAACGGATAAAGAACGAATCCAGTTTCTTTCAAATGTTGCGCAGGTCTATTTCAGCGAAGAAGATTATGTATCGGCCATGAATGCCTATGAGCGGATACTCGAAATTGATCCGGAAAATCCGGAAGCGCTCTATATTATCGCGCACGTCTACATTAATGCGAAACAGTATGCTAAAGCCGAAACCCTGCTTAAAAAGCTGATTGAAGAAAATCCGGATGATTTCAAATTAAAGAATAATCTGGCCTGGCTCTATGCGACCGCTGAAGATCCTAGATTCCGTGATGGTGAAAAAGCGGTGCGATATGCACAGGAGGCGATGGTGATTGAACCCACTGATCACCATATCTGGAGTACGCTGTCAGAAGCGCACTACATTAACGGCGAATATGAAAAAGCCTACCGGGCAATTAAAAATATGGCCCTGCTTGCTTCCCAATATGGAACCGGAATAACCAAGGAAAGTGTGGAAAATTACAACGAGCAGATCCGAAAATGTAAACGGGCCTGGGATACACAGAAGATGCTCGAAGGTGAAGAAGAGGAATAACCCCTTCTTTCCCATCAATATACAAATATTCCAAGTACAATAAGCACTATGCCAAATGCGCTTTTGCTGTATGCCACAAGTTTAAACAACCCTTCATTCGCCGTAAGGGGGGTATAGAATTTTCGAAAATACCACGGAGACATCAGTAAAATAATGCCATAAATGACACCCAGATAAACGGCCGCCACCAGAACCTGAAATAATGGTGATCCGGACATTGATGCCGTACGGGTAATCGGAACAGCCACCAGACATAGAAATCCACCAAGTGCACGCGGAGCTAAAAGTTCCTTCATGTATATAACACTCGCCGCAAAAACCCCCACAGCGATAAACGGTATATAGGGTTTAATTACATCCACAGCCCCCATATTCATGGCACTGGCTTCTTTCGCCCCCATCCAGCAACATAACGCAGTTAAAACCCAGGCAGGAATGGTGCTGCGCGGAAACAGTTCTGCAAAACGTTTTACCAAATCCGGTCTAAGGATTCCCACAATTCCACCTGCGGTGGCCAGAGTACCCAGCAAAATCGAAATCCATTGTAAACTCATCGTCTCTCCTACCCTTCCAAGGTTTGGAATTAGTATGTTTTGGGAAAGCGGGATAGTGCGGATTCTTTAAGCCTTGTTCAAGCCTCCTTATCGTTTACTCGTCAACCATAGAACAGCCAAAGACAAGCATCCCCTCCCCTTCTACGGTGCACCGACCTCCAACACCATTTTTGATGGAGACCCAAAAAAAGGCCCTTGCTGAGGCAAGGACCTTAAAATGGTAGAAGCGCAGGGGCTCGAACCCTGGACCCGCTGATTAAGAGTCAGCTGCTCTACCGACTGAGCTACGCTTCCGTAAAAGAGGACAAAACATACGGATCGATTTGAGCTCCTGCAACTCATTTTTTTACATTAATGCTCAATTCGTCATTAAATATAAAATTAATCTTATTAATATATTTAAATCTTAACTTTACTCTTTTTCATCCACATCCCTAAAATCGAAACATCAGAAGGATTGACTCCTGAAATACGACTGGCCTGCCCTATATTTTCCGGCTTTATCTTTTTTAATTTTTCCCGTGCTTCAAAACGCAAACTTTTTATCTGATCATAATCAAAATCAATTGGAATAAGCTGTTTCTCCTGTTTTCGAACAACCTCAATCCGTTCTGATTCGCGTTTAATATACCCCGCATATTTAACTTCAATTTCAACCTGTTTAATCACATCCTCATCCAGATCAGAAGCAGCCTGAGGAAGGTTTATATATAAATTTTCAGGTCTTCGCAGGTGCTGAGCCAGTGATTTTCCTTCAAAAAATACTTTCTCCAATCTCTCACATTCAGATTTTATCTGACGATCCTGCTGTTCAATTGATTGAATCTCATCCGGGGAAACAATCCCCAGCTGCTTTGTATGATTCAATAACCTGAAATAAACATTATCCTGCCGTAACGTCAGTCTATGCTCAGAACGCGAAGTAAACATACGATAAGGTTCATCAGTTCCTTTTGTAACCAAATCATCAATAAGAACCCCTATATAACTTTCATTGCGGCTCAATGTCAGCGATTCTTCACCTAATACTTTAAGTGCAGCATTTGCTCCGGCAACAAACCCCTGCCCCGCCGCTTCTTCATAGCCTGTTGTTCCATTCAACTGGCCTGCAAAAAACAGACTTTCTACCCGTTTAGTCTCCAATGTATGGAAAAGTTGCGTAGGATTCGCATAGTCGTATTCAATTGCATATCCAGGACGAAGAATTTCAGCATTCTCCAATCCCTGGATAGAGTGGATCATTTGTTCCTGCACATCCTCCGGCAGACTGTTTGAAGTTCCATTTGGATATAGGCGGATATTATTTCTTCCTTCCGGCTCAATGAAGACATGATGTGCATTTCGATCTGCAAACTTTATGATTTTATCTTCAATAGAAGGGCAATAGCGAACTCCCGTTCCTTCCACCATACCTCCGTACATTGCACTCTTATGGAGGTTATCCGCGATAATCTGATGTGTATTTTCATTGGTATGCGTCAACCAGCAGGGTAACTGATCGGATCCGGGCATCCAGGGATGAAGATGCTGATGTTCCACGTGGAACATCTTGTTTAATTCTTCCTTACTCAACCCTTCATGTTCCACGTGGAACATATGCCATTCTTTTTTCGCGGTTCGGGAAAAAAACGGAGGAGGAATTTCTCCGGGTTGAATCTCCATTTTTGAATAATCAATTGAATCTCTGTGCAGTCGGGGTGGGGTGCCTGTTTTTAAACGCGCCAACTCAAATCCGAAGCGAGCAAATGATGCGGACAAATCTTCCGCCGACTCTTCGCCCATTCGTCCTTCTTTAATACTTTTCGTTCCGATCAAAACCCGACCACGCAAAAAAGTTCCGGTGCAAATTACCACAGCTTCAGCATCAATATCACCGCTTCCCCGTGTAGTTACACCACATATTTTAGTTCCTTTTGTCCGTATTTCAGTGACGATATCATCGTGAATATCCAGATTATCCTCCATCGACAACACCGCTTGAATACGCAAAGGAAAAAGATCTTTATCACATTGCACACGGTTTGACTGCACAGCGGGACCTTTTCGGGTATTCAGCATGCGATATTGGATTCCTGTGTAGTCAGTATTACGGCCAAGTTCTCCACCCAGCGCATCCAATTCCGAAACTAAATGCGATTTAGCAATACCACCGACTGCCGGATTACAGGGTAATCTTCCTATAAGTGATTTATTAAGCGTTATTAATAACGTTTTAACCCCCATACGCGCTGAGGCCAAAGCAGCCTCATAGCCTGCATGTCCACCACCCACAACAATAACTTTATATAAAGACTTACTCATACAATTACCTATCCTTAAAATTAGAAAGGCGAAATCGTTACATTCAGCAACAAATTGTTCAACAACAGGTTGTGCAAAATAGTGATTTAATTTCACATCGATACTCCTGTAAAATACCGCTGAGTCAGGTTGCTTTTGGCATATTGCCAATATTCATTCTTGTTTATGAACACCATATGGAAAAACTATGAAAATTATGATTTCAGGGTCACACGGATTAGTAGGATCAGCATTGGCTGCTTTGCTTCAACGCAATGGCCACACCGTCATTCAACTTAACCGGGCGTTCGACGATGCACTCGATTTTCATGATGTTCATGCAGTTGTTCATCTGGCCGGTGAAAGTATTGCCGAAGGACGATGGAACTCAGAAAAGAAAAAACGCATAGAGCAGAGCAGGGTAGGGGGGACGCAGAAAATTTCACAATTAATATCGCAGTCTGATGAAAAACCTTCCGTTTTCATCAGTGCATCAGCAATTGGCTATTATGGAAACCGGGCTGAAGAAATTCTTACTGAGGAAAGTACTGCAGGAAATGATTTCTTATCGACGGTATGTGTTAAATGGGAAAATGCGACAGAAGCCGCTCAACATGCAGGAGTACGAACTGTGAACCTCCGAACCGGTATTGTTCTCTCAAAACAAGGCGGAGCACTCGCTAAAATGTTACCTCCATTTAAACTGGGTGGGGGAGGAGTTATGGGGAGCGGAAAACAATATATGAGCTGGATCAGTCTCGACGATATGGTTGAAGCAATTCTCTGCATTATTAAAGATAAAACAGTAAGCGGACCGGTCAACATGACAGCACCACATCCTGTTACAAATAAAGAATTTACAAAAACACTCGGTAAAACACTGAAACGACCGACCGTTATGCCTTTACCATCATTTGCAGCACGGCTTATTTTTGGCGAAATGGCTGATGCGCTTCTGCTCTCCAGCACGCGGGTTGAGCCGGTTAAATTAGTAAAAGCAGGATATCAATTTAAACATCATGATCTAAAAACAGCACTTGAGGATATTTTAAAATGAAACGTAGTGATGCTTTGCATAAAATTCATCAGGAACTTTCGGATAAAGAAAAAGGGTATCGCGCTAAAGCCCTTAAAATGTACCCCCATGTGTGCGGCAGTTGTGCAAGAGAGTTTTCAGGTGCCAAATTAAAAGAGCTCACGGTTCACCATAAGGATCACAATCACGACAACAACCCTCCGGACGGAAGCAACTGGGAGTTGCTTTGTGTTTACTGCCATGACAATGAGCATGAAAAACACAAAATGAAGGGATATGGCGGGGCCGTGGAAAAATCATTTGAGAGTAAAGGGTTCAGCGCTTTCGATGGACTGGATTCATTATTTCCAACCTCTGGAAAAGACTAGGACCGGTAACAAATGCAACAGTCTGTTGCACAGTCATTGCAAATGGAATTTAAACAGTCAGATCAAAAAGACCTCAGGAAACTGAAGTTCATATTCATGGCATTGTTTAGTTTTGTTACCACCGTCATGGCATTGAACTACATGAAACAGCCCTCCGTAATGCAACTGATCTATCTTGCATTGCATATCTTTACAGGCTTATTCATTCTGACGATTTGGATCTTCTCAAAGAGGTAGAATAAAAAAATGGACTACCAAAATGGTCAAAGTCTGTGTTCCCCATAAATAGTCCTGCAACCAAATCCTGGTCGAGGAGGCTAAAGTTTGATTCCTGAGTCAATTCAGCTCTAACGTTGTTTTTTTGTATGAATAATGAAGAGAGCGGTTACCTGATCATAACTGTTTCCATTCGAAATTCATTTAAGCGTGATCAGAACGTACGATTTACCTGAATTGTATATTGATTCGATAAATGAATTAAAAAAAAAGCGGATAACAATGCCAGCCAGAATAACAGGAAGACGACGAATCCTTTCATCCATCGGTTCTTCAACGTCATTTTTAAATAGATAAAAGGAATGCTGGGGATCTGAACCCAAAGCTTACGGGAATTTACAGTGCCTCCCCCAAACTTATTAATCTGATCACGCATATAGATCCATAATCCGAAAGAAGCTAATCCGAGAGGGAAGGCGAATACAAAAAAATAAGCTGCGTCTAATTCCATCAAACGAACTACATAACCGTTTTAACAAAAGCACTGAATTCTTCTGGAGTCATATCGTCCAGCTTCAGGCCACGGGCCTTAAGTTCTGCTTCAATTTTTTGAATAAGCTGCTGAATAAATTCATGACTTTCATCAGATCCCATCAGCACATCATAGTTCTCCCCTTTGGTGATTCGAATATGGCCGTCGTCGGTATCAAAACCGACTCCCAACAAACGGATAACTTTCTTTCGATTAGCTTCGGGCATTTTTTTTAATAAACCTGCTTGATCCCATTCTCAGAAATGGCTATTTTCTGCGCTCATTCATTGCCGAATGGTGTAATTGGCAGCACAAGCGACTCTGACTCGCTTAGTCAAGGTTCGAGTCCTTGTTCGGCAACCACTCTCCCTTCCAATTCCCGGAAAACTGAATAAAAATACGATTCAATCCTCCGGAAATTCAGCAGTTCCAGTGATTAACTCACCCGAATCGGCATGATTACATACAGGAATGGAACATTCGTTTTAATGACGCCAGGACTCAGTTCATCTGAAAGCTCCAGATAAATTTCATCGCTGTCGAGATGTTTAAGCGGAGCCATCAGAAACGTCGGATTAAATGCAATCGTGATATCTTTTCCGGAATACTTCACCGGGACCGCTTCACGCGATTCTCCAACTTCAGGAGAGGATGTTAAAAGTTCCATGCGGTTTTCGGTTATCTGAATCTTCACAGAAGCCGCCTGATCATCCAGCATCAAAGAAACACGCCGAACAGCACTCTGCAGCATTTCGCGATCGATCGCGATGCGCTCTTCACACTGCGACGGAATCACCTGTCGGTAATTCGGATACGTGCCATCAATCAGTTTTGAAATAATAAAAATATTTCCGAATTCAAAAGCCACCTGGGTAGCGGAGGTTTTAATGCTGGCATCACCGTCGCTATCCAGAGTTTTAATCAGTTCAGCAACTGTTTTGCTCGGCACCACAATATCCAGCTGTGCATCATCCGGCACATCAATTTCCTGCTCAACCAAAGCGAGTCGGCGACCGTCTGTACAAACGGTTGTCAACTTATTGTCACGGAAGGCCATCAGGGACCCGTTCAGAATCGCCCGGGATTCATCCGTAGAGGCCGCGTAAGATGTTTTCTGTAGGATATCCTTAAATGTGCTCTGCTTGAGCGTATAGGAGAAACTCTCCTCGAATGTGGGCATAGGCGGAAAATCATCGCTGGAAAGTCCTTCAAGCTTACAGCTGTAGGACCCCGAGATGATGGTGGCCACATCTTCATTGCTCACTCCGATATCCACCTGATGGCTCGGAAGATCCCGGCAGATGCTGAAAAAACGGCGGGCGGGCAGGGTGGTAGCCCCATCCTCATCAATGTCTGCCTCAATACTGGTCCGCACGCTGACTTCCATATCCGTGGTGGTGAGCGTGAGTTTTCCATTGCTTGCCTCCAGCAGTACATTGGAAAGAATCGGCAGAGTGGTCCGCTGACCTACAATAGACTGCACCTTTTGCAGCGCTTCAAGAATCTGATCCTTTTCAATGCTGAACTTCATTAACAAGCCTCCTGTTATATAGATATACTTTATTTATAAAATCACTATTATTAATGTCTGTGTATAACCGATCTGAAATCTACTTATTTATCGTAAGTCCGTCACCAGTAAAGTTTTAAAAAACCTAGTAACCCTGTGCATAAACTGAGCATAACTGGTGCCGTCTGTGCACAACGTGAAGTTGTTAAATTCATCATCAGCAACTCCACAGGTTATTAAGGATTCATTAACAGGCAATTTGCGTTTTAGCGCCCTCGAAACAAATCCCGAACCGGTTCCGAACATTGGAAGAAATAGTGCCTGAAAATGCCGCGCTTTCCAACATTGGAAGTGAGTTTTCGCAGGGGTATCTCAAACCGGAAAAGGGGAGAGGTGGAACGCGGTAAAACCGAAAAACGGAGGGTGCTGTTCCCGCAGCGCTGCGGGTAAGAAAGGCAGGTGTTTATTTTTTTTATGATCATGCTTCTACCGGAATATGCTCCCGCCGGAAAATAACCGGTGTTCCAGCAAACCAATCGGTCACCGCTTATCTTTTCGCCTGTATATTCCAGAGCTTGGAAACCGATCTTCATCAGCGATGCATTACACCTGTTCATCATCACGGCATCCACTGCCGATCTGCAGGGGCTCGGGATACCGACCGTTTCTGTATGCAGTGCCGCAGGTGTTCTGAAGTTATATCATTATCGATGACAACCTTGCCGCGCTCTCTGTATTGCCATAAAAAAAGCCGCCTCATTTTGAGACGGCTTCAGGAGTATGGCTGCAAATGGATTAAGACATGGTTTTGGCGGCATTCTTACTTACTTTATCCTTAAGAATGGCAATGGTCTGCTGCAGGCCTCGATCCTCTTTCGCTTTGTCGGAAACCTGTTCATGCGCATAGAGAATCGTTGCATGATTCCGGCTGAACTGTTTTCCAATCACCGGAAAAGATTGTGAGGTCATACTCCGGGATAGGTGCATTGCAATTTGCCGTGGCCACGCGATATCTTTTGTGCGTTTTTTACTCAGCAGATCAGAGGGGCGCAGATCGAAGTGTTCTGCAACCGTGCGCTGAATAATATCCACGCTGATGGCCGCCTGGGATTCTTTATCCAGCAGATCGTGCAACAGCTCTTCCACTTTCTGAACATCCACCTGCTGATTGGTCAGCGACATGAAGGTTGCCACTCGTATCAGCGCGCCTTCAAGGCTGCGTACATTGGAAGAAACACGTTCTGCCAGATAATCCAGAAGCTGATGATCAATATTCAAATTCAGCAGTTCCGCTTTTTTACGCAGAATGGCCGACCGCGTTTCAACATCCGGTTTTCCAAGCTCTGTAACCAGGCCCCATTCAAAACGGGAAATCAAACGCGGAGCCAGACCTGCCATTTCACTCGGCGTGCGGTCGGAGGTCAGTACAATCTGCTTATGGCTTTCAAAAAGCGTATTGAAGGTGTGGAAAAATTCCTCCTGCAAACGCTGTTTTCCATCGAGAAATTGAATGTCATCAATCATCAGCATATCGATTTTCCGGTATTTTTTACGGAAATTCGACACGTTGTTGTTCTGAAGCGCATCAATATATTCATTGGTAAACGTTTCGCAGGTGATATAGCAGATTTTAGAACGCGGTTTTTTCGTGACAATGTGATTACCGATCGCCTGCATCAAATGGGTTTTACCCAGTCCAACACCGCCATAAATGAAAAGCGGATTATATGTGCGTGAAGGGGAGTTGGCCGCAGCCATACCCGCCGCGTGGGCAAATTGGTTGGCCGGACCCACCACATACGAATCGAATGTATAGTTCGGATTCAGATTATGCGTCGGCTTTTTCGACCCCAACCCAAGGGTTGGCAGTGAAATTGGAGAATGATGCTCCGGTTCAGGTGCTTCTTCTTTGATGGCGTCAAAACAGCTGGAATCCACAACAAGCGAAATATCCATTTCCTTGCCGCTCACGACGAGCACCGCTTTGCGGATCATCGGAAAATAATTTTCCTCCAACCAGTCTTTATAGAAATCATTGGCCACAGCCAGACGCATGGTGGTTCCGGAAATATCCAGACATTGAATAACTGCAATCCAGCGATCGTAAATATCGCCCGAAAGAATCCCCTTCAATTGTTTTTTGGCGTCTTCCCAAATATTTATAGAATTCTTACTCATTTTCCCCTAAAAACATCCCTCTTAACAGGTCACGCTACTTTGTTGACAAGTTATTAACAGGTAGTTACTTCCTATTTCGATAAGCGAGGTTGAAAGGTAGAGAATGTGGATTCTTACCTCAAGGGCAGAGAATGAAAATCAGACTATAAATTTAAGAACCACCAAATATAGTGTAGGACAACTTTTGAAACACAATATATCATCCCTAATGTTTACGAATCATTAACACATAAATGTATGTTCCAAACATCGTGTTATTCTAAAGCACCCAAATTTAGGAGGTTGCGCGCAAATGAATACATTAACAGGTCTAATTTTACTCTCCGGATCATCTCCAAGTACCACAAATATCCACTATTTAAGCGGATTTACTGCTCCCGATCCCTTTTTATACCTTAAAACGCAAACCGGTGGAATCCTGCTTGTTTCACCCATGGAAAAGGGAAGGGCCTGTAAACAATCCACACCCGGAACCCAGGTATTCACACCGGAGGATCTGGGCCTTAAAGGGAAGAAAATAGGAAACCAAGTAGAACAAATAAGGGCTTTAATGGAAAAAGCCGGAGTTCGCCGACTGAAGGTTTCCTCCGATTTTCCCGTTGGACTTTTCCAGACCCTGGAAAAAAAAGGCATAAAAATTTCGGTTGATAAAAATCCGGCCTGCCCGGAACGGAAAATAAAATCCGCCGCTGAGATTTCCAAACTTCGGAAAAGTCAGCAGGCCGCTGTTGCTTCCATGAAAGCCGGAATTGCGCTGATCGGCTCGGCAGAAATCGGTCCGAAAAATGAGCTTTATATAGGAAAAGAAAAACTCACTTCTGAAAAAGTGCGTCATCTGATCCACAAAACACTCATTGAATACGATTGCGCCGGCGTTGAAACCATTGTTGCCGGCGGGGATCAGGGAACTGATCCGCACGAACGCGGCCACGGCCCGCTTTTTGCCGGGCAGTCGATTATTATGGATATTTTTCCGCGCTCAGAAAAAACCGGCTATTGGGGCGATATTACCCGTACGGTTTGTCGAGGCCCCGCCAATCCTGAACTCAAAAAACTCTATAATGCCGTAAAAGCAGCTCAGCTTGCAGCCCTCAAAGCCGTCAAACCGGGCATCTGCGCCGATGAAATACATCGTCTTTGTCAGCAGATTTTTGAAAAACGCGGTTTCCAAACCTTGGAAAAAGAGGGCAGGCATGTTGGCTTCATCCATGGAACCGGGCATGGGGTCGGGCTCGATATTCATGAACTTCCAAGGGTTGGAAGAAGCGGCGAGATCCTGGAGGTTGGAAATATCATTACGATTGAACCCGGACTTTATTACCCCGGTTTAGGTGGGGTTCGGATTGAAGATACCGTTGTTGTCACAAAAACCGGATACAGTTTTCTGGCGGCCTGTCCGAAAAAGTTTGAACTTTTGTAGGCAATACCTGCTGTTCGCTTGCGTTATTCAGCTCGGACACCGTATTTGAGGATACAGACGATGAAAAAAACTTTGATCATACTCGCAACCATCGCACTTGCCTTCCCGGCACTTGCAGAACAAACCAATGAATACCGCCGCTCGAAAGACGAGCGTAAGGGCGAACGAAAATACAGAGAGTATCGGGAAATGACTCCGGAACAAAAAGCTGAAATGGACGAACGGCGCGTTCAGCTGATGGAAAAAACTCTGGCAGAGATCGGTGTGTCTGAAGAACAGCAGGCGCAGATTGCCGAACTGCAGGCTAATCTTAAAACGCAGATGCGGGAAAGCTCTATGCTCCTGGATGAATGCAGAAAAAATCTTTCCGAACTCGAGAAAATCGGAGCTGCTGAAGGCGAGGTTTATGCAGCCATCGATGCGGTTGCTGATGCGCAGGCTGAACAGATGAAAATTCTGGCGCGCAACCGGATACAGATGGAACGTATTCTCGGAAAAGAAAAATTTTCCCAGTTTATGGATTGTGCCCGTTCAAAATGGCATGAGCACGGCCGCCGAAGAAAAGAGCAGGTTCCGCCTCAGCCCGGAGTGCCGCCTCTTCCCAATCAAAATAAACAGATCACTCCTCCGATGCCGTAAATTATATAACTCATTTTAATCAGGAGCGTAACAGAAATTCTGATACGCTCCTTTTTTGTATATGCTTTAAATGTACAAGGATTTACGTTTTCTATAAAAGACATGGTCCGTTAAATGCGTATAATGGACGTTTTTGGAGGTAAATAGAAATGGGTAGTTCAGGCAAAAAAGGATATTTTGGAAAACACGCAAAATCGAGTGCTGCAATGATCAGCCTCACGATTCATGCGATATTGATTTTAGTGGCCATTTCATTTGTGGCCGTTCGTGTTTATGTGAAAGATGAACCGGTTTTTGAAGCTAAACCGATTTCGCGTCCGAAAATGCAACTTAAAAAACTGAAAGTTCCGGTTAATATTAAGAAAAAAAAGGTACAGAAACCGAAACTCCGCAAAAACATCGTCGCCAAGCCGAAGAATAAATCTATAGATATTAAAATGCCGGAAATGACGGGCATTAAAGGCGGAATGGGCTACCTCGATGAAGGGGGCTTAGGGGGAATCGGTTTCAGTCTTGATCTCAACCTTTTTGGGGGAGACAAGGGATCTGGAAATGAATTGGAAGGCAGCTTTTTCGATTTAAAAATGGATTCAAAAGGAAAACCCTCCGATATGGCCATCGAGATTACGGGCGATGCGAAAAAAGATTCGGCATTGGAAAATCAGAAAAACAATGAATTTGTTGAAGTTCTTCGTAACTTTGCCGGTTCCTGGAGTGTGAAACGTTTAGAAAATAGATATTTTAAAGCACCGAAAAGTAAATTTGCCACCACATTCATGGTTCCTTATATGAAGGCGGAGGAAGCTCCAAAGGCCTACGGTGTTGAAAATGAAGTGGAGCCAAGGCGCTGGGTGGCCTACTACAACGGTAAAATTGCAGCACCGGAAACCGGTCGCTATCGTTTTTGGGGGATTGCTGACGATGTTCTGATGGTTCGTATCGGAAGGGATTTGGTGATTGATGCCAACTATCCGAGTTCATCTCTCACGGGGCGGGCACCTGAATATACAGGTAAGGTGACGGGCTGGTCCAGTGATGATCCCCAAAGCCGTAAATTTATGTCCGGCAAGGAAAAGGGATTTGTTATCGGCGATTGGTTTCATTTGAGTAAGGGTAAACCCACTGATATGGAAGTATTGATCGGGGAACTGCCCGGAGGGTATTTCTATTGCCGTCTTCTGATTGAACAGGAAGGTGTTGACTATCCGAAAGGAAAAGACGGTCGGCCGATTCTTCCGGTCTTTAAAACTCAGGAAATTCCCGAAAAGTTAATTCCTCAAATGAAAATCGACCCAGGTGTTGCAACAGCAGAAGGTCCGACTTTCGGGGTTTTGAAATAGAAAATAAATTCGGCTCCCCATTCCCATGCGGTTTGCTACATTCGCCGCATGGTTGAAAAAAAATCCAGTTCCATCAAATCCGCATTCGGGCTCACCAAGCAGGAAAAATTATATATTCTGCTGATTTGCACGCTCTTCATTCTCGGGGCAGGGGCTCGGTATCTTTATTTAAATAATCGAAATCCGACCGTCTATCCGCCGGTGGAAAAAGAAGTGCCGGAGTTGAATTATGAGTGATTGTATTTTCTGTAAAATTATCCGGAAAGAAATTCCTGCCACCGTTGTTTTCGAAGACGACGATGTGTTGGTTTTTATGGATATCGGGCCGATTGTTAAGGGGCATGCTCTTGTAACCCCAAAAAAACATTACGATCCAATCACCGAAACCCCCGATGCAATTGTGGCCAAATTACACCTTACCGCCAAGCGGGTTGCAGCAGCACAAATGAACGCTTTCGGGGCTGATGGGGTCAATATCATGCAAAACAACGGGGCTGCTGCGGGGCAGGAAGTGGAACACATTCACGTGCACGTCATCCCCCGTTTTTCCACCGACGGACATCACTGGAACTGGAATGCAAAAAAATACGACGATTTCAGCGAAATGAATAAACTGGCAGAGGATCTGCGGAAACATCTTTAAGTTATTATGAACAACCCATCTCTATACGAATTACTCGAACCGATTTTACGCAAAGACGACCGCTACTCGGCCGAAGCCTATATCTTTGTTCGAGAAGGCCTCGACCATACCGTGAAAAACCTTAAAACCCATCGTCATGTTTCCGGGCAGGAGTTGTTGGGCGGTATGCGTGAATATGCCCTCAAAGAATTCGGTCCCGTCACAAAACGCGTACTTTCTGAATGGGGCATCACCGAATGCGTCGATTTTGGTAACATCGTCTTTAATCTTGTTGAAGAAGGGCTGCTCGGAAAAACCGAGGAGGATTCCATTGAAGACTTCAAGGGCGGATACGATTTTAACGAAGCATTTATCCAGCCTTTTCAGCCAAAACAACCGGTTGCCCGTCCAATAGGCAGCATGTCTCACGCAGACAAAGAAAACTCACCCGATAAAATGTAAAGGATTCCTTCTGCCAGCCTTTCAAGTTAACCCTCCGGGCTTATTTTTTCGAATGTGATGGGTAGATAACTTTGCGGTATGAATTTAATTCCTCGCAGAGACGCTGAGAACACAGAGAAACTTTGTAATACGGCTCAGCGGGGAATACCTCGGCAGTTGAACCCAGTATGTTTTGGTAAATGGCATTATTCAAATTAATCTATATGTAGCAGTTTTTATTGAATAAACAAAACTGGATATAGATAAGTTTATTTGTACATAAATGTATTTATCGGAAAAATATTGTATACAATCCTGAATTCCATATCGATTGTGCGCCTTTAGGCCCGTATTTATTGGGTTTTATTCAATTGGCGTATAATGCGGTAGTTACAGAAGACATTTAATTTTCTCCCCCTCCCGAAGCTCTCGTTTGGCATACCCCGTGCAAAAGGGCATCTCCTTCGCATGGCCCGTTGCTGTGCTGGTTAACGATTAACTGGAGTTAAAGGAGATAATCATGATTCGGGAAAACTTTCTTAAAACAGCAACAGCAGTCGCTGCGCTGTGTACCGTGACCGGCGCAGTTCAGGCCGAAGAGACGATTAAAGTGGGCGTGCTGCATTCGCTGAGCGGAACCATGGCCATTTCGGAAACCTCGTTGAAAGATGTTGTTCTGATGGCCGTTGATGAAGTGAACGCCGCAGGCGGCGTGAATGGAAAACAATTGGAAGCGGTGGTGGTTGACCCCGCATCCGACTGGCCGCTATTTAACGAAAAAGCCAAAGAGCTGATCACCAAAGAAAACGTCGCGGTAACCTTCGGTTGCTGGACGTCGGTCAGCCGCAAATCCTGTCTTCCGGTTTTTGAAGAATACAACGCGCTGCTCTTTTACCCGGTCCAGTACGAAGGCGAAGAGCAATCGCTGAATGTATTCTACACCGGTGCCACACCCAATCAGCAGTTGATTCCTGCGGCCAAATATATGATGGACGAAATGGGCTGCACCAAATTCTACCTGCTTGGAACGGACTATGTTTTCCCGCGTACGGCGAATAAAGTACTGAAGGCCTATTTGAAAAGTGTAGGTGTTCCGGATGAAAATATCATCGAAGAATACACCCCGTTCCATCATCAGGATTACCAGACCATCGTAGCGAACATTAAAAAGTTCGGTGCGGCCGGCGATGCCTGTGTACTGTCGACCATTAATGGCGACAGCAACGTCCCGTTTTATAAAGAATTCGCGAATCAGGGCCTGACTTCAGAATTGTGCCCGATCATGGCGTTCTCCGTTGCGGAAGACGAACTGCGCGCCATGGATGTTCAGCCGCTGGTGGGTCACCTCGCGGCATGGAACTATTTCCAGAGCATCAAAACGCCGGAAAACAAAGCGTTTGTTAAAGCGTTTAAAACCTACTGCGCGGATAACAATCTGCCGGGTGGAAAAGACCGTGTGACGGATGATCCGATCGAAGCGGCCTATTTCGGCGTGAAAGCCTGGGCGAAAGCAGCTAATGCGGCCGGTTCGGTGGATGTGGATGCGGTTCGCGAAGAACTCAATGGCATGGAATTTGATTCTCCCGGTGGCAAAAAGAAATTCGATGCCGTCAATCAGCATACCTATAAACCGGTTCTGGTGGGCGAAATCCTCAAAAACGGCCAGTTTAAAATTGTGTGGGAAAGCGAAGGTCTGGTGAAACCGGATTCATACAGCACCCTGCTGCACACCGATGGAAACTTCCCGGCCCCAACCGGCGGTCCCAAGAAATAAGCATCGTGTAAACGACTGCGAAGCCGGGGATTGCTCCCTGCAATCTCCGGCAAAACCACCTTTTCCACGACTAGAGGATGCTCATGAATTGGGTTAACTATTTAAAATTGCTCTTACTTGCCGGAGCAGTATCGGTTCAGGCCGATCCGGCGATGGAGCAGTTAAAAAAACTCGGCAGTTCCGACAAAGACGTGCGCGCCGCCACGTTGCAGGAAATTGCTAATTCCGGGGACCAGCGCATGATTCCCGTGCTGTCGGACTATCGCCTGGGCAGTCTTTTTCTTTATGAAGACAACGTCGTGCTCGGACTCGATATTTATACGAACGATGACCTCGATGAATTTGTTCCGATTGCGGAACTGTTTTCTCGCGAACCCCTTTTAAAACCCGATGGCAGTGCATATCTGATTCCGATAGAGGAGATCGAATGTATCGAACCTTCTCGCAAAGAGCGGAAGAGTGTACTCGAGGCCATCACCCTTTTAGAACTCAGTGCACCGGACAACGAACAAAGGCTGGAAGCAGTTCGTAAAACCGGACTGGGCGAGTTTTCCCCGATTCTGATTTCCAAACTCCGGAACCTTTCGGAATCGGATCCCAAACGAGGTATTCGCCGCGCGGCCGATGAAAGTTCAGCGCTGCTGCAGCTGCGATCCGGCGATCCGTCCGAACAGGCGGTCGCCATTGAAATGCTTGGAAAACTGCGCAGTGTCCGTTCGCGCTCCTTTTTGGAAAATCTCGATAACGCCGATGCACCCGCTGTTCAGAAAGCATTGAAACGTATTACGGCCAAAGAACGGCAGATTTCCACGTTTAACATTTTAAACTCCGGGATTTCAACCGGTTCGGTTTTGGTGCTGATGGCGCTCGGACTGGCGGTCACCTTCGGCATGATGGGCATCATTAATATGGCGCACGGCGAAATGATGATGATCGGTGCCTACACCACTTATTGTATGCAGCAGCTGTTTCGTCACACGCCGGATGATCCGCACAATATGTTTTTCATCATTGCGCTTCCAATGGCCTTTCTGGTTTCAGCCCTGTTCGGTGGTTTGATTGAATGGACGGTGGTGCGGCGGCTCTACAAACGCCCGCTCGAATCGCTGCTCGCGACCTACGGTGTAGGTCTTATCTTAATTCAGACCACCCGCCTTATTTTCGGCGACAACCGTTCGTGCAATACACCCACCTGGCTGCAGGGCGGCGTTGAAATTGCTGAAGGGATGAGTCTTTCCTTTAACCGCATTTTCATTTTTATTCTGTGCGCGGTTTGTGTGGGCGGTGTGGTGGCCCTGATGCGCTACACCACGTTGGGCCTTAAAATGCGGGCCGTCATTCAGAATCGCGACATGGCCGCATCGATGGGCATCAATACCCGCATGACCGACAGCTTCACCTTCATGCTCGGTTCCGGACTGGCCGGCGTGGCGGGCTATGCCTTAACCACCATCGGCGGCATTACGCCGGATATGGGGCAGAACTACATTGTCGATTCCTTCCTCGTCGTTGTAACCGGCGGCGTTGGAAATCTGGCTGGCGTCGTCTGCAGCGGTATGGGGCTGGGGCTGTTGAATAAATTTCTCGAAGGCACGTTATTCGGGGCGGTTTGGGCCAAGATTATTGTGCTCATGGTCGTGATTGCTTTCATTCAGTACAAGCCGTCCGGTTTGTTCGCCGCAAAGGGGAGACTGGCCGATGACTAATGTAGAGACCGGTTCAGGATATTATTTGGGTTCACTTGCCGGTTCGTCGGCAAAGCAGTTGAACAAAGGGTTTCTGGGTTCGATAGTAGCGCTGGCGTCTTTATTGCCGATGCTCGCCTATGCCGGAATTATTTCGGTCGAAACCGTCAACATGATCGGGCGCTATATGGCGCTGGCGATTGTGGCGCTCGGGCTCGATCTGATTTGGGGATACACCGGAATTCTGAGCCTCTGCCAGGCGCTGTTTTTTTCCATCGGCGGGTATGCGATGGGGATTTATCTGGCGCATCAGGGCACGCTGCACAACGGAATTCCCGAAGCGCTCTATGTGGTCTATCCCTATAAAGTCGGGGAAACGCGCGGCATGGAAGTGCTGCCCTGGTTCTGGGCGATTTTTAAATCGTTCAACCTGACACTGATTCTCGGGATTTTATTACCCGGTTTATTGGCCGGCTTCATCGGTTTTCTGGGTTTTAAGAGCCGGGTGAAAGGGGTGTATTTCTCCATTCTCACGCAGGCACTGACGGTGGCTGCAATGATGTTCTTCAGTAAAAACGAAATGAAACTTTGCGGTACCAATGGACTGACCCACTTTAAAACCATCGCCGGTTTTGATCTCAGCGATCCGAACGTTAAAATCGCGCTCTACGTGGTGACGCTGATTTGTCTGATTGTGGCCTATCTGCTTTGTCTGGCGATTACCCGCTCGCGGTTTGGCCGGGTCTTGCTGGCGGTGCGCGATTCCGAAACGGCACTGCGTTTTGCAGGCTATGAACCGTTTGCTTTTAAAACGGCCATCTTTGCTTTCGCCGGAATGCTCGCCGGATTGGCCGGTCTGCTCTACACACCGCAGGCCAACATCATCACGCCGTCGTATATGGAAGCACGCTGGTCAATTTTGATGGTGATCTGGGTGGCCGTCGGCGGGCGCGGAACGCTTTGCGGCGCGGTGGTCGGTGCGCTGTTGATTAACCTGTTGTACAGCGTACTCACTTCCCAGTGGAGCATCGGTTCCTTTGATTGGAAACCCGAATATTGGCCGATCGTGCTCGGCCTGCTGTTTATCGTTGTCGTGCTGGCCCTGCCGAATGGCGTGATCGGTGTGTGGCGTAAAATGGTTGGAAAAGTAACGGAGCTCGACTAATGGACTGGATCACCCCCGACTATCCCAACGAACATCCTGCGCAGAACTCGCTGTGGGATAAAAAATACCTGCTGTTCCTCACCGGTGTCACCGCCGTTTTCGACGGATTCAAAGCGCTCGATATCGACTACTTCGGAATCTTTCACAACGAACTGCGTGTCATCATCGGCCCGAACGGAGCCGGAAAATCAACGATGTGCGATGTCATCACCGGCAAGACCCGTCCCACCACGGGAACGGTTCACTACAACGGCGAAGACATCACCAAAAAACCCGAAGCCGAAATTGTCCGCTCCGGAATCGGCCGTAAATTTCAGACGCCCACGGTCTATGACAGCCTGACGGTCTATCAGAATATGGAACTTTCACTGCCCGGCCCGAAAGGGGTTTGGTCGGCGCTGACCGCTCGCGAAACAAAGGTGGAGCGCGATCGGATTATGACCCTGCTCGAACGGGTTCGTCTGCTCGATGCAGCCGATACCGAAGCGCGCTATCTCAGCCACGGACAACGGCAGTGGCTCGCGATCAGTTCGCTGATTCTGTCGCAGCCGCGTTTGCTGCTTGTCGACGAACCGGCCGCCGGACTCACCGATTCGGAAACCGAACTCACCGGGGAACTGCTGCTGGAACTCAAAAAGGATCACACGCTGATTGTGATCGAGCACGACATGGATTTTGTTCGTCAGCTCGATTCGCGTGTCACGGTGCTGTGCGAAGGCAAGTCGATGGCCGAAGGGCCGCTCGAAGAAGTGAAAGTGAACCCCGATGTTATTGAAGCCTATTTGGGACGGTAAACGATAGGCGAAGTATGAATTGTGAAAGATGAAGAATGAACACTGACAGATGAAAGCAGAGCACAGATGGAGTGGGTCTTCGTGCAGAAGGCGCCGCAGACCCAATTTCATCCTTCATCATTCATATTTCATTCCTCATCTCTAAGGAACTAAGATGCTCAATGTTGAAAATTTAAGTTTTTCCTACGGGGGCGTTCAGGCGCTCACCGAGGTTACGATGAATGTGCCAACCGGGGAAATGGTTTGCATCATGGGTCGCAACGGCGTGGGGAAAACCACGCTCGTCCGCAATATTATGGGACTGCTTTCACTCTCCTTCGGCAGCGTGACTCTTGATGAAGTCGAGATATCGGCGCTGCCGCCTCATCGGCGTGTTAGGCAGGGGATGGCCTATGTGCCGCAGGGGCGGCAGATTTTTCCCCGGCTCACCGTCGAAGAAAATCTGCGTACCGGACTCGCTTCGCGTGGCGATGAAATTCTGCCGGACGTTTTTGAATATTTTCCGGTGCTCGATGAAATGCGCGGTCGAATGGGGGGCGATCTTTCCGGCGGGCAGCAGCAGCAGCTGGCGATTGCCCGGGCGCTGGTCACCAAACCCCGCCTGCTGATTCTCGATGAACCGACTGAAGGCATTCAGCCGAACATTATTCAGCGGATCGGCGAAGTGCTCAGCATGCTCAGTAAAGAGCAGGGCATGACGATTCTGATCGTCGAGCAGTACCTCGATTTCGTGAAAGAGTTTTCAGACCGCTTTGTATTGATGAACCGAGGCCGGGTGGTTGCGAGCGATGTCATTGACCAGCTCAGTGAAGAGCTGATCGAAGAATACCTGCATGTTTAATGATCTGAATAAAAACGAGTAATAACAAAGGAGATAGGCACATGAAAAAATCAGTGATGGCGGCTTCTGCCGTAATGGGAATGGGCGCTCTTAGTGCCGGTGCATTCGAAGCAACGGTTACGCCTTCAGTGGATGTAAACTTCGCCAGCGCATTTGTCGGTGGAAACGGGATCACCTGGGTGGACGGCCCGATGCTGATGCCTTCGGCCTCTCTCGGAATCGACGATAAAAGCGGAAAACACCATACCAGTTTCATGTATTGGGCCGGAATCAATCTGGACGACACCAAAGGTCCGGATAACCCGAATGATGCGCAAGGAGAGATCACCGAATGGGATGTTTTTGCGGACTACACCTACACGGGTATTGAAATGGTTGATCTTTCTGCCGGTTCAATCTTCTATGCCTTCCCGAAAATCGGCGGGCAGTACACAACAGATGTTTATATTAAAGCGAAGCTGAATGTTCTACTTAATCCTGCAGCCACCGTTCTTTACGATGTCGATGGATCAAACTACGGTTTTCACGGCGATATCGGGATCAGCGAAGGCTACGATTTTGAGTGCGGAGCGAGCATTGGCGCCTGGGCGAAAATTACCTGGGCCGACAGTAACTATGGTAAAGCGTACTTCAGTTCGGATGGAAACGATTATTCCGGTCTGATGAGTTATGGTGCCGGTTTGAGCGCCTCCTACGGAATCACCGAAGCGGTCAGCCTCAATGCCGGACTGGCCTATTGGAAGCTGGATAACGATGATGGTGTACTCGGTCAGACCTATGCCGCCTGGGATGCCATTGACACGCCTTCTCCGCAGGACAATGTTGTTGGAAACGTCTCCGTCGGTTATACCTTCTAAATCAGGTTTTTCCGTGAAGACTTCCGGGTCTTCACGGAGCTTATTTTATGACATAAACAGAGGATGAAGGATGCATTTAGGACCCCGCGAAATAGAAAAGCTGATGTTGCATAACGCCGGTTTTCTGGCACAGAAACGTTATGCAAGGGGCCTGAAACTTAATTATGTCGAAACCGTTGCCCTGCTTTCCGCCCAGCTGCTGGAGTTTATCCGCGAAGGATGTACCGTATCGCAGTTGATGGATCGCGGGAAACAGCTGTTGGGATTCGACGATGTCATGCCCGGCGTTTCCGGCATGCTTGCCGAAGTGCAGGTGGAAGGCACTTTTCCCGACGGCACCAAACTGATCACCGTGCATCAACCGGTTTGCCGCCAACACGGCGAGCCCAAGCTGGCGCTCTATGGTTCCGGCCTCGTCCGGCAATGCGGCACCATTCCGGTGGATAATGAAAGTTCCGGAAAACCGGGCGAAATCCAATGTCTGGAAGGGGAGCTGGAACTCAACGCCGGCCGCGAAAGCATCTCCTTAATTGTGCTCAACCACGGCGACCGCCCGGTTCAGGTTGGTTCGCACTATCCCTTTTTTGAAACCAATCCGGCCCTGCTGTTCGATCGCGCCAAAGCGTTTAACATGCGGCTCAATATTGCGGCCGGAACCGCCATCCGTTTTGAACCCGGCGAATCCAAACAGGTCGAGCTCGTTAAAATCGGCGGCACCGCCACGGTGCGCGGCGGAAATGCGCTGATACAATCAACCGACTCGCCCGAAGGCGCGCTGGATAAAGCCATCGAACAAAACTTTAATCACCAGGAGGAAGGCCAATGAACATCAGCCGTAAAAATTATGCCGCCATGTTCGGGCCGACCACCGGCGATAAAATCCGCCTTGGCGATACCAACCTCCTGATTGAAGTCGAAAAAGATCTCACTGTTTACGGCGACGAATGTAAGTTCGGCGGCGGTAAAGTGCTGCGCGATGGCATGGGCCAATGCTCCGGCGTATCGCAGGCCGACGCGCTCGATCTATTGATTACCAATGCCCTTATTCTCGATTACACCGGAATTTATAAAGCCGATCTCGGCATTAAAAACGGCCGCATTCACGCCATCGGAAAAGCGGGGAATCCCGATATGATGGACGGCGTGGATCCAAATATGATCTGCGGCCCGACGACGGAAGTCATTGCCGGTGAAAAACTGATTCTGACGGCGGGCGGTTTTGATGCCCATATTCATTTTATCTGTCCGCAGCAGATTGATGAAGCCATTGCTTCCGGGCTCACCACCATGCTCGGCGGCGGCACCGGTCCGGCCACCGGAACCAATGCCACCACCTGCACGCCCGGCGCAAACCATATTGAAATGATGCTCCGCGCCACCGATGCCTATCCCATGAATTTCGGATTTCTCGGTAAAGGCAACAGCTCCAGTCCCGTTGGGCTCACTGAGCAGATTGAAGCCGGAGCCGTTGGCCTGAAACTGCACGAAGACTGGGGCTCCACCCCGGCGGCGATCGACTGCTGCCTCGATGTTGCTGAACAATACGATGTTCAGGTTGCCATTCACACCGACACGCTGAATGAGTCCGGTATGGTGGAAAATACCTGCGCCGCTTTTAAAGGCCGGACCATTCACACCTATCACACTGAAGGGGCCGGGGGCGGACACGCGCCGGATATCATGAAACTTTGCGGCGAGCCCAATGTGCTGCCGTCCTCCACCAACCCAACACGGCCCTACACCGTCAACACGATCGACGAGCATCTCGATATGCTGATGGTCTGTCATCATCTGGATAAACGGATTCCGGAAGACGTTGCTTTTGCCGAAAGCCGGATTCGTGGTGAAACGATTGCGGCCGAAGATATTCTGCACGATATGGGTGCGCTTTCGATCATTTCCTCCGATTCCCAGGCGATGGGCCGCATTGGCGAAGTGATTACCCGCACGTGGCAGACCGCCCATAAAATGAAAGAGCAGCGCGGTGCATTGCCGGAAGATGAAGGCCACGGAAATGATAATTTCCGGGTCCGGCGCTACGTCGCAAAATATACGATCAATCCCTCCATTGCCCACGGCATGAGCCATGAAATCGGTTCGATTGAACCCGGCAAGCTGGCCGACCTCGTTTTATGGCGCCCCGACTTTTTCGGCAGTAAACCGGAACTGATCCTTAAAGGCGGGGTGATTGCGCAGGCGCAGATGGGCGACCCGAATGCATCGATCCCGACGCCGCAGCCCTTTTACTCCCGTCCAATGTTTGGAAACTTCGGCTCGGCGCCCGCCAAAAATTCACTGGTCTTTGTATCTCAGGCTTCGCTCGAAAATGTGGCGAAGTACGATCTGAATAAATCCGCCGTGCCCGTGAAAAACTGCCGGACCATCGGTAAAAAAGACATGAAGCTGAACGACTTTCTGCCAGACATTGAAATTGATCCGGAGACGTACAAGGTCACGGTCAACGGCGAACACATCACCTGCGAGTCCGCCACCAAACTCCCGCTCGCCCAGCTCTATCAGCTGTTTTAAGGATGGCATTAAGTACGATCCAGTTGATGCATCTGGCGGATTCGGCCTTGCCGATCGGCGGCTTTGCGTTTTCAAACGGGCTGGAGGCGGCGGTGAAAAGTGGAATGGTGGCCACGCGGCCCGAGCTGATTCGCTATCTTAAAACCGCATTGAAGCAGTGGATGGCTTTCGAGGTTCCTTTTTTGAACAGTTTTTATGAAGATGCCTCTGCGGAACAGTTGCACCGGTTTGACCGAATGATGCTGTCGCCTTGCATTCGTAAAGGGTCCATCGCGCAGGGCAGGGGATGGTCGCGCCTGTTCAAAGAACTTTTTCCAACCCTTGGAAACAGCACGAAAGCCCGGCTGGCTTCCGAAGGAATTCCGCCGCATTGGCTGCCGCTGATGGTGCTGAGCCTGAAATCGGCCGGAGCGACGGCGGGGCAGGTGCGGGAACTTTTTATTTTCACGCAGCTGCGCGATCAGCTCAGTGCGGCGGTCCGGCTCGGGCTGATCGGCCCGGCAATCGCTCAGCGTATTCAGTCCGATTTGGAACGATCAATCGCCGGTGATTTAAAAATTGCGGAATCCAAAACCGCAGCTGAAGCTTCGCGTATTGCGCCCTTAATGGATGTTGCGCAAATGCTTCAGCCGTCTTTATATTCAAAACTCTTTCAGAACTGAGGAATTCATTCTATGCATACGCACACCCACGATGGACACACCCATTCGCACGATCATGAGCACGGCCATACGCACGAGCACATGGATCATCCCGGCCATTTCACGGAGCGCGAAACGCCGCTGCCCCGCGATTTTTCAGAGCGCGCGTTCACCATTGGAATCGGCGGGCCGGTCGGATCGGGAAAAACCGCACTGACCAAAGCCATCTGTGAAAAGCTGCGCGATAAAATGAGCCTTGCCGTCGTGACCAACGATATTTTCACGCAGGAGGACGCCGAATTTCTAACCAAAAACAAAAGCCTCCCGGCTGACCGGATTATCGGTGTGGAAACCGG
The DNA here is from genome assembly GCA_029432795.1 of Pontiellaceae bacterium B12219. Classification (GTDB taxonomy): domain Bacteria; phylum Verrucomicrobiota; class Kiritimatiellia; order Kiritimatiellales; family Pontiellaceae; genus Pontiella. Next base: position 59,930 of record JARNMJ010000013.1, read on the forward strand.
AGGTTGTCCGCATGCGGCAATTCGCGAGGATATTTCGCTCAATCTGAATGCACTGGAAGAATTGATGGATCGGTTTAATGGAAAAGTGGAATGGCTGATTGTGGAAAGCGGCGGAGATAATCTGGCCGCGAACTATTCCCGAGAACTGGCGGACTACACCATTTATGTGATCGACGTTTCGGGGGGCGATAAAATACCGCGAAAGGGCGGTCCGGGTATTACGCAGTCGGATCTGCTCGTGATTAATAAAACCGACATCGCCGAATTGATCGGGGCCGATCTTGGAGTGATGGAACGCGATTCGCTGAAAATGCGCGGCGATGGACCTTTTCTTTTCACGCAGGCCCGTAATAATATCGGGGTTGATGAGGTTATTGATCAGATCTCACATGCATATAATCATCAGGTTCTGGGGGAATAAATGGAAACATCATTAGGAATTTTGTGCGTAAGCGCGTTGTTATTGGGATTGGGTCACACAGCAATGGGACCGGATCATTATTTGCCGTTCATCGCGTTGAGCAAGGCGCGGAGCTGGTCGATTAAAAAGACGGTATGGATTACGTTGATCTGTGGATTAGCTCATGTGTTCAGCTCCATTTTAATTGGTCTGTTCGGTATTGCGCTGGGTATTTCGCTGAATGCGTTGGAAATGGCCGAAGCCCTGCGCGGCGATGTGGCCGCCTGGATTCTGGTGGGTTGCGGTGCGGTCTATATGATTTGGGGCATTATGTACGGGCTCAAAAATCGGGAACATCACCATGTGGATACCAAGGATGGGAAATTAACCCCCTGGGCGCTGTTCATTATTTTTGTATTCGGTCCCTGCGAACCGCTGATTCCCGTGTTGATGTTTCCGGCTGCCACGATGAGCCTTGGTGCGGCACTCACTGTTGCCGGCATTTTTGCAATTGCCACGCTGGTGACGATGCTCGCTATGGTTCTCGCGGCTTTATACGGTCTTAAATTTGTGAGTCATAAAAATCATCGCTTTGCACATGCCGTTGCCGGGGCCGTGGTGCTGGCGTGCGGTCTTGCTGTGCAGCTTGGGCTGTAGCATGAAAACCAGTCGGTTGGAACTTGACCATGTGGAGGGTGCCACGCGCATCACGCGGATGGTCAGTCAGGTTCCGCTCCGACTCCTGGAAACCGGATTGCACGATCACGGTGTCGAAATTCAGCTCTCGTCGTATGGTGGCGGAATTTTGCAGGGCGACGAGGTGGGGCTTAAAATACGCTGTGGCGAAAAGACCGGTCTGCTGCTCAAATCGCAGGCCAACACCCACGTTTATCGCAACGAAACCGGCAAAAAAGCCGTGCAGCAGATTGAAGCCGACTGCGAACCGGATTCCAAGGTCTGGAACATTCCTGAACCGGTTGTTTTGCACGAAGGTGCAATTTTCCGGCAGGAACAGGTGTGGAATATTTCCGAATCAACCGATTTTATCCTCGCGGACTGGATGCTCTCCGGCCGTAGCGAATCGGATGAACAGTTTATTTTTGAGCGCTACGAATCGTATGTGCTGATTTCGGTCGATGGAAAAGCGGTCGTCGAAGAAAATCTATCCTGCTGTCCGGCGGAAATGGATATTCGCAGTCCCGCCGCCTTTGGGCCCTACGATCTTTTGCTCAACCTTTACCTGCTCGGACCGAATGCCGATGCTGAGGCCGAAAAACTGCGTCCGTTTCTGGATTATCCGCAGATTCACACCAATGCGTTGCCCGAAGAACGAGCCGAACTTCCGCGAAAACCGGTCTATGCCCTGAATCCGCTGCCCGATGGAAACGGCCATCTCTTCCGCGCCATGGCCCGCACCCGCCGGGAACTGCAGCCAATCATCGATCTTTTTCTTTAGTATCTTGCGGTTCTTTCTGATGCTTACGAATATTTTACACCACCAGGTGGAGTGGAATAGACTGCCCCCCGATAAGCAATGACAGAGAACTAAAAAAAATATGGAAAAACTGCAATAAGATGCAGTTGATGACCGTCTCTTTCTAACATGAACAGAAGATCTGCACCTGTTTCAGTGCGGATCTTTCTTTTATGAATACCATGAAGACTTTGACTCGGGCCAAAAGGGCTGAACCAACACGGGGCGGAACGATGTATAGGAAGAATAAATTTTTAGTATTTATAATGGGTGCATCACTGGCAGTGCAATTGCCGCTTGCTTTAGCACAGGATAACCAACAGCAGCGTCGGCGGCCGGGAGGAGGCCCTCCCCCTGATGAAGCAGTAGAGGAACGTTCAGCATCAACTAATTCCTCCAATTCCAATACCGGGCCTAATCAGCTGTTGAACAGCACGGTCTCGCGCGATGCCTCCGGCTCACAGGTTGCGGTTAACTGGGAGAATATCACGCTTAAAGATTGTATTGAGGTGCTCTGTCGCGACCTAGGTATGGAGTTCATCATTTCCCCCTCAGTCAACGTTACTCAGGAAATCAGCATTCGTGCCGGCAACGTCACGGAATGGGATCGCGAAGACAAACTCGAAATGTTTGATGCCATTCTCGAAACTGCCGGAGTGCAGCGCATCGAACGCGGCCGAGTCTGGGTTTTTTCCCCTTCCGATATCCGACCGATCATCAAAGCCGGCTCAGAAACGGATTATTCCGATGGCAAACCGATCATCGGTGTCATTGAGCTCGAAAATATTGATGCCTCCGCCGCCCAGACTTTTCTGAATAACTTCACCGGCAAGCCGCAGCGAATTTTCGGGATGGAAAACTCCAATATCCTGATTGCACTCGGCACTCAGGCCTGGCTCCAGCAAATGCAGGAGTTGCTGAATATCGTCGACGTTCCCTCTTCCATTCTGGTTCAGCATGTATTGGAACAGGCGGATGCTACGGACGTTGCAGAAGAGTTATCGAATCTGTTTTACCGTCGTACCGGATATGACGGCACCGCTGTCCAGTTTTTTGCCATTGCCCGCCTGAATATGGTAATTGCACATAATGCAACTCAGGCAATGGTTCCGGAAATCAAGCACTGGGTTCAGATGCTCGACCGGGCCGACGGCACCAACGAGCGGGTCACCAAAATCTACCGCCTGAAAGTCGTGGAGGCTGAAACCATCGGTCAAACTCTGAACGATCTTTACTCCAGCCTCTATGCCCAATCGCAGGAAAAAGAGCAGGAACTCGGCAAAACCTCGACTAAACCCAACACCAAAAATGCGAATTCCTCGAATAACAACAATAAGAATGGCAATAAGACGAAAGCCGATGCGCAACCGGCATCTAACACTGCTCAGAACACCGCCGCTCTTGGAGGCGATGCGCCGGGCATGTCGGTTGATGAAGAGGTGATTATTCTTTCGGATGAAGAAACCAATACGCTCATCGTCAATGCGCCGGCGAGTATGCATAAGGAAATTGCCAAGACGATCGATGAACTCGACCGCTCACGCCGTCAGGTACTCATTGAAACTGTACTCGTCGAAGTTACGCTCGATGAATCGCTCGACCTCGGTATTGAATGGGCCGTATTCGGGTCGGATTCTTCTGCCGCACAGTTAAGCGGTCTGGACTTGAATACCTTTGGACCCCTCGGCGAACCAATCACCACGGCGAGTTCGGGATTCACCTATTTGTTGAATGCCAATGAGAAAGCCATGGCCCTGATTCATGCCGCGCAGGATGACGACCGTCTCCAGGTTCTTTCATCGCCAACGGTGCTCACGCGCGATGGTATGGAGGCGGAAGTTTCCTTTGGTAAAGAAGTTCCGGTTCAGCAGAGCAGCATCAGCGAATCCGGCACTGAAAATTTTTACTATGAGTACCGCGATGCAAAAATAACTCTCTTGGTTACTCCGAAAATCGACGACAACCGAATGGTTACCCTCGATCTCGAACAGACGATCCGGGCTCTCGATGCAGATTCTTCAAATGATGATGCGCCCACCTTTTACACGCGTGAAATTCGTTCCAATCTGCAGGTGGATGATGGACAGACACTCATTCTTGGCGGCTTGATTGAGCGGACTGACCAGAAAGTGCAGACCGGCATACCGATTCTCAGCCAGCTTCCGGTCATCGGCTGGGTTTTCGGTCGTACGCGAACTGCGAAAGTCGGGTCTGAAATTCTTATGATCATGACTCCGCATGTGGTTGATACCCGCGATGAAACCGACATGCTGACCAAGGAATTCAAGAATAAGATTCTCGGCGCGATGGACGAAAAAAATATTCGTACGCTCTACGATCTTAATGATGACGCTCCGCAAACAGAAGAACCGCAAGTGGAGTCGAAATAATGGCCTACCGTCAACTAGGCGATATTCTTGTGGCGCACGGTGCCGTTGGCCGCGATGCCGTGCAGGCCGCGCTTCGGAAACAGAATGAAGGCGGGGGCGTTCCAAAGCTTGGAAGCATTCTCGTTGAGAATGGCGATATTCAACCACAGGAACTCACAAAGGCGCTTTCGGAGCAATTCGGACTTCCTATCTGTAAAATTGAAAAGCCCGCAAAACACCTCTGCCTCGAGGACGACCTTCCATATCCCTTCATGATTGAGCATCGGATTTTATTCGTTCTCGACGAGGAAAAGCTGATTGCTGTAACCGATGATCCGACCGACTGGTCCTCCATTGAAGCCATGCGGCTGTGTAAAGGAGAGGAACTGGAGATTTTTCTGGTTCCCACTTCGGAAATGGACGATGCCCTCGTGCGGATTGAAGATTTTGCCGCCAATAATCTCGGCACCATGATGCAGGACGCTGAAGTGTTCGAGACCGGCGAGTGGGGCGATGAAGAAGAGCATTTGCGCGACCTCGCCCTCGAGGCACCGGTGGTGCGCATGGTGAACCTCATCATCACCCAGGCCGTTGAAAAACGGGCATCGGATATTCATGTCGAAGTCGGCGAATATAACCTGCGCGTCCGCTATCGGGTGGACGGCGTGCTGCACGAAGCCGAATCGATCGATAAAAAGCATCATGCCGCCGTCACGTCCCGCATGAAGCTGCTGGCCAAACTCGATATTGCCGAACGGCGTATTCCACAGGACGGGCGCATCAAGATGCAGATTCAGGGGCACGATCTTGATATGCGTGTCGCCACCACGCCAACCATCTATGGCGAAAACATCGTCATCCGTCTGCTGAATCAGCAGCAGGTGGAACTCAACTTTGCCAGCCTCGGGATGCCCGAGCGCGAAGAGGAACTTTTTACCAGTATGGTTGAACAGCCGCAGGGATTCATTCTTGTAACCGGTCCGACCGGCAGCGGTAAAACCACAACACTGCACACCGCTTTGACGCATCTGAACAGCGAAAAGGTCAAAATCATCACCATTGAGGATCCGGTCGAAATCCGCCTCGGCGGCATCAACCAGATTCAGATGAATCCAAAGATTGGAATGACCTTTGCCAACGGACTGCGCTCTATTGTTCGTCAGGACCCCGATATTGTAATGGTCGGGGAAATCCGCGATGCGGAAACGGCCGATATCGCCATTCAGGCTTCGCTCACCGGTCATATGGTACTTTCCACTTTGCATACCAACGATGCCGCCGGCTCCATCGCCCGTCTGGCGGATATGGGGGTTGAAAGCTATCTGATTGCGTCGGCGCTTACCGGATCTTTGGCCCAGCGCCTTTGCCGCCGCATCTGTCCGCACTGCGCTGAGCCCTATACGATCAGCGGCCGGCAGCTTTCGGACTTCCCCGAAGCCGTTCTGCCCGAGTATCAGCTCTATCGTGGAAAAGGCTGCGAAGCTTGCGATGGCACCGGATTTTACGGCCGCGTCGGTCTTTACGAACTCATGACCATCAACGACGAAATGCGCGAGCTCATCCAGAAATCGCCCGAAGCCGGGCCGATCCGTAAGCTTTCAAAAAAGAGCGGCACCAAACTGCTGCGCGAATGCGGCTGGCAGGCGATGATCGATGGGGTCAGCACCGTTGAAGAGGTGAGGAGAGTCACGCAATGGGCATAGGATTTATTACTGCATACTGCGTATTACGTATTTCAGTCGGTCAATACGCAGTACGTACTACGAAATACGCATCATGAAAAAGTTTTCCTATAAAGCGATTACGTCCGGCGGTGAAACACGGACCGGAATCCTTGAAGCGCCCTCCGAAGCGCGGGCGGTTCAGCAGCTTCAGCAGAAGGCGCTGATCGTGCTGAATATTTCCGACAGTGCGTCCGCCGAAGGATTCTCCTCCGCTTCAAAGTCGCTCGGCGGCCGTATCACCACCCAGCAGCTGATGGAATTTTCGTCGGAAACGTCGGCGCTGCTCGATGCCAAAATTCCACTCGAACAGGCGTTGAAAACCCAGGCCGATCTCTGTTCGCACGAACGGTTTAAAGAGGTGCTTTCCGAAGTCTGGAAAGATGTCACCGGCGGAGCTTCGTTTGCGGATGCGCTCGCCCGGCATCCCAAAGTATTCGAACGCTTCTATTCCAATATGGTGCGCGGCGGGGAGGCTTCCGGCTCGTTGGATCTCATTATGCGCCGTGTTGCCGCGCTGCTCGAACGGCGTCAGAAACTGCGCTCGAAAGTGGTCACCGCCATGATCTATCCCTCGTTGCTGCTGCTGATGGGCGCGGTGGTTGTGGCGGTCATGATGATGGTGGTCATCCCGAAACTCACCTCGCTTTTTGAAGATACCGGACAGCTGTTGCCGGGCTCGACTCGTGCGCTGATGGCGTTCAGCGATTTCAGCATTGAATACTGGTGGTCCGGTCCTCTCATTCTGGCACTGGTTTTCGGCTGGTTCAAATTCTGGACGCGCAATGAAGAAGGTAAAGTGGCCTGGGGAATAAAATTGCTGAAGTTTCCGGTCCTTGGAAATCTGTTGGCCGAGGCCGAAACCAGTCGGTTCTGCCGAATGCTGGCTTCGTTGCTCGAAGGGCAGGTGCCGATTCTGCAGGCCATTTCCATTACCGGCGGAACGCTCTCCAACGCCGCATTGCGTAAGCTGATGCGTGAGGTGTATGAAAATGTGCAGAGCGGAAAACCGATGGGCCCGGTATTGCAGAACAATCCGCTCTTTCCCGAGCTGGCCGCCCGCATGGTTTCCATGGGCGAGGATTCCGGCGAGCTCGGAACCATGCTCGACAAAGTGGCAGAACGGTATGAGGAAAAAGTCAGTGCCAGCACGGAACGGTTTGTCTGTGTGCTTGAGCCGGCTTTTATCGTTATTCTCGCCGTGGTGGTCGGTTTCATTGTCATCGGTATGATGCAGGGTATCATGGCCATGAGTACATCGGCCGGATAAGAAATATTTAATTGAACAGGAGGCAGTACGTTATGAATCAGAAAAAAAGAAAGCAGAGCAAATCCGGTTTCACGTTGGTGGAACTGCTGGTGGTGTTGGTAATCCTGATGGTGATCGGCACCATTGCCGTACAGAACTTTTCCGGGCAGGAAGACAAGGCCAAGGTCAAGGCGGCGCGGGCATCTTTCACCACGCTTGAAAATGCGCTCGAACGCTTCAAGCTCGATATGGGCCGCTACCCGACCGAAGACGAAGGCCTGGCGGTGCTGATTACAGCGCCGGAAGATGACGACGGAAGCTGGGGCCCGAAATACCTCAAAAAAGAGCGTTATCTGCTGGATGCCTGGAATAACGATTACATCTATACCGTGCCCGGCCCCGATGGCGAACCCTACGAAATCATCTCCTACGGTGCTGATGGTGTTGAAGGCGGAGAAGGACAGTTTGATGCAGATCTATCGAATTTAGATTAGCAAACAAGGAATGCGGAATGCCGACAGGCCGGAATATTCAAGCTTCATGTTTCACGGTTCACGGTTCGAAACGAGGCTTTACCATGATTGAGCTGCTGGTTGTGATGGCGATTATTATCGTCATCACTTCCATCAGCATTCCGACCATCGATGCCATGGCTTCGCCGAAACATGCGCTCCGAAAAGAAGGCCGTAAAATCATGCAGCTGATGGCGGAAGCCCGAATGCTGGCGATGAGTCGTAAGCTGCAGATTGATTTGCGCATCGATTCGGAAGCCCGTGAAGTCCGGATGATTGAAGCCCTCGCTTTCCAAACCCTGGAAACCGGCGATTCCATTTTCAAATCCTCGGAATCCGACAGCAGCCTTTATGAAAAGGTGCTGGTTTTCGATGAAGACTATTCGTTGGAATCCTTTTCAGCCGATCAGATTTCCACCGTTGAAGATGATTCGGATTTCCAGACATTGGAAACCGTTCCATCCACGGAACGTGAAGAAACGAGCGATCAGCTCGCGGTTTCTTTCACGCACTTCGGCGGCAGTAACGGCGGCGGCATAACGCTGACGCGCGATGAATTACAGCTCCATATTGCCGCTGACATTCTCACCGGCCGACCGAAAGTGGTGAAACGGAGGCAGGATGATTAAGCATGTAGTTCCTCCTTCAGGCGGTCCATCCAGAAAGGTGAGTGCGCGGAGCCGCCTAAAGGCGGAACTACATACTTCTGCCGGCTTCAGCCTGCTCGAAGTGCTGGTGGCGCTGGTGGTTTTCTCGATTGGTGTCACCGGGATGCTGGCTGCGCTCGGCTATAATCTGAGGGATATCAATTACACCAAAGACCATGCGCTGGCCGTCCGGATTGCCTCGCGGGAAATGAATGCGCTGCGCCGCAACACCTATGTGCCGGAATCGGAATCGTCCGGTGAAGAGGGCCGTTTTTCATGGGTGGCGCTGGTGGAGCAGCTCGATGTCGAATCTCTGCCCGGGATGGATAGCGATGATGAAAGCCAGACGGAGGCGCTGGCGCCGTGCGAAATGGAAGTCACCGTTTCGTGGAGTGATGATATCGGTACCGAGCCGACCCATTCGATGAAACTGAACGGCATAGAACTTTTTGAAGATGAATAGGAAGAATATAAAATCCTCCGGTTTCAGTCTGATGGAACTGCTGGTGGCGTTGGCGGTGATGGGGATTCTGTGCGGTTCGATTGCCGGTGTGCTGCGCAATGCGATTGCTTCGGTGGATCAGGGCACGGCGGCGCTTGATAATCTCACGCGGATGCGGTCGCTGGAACAGATGTTCGGCGGGGCGCTGCGCGATGCCCGCGCGCTGCAGCTTTCGCAGGAAGAGATAAGTATGCTCGAAGAAGACGGCTCTTATGATTCCGCCGAGGGCGACTACCGTTATCGCGGCGAAGAAACCGCCATTGGTTTCTGTTTGGAGCGTCCATTCCTTGGAACACAGCGTGACGGCTATATGCACTGGATTGTGCTCGAAGTGCGCACGGACGACGAAACGGAAAACCAGAGCCTTTGGCTGACTGATGTTTCATTTCTTAACGGCATTGATAATCCGGTTGGCGAGGATTGGGGCGACAACGCCATGTTTAACGACGACGCCCAGCTGCCGACCGTGGAAGTTCAGCTTATTGAAAATGTGGAAACGCTCTATTTCCGCCACTGGCAGCTGGAAGAAGAGGGCATGACGGACGAGCCTGAGCCGGTTGAGCTGGAAGCGGAGGATATTGGGGGCGACTACGCCCTCGAACTGCCTGATTTTATTGAAATGGAAATCAAGCTTCCGAAGATGGAGAGTGAGACTCTCTATTTCGATTACAGTATAAGGCGGAAAGGAATATGAGGTTGATCCGTTCAGAGTCCAAAGAAGGTTCTGCGCTGATCATCGTGCTGTCGGTTGCGGTGGTACTGGCACTGATTGTGGCAAATTTCGCGGCGGACATGAATGCCGAGCTGAAAGCGGCCGGCGGGAATGTTGACGAAGCCGTCACGGATCAGCTTTCGCGCAGCGCGCTGGCGCTGGCTCGTTTGGCGGAGATTGGCCGGGATAACGCACAGCTTTATGCCAACGGCTACGGCGATGCCTATCTGATTTCCGGAACAGAAGATTACGAAAACGTCATTGAAGAGCTTGAAGTGTATCGCACCGGATATGAGCTGGGTCGTGGCATGCTTGCATATCAACTGGTCTATAAACCGTCCGCGCTCGATGCAAATGAGCTGGATGAGAACAGCTGGGAACGCCTGTTCGAAGTGGCCTGCGATATGGACGACGGCACCGAACGGAGCCAACTCGTCGACCGTATTCTCGACTGGATTGATTCCGATGGCACGATGCGCGCAAACGGTATGGAAGAGGAAGACTATCAGGATCTGGATACGCCGCGGCATGTAAAGAACGGAGATCTGGGGTCCGATGAAGAACTGTTGCTGGTCTACGGCATGACGCCGGAACTGTTTTACGGAACCGGGAATCCTGCACGGATAGAGGATGGAATGATCCGGGGCGGAGGGCTGTTGCGCTTCCTGATCGGCGACAACTCGCCGGAAGGCCAGGCATCGGCGCAGTACATCCTGTCCGGAACATATCCTGAAGATATGGCGACCGACGAGGAGGATGAGCTTGAATACGAAAGGGTGAATGCACTCCCCGAGAGACTCTACCTGATTGCACAGGGATTTATCCCGGAGGAACAGGACCGTGAAGAATCTTTAACGTTTGATGATGATCAGGAAGAGATCGCCTTCCGCTCCCGTCGCTTCCTTCTGGTGGAACTCAGGTTGGGCGGTGAAAATGACGCGGGCTATGAACTTGAGGACATAGTGGAGAACGCATCAGGGGAATTGGTGGATCGCATTCTCACCTACGGTGTGCCCGATGAGGAATAAACAAATGGGTCAGATTGGACAGGAATTATGAGCGCAAAAACAACAATGTGCATTTTGTTTGGGGACAAAACGGTGGATGCCGTGTTTGTCGATCACAGTATGCTGGGAACACAGGTTAAGTTCATGGAGCGGTTGCCGCGCGATGAACAGGTGTTTTCCGCCGTGGCGGAACGAATGAAGTCTGAACCCAAAATGCCGGCGCGCGTTATGCTCTGTATTCCGCGCAGCAGTGCCATTCAGCGGACGCTGAGCTATCCGATTGCGGCAAAGGGCGAATTGGATAATATGATTCGGTTCGAGGCCGCGCGCCATATTCCACTGCCGGAAGATAACCGGCTGTTAGGCTGGTCGACTGCGGATACGCCGGATGAAAAACAGGTGCTGCTCAACCTCGTTGCCGCCAGTCAATCTGAAGTGCGTGAATTGATTAATCAGTTTGAACAGGCGGGGGTGCCTGTGGATGAGGCGGTTCCGTTCAGTTCGGCGGTGTCGCCCGTTTTAGCCGATGCGCCGACTTTGCTGGTGCTCGTGGATGATGGACATCTGGAACTTTGTCTCTACGGCCGGGGCATCCTGCAGGATTCGCAGCTCATTTCATGCAGGGCTCCGGGCTTCTCTTCCGAGCGGATTGTAAGCTCGACCCGGCAGATGGTGGCAAAACATAAGAGCTGGCTTGGCGACGAAGGCATCAGCCGTATTTATATCGGCGGTGCCGGACAGATGATCGAAGGATTGACGGAGGAACTCGAAGCCGTGTTCGGTCTTCATGTTCACCCCTTGGAACGTTCCGGAACCATGGATTCGGTCCTAACCGAAGAGCAGGAATCCTTCGTTGAAGTTTTGATGGCGGCCTCCATCGATTTAGATCCGACGCTGAATCTGATTGAAGATAAAAAACGCAAGGTTCCGATCAGCCGTCGAACGCTGATTATTTCCGGGCTCTGTATTCTGTTAACCATCGAAGTTTTTACTTTTTACGGCTTTAAAAACGGAGCGCCATGGCTGCAGCGTCAAAAGGTGGCGCTGGAGCTTCGGGAGATGCAACGGGCTACGGCCGACATTCAGGAAAAGCGCAATCTGAATCGCACGTACCGCAAGCAGCTGGTGCAGTTGGAGCAGGTTTGTGAATCGCGGGTCAGTATTATGAACATGTTGAAATCCATTTCCGATGCATTGCCGGAAGACAGTTATCTGAACGGGTTTTCCTTTGATGGGGGCCAGCTGACCCTGAAAGGAAATTCCAAAGAACCGGGCCGGCTGCCGGAGCTGGTATTGGCGCTTCCGTTTGTCAATGCGTTGAATAAGTCCGACATCGGAAGAAAAGAAGGCGATTACTACGAATTTGAACTCAGCGTGAGTTTGAGGAGATAGAACCATGAAAAACCCTTTAGCTAAAATGTCGCGACGGGAGCGGCTTTATGTGATGGCCGGCGGTGCGGTGCTGTTTTTTGGTCTGGTGGTATATCCGGTCACAAAAAAGGTGGCCGCTTTTCGGGCGGAGCAGTTTGAACTGCTTCAGGATGAGCTGCAGTTGCTGGAAAATCTGTATACATTTGAACTTGATGCCTGGACCATTGAGGAAGAGCACGAAAAAATGGTGGCCGCTCTGCGTAAGGCCGACGACCTGTTCTTTCCTCCGATTGAAAACCGAATTCTGACGCAAACTGCAATGACGAAACTGCTGAACGAACTAGGGCCCGACCTTTCGCTGGAAACCACGGCCGGTCGTTCATCCATTGGAGATGCCGCCAACCAGATGAACCTGCAGATTAAAGGCGAAGGCCGCTATCCGGAAATCCTTAAATTTATCTACAGATTGGAAACGTATCGGCCGCTCATACTGGTCGACAGCATTTCACTGGCAGAAAGGAGAACGCGGCGGCGTCGACGCGACACCAGCACAGATGCGAGTGAACCGCAGCTCACCCTGAATATGTCGATCAAGATTATCTGTCAGGCAGGAGGTGAATAATGAATTTTAAAATGAGCCCTTTAATTATTCCCGGTCTTGCAACCCTCTGTGCCATCGGTGCAGTTGCGGTGGTGGCGATTGCACGTTCCCCCATGGAAAACGAATTTGCTATGGACGATGAAGTGTCGTACGACCTGAACGTGCCGAATAATATTGAGCCGGATAGAAACCTGGCGAGCATGGAAGAGGTGGTGGAAAAGCATCTTTTTGTGAAAGAGCGCAAGGCCACCGGGCAGAATACGTTTGCGAATCTGCTCGTGAAAGGGGTTTATGTCGGAGAAGGGAGCAATGCGGTTTTCTCTCTCAAAAACCGTTCCGATGCCAACCTCCGGGTTTGGAAAGGCGATGTTGATTCCGTGATCAGCAGTATCACGGACCCGCGGGATCCGCGTAAACCGATTGTTGATTTTCTCAGTGAATGGGACATCAAAGAAATCACATTCAACGGGGTGGTATTTGAGCATATCATCACCGGCGAAGTGGAAACCTATCTGGTGGACTACACCCCCGCTAAACACGTCAAAGATAATGCGGAGGCCGGTTATGGCCAGGGTCTGTTGGCGGTGACGGAACAGGGCGGAACCACGAGCGTTGCAAAGTCCAATACCTCATCTCAGAAAACGCAGAAGTCTTCCACTCGGGATCAGCGGGCTCAGACCTTTCAACAGATGCGCAGCATGGTTGAAAATATGTCGCCAGAGCAGCGAGCCCGATTGGCTGAGCGTATTTCGGAAGGTTTTCAGCCATCTAACGAATCGCGGCAGAATACCAATTCATCGAATCGGAACAACTCGTCTTCCCGGAACAACTCGTCTTCGGGCGGTAATACGTCTTCCGGAGGCAGGAGCCGTTCCAGATAGAGGATGCATTTGCCGAACCCCGTCAAGGGCAGGGTTTGGGTGCTTAATACCAACCTGAATTCATTCCGGGGAAGTCGCATAGTCTCCTTTTAGACTTATGTTTTCGGGGGGTGTATCAGACAAGGGATCTTGACGGCCAACTCTGATTCATAGTGCAGTATTCACTCTGTTTTAAATGTAAACGGCGTGAGCGATAAACAAAAACGGTATACAGGAAGGGTACCTGTATGCCGTTCGCGGTATTGTTGAAATTTGAGAAAAACTATTCTGCTACGCGACTTCTTTTCATGTCTTCCCGCATGGCACTGCGTTCCGTATCGCTGAGCTTACCATCGCTGTCGGTATCATATTTTGCGATGATTTCTTCGCGACTCATACGTTGGCGGCTCTGGCTTTCTTGATCTTTGGATCTGTTGCGCGGGCCTGATTCCGGCGGGGTGTTTTGATCGGCCAGAAAAACTTCGAGTTCGGTTGCCGAGAGTTCACCACTTCCATCGGTGTCATATTTGGTGATCAGTACGACGGCATCGACTTGTTCTGTTCGTGGACTGCGCTGTTGCTGCCCGCGTTGGCCCATTTCGCGACGCATGGTTTCCTTTTCGGCCTCGCTGAGCTGTCCATCGCCGTCAACATCATATTTTACGATCATATCTTCACGGCTCATACGCTGTTCATTGCGCTGTCCACCTTTTCGTCCCGTACGGGCGCCCATTTCTTTTTGCATGGTTGCTTTTTCGGTATCACTGAGTTGCCCATCACCGTCGGCATCATATTTTGCAATGATATCTTCGCGGCTCATACGCTGTCCTCCGGGCCCCTGTGCTTCTGCCACATAGGCAGCGCCAAAAAGTGCCAAGAGCAATCCTGTTCGTTTTAATGTCTGAGTTTTCATATCCCGTCTCCTGTTATTGGGTTATGCAATTAAAACGTCCGGTGGAGGGAAATATTGTGTAAATGGGATATTTTTCAGACGTCAGATGAAGCGGAGTCGGTCAGATAAATTTCCAAGCTTTGGAAGTGGATAAATCGCAGTAAATCCCTAATATTCGCCGATTTCGCACACAAGTGCGCGGTTAATCGTGATTGGTTAATGGTTATTGGGTCAAGGGATGAAAGATTTTCGGGAGCTGAAATGTTGGCAGGCGTGTCGCGAGTTGCGGTTGTTTGTTGTCAAGAAGGTCGTCCCTCTGCTTCCAAAAGAGGAACAGTATCGTCTGGTGGATCAAATTGTCCGGGTGGCTCGTTCAACCACTGCCAATATCGCGGAAGGGTACGGGCGTTTCCACTATTTGGATAACGCGAAGTTTTGCAGCAATGCGAGAGGTTCAGCCTATGAAGTACTGGATCATCTGCAGGCGGCCAGAGACGAAGAGCTGATCTCGGAAGAAATGTTTAAAGAGGGCGAGACCCTGGTTTGGGGTGCGGTGAAAATAACCAACGGATACATGAGTTATCTCAAAAAGGCCAAAGACCCCAACGCGTAATCCATTAACGATTAACAAATAACTATTAACGAATAACGGTGAGCAACATGAAAGAGAATTATCCATTTAGCGAAATTGAATCCAAGTGGCAGAACTTCTGGGACGAGAACGGCGATTTTAAAACCGATCTGGCGGCGGCGGAAAATCCGTACTACTGCCTGATGATGTTTCCGTATCCGTCGGGGAAGCTTCACGTCGGCCACGGCCGTAACTACATCATCGGCGATGCTGTCGCGCGCTACAAAAAGATGCAGGGCTTCGATGTGCTCACGCCGATGGGCTGGGATTCGTTCGGCCTGCCCGCCGAAAATGCTGCGATTAAAACCGGCACACCGCCTGCAGAATATACTGCCGCCAACATTGCCACCATGAAAGAGCAGCTCCGCGCCTGGGGCTGCATGTATGACTGGGATAAGGAAGTTACCTCCTGCATGCCGGACTATTACAAATGGACGCAGTGGCTCTTCCTCCAGTTCTATAAACAGGGCCTCGCCTATAAACAAAATTCCAACGTCAACTGGTGTCCTTCGTGTGCCACCGTACTGGCCAACGAGCAGGTGGTTGACGGCGCGTGCGAGCGTTGCGACTCCGAAGTGGACCAGAAATCGATGGACCAGTGGTTTTTCAAAATCACCGACTATGCCCAGCGTTTGCTCGACGATCTCGATACGCTCGATGGCTGGCCGACCCGCGTGAAGACCATGCAGAAAAACTGGATCGGCCGCTCCGAAGGCGCCGAAATTGATTTTCCGATTGTACCACGCGAAGACGGGGCAGGGGACAAAGTCGATAAAATTTCCTGCTATACCACCCGCGTCGATACCATTTACGGCTGCACCTATATGGCCCTCGCGCCGGAACATCCCGAACTCAAGAATCTTGTGGCCGGTCTGCCGCAGGAAGCTGAAGTGCTCGAATTTATCAAGGCCAGCTCGAAGCTGACCAACCTCGACCGCGAAGCCGACGAAGTTGAAAAGGAAGGCCGCTTCACCGGGCGCTATCTGATCAATCCCTACAATGGCGAAAAGATTGAGCTGTGGGTCGGCAACTATGTGCTGATGTATGGAACCGGTGCGGTAATGGCTGTTCCGGCGCACGATACGCGCGACTTTGCGTTTGCCAAAAAATACGATCTGCCGATTAAACTTTCCATCCAGAATCCGGAAGGCACACTCGTGCTTGAAGAAATGGAAGATGCGTACACCGAAGACGGTATCTGCGTCAACTCTTCCGAATTTACAGGCCTTGGAAACCGCGATGCGCTTAAAAAAATGACGGCGTATGCGGAAGAAAAAGGCTTTGGAAAAGGCAAAATTAATTTCCGCCTGCGGGACTGGCTCATTTCCCGTCAGCGTTATTGGGGCGCGCCGATTCCTATGGTTTATTGTGCCGATTGCGGCGTGGTGCCGGAAAAGGAGGAAAACCTTCCGATCCTGCTGCCGACCGATGTCGAATTTAAAGCCGAAGGTGAGTCGCCGCTCAAATCCAGCGACACCTTCATGAACTGCACCTGCCCCAAATGCGGTAAGCCTGCCACCCGCGAATCCGACACGATGGATACTTTCGTCGACTCTTCCTGGTATTACCTGCGCTACCTCAGCGCCCAGGATGCCACGCAGGCGGTTGATTCCGCAATTTCCAACAAATGGATGCCGGTGGATCAATATATCGGCGGCATTGAACACGCGATTCTGCATCTGCTCTACGCGCGTTTCTTCACCAAGGCCATCAAGGATCTCAGCCTGATTGATTTCGACGAGCCGTTCAAACATCTGTTTACGCAGGGCATGATCTGCAAAAAGGGCCCCGACGGAAATCTGCACAAAATGTCAAAATCCAAGGGCAACGTCGTCAGCCCCGAAGAGCTGCTCGAAAAGTACGGTGCCGACACCGTCCGTCTCTACACGCTTTTCATCGGCCCGCCCGAAAAAGAAGCTGAATGGCAGGATTCCGGGGTTGAAGGTGCATCGCGTTTCCTCAAACGCATCTGGCGTCGTATTTCGGACAACCACGCGTTGCTTGCTTCAGTTGGCGATAAAAAGCCCGTCCTTGACGGTATGCAGGACGCCGAGCGCGATCTGTATCGCAAGACGAATGAAACGATCCAGCAGATCACCCGCGGGCTTGACGGTGCTTTCACTTTCAATACCGCGATTGCCGCCATCATGGAACTGATGAATGCCATCGACCATCTCAAGATTTCGGACGATTCTTCGGAATCCGCCAAAGTGGTCTTCCGCGATGCGATGGTCAATGTCGTCCTGCTGCTCTCCCCGTTTGCGCCGCATATTGCGGAAGAACTGTGGGTGGAACTCGGTCACGACGCCGGCGTTATGAATGCCGACTGGCCGGCCGTCAACGAAGAAGCTCTCAAGCGCGACGAGCTCGACATGGCCGTTCAGGTCAACGGCAAAGTCCGCGACCAGATCAAAGTCCCGTCCTCCGCCACCAAAGACGAGATCGAAGCCATTGCCCTAGCCTCCGAAAAAATCCAAACTTGGCTCGAAGGCAAAACCATCCGTAAGGTGATTGTGGTGCCGGGAAGACTGGTGAACATCGCCGTTTCGTAAGGTTTATAATACAAGGACTTACTGGCATTACTCATGCTATATCTGGTGGTAGGTGGTTTCTGACTGCACAAGAAGGTGATTCTGCATGTTTTTTTGCAGTAAAGGCCTTTAGAAGATTACGTGTTTAACGTACAGGTTGAATAGATTTGCTGAAGGGAATGCAGAGGTTCTGAGTCTAAACATGAGCACAATGCTGGATAAAGCAAGAGAGTCGTGGGAATTTGCAGAGACTTATCGGGCATCAGAAATATACTTGAATATAGTAGCTAATAGATATTATTACGCTCTGTATCAGATACTCGACGGGTTCAACAATTCACCCAAAGGTGAAGACATAAAAAGGCGTAATGACCAAACCGCTCATGTTTTCATGCGAATTGTCGCACGCGAATCGCTTCCTTCAGGAAAAGGATATTTGCTGAGTGCGTTGGATGAATTAAAGAGTCTGAGAGTTCAGGCAGATTATTATCCTGATCAGATTGAACTTCAGGATCTCGATGAATGTCTAGTGCGTGAGGCAGAGGTGTTATTTAAACTTTTTGAAAAACAGCTGATTGTAGGTGAACAAAATGGATAAGGAACAGATTATAGAGCTTGTGAAAAGCGAGTTCCCCGGAATTTTTGTTGATATCATTTCTCATGATACTTTTGGAAAAGAATTTCAGGTTCGTTGTTTTGGAGTGGAGCGTTCACTATTTCGCTCTGTTCGGCGGAAAATTATCTCTATAAATCAGGATTTATTTCCTGAGTCAGATGTGAGTTTAATCTCTATTGTTTTCACACCAGAAAGTACCAAAGAGAATTTCCCCGCGATTGCTGCAGAATTAGAGCAGACCCTAGATTGTTGTGGGAACCGAAATTTTGATTGGTTCTTTGGTGGAGATATTTACGAATCAGTAAAGCCGCAATTCTTTAGCGCGTTTCTTGATGATGCTGAGGAAGATGAGATCGATGCAGTTAACCATGATTCATTAATAAACATGGACGCAATTGGTAATTGGCCAACCGATATCAATCCAGTTTCTGCCGATGAATCTTATTCAATGGCTGCGTGAGGACGATTATGGATAAAAACCAAAATCCAGGAATATCGATAGAATCAGTTCACTTATTGTCAAGTTGTGTAAACGTTCGAGCAAATAAGGGCGATTTGGAGTTCGGGCTTGCAGTTACATCAATACAACGGAAAGTCATAAGCGACGAAGAACTTCGGGTGGTAATTGATTTTGATTTAATGGATGGCGTTGAAAACCCCGCCTTCAATTTTACAGCGACGTATGGAATTTCCTATAAGCGTCCAGGCGATGCAAATATGACGTGGGAAGAGTTCAATAACGGCTTTGTTTTAACTCATGTGCTACCCTATTTTCGTGAATTCGCAAGTAGTGTGACTTTGCGGTTACCAGTTCCCGCATTAATTATTCCTCCGACGAATGTAAAAGCTCTACTTTTAGACTATGAAAATAGGAAAGCCGGGGCAGTCCGTACATTGTAATATTTTTCCCTCGCACTTTTCACGGGCTGGGCGAGGCAGGTGTCTGGCAGGTGTCAGTCCTATTATTTCGTATATAGAAGTCGGGGAGTCATGGACTGTTCTGATGCTCAATATTTGAGTTAAGGAGTTTTAAACCTGTTCCCATTTGAAAGTAGAGCAAGCGAGACGCTTGCTCTACTTTGCTTGAAGGGCGTTGATCTGAGCTAAACGAAGTGCCATTCGGGGCTGCCCGTAGATCGTAATATTTTACTTCATGGTTCATGACAGTTTCTCCACATTGCAAGGTCGGCGGGACAGCGCTCGCTAACCTGTAGGCGGGTTCCATGAACTCGCACCGCGATCTTGGTTACTTATTTTTGGTGGAGAAATGCAGCATGGGCAGAATAAGGAATAGCGGGGGATATCGGGGACTGGCTACATTTCAGACGGCAACGATTATCTATGATGCCACTTAGTGGTTCTGCGAAAAGTTCCTCGACTCGCGTTCGCGCACGGTCGACCAGATGGTGTAGGCTGCTCGGAGCGGGAGACAAAACATTGCGGAGGGCAGTCGGGCTTCTGCAACTTCCAGTCAGACGGAGCTGCGGTTGGTGAACGTTGCGCGGGCCTTGAGGAACTCCTGTTGGACTATGAGGATTTTTTGCGGCATCGGCATCTGGAAATGTGGGAGATGAACAGCCCGGATGCGCAGGCCGTGCGGAATGTGCCGAGGGGGTTTAAACTTGATCGGTCTGATCAGTCAGATCTGACTGATTTGAAGGATCAGGAACGCGCCGCGCTTTATGCGAAATGGCTCGAACACGCGGATGGTGCAGTTCGTGCGAATGCACTGATCTGCCTGATTCACCAAACCAACTATCTGCTCGATCAGCAGATTCAGGCCCTGGAAGAACAGTTTGTTTCCGAGGGCGGTTACAGCGAGTTGCTGTCTACCGAACGGCTGAAGGAACGGCAGAAACAGAAAACCACCGATCTGGTTCCGGATTGTCCAACGTGTGGAAAATCGATGGTGCTGCGAACGGTGAAGACCGGCAAGAACGCCGGCCATCAGTTCTGGGGCTGCTCCGCCTACCCGGATTGCAAGGGTGTGATTGACGTTTAGGCGGTTCTTCGCTGGAAAAGGTCATATTTTGTTCGAAGGTAAATCTCCGGCCGCAGGCATGTGCAGGGAAGGCCATTTTGATAAAATTACAGCTTTTATTATCACATTTATCGTGTAACCGTTTCCGACAATCCACTTGTGTAATAAGGAGAATCCAATATGTCTATGAATTTCCTGACTCGTCAAACAACGAAATGTGCTGTCCTCATTCTCTCGATCATCCTCATGTCTGTGTCGGCTTTTGCTGTCGATCGTCTTGAAGGGAGTGTCGTGGGTGGAGGCGAACCCATTGCCAACGCTGCGGTCAGCCTGTGGGTGACGACCTCCGATGCGCCCCGAAAGCTTGCGGAAACGCAGACAAGCAATGATGGTCGCTTTGAATTTTCGATCGACGGTGACAGTTCGGAAGAGGGCGTGCACTACCTTATCTCTCGGGGCGGCGTGGCGAAGGCCGGAACCGGGATGGAGCCGAATCCCGCGATCGCGCTGATGGCCACGTTGGGCGTCGAACTCCTGGAACAGGTGACGGTCAATGAGCTTACGACCGTGGCCTCTGCATTCACTGCGGCGCAGTTTCTGGAAAACGGTACACTGCGCGGTAACGCAACCGGCTTGCGGATCGCTGCCGGCAATGTACCGAATCTGGTGGATCTCGAAACGGGCGGACTGGGTTCGGTGATCGTGGATGCATTGAACGGGCCGCGGACAACGACGTTGGCCAAATTCAATACGCTTGGAACCCTGCTTACAGCCTGTATTACGGGAAAACCGGAGGCCTGCGACAAATTCTTCGAGGCTGCTACACCGCCGAGCGGAAGCGCGCCCACCGACACGCTCAGCGCCGTGCACAATATCGCGCGTTTTCCTGCTCACAATGCGAAGAAGATTTTCGGGCTGCTGGACGAGTTCTATCCCGTACCGTCCGGAAAGCGCTACCGCGACGTGGCGTTCATTCCTTACCTCTTCTATGCGCCCAGTTCGTGGACTCTTTCGGTGGTCCGGTCCGGCGGCGGTTTCTATGGCGTGGGCGGGGCAGCCATCGACGTCGAGGGCAATTTCTGGTCGAACAACAACTGGCTGACGGGTTCACAAACCACGATGTATCGGCAGTTCGGCGGCGGTGTCGGGAAAATTGCACCGAACGGGCAGCCGCTGTCGCCGATGATTACCGGATTCAGTGGCGGCGGGCTCGACAGTCCCGGCTGGGGCATCGCCTTTTCAAAGGATGATAAAGTCTGGCTCTCCAACCTGATCGGCCGCACGATTTCCGTATTGGACCGTAAGACCGGCAAACCGCTCTCTCCTGAAGGCGGCTATAACTTCGATGGGAAACTCGGGCAGATGCAGGGCATCCTCGTCGCGCCGAACGGTGATGTCTGGACCGTCGACAATGAAAACAATCAGATCGTTCACATACCGGGAGGCGACGTGTCGAAGGGCCGCATTCTCGGCCGAACAGTGGACGGAAAACCGGTCGATGGAACGCTCCAGGTGAAGGGCCCGTTCGGTATTGCCATCGACCAACAGGACCGGATCTGGATCAGCAACAGCGGTTCCGACACGGTGACTCGCTTTCCCGCTGGCGACCCCGGCAAGGCCGAAGAGTTCAAAGTCGGTTTCAGCCCGCACGCCATCGCAATCGACAGCCAGGGTAATGCCTGGGTCGGAAACCTCGTCGGGCATCCGGACACCAAGGAAAAGCTGGCTCTGATCAAACAGAAGCTCCAAGGGAAAGTCGAAGCCATGAAAGGTTCGATGACGGCCGACGAGCGGGCGGCAAACATGTGGGCCAACCTCTGGGGTATCATCAACGAATATCCCGGCGGTGATGTTTCGATGATCACGCCCGATGGCACGGTGCACGGCCCCTTTAATGCGGACGGCGCCATCACCGGTCCGTGGGGGATCGCCATTGACGGGAATGACAACGTCTGGGTTGCGAGTTCTACTAGCAGCTCCGTGACTCAGCTCTGCGGGGTGCGGCCCGAAACCTGTCCTCCGGGCTTGAAAACCGGCGATCCGATTACGCCGCCTGAGGGCTACATCGGCGGACTTCAGGTCATTGCGCCCATTGCTCTCGATCCCGCCGGCAACGTCTGGGTTGGCAACGGGTTCCACGATACGAAAGCGGGATTCAGCGAGGTGCCGCCCGAAGCGCAGTCCACCCAGTTTCCGGCCCATACCATGGTGGTCTTTTTCGGAGTGGCCAAGCCGGTGAAGACCCCCCTGATCGGGCCGGTGCGTGCACCGTAGGGTCGTCCCGAAATCCAGTAATCGAGTGCTTTTAATCCGCTCATGGAAAATTCCGGCACCGGCGCGAAGGCAGAACCGTCTGCAAAGTGATTGTGGTGTAAGATATAGATTGGATGTCATGTCCATAAACGGCGTCCCGGGGCGTTGAAGGGGTATGACAAAGCCAATTTCCACTCTCTGGAACATTCCAATGGGTGGAAAACAGCGCCTATACGGACGAATTCAACGGGAATGAATTGGATTCGGAAAAATGGTATGATCATCACCCTCGTTGGAAAGGCCGCCCGCCGGCCAAGTTCATGCCCGAAAATGTATCCATGAAAGACGGGTTCCTGCGGCTCACCAACGGCATGCTTCCGGAAACCCAGGGGGACTTTACGATGGGTGGTGCCGCGGTGGTTTCCAAAACCGCGGAGGCTTTTTACGGCTACTACGAATGCCGGATGAAGGCCTCCAGCATTTCGATGTCTTCGACGTTCTGGATGAGCAACCGCGGCAAAGAAATTCCAGGCATTGGAAGGATTTCGCAGGAGCTCGATATTCAGGAAACCATTGGGGGCGCGAAGAAAAACAAGCGGTTCCGGACCCGCATGAATTCCAACACCCATGTCTGGCATAATCAGGAAAGTATTTCCGAGGGCAACCATGCGGAACTGTCACCGGCCACCGACGAGGCGTTCCACGTCTACGGTTGCTGGTGGGAAAATGCGACTACCGTTCATTTCTATTGCAACGGAAAATACGTCGGGACGGTGCATCCATCCACCCGCTATTCAGCAACGCCGTTTGACAGCCCCATGCACATCAACATGGTAACCGAAACCTACAACTGGGAAACGCCCCCGACCCCGGAAGAGATCAACGATCCGGCCATCAACACCACGCTGATCGACTGGGTGCGGGCCTACACGCTGGTTCCCGCCGAAGGTTGACCCGCCGTCGACAGACGGCTCTTTCGGCGCATTTCTGTAAGTAGGGCTTGGAGATCTCAATGTGATGGGATAAATATTTTGTCCCTTTTCCGCCGATTGAATTCGTGAAATAGAAATGCATTCGTGAAAAGGTCTACTGAAGTACGTTGGTGATATCGGTAGGTCACGCGGCCGCCGAGACCGGAAGAAAGGATTACACATGCCCATAAAAATTCAGGATGGACTCCCCGCTGCGGATGTTTTGAATCAGGAAAATATTTTCGTGATGACAGAGTCCCGGGCGGTTGCTCAGGATATCCGGCCTTTGAAGATTGTGATCCTCAATCTGATGCCGATCAAAAAAACAACGGAAGTGCACCTGTTGCGGCTTCTTTCGAATTCCGCCCTGCAGATTGAAGTTGATCTCATTCGCACGGCCACTTATGAGCCGAAAAACACGGCTCCGGAACATCTGTCGACCTTCTACAATACCTTCGATGATATCAAAGGTAAAAAATATGACGGGATGATCATTACCGGTGCACCGGTGGAGACGATGGATTTCGAGCAGGTGCAGTATTGGGATGAGATTCGTGAAATTCTCGATTGGACAAAGCACCACGTGACCTCGACCCTGCATATCTGCTGGGGTGCACAGGCCGGTCTGTATCACCACTACGGCGTCCCGAAATACGGGGTGGAAAATAAAATTTCCGGTGTATTTGAGCATACCGTCCGCACCACAACGGAGCCGATTATCCGCGGGTTCGATGATCGGTTTCTTGCGCCGCATTCCCGGCATACGGAAGTGCGTTGTGAGGATATCGAGCAGGTTGAAGAGCTTAGGATTATCTCTGAATCCGAGGAGGCGGGCATCTATATTGTGCTGGCGCAGCAGGGCCGGCAGATTTTTGTGACGGGCCATTCTGAATACGATCCGCTTACG
This sequence comes from Pontiellaceae bacterium B12219, assembly GCA_029432795.1. GTDB lineage: Bacteria > Verrucomicrobiota > Kiritimatiellia > Kiritimatiellales > Pontiellaceae > Pontiella. The sequence goes on from JARNMJ010000013.1 coordinate 84,137, forward strand.
CTGAAAGACGAATATGAGCGCGATCTGAAAAAGGGGATGAATCCTGTGATTCCCGGCAATTATTTTCCCGACGACGACCCCTCAAAAATGCCGAAGGTCAGTTGGCGTTCACATGCACATCTGCTGTTTGCGAATTGGTTGAATTACTATGTGTATCAGATGACGCCTTTCAATCTCGAAGACATCGACTGATCGTTTGGTTCCAATTGAGCGTCGGTTACCCATTCCAAGCATTGGAAAAGTATTGATCTGAAGTTGTGTATTTCATCGGCCCTCCTAAGATGTCCGGATGACGCGACTTTCTTTTGCTCTCATTTTAATTCTGCTGGTCAGTGGGTGTGCGCTGAAGCCGGACCCCGTTCTGCCGGCTCCGTATGCGCAGGCTCGGGCGGTGGTGTTTGATATTGATGGAACGCTGACGCCGGATGTGAAATCGATTTATTCGGTGCGCCCCGATGCGGCAAAAGCCGTTCAACTCTATGCGGACAGGGGGTTCACGGTCATCTATCTGAGTGCCCGAATTAAGCTGTTTCAATCGGGCATTCCGGGATGGCTGCAAAAAAATAATTTTCCGGAAGGTCCGATTCATGTGCCGGAAACACGGGCGGATGCCGAAAATCATGCCGCATTTAAAACCCGGATTCTGAAAGCCTATCAGAAAAAGGGCTGGATTCTGACTGATGCCTATGGCGATTCGACGACAGATTTTGAGGCCTATCGGTCCGTTGGCATTCCAACGCAGCATATTTTTGCGCTGCAGCGCAGAGGCGATAGCCTATGCCGGCCGGGAGACTGGAACCGCTGTTTGGAAAACTGGGGTGAGCAGCTTGATTACATTCAGAAAACAGCCCCTTCTGCGCCGCCGGGGTATCACCCCGAATAGAGCCTGTCTTGATACACCTGTTAACCTGGAGCGCTTGATCAATGAAGATGAGAATTAAATGTATATACGGAACTTTATTAGGCGCCTTGCTCAGTCCTGCTCTGATGGCTGCCGAAACTGAGTCGTGGACCTACATCAAGGAAACCCCGGAGCAGCACGCGGCTAAAATGGAATGGTGGAACGCGGCCCGCTTCGGAATGTTTGTGCACTGGGGCGTTTATTCGGTGACGGGCGGTGAATATAAGGGAAAGATGCCGACCAACAGCGCGGAATGGATGATGAACAAAGCGCGGATTCCGATCGCAGCGTATAAAACGGAAAACGTGGATAAGTTCAACCCCTCCGGATTTGATGCCAAATCGTTTGTGCTGCTGGCCAAAGAAGCGGGCATGAAATACATCGTGATCACGGCCAAACATCACGACGGTTTTGCGATGTTTCACTCGAAGGCCAGTCCCTATAATGTTGTCGATGCCACGCCGTTTAAGCGCGATGTGATGATGGAGCTGGCGGAGGCCTGCCGGGAAGAGGGCATCCGTTTCGGATTCTATTATTCACAATGCCAGGATTGGCATCATCCGGGCGGCATCGGGAACACCTGGGATGACTCCCTTGAACGCGTGAGTTTCGATGAATATGTTCGTGAAAAAGCCGTCCCCGAAGTGCGGCAGCTGCTGACTGAATACGGTCCTATTGCTATTTTCTGGTGGGATACGCCTCGCGATATGAGCCAGGAGGCTTTCGACAGTCTGCATTCCGTGACGGATCTGCAGCCCGGCATCATCACCAATGATCGTTTGGGCGAGGAGTATGCGGGCGACCATAAAACCTTTGAGCGCAGGATTCCGCGTAAAGCTCCGCAAGGCGTGGATTGGGAGGTCTGTATGCCGATCAGCGGTAGCTGGGGCTATAAAAATCCGATACGGATTTTAAATCGGTTGAAACCCTGATCCGGAACCTGGTCGATATCGCGAGCAAAGGCGGGAACTATCTGCTCAATGTGAGCCCCACGGGGGAAGGCACTTTATTGCCGGAGGCCACCGAACGCCTTAAGGCCATAGGGCATTGGATGAAAGTGAACAGCGAATCCATTTACGAAACCACGGCCAGTCCTTTCGGTGATCTGGAATGGGGGCGGTGTACAAAGAAAGAATTTGCGCGCGGCTCCACCTTGTATTTACACGTATTTGATTGGCCATCGGACGGCGAACTGTTTGTGCCGGGCTTGAACAACAAGGTTGAACAGGCGTATCTGATGGATGGGTGGAACGCTTTGGAAACCCGGAAAACGGAAGATGGGGTTGTTGTTTCCCTGCCGGAACAGGCCCCCGATGAAATTGCGAGTGTGATCGTTCTGCAGGTTCATGGCGCATTGGATGTTGAACCGCTTCTTCCCGCTCCCGATAAGGACGGGACATTAGTTTTATTGGCCGATATGGCCTATATTCACAATAACGAAGGCAGTGAGCAGGCCGTCCTGCGGGAAGGCCGCCACAGCGATCTAGCCTGTATCAGTCGTTGGACGGATGAAGCGGCCTGGGTGGAATGGTCGTTCAGTATAGAGCAGCCGGGACATTATGAGATTCTGGCCGAGGTTGCTGTTGAAGAAGATCAATCCCGCTTCCGGATCGGACTGCCTGAGCAGCTTCAATCTGTGACCGTTCTTTCCACAGACAGCGCTAAAAACTTCGTGGAAACATCGCTTTGCAACATCACGGTGGAGCGCGCCGGCGAATACACTGTGCAAATGAAACCGGAGCCGGAAAAATGGACGCCGGTGAATGTACGAAAAATTACGCTGCGCCGGAAATAAGCCCGTTTAGATGGCAGAACTCAATCAGATGGAGAACCCTATGCCTGCAAAGAATGATCCTATGCAATCAGAACCGTGGCAGCCTATTCCCCAGGAGGCATTTGACTGGTATGATGAATATGCACACGGGGTCATCGACCGCCGGACCTATCTGGCACGGCTCGCCACACTGGGGCTTGGGTTGAGCAGCATTCTGCCAGCACTCACGCCGAACTACGCATTGGCGGAGCAGGTTTCGTTCAACGATCCGGAAATCAAAGCACAATATGTAAAGTTCGATTCCCCGAAGGGGCATGGCGAAGGACGCGGATATTTGGTCTTCCCCGCGGAGCTTAAAGGAAACGCACCGGTGGTTTTGGTGATTCACGAAAACCGCGGCCTTAACCCGTATATCGAAGATGTGGCCCGCCGATTGGCAAAATCCGGATTCATTGCATTTGCGCCGGATGCATTGTATCCGCTGGGCGGCTATCCGGGGAACGATGATGAAGGGCGTGCCATGCAGCGGACATTGGACCGGGCAAAAATTGAGCAGGACTTTATTGCGGCCGCGCGCTTCCTGAAAGGGCACGAACGCAGCAACGGAAAACTCGGGGCTGTCGGGTTCTGTTTTGGCGGCTATACCGTAAATATGCTGGCCGCCGTGATGCCCGGTGAGCTCAATGCCGGTGTCCCGTTTTATGGAACTCCGGCTGCAGAGGAACTCCGTTCAACTATCAAAGGGCCGTTGATGATTCAGCTCGCAGAACTCGATAAGCGCGTGAACGAAAGCTGGCCGGAATATGAAGCGGATCTGAAAGCAAATCAGGTGGAATACACCATGTATATGTATCCCGGTTGCAACCACGGCTTCCATAATGATTCAACGGGCCGATACGATGAAGCGAATGCCGAACTGACCTGGGAACGAACATTGGCCTTTTTTAAGCAGCATCTTGTTGAAAAATGATTTAACCGCCGCCGTTCCGCCATGTTTCCAATGATTGGCCGGGGTCGAAAAATTTTTACGAATTTGTCGGGTGGGCTAAAAAGATTCTGACCGCTAAAAAGTACGATATGAAATTTAAGATTTTAGCAGTCAGTGCTTCCCTGTTGTTTTCCGCTGTGGCGAAACCGGGAGAACCCTATGTTTTGACCGGTCGTGAATCATCCATTTTCGGGATTTTCCAGGCCGATATGAAAGCGTATCCGGAACTGTATAACGGCGTGGATGTGAATGAATGTTTTCAGGCCTTCAAAACTCTCAATAATCTAGCAGTCTGTCGGACTTATCCATTTCAGATTTAAGATATCTGTGATAGACTGGATCAGTCTTAACGGAATATGTCTATGGCTACTCGACTTAA
>JARNMJ010000140.1 GCA_029432795.1 Pontiellaceae bacterium B12219
TGGTGCAAAACAAAAAATTCCAACCAGTGGCTTGAGCCTACGCAAAAAACGCAGGCTGATTTTCAACGTCAGTTGCACGCATCAAGTTTGAAAAGTACGGATGATTTTTGCGAAGCTCATCCATAACGTTATCTCATCATAGAAAATGAAAATTATAATCAACATTCTGATGCTTGTGTTTGTGGTCGGTTGTTCTCATAAACCCGATGATATAAATGGGCAATATACCTGCGATAATGAACATCTGATAAATCAATACTCCTCTCACAGCGGAACACCCATCGAGGTTGTTAGAAAGAACATTGGATATTCGAAACCAACTCTATATGTAAATTACCCGAATATCACATGGTCCAACTCCGTTGTTAAGCTGAATGGGAAAACCAATATTACAGTAGAGACGATGTTGGTAGAGCATGTAAAAAATACGAAATACATACTACACATGAAAAGAAGGGGAGAGGAATCACGTGTACCAATGCGCTTTGATCGAAAGAATAAATGTCTCTATTTTGGAATGCTGAAATACATAAAAGATAACCAGCGGGTGGAGCCTACCGTGAAAACGTCCGGCGATCTGGTCAACGAACAAGGCACGGACACGGCTCACCCGTAACGTTCTGCATGGAGATAAAAATGAAAAAACTAATACCTTTATTACTCATTCCATTTTTCATCGGCACCATTTCTTGCACTACAACATCTTCATATTCGCTTTACCCTAAAAGAAAAGTGACACGGAGTTCTGTAGCACTAATGACTCCCGGAGTTTCAACGACTGATGACGCTATCAAGTTATTTGGACTTCCTACCTCTGAGAGCAACATGTTTGGAGGAAATGTCCTTTATCAGTGGCAGGAATACATAGGTAGCACAGGAGCACACATAGCCATTCTATTTAATAAAAGCGGGACAATGATTGAACTACAACACAAGACATTTATCGGAATGTAAAAGGAATATTATGGATCTTGTTGCATCAGTATTAAAAGAAATCGCTGAAGGAAGAAAATCATTCAGGCCAGCAGGTGACACAAGAGAGGCAATTGAGGACTTTCAGTCGATCGCTAAAGTTCTTGTTTATTGTGCAGAACAGGGTTGGTTAAACTCCTTCAAGCCACATTCAGAAAGATGGTCGGGAAATGATTGGTACGACAGCATTTCAGTTCTCAATGGCCTCAGCCTTTCGGGAGAACAGTATTTGAATTCAAAATCCCAAAAGGCAAAATTAAGCACCTTGATTGAAGAAGATATATTGGAACTAAAACCAAACTTCATGGGCATAGGCATTAATCTAAATGCTCTGACTCGGTGGATAAAAGCACAGAAAAATTAGGCAGAACCAGAGGCTTGACCTTACCGTGAAAACGCCCGTTGATCCGGTCAGAGTTTATGCGCACGGCAGGTCAGCCTTAACGTTCGGTACAGAAATAAAAACAATTCTGCTCAACTGAAAATTTCCAATCATCGGAACAGAATTTGAAGGCACAGAAATCGGTCAAAAACAG
>JARNMJ010000141.1 GCA_029432795.1 Pontiellaceae bacterium B12219
CAGCCCTTCTATGGGGGATGTCAACCGGATGGCATATAATTCTTTCGCTAAATCAACTCAAGACTGCCCGGTTGCTTTGAGGTTCCAACCGGTTAATATGCCGGGCAGACAACCTTCTATCCGTGCGGGATTCGATCCCCGACCACCTCATGCTGTATGCGCTTTTTCAAGCCCTGGCAACCGGCTTGGCCACGAAACCCATCTACAAAAACGGCCATGTTTCGCCAAGGGCTGAAACGGTCCGTGGCCAGCCTTGAAAGTTAGTATTCTATCTCTACCTCGTTTCCTTCATTTATCGGACGATGGCACCTTTGGGCACCTCTCCGAACTCCACGTATTTCCAAAGTGCGACGAGCAGTTTCCTCGCCAATGCCACTATACCGATTCGCCGCATCCGCTTTCCTCCGCCCGCATACCGATCCATGAACCAATGCGTCAGTTCGCTCTCGGGTTGGAAGCGTAACCACGACCAGGCCAGCTCCACCATAACGCGGCGTATGCGCCGATTACCCGCCTTGCTGATGCCCTGTTCGACCACCGAACCCCCGCTGTTATACGGCGTCGGTGCAAGTCCCGCCAAAGCACCGACCTCCCGACGATTTCGGAATTCCCGCCAGCCGAAAAATTCCTTGGCCAATGTCCACGATGACACCTCTCCGACCCCATAGAGCCGGTTCAGATCCGAAGCTTGATGATCGGCATTCGTTACCGGCTTTGCCAGGCGTTGCTTACGTTGTCGCTCCAGGTCGCGGACCTGTTCGCTGAGCAGATCGAGCCGATCAAGCTCCCTCCCCAATTCGGCCTGCACATCAGCCGGAAGCGGCTCCTTGTTCCAACACTCAACCACTCCGAGCTGTTTCTTCAAACCGGCCAGATTCCCTTTAGCCACGATTCCCCGCGCCACCAGCAAAGATTTGACCCGGCATAGATGAGCCGTGCGTTCCTTCTTAAGCCGCTCAAGCTCGCGGTGAAGGCGCATCTCATCCTCCTGTGCCGTCGTAGGCACACGCACGACCGACCAGACCTTGCTTTCGCCGCCTTCGTAACGCAGCAGCAAGCGGGCAAGGCTCTCCGCATCCAGTCGATCGGTCTTCGCCCGGCGACTGCGGCGATTCACCTCGATACTCGCCGGATCGACCACCAGACATTCCAGTCGCTCGCTAATCAGCCAGCGATAAATCCAAAAGCCATCGCGCCCGGCCTCGTAACAGCACAGCACCGAAGCATCCGGTTCAAAGCCCAGCTTTTCCTTGGCCCGTGCAACTTCCGAGAGGAAGCGGCCGCGATCCCGGGCATCAATGCTCTTGCGGCGGATCTTATCGCCGTCAGTGAATGCCAGCAGCCATTTGCTGTTACTCAGCTCCATGGCTACGAGTAGTTTCTTTTCGCTATGTGGGTTATTCGTCATTTGATGCCTCCTTGGGTTTGTGAACGAAGGATTATAGCTTCAGTGACAATCCACATAGCATCTA
>JARNMJ010000142.1 GCA_029432795.1 Pontiellaceae bacterium B12219
CAGGCTCTGATTTAGATGGGGACGGGCTGCTGGATGGTGAAGAGGTGAATACTTATGGCACCGACCCGCTTCTTGCGGATTCTGATGGCGACGGAGTCAGCGACAGGCTGGAGATTGATTATGGACTTAATCCATTGGTTGGTCATTGGTGGACCGATACCGATGGCGATGGTTTGGAAGACCGAATTGAGGTGATGTTGTTCGGCACAGATCCGACAAATCCGGATACCGATAATGACGGGCTTCCGGACAATGAGTTGCCGGAAGTGATTGCATGGGGTTGGGATGAATATGGTCAATCTACAGTACCTTCTTTTTCCTCTGTCGTTGAGGATGTGCAAGCAGGCCCATACTATAATACTGCGTTACTTGATGGAGGTACTGTTGTTGCCTGGGGACTAAATTTGGATGGTGTCTGCGATGTCCCCGCTTCTTTGTCCAATGTTGTGACGGTCGCGTCTGGAAACACCAGTCTGGCTGTGCTTGAAGATGGGAGTGTTGTTGCCTGGGGAGATGACGAGTATGGTCAGTGCACGGTGCCGGTAGGCGTATCCAATGCAGTGGCTGTTGCTGCCGGGCGAAGGCATTGTCTGGCGCTGCTTGGCGATGGTTCCATCGTGGCATGGGGGGATAATGAGTATGGGCAATGCACGGTGCCGGTAAACGTATCCAACGTCGCGGCCGTGGCGGCCGGCGATTATCACAGTCTGGCGCTGCTCGACGACGGTTCAATCGTGGCATGGGGCTCTGATTCCCTGAACGAATGTGAGGTGCCGGCTTCTGTTTCTAATGCTGTGAACGTGGTTGCTGCAGGTAGACAAAGCATGGCCTTGCTGAATGACGGTTCTCTTGTGGGGTGGGGGTATGATTATGTAGGACAGAGCACGGTGCCTGCCGAAGTCTCCCATGTCATGGATGTCGCGGTGGGAGGTCTTCACAGTTTGGCCTTACTTCAGGACGGTTCTGTTTTCGCATGGGGTTATAATGAACGCAATCAATGCACCGTTCCTTCTTCGGTATCCAATGCGGTGGCTGTGGCGGCGGGAAACTATCATAGTCTGGCACTCTGCCTGCAAGGCGATCCACTGGATCCGGATATGGATGATGACGGGTTGCTGGATGGTGAAGAGGTGAATACTTATGGCACCGATCCGCTCAATGCAGATTGTGATGGAGATGGGATATTGGATGGCGATGAAGTGGCCAATGGCCTGGATCCTCTCTCAGACAATACAGGGTCTGATTTAGATGAAGATGGAATATTGGACGGCGATGAAGTGGCCAATGGCCTGGATCCTTTCTCAGACAATACAGGCTCTGATTTAGATGGGGACGGGCTGCTGGATGGTGAAGAGGTGAATACTTATGGCACCGACCCGCTTCTTGCGGATTCTGATGGCGACGGA
>JARNMJ010000143.1 GCA_029432795.1 Pontiellaceae bacterium B12219
AGGACGGAAGGATTCAGGCCAGCTCCGAATGGAGCTGTAAATAGGCGAAGCGTAGCGGAGCCTATAGACCCACGGGTTTACCCGTGGGTATCTATCGATTGTGAAACTCGGGTTGAGGGCGGTGGCCGCTCCCCATAAATCCAGCTGCCAGGCCGGATCACCGGCCCATTTGGAGCGTTTGCTGAACCACTGTCTGGCTTCGGGGCCGGCTGAGCCTGCTGCGGCAACCAGCGGGGCGGCTGCCGGCTCGCCGATGGTTTCCAATGCCAGGAAAGCATGTTCGCGTATAGCGGGGGCCGGGTGTGAAACTGCTTCAATAAGCGCATTCATTCCATTTTCAATGTTCGCCAGTTCCTGCGCTTCGTCCCGCTGAATGACGGGGGACTCGCCGAGAGAGAGGACCGACAGCTGGAACCACACCGCATGTTCTCCAGTGGTTGGAACTTTATTGATTCCCTTCAGAATGCTGACTGCACTTTCGCGGGTGTAATCGTTGTCGCTTTTCAAGGCCGCCAGCGCGACCGGTTCGGCGGCCTCGCCTTCTTCGATCAATCCGGCAACAGACTGGTTGCGTACTTTAACGCTCAGATCGCCCATTCCGGTGGCCAATGCCTGAATCGCGGCTTCACCCCCGATAGATCGGATGGAGGCTGCGCTGGCACCCCGCAGGCGAACGGAGCCCCGGCGGGCGGTTTCAGAGAGTGCGGTAATGGCCTTTGGATCGCCAATCTGCCCCAGAGAGATTGCTGCAGCGACCGCAATGTTTTCATACTTGTCGTTCAGCGCAGCAATTAACGGATCGACTGCCTTTTCCGATCTTAACACTCCGAGCGTTTTAGCGGCTGTCAGTCGGGCGGGATCTGTATTAAACGTGATAGCCTGCAACATATAGGGTTCAACTGCAGGGTTCCGATGGTTGCAAGGGCGGCGAGTGATTTGTGTACAACAACGACGTCCGGGTCCTTGATGAGCGCGCCCAGCGGGGCGACCGCCTTTTCGGCTTTCAGCTCTTCCAATGCGGCGATGGCATCGAGTCGGATAAACTGGCGCGAGTCCTTCAGGGCTTTGATCAGTTTTGAGGTGTTTCCTTCCGCTTTCCATTTTTGAATGTCGGCGGGTTTCGGTTCGCAACCGGATAGGACGAGTGCAGCAAGTACGACGGATGCGAATTTGACCAGTGAAACTGATTTCATATTATTTCTCTCCAGTATCCATGACGTGCTTCTAGTAAAATCTACTAGCAGTCTGTCGGACTTATCCATTTCAGATTTAAGATATCTGTGATAGACTGGATCAGTCTTAACGGATTGGACTTATGGCGACTCGACTTA
>JARNMJ010000144.1 GCA_029432795.1 Pontiellaceae bacterium B12219
GTGCCCCGACGAAATTTTATCGTTGTGGCGTAAGAGTCAATGGCCTCCGCCAACGTGCCGCGTCCCCAGCAACTAAAGCGGTGGTCCACCGCTGTGGATGATACATAGCGTTCATTACTGGCTGCGATGGATGGAGACAAACTCTTAAGCTGCAAATGGACCCCTTGTTCTGCCAGATAGTCCGAGTAGGCGATCAGATCACTTTTTCCATTGGGGAAAATATTGGTATTTACATCATACAATGAAAGGGTATAGAGATGATATTCGCCCCGCCAAACGGTAGAAAACATAAAGACCCGATTGGCATTATTGGAAAAAACCAAGGCGTCAGTCATCTCATAAAGTTCTATCTCGTTTTCAGGAGCCAGATTTACCGTAGCTACTCTGGCAAACTTTTCCGCCCACGCGTCTACCCAGGCCATCACATCTGATTCCGTCCACGAGTTCACCGCAGGCGTCACCATGTGACCTGCAGTTCCCTGAGTGGACCAGATTTCCGCAAGAACCTCATCTCGCTCGTTCCCCTCCAGCGAATCATCATAGAGTACCACACTCCCATGTGTGCCATTGGGCCGCTCCCGTCCCCATAGATAAGGCCATTTTAACGTAATGGTGGTTCCATCACTGGCTGTCATCATATCGTTCAGGGTATACGCACAGACATTGGACGCAGCACTCAGAATCAAGCTCAGGGCATAGCTCCTCCCCGTTCCAATCCCCTCCATGTCCATCAGATGAATCGCCAGATGATGGTCGTAGGCCTCGACACTGAACGTAAACGTTTCGTCTCCATCTGGATTCGATATCGTGATTTCGTCATCTGAAGCAGACAACGTACTCAACTTGGTTGTTGTTACCTCCTCACCATCGAAATGATAAAGGTAAAATCCATCCGCAGCATCGTTATCAAAAAAATCCGCATCTCCCAGCACCAGTGAAGTCGGCTGGGCGGCAGCATCAAAAACAAGCTCCGATGCAGAAAAAACCCGCAACGGAAAAATTAGACTCAACAGGCCGCCAACAGCAGAAACCAGCACTGCAGACCTGCACCGTTTCTGAAACAACAGCAACCTCCAAACCTTACGTTGATCTTTCATGTAGTTCCTCCTTTATAGATTGTTGTTGGATTCCAGAACGTACACATCGCCCACTGTGATGTATTGAACCCGCAAATCGGGAGTATCCGTCCCGCTGCCGGCGGCCGTGGTTACGGTATTTGTTCCAGCGTCGACGGAAAAATCAGTCGCAACGGCCGACAGGGTGCGGTCAAAATTCCAGTTTTCGTCAAA
>JARNMJ010000145.1 GCA_029432795.1 Pontiellaceae bacterium B12219
AATGAGCCAAGAATGAACCGATATGATGACTGTTACCAGTTGTCGCTAAAGTATCTTTTAGGTTCATTTTTATCCTCAGCTAACGTTATGGGTGACTTTCGGTGAACATAAGCTTTGACCGGATCAAACAGGCGTTTTCACCGTAAAGTCCAACCACTGGTTAGCCGATTTTCTTTTTCCGATGATTGGAATTGTTCCTGTTTTGATTTGGTTTCCGATGTTCGGAATTTCTTTCACATGGGTCCTGTTTGGTTTCTCCGGTTGAGCTGTTTTGATTTCGGAGAATCCGTTCTGTTTTTATTCCTGCCGGAATTTATTTTCCGGTGATTGGAAAAGGGGATGAAATCTGTGCTCTTCTCTGTTCTGTGTGATTTTATTTTCTCTGGCTAACGTTATGGGTGACCTGCCGTGAACATAAACTTTGACCTAATCAACGGGCGTTTTCACGGTAAGGTCAACCCGCTGGTTAGGCTGCGATTTGCTTTTTCAATTCCCAGCCAGGAAATACGAGGACTGCAGGATGGCATTTAAGTGCTCGTGCCAATACTTTTGCCCTCTCAACACCAAGATTAATTCTGTCATTTTCAATGCCAGATATGGTGGATTGAGGGATGCCGGTGAGAGCTGATAGTTCTGACTGACTTAATTCCTGAAGTTCACGTATGATGCGAACAGATTCTCCAACAGATACATCAACTGTCTTTTTGGCTTTTCTGAAATTTTTCATGTTATTTTCTCCTGTAGTCATGTGGAGTGATATCGATGACTTCTACGTACAGTTTCTTATCAATAATTTTGTAAATTAATCGATATTGTTTTCCTAAGCGTGATGACCTAAATCCTTTCCATTGACCTTTCAGTGCTTCGTCATGAAATCCTTGAATTAATCTCAAGCCCTCTGGCCCTGAAATGGCTACTATGTCTTTCCATTTTTCATATCTTTTCAGCACTTCGCTTGGGATTCTTCTAAACTTTTTAACCAATGAATGTTTTTCGTATATTTCCCACATAACTATGATGTACTATACTAAATATGGTATGTCAACGGAGCGTGATAATATTCTGAGCCTAACGTTATGGGTGAGCCGCCGGTGAACATAAACATTGACCGAATCAAACAATCGTCGGCCACCGTAGGCTCCACCCACTGGTTCGATTTTATGTTTTTTTAGTCCTGATTAGGATGGTTTTTGATTCCATCCGCAAAGCAATGAATCTCTGAAATTCCACTCTGTTTTTGGTTTTGCTTCATTCTGTG
>JARNMJ010000146.1 GCA_029432795.1 Pontiellaceae bacterium B12219
CGCCCGGCCCTTTTTCAAAGAGAGAAAAAAGTGGGTCTTATATTTTTTTGCCCTGTTGACAAAACTTCAGCCATATGAACGTTATGGGTGAGCCGTCGGTGAACATAAACTTCACTTAATCAACAGGCGTCGGCCACCGTAGGCTCCACCCACTGGTTAGAAGTTTTCTTTTTCATAGGCTGCAATTTTATCTAGCAAAATATTTCTGACAGAAGTGCAGAGTTTTTTTGTTGGCTCAACTAATTCCATTGCGGTTTCATAGTAGAAACCTTTCATTGCGATAATCGATTTGTCCCCGAAAGGAGCAAGCTTTGGATTTCTGTAAGTGATATCAGTATGAGCAAATAACTGAGAACGAAGATCCATAAGTTCTTGATGAAGATCTCTATCTACTACCCACTTTTCATCAATTTTCCATTTATTCTTTTTATACTTGGCTTGGTTGCCTGAAAAAGGTCTGCAATAGGCTATGATTGCAGATTTAAACAAAGCCATTTTTATTTTATGAAATGATGTAGTGCTGATTAATTCAAGTGTTGTTGTGCACTCGGAAAAATCATGGATGGCGAGCCTCCAGAACACATACCTTTCTTCAATAAGATTGTCCATCTTGCTACTTCTAACGTTCGGGATGACCTGCCGTGCGCATAAACGTTGACCGGATCAACGGGCGTTTTCACGGTAAGGTCAAGCCCCTGGTTGGGCCATTTATGTTTTTTTGGTTTTTGTAGAATCTGTTTTTTCCGACCATCGGAATTTTTAACTTTGATTGGTTCTGTGCATTACTCTGAATTGTGTGATCAGTTCCAATCTGTGGAAATTTTATTTCTCTTTTTTCCAACCCTCGGAAATCAGATCTGATTTTTTTATTTCCGTCCCTCGGATTTTTTTGCCGCTGAGCGGAAAGGGGATGCTTTTGTGTTTCACTCTGTTTTGTGTGATTTCTTTCCATGCCCAACGTTAATGGGTGACTTTCGGTGAACACAAACTCTGACCGAATCAAACAGACGTTTTCACCGTAAAGTCCAACCACTGGTTGGGTTATTCATTTATCCCTGTGAGTCTGATTCTCCGGGAATGGTAATTTTTTATGATTTCTGTGTGTTGATTCTGCCTCAAAACTTGAATGAATTTGATGTGCTTCTCTTTGTTCCAAGGTGTGGAAAATCTCACTGAAATAAAAAATGATTTATTGTGTATTTCCGACTGCCAGAACTTTCAATGATTTCTCTCAAACTTC
>JARNMJ010000147.1 GCA_029432795.1 Pontiellaceae bacterium B12219
GGGCGCATCTAAAAACCACAACGCACATTGATTGCAAGTCTGGACAAGTGTATTATTGGCACATGAAATACAAAAAGCACAACCGGGACGGCGGACTCTTTGATTATCAGGAGCGGGTGGAGGAACTCAAACAACGGACCACTGCGCTCGACACGCTGAACGAGACCGTCAATTGGGAACTGTTTCGCCCCGTGCTCGAAAAACAGATGAACTATTCCGACCAGAGCAAAGGTGGTCGCCCGCCCTATGACCCGGTCTTTATGTTCAAGGTGATTGTGCTCCAGAAGTACTACGGGTTGAGCGAAGAGGAGACCGAGTTCCAGATTCTCGACCGCTTCAGCTTTCAGCGTTTTCTTGATCTCGATGTTTCTTCAGAAGTGCCGGACAAGAACACGGTGTGGTTGTTCAAAGAACGGCTTGGCAAAGACGGCGTGAAGGCGTTGTTCAAGACGTTTGAAGCTGCTTTGCTTGGGCTCGGCCTGACAGCGTCGCCGGGTAAGATCGTCGATGCGAGTATTGTTGAGACCAAACGTTCGCATAAGAAAAAGGATGATGACGCAGAAAGTCTCCGGCCAGGCCCGCGCTGGACAAAGAAGCGCAACAAGGCCTACTTCGGTCTGAAAAACCACATCAAGGTGAACGCCGAAAGCAAGCTGATCGAGGACTATGAGGCGACGCCTGCGGACATTCATGACGGATCGAAGATCAACGCATTGGCTGATCAGGAACGCGACGGATCGATCCATGCCGATAGTGCCTATATCGGTCGCGAAGACGATCTTGCGGAAAAGGATATCGAACCATGCTTTAATCGCCGTGCGTACCGCAACCGCCCGTTAACAGACGAAGATAAGGCATATAACAAAAAGCTCAGTAAGGTGCGCGCCCGGGTTGAGCACATTTTCGGCTTCCAGACCAACAGTATGGAAGGCGGACGGCTGCGAACGCTCGATTGGGAACGCGGCTGCCTTCAAATCGGCATGAGCAATCTGGTTTACAATCTGTTTCGTGTGGGACAGCTGGGTGCCAGCGTGGGCTGAAGCCGGAAAAGAAGATGAAAATGAAGGAAATTGTGAATTTGAAGATCAAACCGAGCGGGCGATCATGCCGCGAGCTTCGTGTTGGCCATCTGAATCATGAAATGAAACGCCTCTCGGCCTGATGAAAATCAGATACCAATGGGGATTTGAAGGGGAACAGTGTTAATGGACGCGCCC
>JARNMJ010000148.1 GCA_029432795.1 Pontiellaceae bacterium B12219
GTTAAACGCAAATACGGCACTTATCAGGCAAAAATTCGGATTAAGTCAACTGATCCTATTTTGTATCGGTCGCTAGATACGAAAAACAAGCTTGTTGCACTCAAGCGGCTTGATGATCTCTACAACCGTTTAGAGTTGGAACAAGAAGGCTTGATTGATTCCGAGAAAATAACCAAATCGAAGCAAGATTCAATCTTGCTTCATTTGTCTCGTTATATCTCGGATTTGGAAGTAACGGCTAGCAATGAAAATTATGTAGAAGCAACAGCAAACAGGCTGCGTAAATTGTTCAAAGAATGTAAATGGAGCCGTTTAAATGACATTAATCCAGGTGACTTTATTGAATGGAGAAAACATCATTTTTACGCCTTATCAATTAAGACTCTTAACGAATATTATTCTCGTCTTAATTCTTTTGTTTCTTGGCTTTATGAAAATGGAAATCTTTCGAGCAATCCAGTATCTAAAATCAAAAGAATTCCTTTGCGTGGCAGAACTACGTTTAAAAGAAGATCTCTTACAGAAACAGAGATAAAGAATCTTCTTGATGCTGCACCGGAAGACCGGAAACAGGTTTATATTTTTGCTCTTTCGACAGGATTAAGAAGAAAAGAAATCAGCAATTTAGAAGCGGCTGATTTTGATAAAGAAACGAATACCCTTTTGCTTCGCGGTGAACTCACAAAGAACGGCCTATCACAGAAATTAATGCTACACCGCGAACCTTTTGAAATCCTTTCTCATGTAACCAAGGGAAAGGAACCAACCGAAAAAATATTTCATGTCCCTCATATAGACACTTTTAAAAGTGATCTGAAAAAAGCGGGAATCGAAATATTCAATTCACGGCGGGAAAAAGTCGATTTCCACGCATTGCGTCACACGTTTTGTACACGTTTGGGGCGAGCTGGAATTTCTCCGCAAATTGCAAAATCATTAATGAGGCATAGTGATATGAGTACAACGCAAAATTATACAGATTCCGGTAATATCGGAATTGTTGAAGCATTGAACATGGTTCCAGCAGTCGCCACAAATACCGCCACCAAAGGCGGACAAACCGCCACTAAACCGAGTGAAAAAGAAGCTCTTAATGTGGTTAAAAAATTAGCGCAAATGCTTGGCTTAGAAGCAACTGCGCTTGAAAAAGAGTGGTGCTCGGGGTGGGATTCGAACCCA
>JARNMJ010000149.1 GCA_029432795.1 Pontiellaceae bacterium B12219
AACGCCCGTTGATTAGGTTAAAGTTTATTTCCCGGGGCGGCTCACCCGTAACGTTCATATGGCTGAAGTTTTGTCAACAGGGTAAAAAAAATTAGACCCACTTTTTTCTCTTCCTGAAAAAGGATCGGACCAACCTCGCCCGGAGGGCGCTTTAAGAACTCGTGCAGGGTGAGCGGTGTGTGCCGCATGCAGGGTATGCTCATATCCGTGGACTGGGTACCACATGTTCTTTGATCACCGCGGCCTTTATCCCTTTGTCTGGGTATCGAGCGCTCGGCCTTTGCCCCGTCGGGCAATGATGGCTTAGCTCATAACGTTATCAAGGACCGGC
Source organism: Pontiellaceae bacterium B12219 (assembly GCA_029432795.1). Classification (GTDB taxonomy): domain Bacteria; phylum Verrucomicrobiota; class Kiritimatiellia; order Kiritimatiellales; family Pontiellaceae; genus Pontiella. The sequence goes on from JARNMJ010000149.1 coordinate 332, forward strand.
CTCTGCTGTTCTTCTGCGCGCCTCCGGGATCGGTTATGGAAATTCGTTCACATCACTTCATGACACGCATACCCTCAGCCGACGAGCAGCGCGACATCCCAGATGTAGGACACCAGTTCACGGGCGGTCGCTACGCGGATCTTGTTAAAATGCACATTACGGAACATCAGTTTAATCCAGCGTTTATTGAGACGGTTCTGCGCATGCCAGGCGATTTTACGTACTTCTCTCGGAAGCCCTTCCTGACGCTTCGAGAGCGCCTTCGATATTTTGGGCGGGGTCTGGTAATGGCCGGCACATTCAACCAGCATCCAGCGCGCATGGCCGTTGCCGCATTTAGTGATCGATCCCTGCCTGCGTTTTCCGCCGGACGATTCCTCCGATGGGGTAAGGCCCAGATATCCCATCAGTTGTTTCGGATGCTTAAAGCGTTTAAAATCGCCGATTTCCGCAACGATGACCATGGCCGCAACCTCCTTGAATCCTTTAAAACCCATCACCGCTTCCACCAGCGGACGCCGTTTCCAGGTCTTAAGCAGTTCAATCATCTGCTCCTCAAAGCGGACCACCTGCTTTACGGCGGTATCGATGCGCAGGAGGTATTCCTCAAGGACAATCTTCTGAGCCGGAGTCGGCAGCACGAGTTCGCGCAGATAGCGCATGTGCGCCTCCGTCCAGTTGGCCTTGCCCGTGTAGCGGTAGCCGTTGCGCAGCAGAAAGCCGAGCAGCTGTTTCTTTGCCCGCACCATTTCATTCACCGCATCCGTGCGCGCGCGGCAGACATCGCGGATCACCTCATCCTCAATATCAGGAATATGAACCGCCGTCAGTTCGCCGGCGCGATG
>JARNMJ010000014.1 GCA_029432795.1 Pontiellaceae bacterium B12219
ATGCTATTCGTACTTCCATAAGTTGGAAACATACCGCCTCCGGGCTCATTCATCCACGGGAAATCCCGTGGTGTTCTGTCTTCGACCGCATAAACACGTCTGTATCCATCCCATAGGTACTGCCGTTCCGCCGTCGGTTGAAGTCGTAGAACGTACCCTCCAGATCACTGCCGATGCTCTGGGAGCTCCCAAGCAGGGTTACATCGTCAAGGTCGGGGATCAGGTCAACCCCGGCAAGACCTTCCGTAAACCCCTGTCCGACCCCGCTCATTTCCGGGAGCTGAATGTCCGGCATACTTGCCCGCGTCACTTTGGTTACAATGCGGTTTGCCGATTTCGGTTTTTCCGATTTTCTAACCTTAACCTGGGGCTTTTTCAGCTTCATTTTCGGTCGGTCTACAGGCTTGGGCGGAACAAACTTTTTCTCTTCTTTCTGGGTAACTGAAAAGACGACCAGCAAGCCCGCAAGCATAAAAGCCCCGGCATGGATGAGCACACTGATTAACAAACCGCTCGGCCCGCCTCTAACCACACCTTTATCCCTTACTTTAGTCCTTGTCACACCGGTCACCTTTTTTTACATCAACAAAATTCACACACATATCATCCACCACCAACCCTGACTGACAGCGATTCAACTGCTTAATAGTACGCTCAGGATCACGTCCTGCCATCGTATATTTGAAGGAGCCAACCCGTTTAAATAAGCCGGGGTATCCGCCTACACAAGGAACAGGAACTAGTTGCGGCGCAGGCGATAGAACATGACCTCATCAACCGGAAGAACGGGTTCCAGATGCTCACTTTGGTTTTCAATACCGGCATGCGGCATCCAGCTGCTTCCGGTCAGGTTGGTACATACTTCCAGCATATATTCCGTATCGGGCAACAGCTCAAAACCGAGTCGGCACTGACCCGATACCACCTCAAAAGAGGAGATCGTCAAGTCCGGCTGCAACAGCAGATCCGTACCGGGCGATGGTATGCCATCTTTCCAGGAAGCCGGATCCGCAGCAGCATGCATATCCGATATGCGGTGGAGTGCATATCCAAGCCCATCAGCTGAAGGCATCCAGGGTTCCGACTCACTGAAAAAAAGTTCATCCACGATCACCCAGGAAATATTTTCATCCAACGCATCCGGTGCCAGCGGTTTTTCGAGAGTGATCCGCCCTTCTTTATTCGAAAGACGCCCTTCGAAAGGACCGAACATGACCGGCATACCGGTTAATCCGTAGGCATTCGTGAAGGCTTGCACCAACGTCGAATTCGTTGGACTGAACGACGTCAGCAGCATACGCCCGCCGGCAGCAAATGTGGTTGAATCCGGAAAATCGAAATCCACATCACCGCGCAGACGCCAGTTATCGACCACCTCGCCGTCCTCCACGGTCCAGAGCTCAACAGGAGCCGAAGAAGGATTGTAGAGTTCAATATATTCGAGGTTCCGGTTTTCGTTCGTTCCGCCAGGCTCTACCGGATGATACATGACCTCAGAAATTACAGGCCTTGGAAGCCAGGCCGTGTTTTCAGCATCGCGGGTCGGCAGGGTCGGCACCCAATAATCTGAACCATCCGGCACCCGCCCGATCGTCACTCCATTCTCCTGCCCTTTAAACTGCACCGCATCCACCACCCTTTCCGCTATTCCGCCGGGGGCATAGGTAAGCAGAACCTGCTCCCCCGCTTTGTTAATACCGAAACCGGCATTAACCGGAGCGTGAAATCCGGTAATTTCATCGAAAGATAAACAGGTGCCGGGAGCCATAACGGGGCTTGCCGGTATGCCCCATTTCAGAAGGTTGGCCGGATCATCACTCAGATAATAATCCGCGAGCGATACCGACGTTGTTCCGGCATTGAATAACTCGATCCAATCATTGGAATCGTAGTCCGGATAGGAAGGATGACTGAGGTCGGTATGGCCGGCTATTTCATTGATCCGGATCGATGCAGCACCAACGCCGGGCTCGTCCGCCCCCGGAGATCCATCAACCGCTTCGCCGGCAACCCAATGCCCACCGTAGCTCAGGTTTTCAGCATCGGGATCGCTCAACACCAGTGAATGCCCGGCCCCGGCAGCAGCAAACGGCCAGTCGCGGCCGGCGCCATACGTGATCTCCCACGTATCTCCGCAAGGCGAATGCATCTGTATCTGTTCACCATCGCCGGAAAGCTGCCCGATAAATTCGCCCGCAATACGTGATTCAAGCCCGGGGTAACGGGCAAGGAAAGCCGGACGGTCCCGAACCACGACCGCATATTCTCCCGGGAGCAGGGTCAGCAGTTCATGATCCGAAAAATCAAACCGAATCCCTTCCGAAAACATCAACCCCGTTAAACCGACCGGGTCCGAACCGGCATTGCAGAGTTCAATAAACTGATAATCTGCCGCATCACTGCTCTCACCGGATTCTCCGGCATCCGGTATACGGGGTGAATGCATAATTTCGCTGATGATCAACGAAGGGGCCGATGTGCAGAATTCGTTTTCTGTCAATGCACTCCAGGTTACACCGTCAAAACAACGCGCTTTAATTTTCGACGAATAACTCAGCACAATTTCCTGATCGTACAATGCCCCCTGTATGGCTCCTGTTCCATATTCGCGCGGATCACTGCCATCCGTTGTATAGTAGATATCGGCCGGACCACTCAGCTCCACCGCAACAAATCCGTTAAAACAGCTTTCAGTCGTGTCAAATTCAGGCGCCGCCAGATCGGGATAAAGTCCCATAGCCGAATACTGACTCAATAATGCGGCCGTGCGCGCGGGCAGAATCGTATTCAGAATATGGGTCTGCTCCGGCAGGTAGTGGTCATTCACGGTATAGGGCACATTGGTTGTTCGCCAATCGCCCCAACGGGCCGATTCAGCCACAACCACTTCATCAAGCACATTGCTGATTTCGTTCCAAAGATTGGACGTGCTGGAAGGCGTGAGGGCTCCATCATTAAACAAGTGTTTATGCAGACGGTCCCCAAACATGACCCGGAACTCTTCGTTGGTACGCGCATGGTGAAACAGGTCGGTAGGTTTACCCGGATTATGTGTTTCAGTTGTATTGCCCGATGCCGATGTCAGCGATTGCTCAGCGTCCCAGCAGAAAAATTTATATCCCTCGCCTGCCCGGCGACGGCGTGCGGCATACCAGTTTTTATGATCCCAATCCCCATTCCCGATAAAATGATTAATGATCATATAATCCGCGAGATTTTCCACATCGCAGTATTGCCTGAACGCCTCATAATCGACCAAATCCGAAAGACCATTGGTCGCGATGGACACCATGGCATCCCAGGCCATATTATCGCCATCGGTGAAGGGTGTCGTCCCGGAGTTGGTGGCATCCCATTCATCTTTATCTCCACCCAGATGATCCGAAGCAAAGGAGGCCTCCGGTCGCTCACTGGGATTATAAATCCCCCAGTACAGTCCGTTCAGATAGAGATGGACATAGGTTCCGCGCGATGCCGGCTGTCCCATGGCGGCATGAGCCCGACGGGTAAACTGATCGCGTGTATACTGCGCCCGGTTGCGTTGGGCCGCAGTTGAATGAATCCAGCTGTTGTTATAGCCCGCACGGAGAATAATCGAATCGAAAGAGTCCACCGGACTGTCTTCGAACAGATCATAATTCAGCTTCGTCGGCCCGTAGACCTCCTTAAACAACAGCCGGAAGGAATGCTTGGCCGACCGTGAAGCAATACGGCTGGCCCCGCCCTGAATACGCAATCCGCAATTAACCTGAAAGCCCTTGGAACCATCCGGATAGATCAGCTCCGCAGAAGCGGGCCGCTCCCAGGCCACACCTTCTCTGGTGCTGTTGTCATAAATGCCGGAACTCCCGAAAAGGTGCTCCTGATCGGTCACAATCGAAAGTGTAGGCAACCGCGTCAGGACATCCGGAAATGCTGCGGCATATTCCGGATGGGTCACGATGTCGGGATCCATCTCATAGTCTTTATAATCCCCCGCCCACATCGTCGGCCAGCCCGCGGGTTGCTCCGGCTGCTGAATAACATCCGCCGGGAAAATATAGGTCTGCGTATCCACATCCGATGAAGCCCAGCCCGTGCGATAGGCCATTGCGCGCAGTACGGTCGTTCCAGCAATTATAACCGGACCTGAATATACGGAACCCGAAACCTCCGTCGGCGCAGAACCATCCAGCGTATACCGAATTGTTGAGCCCGGTGTTGCACAACTGATGGTCACCTCAAACGCATTGGAATAGAATCCACGATCCACACTGAAGGAAGTATCTTTCACAAAATCGACCGAACGCTCTGCATTCGCCGCACCCGGCGTCGGAACAGAAAAATAGCCGGTTTCCAACGTCTGGAACCCGTCAGTCAGCACCCCTTCGATCAATGTCTGCATGAGCAGATCAACACTGCCCGTGCCTGCATTCAACCCCTGTATGGCGAGCACATTCGTTCCTGCCGAGAGATAGGCTTGCGGATCGGTGCTGCTGAAAACCGGCCCCATGGTTACTGCCAACGATTCGTTGCGCCCCGATTGTGCCCGTGCATTCCAGGAGAGGGTTTCGGCCGTTTCACCGGAACCCAGATTATCGTTCATGATCGGCATACCGTTCAGGTAGAGCGAAACCCCGTCTTCATAGCGCATACTGATGGTGAATTCATCGAGGTCTGCGGGATCATCCACCACGAAGGGTATACGGATGTAAATCGAAGCCATATTTCCATACATCTCCGTTTCCACATCGGTATTATTATATTCATCATACGTCGGAGTGCCGCCCCGGTCATAGCCGATCGGGGTCAGGCCACTGCTCCAGGCCCTGTCATCAAAGGTCGGAGTCGTGCGCCAGAACGTTCCAATGTCTGTAACCGGCACATGATAACGGCAAAGCGTCTGGGAATCTGAAAGCGTAACCTGATTTCCATTGCCGGAAAAAATAAGACCGTAAGAGAAATCGGATTTCTGATCCGGGAACATGGGATTGAATTCATGCTCGACCGTAGTGCCGTCCGGCCGAACCAGCGCCAGGTATTCCCCATCGCCATCCAACTTGAAATTGGTGTGCAGTTCACCGTTCTGCACGGTGTCGCGGTTCGAAGCCCAGACCACCAGATACTGTTTCGAACCTAATGAGGTTGGGGGAAATACCCATTTGGATAACTCGGTCGGAGAATCCGTTAAATGCCATCCCGTTAAATCAATGGATGAAGAAGTATCGTTGTAAATCTCGACCCAGTCTTCAGCCTCACCAAACGCATTGGTCAGGGTTGATGCGTTGCTCGCCATGAATTCGCTGATGAACACATCCGTCGCGTGTGTGATTCCCGCAACAGCGCTCAACACAGCGACCAGTTCAGCTGTAAGTTTCTTCCCTCTATTCCTCATACCGATGATGATTCTCCTCCAGAAACCCGATTTGCGGTATTTAAGATAACTTAAATACAACGAAATCATATCATCTATTTAGAGGAGCTAATCTTTAGCCCTGAAAGAGATATACGGTTCAGCCGAACTCTTCATACAAGCCCGGGCATACACACCCGTGCCCTCCACCTTCAATCAACAGTCTGAGATCCCATACGTTAACGTATGGGATCTCACAACAACACCATCCCGGAGAATGATTCGCTCCAAACTCTGTGGGCTATTTTGATAATTCGATATCGAGTTTCAGGAACCGGTTCACAGTTCCAAGGGTTGGAACCGTATTGGTGACACTTTCGAACTCAGCATCGAGGACTGCGGTACCGACCTCGACCACACCGCTGTTCGTCCAGGCCGGATTGATCAAGTTATCCGAGGAATTAACGGTATACGTCAATCCACGTTCAGCTGCATCAATGCGGCGATTGTACTGAATCGCAAAATCACTGCCGGAGATACCATGGCCGGGATACACCCCGTCATTTCCAAGGGTTGGAACACCGCCGAGGGCATATTCGGAAAGGTTGTTCAGTCCATCCAGATCGGGATCAGCAAACAGGTCGGCATCGGTTCCGCTCAGCCCCGGGTAGTTTGTCATCCAAAGATAATACGCATCGAGCGTTCCATTATCGGTATATACCTGCCGGATCTCCTCCTCTGCGGCCGTGGCGTCCGCCGTTGCATAGAGGACAACCTGCCCGCCGGCCAGCAGACCGCGCGAAGCCAGACTGGACCAGTCGAGCGTCAGAACACTGCCATTGTCTGAAATCTCCGCATATTCATCAAGCGCCTGATATTCAAATGAAACGGTATAAGGAATTTCCAATCGGATACTGAGCGAGGGATCCACACGCGGCACACCATCCATTCCGATCAGCCGCAGAGCAATGTGGTGATCATATTCATCCATACGAAAGTAGAACCGGGCATAATCCAACGATTCCTCAGAAACCTCCACCACGGAACCGTTCTCTTCGGCTGAAAACTGTTCCAGGGCATCTATGCCGTACCCGTCAAAAATCCTTAAAATCACACTGGAATCTCCATCCGAATAGGTTCCGATATGCTCGGCACCGTTCAAAACGAGGCTGGAGATGGTGCCATCAGACTTCCAATCCATGGAAACACCGACCGGGGCAACTGCCGTCGCCAGATTATAACCATCGATACGGGCACCTTCCCCCCCTTCTGCAAAACCGCTGATCTCCAATCGGTCACCTACGCGCAAATACACATTTTTCACGGTCCGTTCCATCCGATTCACGGAAAGAGCCTCCGAACTTCCGAGCATCCGGTCCGCCAGCCAGGCATCCACCAACCGGTCATTCAAATAAATCTTAAATGCAGCCTCACCGTCTGTTTCATCAAAATAACCAACGGTCAGATCATAGTACCCCGGCAGCATTTCGGTGAGTATTTCAGAAACGGATCCGGCAGCACCCTGCAGCACCACCAGTTCTCCGCCCGATGCCGCGCTGTTGGTTTCAACCGCATACCCATCGAGTACCATATTTTCCGCTTCAAAACCGAACGTAATTATCTTTGCGATATGAATGTAATCGACATCCAGCTCAGTCGTACCTTCAGAATCCCGTAATTCAATGGTGTTGAGACCGTCAAGAAGTACGGACTCCACCGCCACCTCCTCCCAGCTTGTCGAAACCGAATTCACCGTGCCGACCTGATTGCTGTTCACAAACACACCCATCGTGCGGTCACCGCTCGGAACTTTAACTCCGAAAGACAAAATGTAATCCCCGCCCGCAGCATCCACGTTCCATGTCACATTAAAGTTTTCATTTCCATCGAGGTATTCACCCCCGGACGCTGCGGCATTCGTTTTAACACCGCCATTCAGGTAGACCGCATCCTCAGCTTCAAAGCTGAAGGTGGTCACGTCGGAAATGAATACATAATCCACATCCGGCTCGGCCGTACCTTCCGTATCCCGAAGCTCAAGCGTATTAATCCCGTCCACCATGGCCGCCTCAACCGTGATCTCCTCCCAGACAGTGGATATACTCGAAACCACCCCGACCTGAGTCCCATTCACAAAGACCCCCATCGATCGTGTTCCGGCACCGGTACTGGGCACCGACAGACTGAACGTCAGCAGTTTGGCTCCGGCGTGTGTATCAATATTCCAGGTCAGATTAAAACTCCCGTTTCCGTCCACATAACTTCCGCCCGATGCGGAAGCGTCAGCACTTATACTGCCGTGCGCAATCACCGCATCCTCAGCTTCATGAAAGGCGGCCTCTGCGGTCGAGGCCATGAACAGAGCAAAAACCGTAACCACTCCGAATACGTTTATGTTTTTCAATGCAATCATTGTTTTTCCTCTTAAAGATTATCGTTGGTTTTGAGCACATATTCAGGACCAAGCACGATAAACTGAGTCTCCAGCATTGCACTGCCCCCGCCACTCACCGTCACGGCATTCGCACCGCCCGCGACCGAGAAAGACGTGTTCACAACCGGCAGAGTACCGAGCAGGTTCCAGTTGTTGTCATAGTGCTGTGCCGTGGAACCACCGTAATATTCCAGATATTCCCCCGGGCCAACGGTGCCTGTAACCGCCAGCGATCCACCACTGCCCAGCGATATCGTCGGGTTACTGAGCGAAGCACTGCCTTCATGATCTACACGGATCACAAAATTCAGAGCCTGCGCTGCTTCAGGATTATTGAGTGTCAGCGTGGTTCCGGCAGTAATCGTCTGCTTACGGGCATGCGTTCCTTTTTCCTGTTCAATATAAAAGGGAAGATCGGATCCGTCGGTCCGGCCCATCACATGATGCGGGGTCCAGACATATTTTCCCAGGGCATTGGTACTCAACACCAGGGCTTCTTCGCTCTCATAATGCCCCCCGTTCTTCCACATGAAAGAATCGACATAGGCCACATCGTCGTCATGAAACATCGGAGCCAGTTTAATCCAGTCGCCAAACAAACTATTCATTTCATCAAAAAGACCATGATCCTCCATGACCTGCCGGGAAATTCCCCGGCCGCTCATCGGCACCATGAAAAACGGGCGGAATCCATTCACCATAATGCTTTCATGCACATGGAAATGGGTGTCCAGCCGGCTGGTTGCCAGATAAGAGCTGTGCAGTTCATCCGTGCGGATATCAATGTTCATCGCAAAATAGCTCAGCGAAAGATCGTCCCGGATACCGCTGAAGTCCTGCTCAAAATTGGCGGCAATACTTTTACCGACCCGAGACGAAGAGCCCGGAACGGTCATTTGGCTGTAGTAAAAATTCAGCAGTTCCCGTTCAATCCAGGGCAAGGTGCGGTGAATCTCCGGCCCGTCGAAATGCATGTGGCCCAGTTCGAGGTTATTCGCCATCCGAGTATATTCCAGCACCATTTCCTCCATCAGGCTGTTGGTCTGGCCCAGATCATATTCGGGAATATAGTTCTGACCGTAGGAGCAGAAGAGTCCGACCGTTTCCTCTCCCGCACCATGTGAAAATGCATCCGTGCCCTCAAAACCGCGCGTGCAGTCCTCCAGCACCCATACACCCTCTTCTGTACGGCTGATCCGGCCGGCCCGCACAATCTCTTCGCCGATCCGGAAATAGTTATAAAATGAGATCCCGTGCGCATGGGCAATGCCCTGCCCCAACAGCGGAGGCACTGTGCCGGGCTCCGGACGGAAAAGCAGACGGGTTTCAGTGCTATCCACCGCGTTCTCCAGCGTACCACGACCCCAGCTTGCCAACCGGCGGTCCACCGTGCCTACCACATAATCCGGATCGTGTTTTCCGATGCCGAAACTGACCATATGCAGCCGCAGCTTCACCCCTTGTGCGGCAAGATAATCCGCATAGGCTTTCAGATCGCTTTCACCATTAGGAAATACATCCGTATTCACATGGGTCTGTCCGTTATATTTCGGCCAGTATTCGCCGCGCCAGGTACGGCAATGCAGATATACCCGCTTCGCATTGTTCGGGAAAACGATGGTATCAGTCAGGCTGTAGAGCTCCGCCTCGGAATCCGCTTCAAGAATCACCTCATTGAGATCCACAATATTGGTGCGATAGTGTTCGACCCAGTTCAAAACATCCGTTTCGGTCCAGGTTGTGAACCCTGCCGGATGCGGCAGGTTTTCATTGGCCCAGATGGATGCCAGACAGTTGTCGAGCTCAGCACCGTCGAGCGCTCCGTCATAAATCGCCACACCACCCCGTTTGCCGTCCAGCGTCTGCCCCCAAAGATACTGCCAGCGGAAATAGACCGGATCGCTGCCGGTGGAGTAGATGACATCATCCAGATCTTTAAAACCGATGGACGCATTGCTGTAGAGTTTCAGATAAAATCCATAGGCCTGCAGCTCCTCTTCAGGAATCCCTTCAACATTAATCAGATGAATCGAAACATACCGGTCATACGCATCAATGCGCACTGTGAAGCGCGGCAGCCCACCGGATTCCGAAATCGTCAGCGTGTCCCCGGCAGTAACAACATGTTCCATTTTAGTGGAAGAATAGTTCTTCCCGTCAAAGTGGCGGAGATAAAACCCGTCGGATGAATGCGTATCAAGCCGGTCGACCCCGTTAAGGATCAGTGTTGCGGGTTCTCCATTGAAGTCAAAGGTGAGCTCTGAATTTACGGTTCCGTTTAAGACCGTAATCGAACCGGCGGAAGCAAGGCCGTTTTCCAGGGCCGACACATCGATTCCCAGCGCAGTAATCAGATCTGATGCCGTGTATATTCCCGCATCCAATGCTGTTCCCCGAATGGTGGCTGCATTAAAGGTCAGAGCATGCTCCAGCGATAAAACACCCTGGCAATCCAGCGTACTTGAAGAACTGGAAAAATCACCGGCAAACGCAAGTGTTCCTGATGCCCCGACATCAAAACTGCCGGTGCCGAAGCCCCTCCCCTCCAAACGACCGCCCTGCACATCCCACAGACCGAAAAACGCATTTAAAGCATCTGTAATGCGAACGGTGCCGTCCGTAATTTGAAAAGAGGTAATCGAATTACCCGATAGCAGTTGTGAATTCAGTTCCACTGTTCTGTTGGAAAAGCCGTCATTGCTCAGATGAATGCTCCCTGACCCCGTCAGGGTACCGCCGACCGTAGCTGTACCGCCTCCTCCGTTTATAATTGAGGTGCCGTCTTCCATAATGAGATTCACTGAAATGGTGCTGCTTCCATTCTTGAGTTTAAACTCAGACGAATCCCGGATCGTGAGCGAATCACCGCCAAACATTCCGCCGGATGTCGGGGTGCGCGTGTCTCCTCCGGTATCATTGATGTAAATATTTCCAGAGCTTGGAACGGCCGTATCGGACCAGTAACCGACCGTATGCCAATCCGGACCTCCAGCCGGCATGGCTACAGTTTGATAAACGGTGGCGGCGTGAGTTCCCATACATACGCCGGTGAGCAGCCCCCACAACAGGATAGGCTTACATTTATACATCATTTTGATTCCCTCTCTTTTGCTTTCAACCTTGTTGCAATATGCCCCTATTGACCAACACTTATAACAGGTGTTCAAAGATTGGAAATCCTATGTTTGGAGGAGCATAAAGACCTATCGTACTCCTTCGAACCGCATAACCGCTGTAGAAGACGGCATTACAGCGGAACCTCATCATTCCGTCGCCACAACCTGAATAAAACTCGGAGTTTCAACCTATTCTTAAATGATTAAAGCGACTTCATCCTCCAAACGTAGGATGTAAAAACCGTAATTCCCTGATATCTTAGTACTTATCTGGAAAAAGTGTCGAATGGTCTCTTGCACACGTGTGCTGGGATTTTACGGCAAAAAAAGAGAAAATAACACGAGGAGATCGTTATGAAACAATCACGCTCAGCACATCAACTCCTGCGCATTGGCGCATGGAGCACAGCCCTGGCCTTCGGCCTTGGAGCTCAGGCCGCAGACATATATCAAACTGCAAACATGCCAATAAATACCAACTGGGAGATGTCTAATTTTTGGGATAACGCAGAGTCCCCTTCTGCCGGAAATGATTATTTTAATGCAACAGGCAATGACACACGCTCTCCCACCGGTAACGACCCGGTTTTCGGCGGAGATTCCCTCACCATAACCAATGGCTCACGATTTCAGATGAAACACGGTGGCACCGCAACGGTGAACCTGATTTTTGAAGATGGAAGCCGGATGACCCATGGCGGTGGAGGCGGTGGTCTTGACGGCACGATCACTGGAGATGGAAGCCTCACCATTGACATGGTTTCCGGCCAGACCCGAAATATTACGATTAACTCACTGATCGAGCCCAATACCCTCTCATCCATCACAGTACTCGGCGAAAGTATCTTAACGGTAGCCAACTCCGCCAACACGTATACAGGTATATGGAATGTGGCATCCGCCACGTTGAAAGGTGAAGGGCTGGGACAGGCTTCCGCCTTTATTGTCGGCGGAACCAGCACGCTGGATTTCGATGCCGGCTTTACAAACACCAGCGCTGATATCTCGATTTCTTCCGGCGGCAACTTTATCCTGGACCAGGATGTTGAAGTTTTCTCAGCCTCTATCTGGGGAATCGCCCTGACCAACAAGACGGGCGGCTACACTGGCGCAGAGTTGAAGGCAGATCCAACCTTTGGAACCGCTTTTGTCGGATCCTCCGACGACAGCACGCTGACGGTGCATTATACTCCGCAGGTCGTGGTAGGCGACACGATCTATCAGATTGCCAACATGAGTGCTGTAGCAACAGATGGCTGGAACGACACCAACTTCTGGGATAACGGCCTGGCCCTGATTGCTACCAATGACTACATTAACAACAACTTCAACCCCACCAGTGTAAACGAAATCGCGTGGGACACCCGTACACCGGCGTCGGGCTCGGACACCTTTGGAGGCCACTCCCTGACCATGACCAACGGCGCCAATTTTGCCATCAAAAACAACGGCCCCTGGACGGTTGATAACCTATACATCTGGGCAGGCAGTTCAATCCGGCTTGCCGGCGGTAGCTCATCCGCTCTGGGAGGTGCACTGAACCTGAAAGGAACCGGATCAGTTGATCTCAATGCAGGAGCGTTCGGCCGGATGTGCACGATCTCTTCGCTGATGTATGCCGACCCCACCATTTCCAATATTGTGATAAATATTGGCGAAACTTCACCGACCAATACAACACAGGCCATGACTGCTGGGTTTGCCATCAACAGCGCACTCAACGACTTCGCTGGTCTTTGGATCGTCGAAGCCGGCCTATTGAAGGGAAATAACTTCGGTAACGGAAGCTTCCTGGTCACGGATATGGGTGTCCTCGACTTTGACTACAGCTACATCAACGCCTCGGCCGACCTTAGGGTTGAGGCCAATCCGACCAATGCAGCACAGAATGGCATGCTGTTGCTGGATAGCAATGTTCAGGTCGGCTCGGCGACACTCGGCGGGGTAAGCCTTCCCGAAGGCTCTTATAGCGGCGCTGACCTGAAAGCGACCTACGGAGCAGTGATTCACGAAGATACCAGTGATGTCGCCGTTCTGGCTGTGGGTGCCTCTATTGCCCTCCCGGTATACCAGACCGGAAATCAACCGACAGGCCCCGGCTGGACAGATCCAACCACATGGGACAACAATATGGCTCCGACCAACCTGTTCGCCTATATTAACGGCAACTATGAAGCCCGCTCTCCCAACGTTTCCAATCCGGTATTCCCCGGCCTTTCCTTTACCATCATCGACAATGGCTATCTCAAGTTCAGACACGCCGGCACAGCCACCATCTCGAATCTAACGATGTATGCAGGAACCGAAATCGTTGCGGTGACCGGAAATCAACTTGATGGAGATCTGACCGTAAAAGGTTCTGGTTCATTCACCTTCGACACACAGGATGATGGAAGAACACTGACCATCCTCTCGCCAGTCACCGTGGACAGCACTGTAACCAGCATTGTAATTACCTGCTCCAACGCATATGAGGATAGCGAGAGAAATGCCACAGGAACAACCCTCACCGACACGGGCAACACCTTTACCGGCACCTGGGTTGTTGATAAAGGCTACCTCAGTGGCCCCGGCCTTGGCCTGGGAAGTTTCCACGTTAAGGAAACAGGATACCTCTCCATCGGCGCGGCCTATTCCAACGAAACGGCAGACCTGACGATTGATGTGAATCCCACAAATTCCGCAACCGGTGGCCAGATGCTGCTGGAATACGACATGACCGTAAGCAAGGCCACTATTTGGGGAACACAGCTTGATGCAGGTGAATATACAGGGGCCTACCTGAAATCCACCTTTGGTGACGCATTCGATGCGGCCAGCTCCGACACAGCTGTTCTGAAAGTCACCTTCATTCCTGACATTCCGGAAATTGGTGATATTGAGTACACCACCAGTGGATCTGACCTCGTTATCGGTTTTGTCGCGACCAACTATGTAAGCTACACCATACTGGCCGACGACAATCTCGTTCTTGATCCGGCATGGCCCTTCACGGTCACCAACATTGTCGGCGTAAACGGTCCTGTAGCCATTACGAACGATACATCTGCTGATCCGAATATGTTCTATAAGGTCGAAGCAGAACTGGACTGAGTTTTGCAACAGATAAAATAACATTAAACCGGCCGGAGTACTCCGGCCGGTTTTTTATTGCGAAGCATTGGGATTAATATCCCGCAGCTTGCTGCGTTTGAATTGCAGGGCTGAAATGGCTCTGGGACGATGTCTTTCAGCCGAGCGGCGGAAAAAAAATGATTGCTCTTCGCGCTCATTTACTTTCCCCATCTGCTTGCAGCGGGGAGCCTCATTCCATTCTCCGCTTACATGAGGGAAGAGCACATGCTTTTTACTCAGGAATGTGTCGCTTCTTTGTCCGCGGCAAACCACTGGATCTGCCTAAGCAAAGCTGACTGGTTTCCGGATAAAACCGTTGCCCATCCGAGCACAGTCCGTCGAGTACGAGAGCCGCTGAGCGGCGGCCACTGCAGCTAGGACTCCAGCTCAATCGTTTCCAGCTCTTCACCGCGCTCATTGATCAACCGGAAAGTCGCCCGCGGAACGCCGTCGACCGCACGAAAGGAAAATTCACCAAAGGCCCATGACCTACTGGGCAGTCCAAACAGCTGAGCACTCCGGTCTTCTCCGAATGCGCCCGGCCCCGGAACACCGCCCAGTGTTGCGGCCTCAAACTCGTAGATCTTTTTATTTCCAGGCCTTGGAATGGCAAAGCCGCGTGCGCCGTGCCGGTCGCCGGAAAGCAGGATCACCTGCGAATCCTTCTTGGCGTCGATCATCTTGAAAATCTCTTCCCGACCTTCCGTATCCCACGTTCCCCAGCTGTCTTTTCCGTCCGAGATATAGTCGCTCCACATCGTACCGCTGCTGAGCAGAATATAGGGAGAGGTCGACTCGCTGATCTGCTGTTTCAGCCAGTCCATCTGCTCTTCACCAAGGAATGAATTCAGCTGTCCCCGCTGTTCATTGATTCGGCAGGAGCGCGTATCCAGCGCGATAAAATGCACCGGCCCGATTTTAGTCTGAAAATAGATTCCGTTTCGTTCCGCATCGCGATCCGGATTGTTCCAGTGGGTTTTCCAGCTTTTGCGCAATCCGTCGACATCGATCGGATTTTTACTGTTCGCGTGTGTTCCGGACGTATCGTTGCCCCAATAGTCGTGATCATCCCAGGAGGCAAAAACCGGAATATTCGCGGTCAACTGCTGCCATGGAGCCGAGAGGTTGCGCAATTGGTAGTCAGCGTTAATCAAACTAAAATCGCACTTACGTCCATCCACAGCAGAATCGCCGAGCACCAGCATCGCGCGGTTGTCCCGATCCTGCACCAACTGCATCAGCTCCGGACGGTACAGCCCGACTTTATGAAAACAGGTTCCAAAGGCGATCTTAAACGGCTCTTCTGAAAGCGATTCCGGAGGCGTCATAAAGTCGCCCCCTCCGAGCGCGCGGCCCTTTGCATCCATCACGGTGTAGGTATAAAGTGTGTCCGGAACAAGTCCCGTACAACGTACCGATTGAATTCGCCCGGGCGTTTCCGATTTAAACGTTTTAACCGTTTCTCCTGATTTAGGCCCCATTTTAATCGCAACAGAAACCGGCTCGGGCAGATGCAGCCAAACCGAAACGCCGGCAGATGTAATATCGCCCAGCATCGGCCCGCCCAGCTTCGCGCGGTTGCTTTTTCGACAGTGCGCTGCCAGCGCCACCTCCGGATTCGGTCCCGTCAGCGCCGCCCGGCAGCCGGTATAAAAATCAAGCACCGCCTGCGGTTGATCAACGTATTGCTTCATGATCCTTAAATCAATTTCCAGCGTTCCCTTGTGCGCGTCCTTCAGCGAGACAATCCGCGATGCTGCCGTTTCTTCGGCGCGCGCCAATACCCCGCCAACAGTCGTGGCGGCCATAACGATAAACTGTTTCCGATTCAGGCGGGAATATTCAGGCATGATATCTTCCTTATTGAGGTTATCTCTCGTGCATCGAGTTGAACATGAAGGAACCTTGTACCTTCCGCTCACTCATGCCGTATCTTAAGCTGGATAAATTTTTCCGGCACGTCCGTCGCGTAGCGATTGGTTACGGGTTCGTAGCCATCGACCGCGGGACCTATGAGAATTTGATCCTGCATATTGGTGGTGGAAACCGAAACGACAAGGTTTGTTGAATCGATCAACAGATATTGCAGCCCCTGGTCGATATAGTCCGTCCGACGGTGATGAACCAGCTCAAACCAGTTCGTTCCTCCTGCAACCACCGGTTTAGCCGTTACACCTGAATCCGTATCCGAGTGGGTCGGATTCATACCAAGTGCATATTCCATCAGGTTGTTGAAACCATCGCCAATTCCGCCGTTCTCCACATCGGCGGTAAGCAACGCATCGTCACCGATCAGTCCGTAGCCTGCGGCCCAGGCGGAATAACCGCCGTAACTGTAATAGAGTGCCGACACCTCGCCATCCGTGAGTGCATGGTTATAGACACGCACATCGTCCAGCGAGCCTTCATAATAGTTGCCGTCAATCCCGCTGCCGAACCGGGCTTCGGTAACGGTGGAAAGCGACCGGGTATTTTCCGATCCGGAATGCCACAATGAACCGTTCAGGTAGATTTTCATGATACCGGCATCAGCATCCTTGGTGAATACCCAGTGATTCCATTCGCCCTCAAATTCCGCCGGGGAAGCATTGGTTTGAATCCTGTCATAACCGCTGCTGTTGCCTGCATCCCAATAGACCACCGATGAACTCCAGGGCAGATGAATGTTCAGAATCCGGTGGCCCTCCGAATCCTCTGCATAGAATACTGAATCCTGCCGGGGCTGTTGATCCGGATCGCCCTTGACCCACATTGAGATCGTGACTTCATTACTTACCGAACCAAAGACGTTTGCAGGAATGGTGACTGTATCCGAAGAGATACTTCCGTTGAACTCCAGCGCGCCGCCCATGCGGCCACTGGTCCAGACTCCGCCGGACAAGGCAGCATCAAACCCATAGCCCGAGGCATCGGCAACCTCCGTTCCACTGCCGTCATCCATAGGCCAATGGGCAACCAGACGATCTTCGGCCACCGGAATATTTCCATGGAGTGCTTCAATCTCAGAAACTGCCGCACTGTTTTCCGCAGGTGTTCCATCTGCATAAAGTGCGAATACGCCGCCGGGGAAACGGTTGCGTTCGCCCAGTTTCGTCCAGTCAAACCGCAACTGCGTATCGGACACGGTCGCCTTGGCCCATTCGTCGAGGGTCACCACATTCACCGTGTTTGACACCGGCATGGTTACCCGGATATTCAGGGAGTTGTCATAAAGCGGCAACTGCTCCACTCCGATCAGGCGGAAAAGAAGATGGTGATCGTATTCCTCCATACAAAAATACATTTTCACGTCGTCCCAAGACTCTTCGATAACCTCCACAATGCCGTCCCGCTCGGTTCCATAGATCATATTCCAGCTCTTCATATCGTCACCGTTGAAGATGCGTAACTGGGCCAGCCCCGTTTGAGCACTGAGCTGTTCCACTCCGCCGAGCTGCAGGCTGGAAATTATGCCGCTCGTATTCCAGGTCATGGAATGCTCGACCGCTTCCTTCGATGAAGGCTCAAAGGCAACACGGTCCACCCGGCAGGGTTCCCCACTGTCTGAATACGCGAGCAGTTCAAGGGACTGGCCTGAACTGATAGAAACCTTTCGGGTTTGATGCGTCACAAGGTTTCCGGAATCCGGATCCGGGCTTCCCATGTTGCGGCTGGCTGACCAGGCATCTATCAACTCACCATCGATATAGAGTTTATAAACCGCTTCACCGTCATTCTCGTCAAAGTACACAGTCTGGATATCATAGAATCCGGAACCCAAGAGCGCGAGTGTCCCTGATGCTGTTCCGGCGTCTCCAGCAAGTACGATCACCTGCCCATTCGACGCAACCGACTGCGGCTCAATGATGAATCCGTCCAGTGTCATGGCTTCCGCCTCGATGGAGGAAGGTTCAAGCAGTTCCACCAAATTGTGTCGGTACCCCCCCGCACCGGTTGTATTCCCGCCCAGTTCAACCCCGATCAGCTCTTCGATTTGCAGGTTGGAGGTGTCATTGATCCCGAAGTTAAGCGTCAGAAAAAGGCTGTCCGTCTGTCCGGGCTCTGTATCCGCGAAATAGTTAAAATAAATATCAACATAAACCTCGCCGGTCGTGTCATCCTGAACAAGCTCAACTGAATTAATACTGAAAAACTCATCGCCGACGTTACAAACACTCTTCAGTTTAATCGTTCCGGTATAGGTAATACTGCCATCCATAAACGAAATGATTCCTGACTCAAAGGTATACTGCCCATCGTCGTATTTAAACCCCCGATCACCCGTTTCGTTGAAGATGTAATAATCGCTCTGTGCATTGACCGTATTGATGGTGATGGTGTAATCACCATTTGTAGATTGTTCGCCGGAACTGCCGCCGCTGATGACTTCACCGACTGCCATCGTCGTCACCGGGGTATTATCCAAAATCGGATTATTCCCGGACTGATCGGACACCGGACTGCTGACGTTGAAATCCTGATAGTAAAGGGTTGCCGCCCGGCTCGTCGCCACACCTGCCAGGAGAACCAGTAATATATGTATAATTTTCATATGATTCTATCCTTACAGATTGTTGTTGGATTCCAGAACGTACTCGGTGCCCAATGTAATATACTGCACATTGAGATCCGGTGTGCCGGATCCGCTGCCCGCCGCCGTAGTCACCGTATTGGCACCGTTATTGACCGAGAAGCTGGTCGCTGAAACCGGCAGGGTACGGTCCAGGTTCCAGTTGTTGTCATACACATTCACTGAACTTCCGCCGGCAAACTTCAGGTATTCGCCGGGTTCAACATCCCCCGAAACAGACAGGGTTCCGGTACCGTTCACCGTGATCAGCGGATCTTCCAACGTCGTGGAGGTTTCCACGACCCGGATCACCACCTGCGGCTCCTGTGTGCTGTAAGGATTGTACAGCTCCATCGTTGTGCCGGAGGTTATCTCCTGAAAGCGCGGCACCGCCCCCCACTCCTGCTCAATCTGATAAAACTCGTCCTCTCCCGAAGTGCGGCCCATGATGCGGTGAGGCGTAAAGATGTAGTCGCCATTGCTGTCTTTGCCGAGCACCAGCACATCTTCGCTTTGGTAGTGTCCGCCGACCTTGGTCATCATACTGTCAATGTAGGCGACATCAGCATCTTCCAGCACCGGGGCGATCTCAAGCCAGTACTGGAGAAGCTGAAGTACGTCGTCGCTAAGGCCATGCGAAGCAAGGAGTTCCTCGCTCACTCCATAACCGCTCTGCGGACAACCCAAAGTCACCCGTCGGCCATTCAGCAGCACACCCTCAGCAGCGTGGAAGTGGGTGTCGAGCATGCTGGTTGCCAGTGCAGGACGACTGAGATATTCCAAACGGATGCCGACTTCAATCGGGAAATAGCTGTAGCTCAGGTCGTCCTTGACGGAACTGAATTTCTGTTCGAAGTGGGCGGAAATACTTTGCCCCACCCGGCTGGACGTGGTGGGATGATCCACATAGCTGTAAATGCGATTGAACAGCTCCCGGTTCGTCCAGAAATCGATCGCATGAATTTCCGGGCCGTCAAAATGTAGATGCCCCAGCTGAAGATCATTGGCGAATGTCGCATATTCCAGGGCCAACTCATCCATCAGGCTGTTTGCCTGATCAAGATCGTATTCCGGAATATAGTTCTGACCATAGGCACAGTACAGACCCAGCATTTCGTCAGCAGCAGCATGTGCCGCAGCATCCGTACCCTCAAACCCGCGTGTGCAGTTTTCGAGAATCCAGACGTCATCATCCGTGCGACTGAATGAGCCCACCCTAATAATCTCATCGCCGATTCTGAAATAATTGTAGTATATATTAGCAGGAGTGTGAGCGAGGCCGTGTTCACCAAGCAGCGGAATGGTCTCGCCCGAATCCGGACGGAAACGAATTGTGGATGCCGACGCATCGACCGCTTCCTCAAGGATTCCGGCGCCCCAGGAAGCCAGACGGTCATCTACACCTCCGACGATATAATCCGGGTCGTTCTTTCCGATACCACAGCTGACACTGTGAAGCCGCAGGTACACCCCATTCGTCCGAAGATGATTGGCATAAGCCAGCAGATCCGCCTTGCCGGCGGGAAATACATCGGTATTCACATGAACCCGCGAATTATAATTGGGCCAGTATTCACCCCGCCAGGTTTCGGTATGCAGCTTGACCCTCTTGATGTTGTTGGGAATCACATAGGAGTCCGTCAGATTGTAGAGCTCTGTCAGTGAGGACGCCTCCAGTTGCACCTCACTCATATCGTTATTCTGCGCCGCATAGGCATCAACCCAGGCCAGCACGTCGTTCGTGGTCCAGCTCGTATATCCGGCTGGACGAACCATGGTCCCGGCTGCATTCTGTTCGGACCAGACTTCGGCCAGGGCCGCATCCAGTTCGCTTCCACTCAGCGTCCCGTCATATAAGACAAACCCACCGAGCCGCCCGTCATGCAGGGAGCCCCAAAGCCAGCGCCATTCCATTTTAATCGTTGTGCCGACACCGTATGGGCTCCAGCCTGATGTGCTGTCCGCAATATTACTGAGCGAAAAATGGCCGACATCGCCACTGGATTTAAGGTACAGGTTAATCCCCCAGTTGCGGTCATTTGCGCCGATGCCCTGCACATCGGTCAAGTGGATTGCCAGATGCTTATCATAGGAATCGATACGGAAAGTAAAACTCGGTGATCCGGCGGGATGCGAGACAGTGATCTCATTTCCCGAGGTCGAGATATCGGTGAGGAGGGTGTCCGTAATGTCCTCGCCATCAAAATAGCGAAGGTGAAAACCCGCCGAAGCATTGGATTCGTGCACATCATGATCGCCCAGGACCAGCGTGACCGGTTTGGCGGAAGCATCAAATGTGAGTTCCGAAGCGCCATGGCAGGGCAAAACCGCCAAGCCGGCCCAAAACAGCAACTGAACATGTAGAAAGTGTTTTATCATACGCGTATTTCCTCTTTTCCGAACACAATGGCTGTATATTCGATCTATTGACCAAACAATATAACATAGGTTCATCTTTTAGTAATCCTGCAAACAGAGGAGATGCTGCCCCCGCCCCCGTCTCAAACGATTAATACCACTCCCTCCGGCCCGAATCATTTACGACCCGGTGATCCGCTCACTATTTAGTCCCTCTCTATTCAAATCCCATCATGTTTGCGACGGATTTTTAACACCAAGGCCGCAAAGTCAACAAAAGTAAGGGATTACATCTTTGCGGCCTTTGCGAAATTGGTCGCTATTCACTTCCCATCATCTGTTAAACCTGGTTCCGGCTCCACCGGGTTGGGTGAGTATGTAGTACAGATTTCAGCCTGCCTTTCCAGAGAACAGCCTGAAGGCTGGACTACATACAATCGAACATAGTGATGATTCAGGCCTCCTATAAACGTAGGATATGAAAACTTTCATTTTCGGCTACAATTAAAGACCGTTGCAAAAGGTGGCGCAAGGCTTCGGAGGCATCTTATGCGCCGGAGAGCACGTCAATATACAGGGAACCCCAGCACGAGGAGATACAAATGAAGCAATCACGATCACTGAAACACATCCTGCGCGTCGGCACATGGAGCACCGTCCTGGCATTCGGCCTGGCGGCACAAGCGGCAGAATTCTACCAAACCCGATCAATGAATCCCGGAGAGCACTGGAACGAAGCATACTGGACCAATGCAACCCATACGGTGACCAATACACCGTCCAGCGGAAACACCTATATCAATGATGTCGGCGGCACCAGAACACCAAGCGATGGCGCGAATTTCCTAGGGGACCTGCTTACGATCAAATCCGGCCGACAGCTTCAATTTAAGCATGGAAGCAGCTCCTCCGTGACAGTAAACCTGGTCATGGAAGATGGATCCACAATGGCGAATGGCAGCAGCACCGGAAAGATGGAAGGTACGCTCAACGGTAGCGGCGCTATTACGCTGGATACTACACAGTACGCTGGCCGCCCGATTTTTATCGGATCGCTGCTGGAATCAGACAACACCTTTTCCGAATTCGAAATCGTCGGAAACGAGGCAAACGTTGTGACGTTTACCAATTCCGCCAACACCTTTACCGGGGTATGGGATGTTGCAAGCGGCACCCTCAATGGCGCAGGGTTTGGACAGGCGTCGGGCTTCATCGTTGGCGGCAGTGGACGCCTCGACTTTGATGCCGACTTTGTAAACATGAATGCAGACATCACGATTTCTTCCGGCGGTGAGTTCCTGCTTGATCAGAATGTGGAGGTCTATTCGGCACAAATCTGGGGCATCACACTCACCAACAACACCTACACCGGTGCCGAACTCAAGGCCAACCCCGTCTATGGAGCCGCTTTTACCGGCTCCTCCGACGCAAGTACCCTAACGATTTCCTACACCCCGCCGGTCATCGTCGGCGACACCATCTACCAGACCGCTGACATGCCGTCCGGGACAGACTGGAATGATCCTTCCTACTGGGACAACGGACTGGCACCCATCTTCAGCAACGACTATGTTAATGCAGGAGCAGGCTGGGGCACCCGCACTCCGGGTTCGGGTAGCGGAAGCTTCGGAGGGAACTCGTTAACGCTGACCAACAGCGCCAAACTGACCATTAAAAGCAACGGCCCCTGGACCATAGATAATTTCAATATCTGGGTAGGATCTTCCATCAGCAGCGGTGGACCTTCTGCTCCAACGATTGCCGGTGGACTGAATCTGAAAGGATCCGGATCGGTTGTTCTGGATGCACAGTTCCCCGGTAGAATGACCACTATTTCCTCACTCATCGATGCGGATACAACGGTGACCAACATCATTATTCAGATTGGACAAACTGCACCGACCAATACGGCCCAGGCCCTGACGGCTGGCTACATCATGAGCGGCCTGCTCAATGATTTCAACGGGGTTTGGGTTGTCCAAGAAGGCCTCTTGAAAGGCGAAAACTTCGGGGCCGGAAGCTTCCTCATCACCGACATGGGCTATCTGGACTTCGATGCCGACTACAACAACAGCAGCGCAAGCCTAACGATCGAGGCCAACCCGACCAATTCCACTCAAAGCGGCATGATCCTGCTCGACCAGATCGTGACCGTCGGCTCCGCCACCATCTGGGGCGAAACCCTTGCGGATGGCCTCTACTTTGGCGGGGACCTGAAAGCACATCCAATTTATGGCGGAGCCTTCGACCCAGCATCCTCCGATGGTGCTCTTCTCGCCGTTGGGGCGGAAATTATTACACAAACCGAAGGACACTCTGGCAATGAGAGTTGGGAAACGACCAACAAATGGTCAAATGGTGAAGCCGCATCAACCAACTTCCACTATATCAACAACCTAGGGGCGGGAACGCGTACACCCAATTACTCCAACCCTACATTCCCGGGTAAGTCGCTAACGCTCGATAATGGTTCTAGTCTTTTGCAAAGGCACACCGGAACAGGGACGATCTCTAACATGACGATGACTGCGGGTTGCGCGATTTCCCTAGCCACAGGTGGCATCAAAGTATTGGACGGAGATATTGAACTGAAGGGATCAGGTTCGTTCACCTTGGACTTCGGGTTTGAGGGCCGCACCTGCGACATCCAATCTCTGTTGACCGTTGGTGAAAGCATTCACACCATTGAACTCAACAGAAACGGCAATTGGAATACCAATGCATTCAAAACTTCCGGATACACGCTCTCAAATCCTCTCAATACGTTCGATGGCTTGTGGCACGTTCAGGATGGATACCTGAAAGGGGTTGGATTCGGCACCAGCAGCTTCCTTGTTGATGACTGGGCTTATCTGGATTTCGATTCGGATTACAGCAACACGAATGCCTCTCTGACCGTCACCAATGGGGGCATGGTCCTACTCGACCAGACCATCACGGTTGGTGCCGCAAACATCAATGGCGATGAACTGGATGCCAATACCTATTCCGCAGCCACCCTCATCTCCACCTATCCAGATGCCTTCGATGCCACCAGTTCGGGAACCCTTATCGTAGACAAAGGTCCGGTACCGGAAATCGGTGATATCACCATCGGCGTTGCCGATGGCAGTATGGTATTCGGCTGGGACGGATCCGCCTTGGCCAGCTATACTGTGCAGGCAGACAACGATCTGGTTTTCCCTCCGGGTTGGAGCAATGTGGTCGGCCAGACCGACATCCCCGGCATCGACGGCCCGATGGGCGTGACCAATGCCGTGACAGATCCTAAGATGTTCTACCGGGTGATCGGCAACTAAGGGGCGGTCTCACGGAGACCTTCGCTGAAGTCCCCGCCTCCATACGGCGGGGACTTTTTTATTCGTATATCGACTCACCAGCTGTTCGTGGTATATAAAATGAACATGTTTCGAACCACAGCCATCTTTGCCGGCGTTTCCGCCGCTGTTGCCCTGACCGCCGGCATGGTCCAGGCCACGGACAAGGACGGCTCGCGGTATGGCGTGGAGCATCAATCACTTGCTCAACTCGAAAAACGTCTTAAAACGATCGATGCTGAAATTGAACAGTTGGCACACTACAGCCTGCGCGGCGGCGTGGGCCCCGTCGGGTACCGCTCGCTTAAGAATAAGGAAAATAATACCAAAGAATGGATCCAGGTTGAACTGGGTGAAGCCGCCCCCATCGATCAGGTCGTCCTGGTGCCGTCGATCTGGCGGGATACCAAAACCGGTTTCCGGGCAGATGGATTTCCCCGCGAGTTTAAGATCGTTGCCGGCACAGCGGCAGATACAAACGGCACCGTCATCTCCTCCTTTACAGAAGCGGATTATCTACTGCCCCGAATCGCTCCTGTGGTTATTTCCTGCAGTGCAACAGCATCGTGGCTGCGTGTCGAAGCCGATAAACTGTCTGCTCGCGCGTGGGATGGAGAATATGACCTGGAACTTGCGGAAATCCTTGTATTTAATGGTCAGGAAAATATCGCGCTGCGCAAGCCTGTAAACACATCTTCCAAGGGATTCGGCGAGGGTAAAGCCCGTAAAGCCCGCTTTGCGGTTGATGGCTTCCTCCCTTATCTCCTAGATGCGTCTCAGGGGGAACAGAGCATCGCATTTGTGAGCAAACCGGGTATTGTGGATAAACCAATCCTCACGATCGACCTGGAAAAACCATATCCACTGAACCGTCTCCACCTCCATGCCACGGACCTCAGCGACACCGTCCCCCACTCCACACCGGCCACATTCGGAATCCCCAAAAAACTGATACTGGAAGGAGCCAATCAGGCGGACTTTTCGGATGCGGCACAATTGCTCTCTTTTGAGCAGGATTCCGTCTTTGAAGTAGGTCCTATAATCATGCTCAACTTCCCGCAAACCATTTGCCGGTATGTACGCCTTATTGCCATTGAGCCCTACCTGGGAACGGAACCCAAAGCAAGCGGATACCAAATCGGCTTTGCTGAAATTGAACTGTTTTCCAACGGGCGAAATGTGGCCCGGGGCAAACTCTTTCACACCAATTTCGAACCCGCCACGCACGACCGCTCGCTGGTATCACTGACGGACGGCCTTAACCTCTACGGACAAATCCTGCCCATTCGCGAGTGGATGCAGGAATTATCAAGACGTCACGACCTTGAAACCGAACGTCCCTTTGTTGTGGAGGAGCTGAACCGGCGGTATTCCAAGCAGAAAGTCAACCTGCACCGTCTTGGCTCGCTCGTGGTTCTGATGGCGGCCGGCATCGTTATTATCATCGTTCTGGACCGAATGGTTCGGCAACGTGCAATTTACCGAACACGTGAACGCATTGCCGCCGACCTGCACGATGAGCTCGGTGCGAATCTACATGCCATCGGCCTGCTCAGCGGCATTGCTGAGTCTGTGGTTAATGAACCCGAAACGTTGACCGAAACGGTGCGCTGCATCCGGGCCCTGACCAAACGTACCGGCGAAGCCACCAAACTTTGCACGAACATGCTTGAAGCCAATGGACTCTGTGAATATCTGGTCGAAGAAATGAAGCGCGCGTCCTATCGCCTGCTGGCCGACCTCGAACACAACATCTCCATCACCGGTGAAAAATTTCTACAGGATCTCAAGCCCCGCAAACGGATCGATCTCTTTCTGTTCTATAAAGAATGTCTCACCAACATCATCCGCCATTCAGGAGCAACGAATGTGACCACTGAGCTGGTGGCTTCTGAAAAATCAATTATTCTCATCATTTGTGATAACGGCCGAGGCATGGAACAAATCGAAGGAAACGGTATTCCCTCATCGCTCAAACGACGGGCACGGCTGCTTCGAGGCAAGGTTTCCGCCGAACAGCGAGCTGATGGCGGCACCTGTATTACACTGAAACTAAAGACCGGAAAATGGAATATCGGCACAGTTGATATTCCGCCGAAACGAACATAAACCGATGTTGCGGAACCCTATTATGAAAAAGATTAAAATCATGCTTGTTGAAGATAATCCTGAATATCGGGACGTCATAAATTTTGCGATGAAGCGGTACGAAAACTTTGAGCTAAGCGGTCAATTCGGTACTGCCGAGATTGCACTGCGCAGTTTTCACGATATGTCCCAGCGCATCATCCCGGACATCATTCTGCTCGATCTCAGGCTCCCGGGCATGGACGGACTCGAAGCCCTCGCCCAGTTCCGCAAAACCAGTCCTGAATCCAAAATCGTCATATTGACCCAGTCCGACAGCGAAACCGACGTACTAAAGGCCATCACCAAAGGCGCTTCGGGTTATCTGCTGAAAAGTTCCAGTATGCAGGAAATTGCCGACGGCATTCAGACGGTTGTACAGGGCGGTGCTTCTCTCGATTCCGGGGTCGCGAAATTTATCCTCAACACTCTGAAATCCAAACTGCCGGAGAAGGAAGTCAAAGTTTTTCTCACTGAGCGCGAACTGCAGACGCTCACCCTGCTGAGTGAAGGGCTCGTTAAAAAAGAGATTGCGGATCAGCTGAATATCAGTGTAACCACTGTGGCCACGCATGTGGGCCATATTTATGAAAAGTTTGAAGTCCAGAATGCGCCGGCCGCCATCACCAAAGCCTTCAAACTCGGCATCCTACCTGCTGAAGATTGATCAATGATACCTAAAAGGGAATGCAAGGGTGCATTCCTTTCAGAGCGAAGAACGAACTAATTGCTGCCGCCGGTTGCAGAATCCTGAATCGCAGCCAGACCGGCCAGCGTTTTAAAACTTCCGTCCGCAATGCGCGTCAGCTGCACAAAGTTCTCCTGCTTCTTCGGATCACTTGAGGTATCGTAATCTTCCGGCGTAAACATGATAACGTTTACGGAATACATTTCCTTTTTACTGCTGCGACGCCCCAACCCACTGGTCATCATACTTTCGGGCTTATTCGCCTTACGTTGGGCAGTTAATCCGGCATACATCTCTTTGGGTGAATAGTGATACCGTTGCGGCTGTGGCGGATGTTCAGTGTTGGGAAAATATTTATTGATCAGGGAATGGCCTACCAGCACCTGTGGAGGCAGTCCTTCAGCCACACGTTTTTTATTATCTTCTTCAAGTTTCTGATGCGCTTCCTTCTTTTTGCGCTCGTAATCATCTCGCTTCGACTGAGACCACTCCTTAGCCGCTTTCGCTTCATGGAACTGCCAGCCCCAGCTCTGCGTCAGCACAAAGACCGTATCCGCCTGTTGCTGCATCGCCACCATAGCTGCTGTACTCCAATCACTGGTCCGCTGCAGCGGTGTGATCGCATATTTGGCTTGATCACCGTCCACCCGGGCACCTCCCTTTCCAAGCGTTCTCAAACCATATGATTGATCCGCGGTAGCGTTCAGGGTTTCCAGCCATTCCTTCACTTTTTCAACATTGGAAGAAGAAGCAGAAACCAAATCCGGAAAACGGGTGATCACCTGATTTTTATCAAATACAGCGATGTTAAACAGTACAGTTGGATTCAGATTTCCGAGAATCGTCACCAACTCTTCTTTAATCACTTTATAAGCAGGAATCCCTCCCATTTCGTCGTACATCATCCATGGGGAGGAATCGAGGATGATAAATACCTTCTCGCCCTTACTCTTTACACCGAACACCTCAATTTCCGGCATAGAGAATCCCAGTGTACCGGCACCACCGAGTCCATCGCCACCGGCATTTCCCAAACCGCCCTTCACCCCGGTAATTTCCGGCATTTTAATATCCGGCGTGGTCTGATTAATTTTGGGTTGCACAACGATGCGCTTACGCAGCTTCGGTTTCTGTACCTGTTTCTTTTTAATATTAACCGGCACCTGAAGTTTTCTCAGCTGCATTTTCGGGCGGTTTACCGGTTTGGCCTCAAAACTCTGTTCTTCCTTTTTAATCACCGTCACAGCCACAAAAGAAAGGGCAACCACAATTAAAAGGGCATGAATACCCAAACTGACCAAGGCTGCACTGGATTTTGCATGTTTCTGAAAAAACTGTTTTTTCTTTGGATTACTCAGCATTCCAACCTCAACTCCTAAAGTATTCATTTAGCAACAAATATGATTGCCATAAATATCCATGTATTAGAACAAATTAACCAACCACGCACATCCTGCATTTAGAGCCCCCCCCAACTCGTCAAACGGCTTGCATCTATGCTTACAACAATCAGCATTTCGTATGAGCACCTTTCCGGATTAATGCGCTGTTCGGAAATGCTTTTAAGGTAATGCCTCGTAAAACCAGACCGGAGTACTACTCGGACTCCAGCACTTCCAGCCCCCGCCCTGAATGTTTGTAGAAATACGGATAAACGCCTTCGCCGTGCTCCATATACTCCTGGGCTGATCCCCAAAACGAACCATTCATGTATCCACGATACGATGAGGTGTACGGCTTCCCTTCAATTTCCGCAATCGTTTGCTTGAGCAGCAACCGGGTCCGCCAGATATCCATCAAACGAACATGCATAAACATGGTATCCCAAATCCCGTATTCCGCTTTATGGGCCTCAGTAATAATCTTTTCAATTTCAGCCAGCGCGGGTTTCAGGTTTTCTGCAAACGCCTGAGAATCCTGATCCTCCAAATAGCCATCAAACGCCTTGGTCACAATATCAAGCATCTGACAGGAATACATATGAACCGCGATCTGATAGGTAAAGTGCGCCTGATAATAGTATCTGCGATCAGCCGGAATGATACGGCCCACGCTCCTGCTCTGCTGCCATAGAGCAGGAAAAAACGCAGCCGTTTCAGTCAGGGGTTCCTTCGCCTGGGCGAATTGATTATCGAACCCTTTAACGTCCCGGAGATCTCCCCCCTCTTTAATAATCTTCGCGTATTTTTTGAGCATTTCCTGGGTGAGATACTGAATCAAATGCTCGCCGCGCGCCCCCTTCCATCTGCCCTGCACAGGCATCTTTTCGCGCATGTAGGGAATTTGATAGTACTGCAGGCGCAACTCCGTCAACGCGGGAGCCGACTCCGGCGAAAACTCCTTGGCATACCAGCCCAGAAGATACTCCTGCATGGCCTCTTCCGGCGTTGTGCTCAGCGCCGGTTCGGCATCCCAAAGAAAATCGGTAATAGCTTCAACGGACATGGCGGCCGGACGAATACCGCTCACGTTGATAATTGCATACTTGGTGGCCCCTGCTTCCACATAGCGGCGCAGCTCTTTGTAGATCCGTGCCGGGGGTACGCACTCGGTGGTTCGGTTCTGGGTATTCATCATCATCATGACGTGATAATAAAGACCATCGCCCGGCGACAGGTCCGAGCCGTCCCCCTTGTCGCGCATATAACCGCGCCCGTCGTCGGCAAACATTTTACACACACCATCGGGAACCTTGAGCAGCCCGGCATTATAGAATCTGCCTTGTTCATTCCAAAGTGCCGCCACAATCGTTCCGTCCGGATCCACTTCACGAATAATCTCTGTCTGCTTATGCATCGCTTCCGAAATAACCGCAGCTCGACCGGCATCGTCTTTCGGAGCAGCCGGATCGCTGTTCCAGAACGGGCCATCGCTTTCACCCCGGAAGCCGATAATCCACGCCACTTTTTTACCCGCCTGCACCCGTGCCGATTTACGCCAGGCATCTTCAAGGATCTCCTTATCGGTGATATAGGAAAACGGAATACCCTCGGGCCAGTCCATCATGTTCAGACCCACCGGCAGAATGTGATGAAATGTAATGATCACATCGCGGCGTTTACACAGCTCGTAGACCGAAGCATCGGAATAAGGGGCGGATTCCGGCGCAATCATATTTCCTTTGCAGCGCAGAAGTGTTTCCAGAATTTTATCCATCCACTCCATGGAAATGACGTTTCCACCCAGCGGATCACGGTGCATGCCGTCGTGCAGTTCCTCGTCGTTGATAAACCATCCTCGATTTTCAAACGTCGGTTTTTTCGAAGTGTAAGCCATCTCCGCCATGAGTTCGATTTCACTGCGTTTAGCGGGTGGGTTATCGGTAAAGATATACATCGGATCCACACCGAGCACCCGCTCACAGAAGGTGTAGATGGCGAAGATCGTTCCGCGCACATCCGATCCCGTGGCAACAAGAGCCGGATTTTTTTTCACTTTCCCGAAAAAGAGGCGATGCTGTTCCGCGCCTCCCGGCATCTGGCTGTCGATCAGTTCCTGCGTGTGCTCAACCGAGCCGAAAAGAATGACAGGGCCGGTCCAGGAAGAACGCGTATTATTACGGAAAATGACCGGCGGATAACCGAATACTTTATACCAATCACGCTCCGCATCGCGGATCGCTTCCTGAATGGCCGGATTTTCATAATCCGCTTCCATCACAATCCACGGTGTATCCCCATTTATTTTTACGGAAGCGGAAGCAAGTGAAATACTGATAAAGAAAAGAATAATATGGGCGACAAACCGGCTGTGTATACGCATGAGTTACTCCTGAAAAGATTCGATTAAACACCCAGTTTAGCCGAACCACAGTCGATGCCTATCCTCTGTTTATATGAGATGCAGCAGCCTCGCCCGAAGTAAGATGCTCGTATAGGCATCATCAAGAGTAGAATTCACTTCGGAATATTGACTCGAGGAAGCATACAAAGGCAACATCGGCACGATCGCCATCCTGAGACTGCAGGCATGCATTATTAGAAATCAGAAAAAACGCGGCAGTGCTGCTCAGCGCAACACTTCACACACAATAAAAACTCCTGCATCTTAGCGATGCAGGAGCAGTATGGTTATCCTTCCTAGAACCTCAAATCCTTTTCTATTCTGCCAGACAGATTCTTGCGTACTCGAAAAAGAGGCAGGAAGCTTCTTAATACAGATTTGGATTCTGTCGGGGGCCGGTTGCGTATTCGAGTTTACAGTCTTTATTAATGTAGTCCCCGACTTCCCGCTTACGAAGTTCGTCCAGATTATCCATCAGCCAGTTCGCGGTTGAACTGTGCGCGATAATCTCCCCGCGGGAATCTGTCAGCAACACCAAGGTTTCCGCCAGTCGCATGCCCCGACGTTGCTCGATCAGGTTAAAATCAAACAGTTGGACTACACGGTCCGACATAAAGTCAAATGCTCCCTCTTCCTGTTCACTCGGAATGAAGGTTGCAGAATTGTGATCAAGAACTCGATATTTACTATCATCAAGATATTGCTGACCAATG
The DNA here is from genome assembly GCA_029432795.1 of Pontiellaceae bacterium B12219. GTDB lineage: Bacteria > Verrucomicrobiota > Kiritimatiellia > Kiritimatiellales > Pontiellaceae > Pontiella. The sequence continues at coordinate 31,532 of JARNMJ010000014.1, forward strand.
GCATAATACTCGAGTTTCAACTCAAAAGGATATTCTCCGAGCCCCTTCTGTCGTGCTTTTGCACCGAATTTCCAATCCAACACACGTGGCGGAACCTGATTGTGGTCCAGAGCGTAGGTTGAACTCGTGATTACAAAGTTTTTACTCGAACGCACAATGCCGACATCAAATTTAGGAGGCATAGTGAGTGTAATATAGTCCAGATCTTCCTGTGACAACTGGGAATACGGCACCTTGGTCTGCCGACCCCGTCCATCCCGCAAAGCCACCTTATCACCGATTTTACTAATATATTCGGCTTCAAACGCTTTTCCATCTTTCAGCGTCCATACCCGCATTTTAGAGGCTTCCTCTTCTTCCTGTTGAGGTTCAACCTCTTCCTGAGCAACTTCTTCCGTATTGTTTGTTCTGGGCGGTGCCATGTAATCACGGAAAATCGGCCCCCCGAGAACATCGGCCTCACCCGGAACCAGATGCTCCATAATGGCATTTGCAATCGGGCGGGTTGTTTCGGATGTTCTGAAAATCGGAAGGAATTTCTGATTTTGCGGGTTTGTTTCATATTCAGCCCCGTCGACTTCAACAAGAAGCATGGCACAGAAGTTACCGCCGGGTTGTTCCCCGAGCAACACTTCCATTTCCACCGGTTCTCCGGCTTTTAATTCGATCCAGTCGCCACCCCACGCGAGATTGTTACCGAGATACCACTGACGATTCTTCGTTGCGCTGCTGACCCATTTACCGGCAATAAGCCTTGCTCCATAACTGTCGGACTCCCAGGAAGCATCAAGCACAATTTTTCCACCGACGCGCACAATCAGGATATCATCGCCATGTCCCCAGAAACGGAATTTGATGTCTTCCGGATAAACCAGCATACCTTTGTAGTGGACGGCCCACTGGCAGGCAATGGTATCAGGTTCGCCAAATGCAAAAGGAGCAAGCGAAGATGGAACATGCGGAACACAGAAAGTGGTCGTATACAGTTTTTTCGGCGACTGATAAAAGCGTGCAAGTACAGAAGGTTTCCAGCCGCTACGACAAAACTTGGTCAACTCATCAGCATACTGCGTTTCATCCATCGGAATTACATTTCCGCTACGACTGCGCTTCAGATCATAAAAGGTTCCGACGAAGTCATTTCCGATGGTCTGCCCCGATCCGAAAATGGTGACTTCACTCAGATCCGGCATAATATCAAACCCACCGAAATCACCATTGCCGATTCCATCCCCGATTCCACTCATTTCGGGAAGCTGAATATCGGGCATGTTCGCCCGCGTCACCTTGGTAACAATACGTTGGCTTGTTTTGGGTTGGGCTGATTTCTTTACCTGAACCTTCGGCTTTTTCAGCTTCATTTTCGGACGGTCAACCGGTTTCGGCGGCACAAACTTCTTTTCTTCCTTCTGTGTTACCGTAAATACAACCAGCAACCCAGCCAACGTGAATGCAGCGGCATGCACCAATAGACTAATCACGAACCCGCTGGGGGCTCCTTTAACGACACCCTTAGGCTTTTTAGCACCACGTTTCATATCATTTTCCTTCTGAAATTTATTCCGCGTTCATTTTGGGCAACTCAATGTGGTTCCTGAAATATCAAGAATCACCTGACCCCTACCATGCAACGTCACGCTGCCACCCGACTAAAATTCAATGCAACAAGTTAGAACAAACAACACGAGCTGTCGATCAGTAAAGACAGTGGTATATTTCATACATTCAAAATAAAAATAGTAAAAAAGGGATGAAATTCAAGAAATATGCTCATCATTCATAACACTCCATGCCGTTTGTAATAAACGCCAGCGAGAGTACGGCCAGGAGTTACTCGCTTATCCCACGTATTTTTCCGATAAACCACCAACGGAAAAATCAATACCGCTGATTCAAACTTCTGAAGAGTTCTTAGCCTTATACAGCATCCATGCCGCGAGGGTTTTGGCATCGGCCACGCCGCCATTGCGAATACGTTCATCCATTTCGGCTTCGGAAAGCAGGACGGTTTCGATCCGCTCGTCTTCATCGAACGACGTTGCGCCCAGCGTATCCGAAACGGTTGCAAAAAAAACATCAATACGCTCGGTGCAATAGCCAACACTTGGGAAAATGGGCCCCAAAAGTTCCAGGATTTGGAAGTCGTATCCGGTTTCCTCTTTCAGCTCCCGGCTGGCGGATTCCGCCTCCGACTCTCCCGGATCGCAATTTCCGGCCACCACCTCAAAACAGATCCGCTCCATCGGCTTGCGGAACTGGCGGATAAAGACAAACCGGCCGTCGGGCAATTGCGGAATGATCGCAACTGCCACACCATGCTGAACAATTTCCCGCTTGGATTTCCGCCCGTTTTCCAATTCCACATCGAGCAGCTCCACATTAATGATCAGGCCTTCATAAACGGTCTTACGCGAAAGGTTTTTTTCGTACATTATGCATCTCCGGTTTGATCTCTTGAATGCACTGATTTATAGTCCACTCCTATGAATCAAGCGAGAAAAGAGTGGGAGTTGGCGGAAGAGAGGCATTTGGAAGACTATGCATCGAAAAGTGCCGGAAGTTTAGGCCGGAAATATCCCGAACAGTCGCATCCCTTACGTACATGCTTTGCGCGCGACCGTGACCGGATTCTGCATAGCCGCTGTTTCCGAAGGTTGGAATATAAGACCCAGGTTTTTGTAAACGGCACGGCGGATCATTATCGCACACGGCTCACACACACCATGGAAATGTCGGCCACCGGCCGGACGCTCGCGCGGATTCTGAAAGCCAATGAAGACCTGACTGAATGCATCTGCCTCGCCCACGATCTCGGGCACAGCCCCTTCGGCCATGAAGGCGAAAAAGTGCTCAACGATTTAATGAAAGATCACGGCGGGTTTGATCATAACCTGCAAAGTCTGCGAAATATCGAAACAGTGGAATCGCCCTACCCCGGATTTCCCGGGCTGAATCTGACCTGGGAAGTTCGCGCCGGCTTGCTGAAACATGAGGCGCACATCGAAGGTGCGCAGCTCGACGGCCAGCCCATCGGCCCGTTCCAATCTCTGGAAGCGCAGATTGCCGATATGGCCGATGATATGACCTATCAGGCGCACGATGTGGACGACGGACTGGAGGCTGGAATTGTAACCCTCGCCCAGCTGAAAACGACGGAGTTCTGGAACCGTTCGGCGGCACTGACCCGGCAACACTATCCCAATCTTTCGGAATATCAGTTTCTGCGCGCAACCATTCGGACGATGCTCGAATTACAGATGACGGATGTAACCGAATATACACTTCAAAACCTGGAAAAATACAATCCGCGCTCTTCACGCGACGTGATAACCGCGCCGGAACGCATTCTTAACTTCAGCCCGGAAATGCGAGAGATCCTCTCTCAGTTTTCCGCGTTCATGTTTAAAAACCTATACTTCCACCACGAAGTGGCCGCGGCCACCAAACAATCGGTTTCGATGATGCGGAAACTGTTTCTTCACTATATTGAAAATCCGGAAACCATGGGCGAAAAGGCACGCGATCGCATCGAAAAGGAAGGTCTTTGGCGCACCGTGTGTGACTACGTCGCCGGCTGTACCGACCGGTATGCCATTGAGGAATTTAAGAAGTTCGAACTCGACCGGCTTTAAACTTAAAGGCTGGCGCTCCTGTCATCTAACCGATAGTTTGAAGCCATGTTTCAATCGATCGACTCCATTCGGTTTGGTGCAGATGTCGCGATGGCCATGCTCATCTGGCTGGTACAGCTGATCATCTATCCAGCGTATTATTCAATCGATAAAACTAGTTTCATTTCATGGCACGGCCGATATGTCAAAACGATCGGAATGGTGGTGATCCCGCTGATGGTTGCCCAGATCGCCTGCATCAGCTTCCAATCTCTGGAACAGCTAACCCCATTGCGTCTCATCGCATGGGCTCTCTTGCTCACGGCCTGGACAAGCACGTTTTTACTCTCCGTACCCTGCCATAATAAACTGCAGAAAAACGGCAAGGACAATGCGGTGATCAAGCGGCTTATTCAAACGAACTGGATACGAACCGTTGCTTGGAGCGGAGTGCTGATTCTCGGCCTGATAAACCGATTTGCCTGCACACCGCAATAACGACCTCATCCCGTACATTTTTGTCATTTTTCTGCGGACACAAAAGTTCCAATCCCTGGAAATGGAGCGGTGCTGACTTCAGCGCCTTTCGCTCGAACGGGCAGTCATCCAGGCCAGTTGCATAAGCTGAAGAAAAGCACTGAATCTGAAACTTAAAGTTACAGAAATTCAAGTAATCTGAATACCCGCTGGCTCAGGGCACTTCGTTGATCCAGCCGCCACCGAGCACTTCGCCTTCTTTATAGAAAACGGCCGCCTGACCGGGCGTCAGCGCAAACTGAGGCTCTTCAAAGTGAACGGTGGCCTTCCGATCATTGGAAACTTTAACGGAAGCCTGCGCACCGTTACTGCGGTAGCGCGGGCGCACTTCACAAACCAGATCGCCTTCGGGCGGCTTTCCGGCAATCCAGTGGATGTCGTCCAAAGTGCACTCGGATTTCATCACCCCGGGGCGAGGCGCAACTTCGACCACATTATTTTCCGTATCCAAACGCTTCACATACATGCGTTCGCCAAGTGCAATGCCAAGTTTACCGCGCTGTCCGACGGTGAAACGATGCAGCCCTTCATGTGTACCGACCACATTGCCATGCTGATCATGAATTTCGCCCTTTTGGATCACGCCCGGATCACGCTGTTCCACGAAGTCGGCCAATTTGCCTTCTTCAATAAAACAAAGGTCCTGACTGTCGCCACGCGAAACAATGGGAAGCCCGCGTCCTTTTGAGTAGGCCTTCACCTCCGGCTTTTCGATTCCGGCCAGCGGAAACAACAGCAGCGCCAATTGTTTCTGGCTGAGCCGATGCAGAAAATAGGATTGATCCTTATTGGGGTCTTTAGCCGCAAGCAGGTGAAACATTCCCTCATCGTCTTTGGTAACCCGGGCGTAGTGTCCTGTGGCCACAAAGTCGCAGTTCAACTGCAGGGCACGATCGACCAGAAATCCGAATTTTACAAAGGAGTTGCAGTAAATGCAGGGCGAAGGCGTACGCCCTTCGGCATAGGCTTCCACAAAGGGATTCACAATTTTATCTGTGAAGATTTCCTGCGCATTTACCACATAGTGGCGGATATCGAGATGGTCGCAAACACGACGCGCGCGGTCGACATCCTCCAGCGAGCAGCAGCGTGAACCATCTTTCCACATATGTGCGGTGAGGCCGATTACTTCATAGCCTTCATCCACGAGCATAGCGGCGGCGGCAGAACTGTCTGCTCCCCCGCTCATTCCGACGGCAACGCGGCCTTTTGTACTGATTTGGTCTGAATTGGACATCCGCGGAAGATAAACAGACTCCTTCCTGATGGCAAGTTATGCGTACGGGTTAATTTTTATTGAACGTTCTTACGAAACTTCAGTCAATTCCCTACTCAACGACGGCATTTATAACCGGCGGCAAACTTATCTAGTATTTTTTACTAGACGGGACCCAGACGATTCATTACAACCACAAGAACTTTAATAAACAACGAGGTATATTACATGGCAACAAATCCTATTGGTAAAAACACAAAAACTATCGGAATCAACATGTCTAAGGAAATGGCGGACGAGCTTGAAAAGCGTGCCGATTCGATGCATCTTTCAACCAGCAAATACTGCAAAGTCATTCTGACGGAATGGCTGTCATCCGGCAAAAAACTTACATTGCAGGAAAAAAAATAAGTCTCACCTTTCGCTTAACAGCGGGTTGACTGCATCAGGGTTCCGTTTTGGAACCCTGTGTTTTTTTCTGAATGTGTAAATACCGCTTATAAACCTCATAAAAAACGACGGTTTATCCTTTGACATACCTCAAGGTTAGCGTTAAGTTCCGCGTTCAATTTTTAGAAATCAACGACGGAGAGTTTAATATGTCCATGCACACCAGTCTTAAAGGCGCGGCCAAGATCCGCACTAAACGCAACGTAATGAAGCGCTTTGAGCGCGTCGACGCCCTGAAAAAAGAAGGTCGTTGGAAAGATGGCGATCGTGCACACGGTCTGCCGAAAACCAAACCCGAAGAATAAACCGGTTTTTCAGCCTTTATCAAAGCACTCCAGGCCAGGCCGGGGGTGCTTTTTTTATTAAATCATGTCTGACACAACTTCCATCCGACTTCAGAAATATCTGGCCGACTGCGGTCAGGGCTCCCGCCGTTTTTGTGAAACGCTGATTACGGCCGGCCGGGTAAAAGTCGACCATAAAATCGTTACAGCGCTTGGAACCCGGGTAGACCCCTCGAAACAAAAGGTGGAGTGCAACGGCAAGATTCTCACAAAAGAACCCAGTGTGACACTGCTGCTGAACAAACCGCCAAAAGTCATCTGCACCTCAGACGACCCGCAGGGGCGTCCAACGGTGCTTGACCTTCTCGATGATCTGCCGGAACGCGTCTATACTGTCGGCCGACTCGACTTCATGAGTGAAGGACTGATCATGGTCACCAACGACGGTGATCTGGCGCATTCCCTGATGCATCCGAAATATCATGTCGAGAAGGTGTATAAGGTTTGGATCGACAGCCCGCTCGGTCATCATCAACGGCCCAAAATGATGCGCGGCATTCCAAATAAAGGCGAAACCCTGCGGGTGCTGGATATTGACGAAGGTCGCCACACGAAACAGGGCGTTGAATATACCATCACACTGGGCGAAGGCAAAAACCGCCACATTCGCCGCCTGATGGAACACTTTGAAAAGAAGGTATTCCGTCTAAAACGCATCGCCATAGGCCCGTTGCGAATTGACGATCTGAAACCGGGCGAATGGCGCAGAGCCAAACCGGCGGAACTCAAATTATTGCGCAAATCAATATCCGCAGCCAAAGGCGAATAAATTCGCGCGTTGCCTCTTGACTAAAGCCCGCAAAATATTACCTTATTTCTAATATTTACTGCATGTAGAGCGGCGTGAGGGAACTGGCCCGGTGATCGCCCGGCAACCTGAAAAGATTAAGGTGCCAAGGCCAGGCTTTGCAGCGCAAAGTAACGATGTGTTCCCAGTTTTATGGGAAAAAAAATCGATGTCTTTCCTCAAAGTATCCCCCTGTCGCCTGGAATTAGCCACTGGATTGGTGGGTGGATGGATAAATGGATCGTTGGCCATGGATATGACCCAACCGAATATTCCATAAATCCGGCATCCTTTAATCCCTTTAAAATAAGGAAAGACTGATGAGCAAACTGGAAACAACATGCCTGCACGCCGGATACGAAACCGTTGAAGGCACCACGAATTCACAAGCTGTTCCGCTGTATCGGACCGCGGCCTATCGCTTTAACAGCACCGAACACGCCGCCAACCTTTTTGGTCTGAAAGAGCTCGGCAATATCTACACCCGACTGATGAATCCGACCACCGATATTCTGGAGCAGCGGGTGGCTGCCCTCGAAGGCGGCGCGGCTGCACTCGGCGTGGCCTCCGGAACAAGTGCCATTTTCTACAGTATCATCAACCTCGCAAAATCGGGCGATGAAATTGTCTCCGCCAACAATCTCTATGGCGGAACCTACACCATGTTTAACGACATTCTTCCGGGCATGGGCATCACCGTTCGTTTTGTTGATCCAATGGATCCGAAAAACTTTGAAGCGGCCATCAACGAAAATACAAAAGCGGTTTTCTGTGAAACCATCGGAAACCCGGCCCTCGAGTTGGTCGACCTCCGGGCCATTGCCGATATAGCCCATACAAACGGACTTCCGCTGATTGTGGACTCCACCTTCACCACACCGGTTTTGCTGCGCCCGATTGAACACGGCGCGGATATTGTGGTGCACTCCCTGACGAAATGGATGGGCGGACACGGCACGGCTATCGGCGGCATCGTTGTGGACTCCGGTAAATTTGACTGGACCACCGGCAAGCATCCCCTGCTCTCTGAACCGGATCCGAGCTATCATGACATTCGTTATGCAACCGATCTCGGCGATCTGGCCCCCCTCGCCTACATTCTGCGAATGCGCCTCGTTCCGCTGCGCAACCTGGGCGCGGCCATTGCTCCGGACAATTCCTGGATGATCCTGCAAGGCATCGAAACGCTGGCCCTGCGCATGGAGCGCCATTCCCAAAACGGACTGGCCGCTGCAGAGCATCTTAAAAAATCCGATAAAGTTGAATGGGTTAAATATGCCGGTTTCGATGAAAAAGCTTCCACCTATCTGCCTGATGGAGCCGGCGGCATGCTGGTCTTTGAAATCAAAGGCGGCGAAGAAGCTGGACGTAAATTCATTGAGTCGTTGGAGCTCTTCTCGCATCTGGCCAATGTCGGCGACACACGCAGCCTGGCCATTCATCCGGCCAGCACCACGCACTCGCAGCTGACCGCAGAGCAGCAGGCGGCCGGCGGCATTACGCCCGGCCTGATTCGCCTGTCCATCGGCATCGAGAATATCGATGATATTCTGGCCGATATCGATCAGGCACTCGCAAAGGCCTAAAGCACCACGGGTCATCCCGGAAACGGGGTGGCCCTTTTTTTAAGGACATAATGGAAGTACGAACACAGTTTTTCACCTACGGCGAAGATACGGAATCCCGCCTCCTGCTTCACGACGGACAAGACTTCGGCCCGATCACATTGGCCTACGAAACCTTCGGAACACTCAACGAAAAAAAAGACAATGCGATTCTCGTGTTCCATGCGCTCTCGGGCTCGCAGCACGTTTGCGGGTTTAACCCCGAAGTTCCAGGGGTTGGAAACCGGTGGAATACGGAATGCCAGACCGGATGGTGGAATGATTTTGTCGGCCCCGGAAAAAGCATCGATACGAATCGGTTTTTCATCATCTGCATCAACTATCTCGGCGGGTGCTACGGCACCACCGGTCCTTCTTCCATCAATCCGGAAACCGGCAAAGAATACGGCGGCGATTTTCCTCAGATTACCCTGGGGGACATTGTCGATTCCCAGCTCCCGCTTTTCGATGAACTGGGCATCAACACCTTCCACGCCGTCATCGGCTCATCGCTCGGCGGTATGATGGCGCTGAATTTTTCGGCGCGCTATCCCGAGCGGGTCCGGCGCGTCATTCCGGTCGCCACCGGACTGGAATCCACCACCCTCACGCGCGCGCACAATCTGGAACAGATTCTTTCGATTGAAAATGATCCGAATTTTAATAACGGGCATTATTACGACGGCCCCGCCCCCCTGCGCGGACTGGCACTGGCGCGCATGATTTCGCATAAAACCTTCGTTTCGCTTCAGGCCATGGAGGCCCGCATGACGGATAAATGCGAACAGGAACAGGACGAGTTTTCCTGGTATAAAATCCGTACACCGCTCGAATCGTATATTCTGCATCAGGGCCGTAAATTCCTGCGCCGTTTTGATGCCAATACCTACCTTTATCTCGTGGCCGGCTGGACCAACTTTAATCTGGCCCGGGACATGGGCTGCAAGGAGTACACCGAAGTATTCTCCCAGTGCGGCCATCAAAAATATCTGATTTTCAGCATCGATTCCGACTGCTGTTTTTATCCGGAAGAACAGGAGTTCCTGCGGGACCGCCTCATCGACGCCGGATTAGAGGTTGAATATATTTCTGTTTCTTCAGATAAAGGTCATGATTCATTTTTACTGGAACCCGAACTGTATTCCTCACCCATTAAAAAGATGCTTGAACAATGATTACTGTATTATCCCCCTCCAAAAGTATGGATATGGAACGCGCCAAGGTGAACGATTTCACCGAGCCCGCCTTTCTTGACCAATCGCAGAAACTGGTTTCCAAAGCCCGGAAATTTTCCAAAGCCCAGCTGATGGATTTTATGGCGATCAGTGAAAACCTGGCGGAACTGAATCAACAGCGTTTCAAAGATTGGCAACCGCCTTTCTCCCTCGACAATGCAAAGCAGGCTGCGCTTGCATTTACCGGCGATGTGTACGACGGATTAGATGCCACCACTCTGAAAAAAGCCGACCTGAATTTTGCCCAGAATCACCTGCGTATTTTGTCCGGTCTTTACGGGTTGCTGAAACCGCTCGATTTAATTCAGCCCTATCGTCTGGAAATGGGCCGTCCGCTCGAAACGCGCGGCGCAAAAAACCTCTATGAATTCTGGAGGGCAACGGTGACGGAAGAGCTGAACGCAACACCGGGCGATCTTTTGGTTAATCTGGCCTCCAATGAATATTTTAAAGCCATCGATAAAAAAGCGCTGAATAAACAGATCGTTTCTCCCGTCTTCAAAGACGAGAAAAACGGCACCTTTAAAATCATCAGTTTCTTTGCCAAAAAAGCGCGCGGATCCATGGCCCGGTTTATCATCGAAAATCGGGTGAAAAATGCTGACGGCCTGCTGGAATTTTCTGAAAACGGATATGCCTATAATGCGGAGTTGTCAAAACCGGCATCACCGGTTTTCACACGCCCCGAAGCTTAGTCCGCAACAGCAGGCTCGCCGGATTTTCCAGCCATTGGAAACCAGCGGGCAAGAAACAATACGGCCAGTCCGGCAAGAATCCCCGGCATTCCTTCGTAGAGCGCATTCTGCCAACCGGCCATGCGCCAGGCCATCGCACCGCTTAAACCAACGATGACCGCGGCAATGGATGCCACCCGCCCCGGCCGGCCTCCAAAGCATTTGTAAAGCAGCAGCGGAGCAAAGGCACTGGCCAATCCGGACCAGGCCATAATCACCAAACTGAATACGCTCTGTTTATTAAATAACGCCCAAAGCAGTGCACCCACCGTAATCAGACCGGTGCCCAGTTTCAGAAGCCGCGTGTTTTCAATCGTATTGGGAAGCAGGTCGTGCGTCAGTGCCGAGGAACAACTCAGCACGAGCGAATCGGCGGTCGACATCGTGGCCGCAAACACCCCCGCCAGAATCAGGCCGACTAAAAACGGCGGTAATACTTTCAACGCCATCATCGGCAAGGCGAGTTCGGAATCAAATGTTCCAGGATCTGGAAGATAAATCCGGGAAAGCAATCCCACGCAGGTTGCCATGATATAGAACGCGATAAACCAGACGTAGTACCAGGCCTTTGCATGGTTCATTTTTTTGGTGTCGTTGAGCGTCATAAACCGCACCATAATGTGCGGTTGCCCAATCACCGAGAGTCCGGCAAATCCCCAGCCGACGGCAAAGAGTATGCCTCCGGCAATTCCGGGCACGACCAGATCTTTCGGCATCAGACTCATGAAGCCTTCAACCTTATTCATTTCGGCAAGGGCGGCGCCGACTCCGCCCAGCGACTGCGTGGCTGCAACAAGCAAGGTGCCCATTGCCAAAACCATCACAATCGATTGCGCGGCATCGGTCCAGATGGAGGCCCGGATTCCACCGGCCAGACAATAGGCCAACACGAGTAAGGCCCCGATCACAGCACCCGCCCAATTCGGCCAACCGAAAAGCACCTGCAGCGCTTTACTGCCGGCCACCAGCTGCGCGCTGGCATAGGCCAGCAGAAACAGCAGCGTGATGAGTGCGATGAGGCGTTGCAGCAGCGGGCTTTCGCCGCCATGCCACCCGCTCAGCACCCCGGCATAGCTCACCTCTCCGGTCATACCGGTGCGTTTCCTGAGTTTGGAATGCACCAGCGTTGAAGCCAGAAAATCGCCGGCAATCCACCCGATCATTAACCAAATGGAAGCAAGTCCGGTGACATAGGTGTAGCCGATCACCCCGATAAACATATAGCCGCTGTTGTTGGTGGCCACAGCGGAGAGCCCAACAAGCGAAGGCGGAATGGAACTGCTCGCCAGATAGTAATCTTTTTTTGTTCCCCGGCTTTTCATGACCGAGCTCAGCCCGATCAGTGTGAACAGGCCGAGAAACAGCAGGAACCCGAAAACCATCATGCCTAACGGTCTTTCACAGATTCGGCTTCAAGGTTGTAAGACCCGTCGGGATTATGCACCTCTTTACCATGCAGCGGCGGATTGAACACACAGGCCATTTTCATTTCATCAAAGGCGCGCAGCATATGCTCGTCGTTTTGATCCAGGTTATAGAGTGTGCCCGGCGTGATTGGATATTTTTTCCCATCACGAAGCGTTTCCACCTCACCGCGTCCGGAAATGCAATAGACGGACTCCAGATGTCGTTTGTAGTGAAGTTTGAAGTCGGCCCCTTTGTAAATGGTGGTGATATGGAATGAATAACCCATTTGGTCGTCTTTAAGAAGCAGGCGGGTACTTTCCCAGTTTCCATCCGGAGATACGATACGACGGTCCGTTTTCTCGGCATCCTGTAATTGGCGCACAATCATTTCGACACCTCCTCGGTTTCAACAACCACATCATCGAAATAGCACGACTCTTCAGGAATTGAATCCGCGCGACGGCAAACCAACCGCACCGCTTCCTCCAGAATATCGATTCCTTTTTTAAGATTCTCTTTGGAAATAATAAGGGGACAAAGCAATTTGATCACCTGATCATCCGCACCGCTGGTTTCAATGATGAGTCCCTGGCGGTAGGCCGCCTGACTGATCTGCCCGGCGAGATCGCCGTTCACGCAATTAATCCCCTGAAACATGCCACGGCCTCGGGTGGTGAAATTTCCTTCACCGTATTTTTCAACAATGGTGTTCAGCCGTTCTTCAATATAGCGGCCTTTCTCCTGCACCTCTTTTTCAAAGGTATCATCGCTCCAATAGGTATCAATCGCCGCTTTGGCCGTGACAAAAGCCATATTGTTTCCTCGGAATGTACCGTTATGCTCACCCGGCTTCCACTGGTCATACTCGGGTTTAATCAAAACCAGAGCAAAGGGAAGCCCATAACCGCTGAGCGATTTTGACAGCGTAACAATATCCGGTTTAATTCCCGCTTCTTCAAAACTGAAAAAGTTTCCGGAACGCCCGTTGCCCGCCTGAATATCATCCACAATCAACAGCATGTCGTGTTTTCGGCAGACCTTTTCCAGGGCCTGCAGCCATTCGGCCGAACACGCATTGATGCCGCCTTCACCCTGAATACACTCTACAATGGCGGCGGCGGGTTTATCGATGCCGCTGCTGGAATCGGACAGCATTTTGTCCATGTATTCGATCGTGTTCAGATCCTCGCCCATATAGCCGTCGTACGGCATCCGGCTGCTTCCGGTAAGGGTAACGCCTGCCGCACCGCGATGGTGCGAGTTTCCGGTACAGGCCAACGAACCCATGCTGACCCCATGGAATCCATTGGTGAATGAAATGATGTTGGTTCGACCACGATAATTACGGGCAGCTTTCAGGGCCGCCTCCACCGAGTTTGTTCCGGTGGGACCGGTAAACATGACCATATAATCGAGATCACGAGGTTTAAGAATTTTTTCGTGGAAGGTTTCCAGAAAATCTTTTTTGGCCTCGGTGTGCAGATCCAGACTATGGGAAATTCCATCGCGCTCGATATATTCGAGCAGCTTTTCCTTCAACTTCGGGTTGTTGTGGCCGTAGTTCAGCGAGCCGGCGCCGGCCAGGAAGTCCAGATACTGATTGCCGTCGGCATCATAAATAAATTCGCCCTGGGCTTTATCAAATACACGTGGAAAATTGCGGGCATAGCTTTGTACTTCAGATTCAATTTCATCGAATATTTTCATATGAGTAACCTCGTTTTAATTTTGGGGATTGGGCCGATTTGCCACAATTGCTCGGATTCATGTTCATGGTTAAAATGCTTTTGTTTATCAAAACCTTCCAGCAGCCGAACCGGGGCGGACAAGGTTTCCGCCAAACGGGAAAATAAATTCTGCGATGCTTTATTCGACGGGGTAATCGTGGTTTCGATGCAATTGACGGTCTGGCAAGCTGGACGTTCCTGCAGAGCGACAATCATGCGACTGGCCAGTCCCTGCCCCCGGGCCGATTCAGCCACGGCCACTTGCCAGATAAAAAGCGTATTCGGCTCGGTTGGTTTAAGATAGCCGCTGACAAAACCCACGACTTCTTCGTTGGATTTCGCGGCAATACTGGTTTCATGAAAATGCGTACATTGCAGTAAATTGCAATACATTGAATTTTCGTCTAACGGAGGACATGCTCGTATGAGGCGGTGAATCCGAAACCCGTCTGTCGGTTGCGGAGGTTCAATTTCAATCTCTGTTGCTATACTCATTTTTCCTTGGGGTTGTGGTTTCAGGCAGATCGTTCCAGCGTGCTCGGAACGGAGGGCTTAATCCTCTTGGAAAGCCGACTCTCTGCCTTTAATCTATGCCGAATGAATTTATTTACCATATTGCAAATGAGGCCATTCGGACCTCAGAAGAGCAAGAAACCTACGGGAAGGGGCTTGTCTTGACAAGATACTTTCACGTAGAACCTTTCCACATAGTATTATTCTAACAGACAGGAAACACAATTATGACAATTCAGCCGAATCCGAAAAACCAGGGCGCTTCTGATTTTTTTGAAAAATATGGTATTCGCGTTTTAAAATCACTTCGCCGGATCATTCGATCCGTTGATATTCATTCCAAAAAACTGAACCATGAATACAATATTACAGCACCGCAGATGATCTGCCTTTACAGCCTGCAAAAACACGGCGTGATGACACAATCGGATCTGGCCAAAGACGTGGATCTGGGCATGAGTACCGTCAATGGCATCATTGACCGGTTGGAGGCCAAGAGCTGGATCCGGCGGGAACGCGATGCCAAAGATCGGAGAAAGGTTTTTCTAGAACTCACCGAAAGTGGTGTCATGCAGGCCAATGAAGCCCCCGCACTTTTGCAGGATCAGCTTTCCAATGCGCTGCAGGCACTGCCGGAACTGGAACAGGCGGCCATTGCCCTCTCGCTGGAACGCATTGTTGAATTGATGGGTGCCGGACACCTGGAAGCTTCGAGCAATTTAATACCAACCGACAAAATAACGGAACCCGCTTCGTCCCAAACCGGCAAAAACCCCACAGTGATCCCGTAAAATTATGCCCCTTAAAATTGTTTATCTTCTCATCATCTCGATTCTGACTTTGCTGGTCGGGTGGTTAGCCGCTCGTAGATTACGAAAACTTCAGGAAAAGCGCACAGAACGAATCCGCACAACCGATATCCCGGAATCGCTGCCTCAGTACGACACACCGAAAAATATAAAAAGAAAACAGATCAGCAGATTGGAATCCAGATTCAGCATTACACGCTGGTCTGTTTTACTTTCAATTTTCGGGTTTGGCGCAACCGTTGCTCTGCTTCCCTTTATCCGCCACATTTCCCCCACCCTTTTGCCCGTTATCATGGGGGTAACCTCCGTGATTATCGGCATTGCCGCAAAACCGTTTATTGAAAACATGATCTGTGGAATGGTGCTGTGTTACAGCAAGCTGGCTCGCATTGGTGATACTGCACTGGTGGACGATGCCTACGGCGTTATTGAAGATGTCACCCTGACCCACTGCATTATCAAACGCTGGGATTCCTTGCGGTATGTCGTGCCGAACAGTTCCATGATGACCAAAGAATTTGTAAACTATTCGCTGAACGACAATGAACGCTGGGTCATCGTGGAATTCTGGATTGACTATGCTGCGGATATTGAGGCCGTTGAAGCCATTGCCGTCGAAACGCCCAAAGAAAGTGAATACTTTGCCAATACCGAAGAACCACGTTTCTGGGTGGTTGAAACCGCGCAACAGGCGGTTAAATGCATGATTACCGCCTGGGCCACCTCCCCGGCAGAAGGCTGGATGCTTGGACACGACATTCGAAAGGCCCTGCTTCCCGAGCTTAAAAAACACAATATTCACACCCATCAATATCGGCTGAATACGTCCGGATTCTAAGAGCACTCTCTTTTATAACGCGCCGATTAGGCTTTCCGCTGATGCGCGGCGGGCACACAGGTTTCGTACCAAAAAACCTTAAATTCAACCCGTTCCAATCTCTGGAGCATTTTATTCCACAGTCTGCCGTTCATCCGAGAGGAATACCGCTTCGGGAAAAGAAACTTCATTCCTGCAGGAGCAGTCCGGTGCGTATCTCGCAACGAAGCTTTTTAAATTCTTCCGGAATACTCAAGGGATCATAATTATCGCGTTCCCGCATATTCAACCGCTCCCATGCATTCAATCCATGCCACGCCTCATCCCAGCGCTCGGCCTTCATCAGCACCCGCACCAGCGTGTCAAAATGCGCATGAACATACTGCTTGTAAACTCCTGCATAAGCCAGTTCCACGGCCCGGTCCGCATCCCAGACTTCATCATATTCAAACATCAGCCAGGCCTCTCCGTTTTCGGAAAAAGTCGAGCCGTGCTGCGTCGCCTTCTGATACAGCTCCATGGCCTTCTGCAGATCCTGCTCAACGCCCTCGCCTTCGTGATATAACATCGCAAGGTTGAGCAGTCCCATGGGACTCCCCTGCTCTGCGGCGCGCGTCCAGTATTCAAATGCCTGATCCAGATCCTGCTCAACACCTTCGCCGGCATAATACGCCATGCCGACCTCCAGCAGGCAGTCCGTGTTATTCAGCGCAGCACCCTGCCGATAAAGCTCAAGAGATTTCTGAGTATTCCGTTTAATCCCGGGGCGGCCATAGGAATAGATATCGCCGAGCCAATCACATGCATACCCCCGGGAAAGGGCCGAGCCCTCATGAACGGCCTGTTGCAAAACCTGTTCCGCTTTTAGCGGCATGTCATACACGGCATAAAACGCACCTAAATAACAGAGTTGCGTTTCAGGCACCTCCTCTTTCTCGCCCTCGCTGGCCGTCAGATCCAGATTCCAATCAAGATTCGTCCACGGGCTGTATTCATTGTGCGTCAGCCAATACACCGCCTCCTGATACAAAACCTGATTCTCCGCGCTTTCAGTACCCGACCAGAACTGACGCCCCAACAGAAAACTTTCCCCCATTTCCGACCACGAGTCATATGCCTGCTGCACCTCAATGGCAGCCGGCATAATCCATTCCCACGCCTCATCCGGTTTCAAATATCCGCAGGCCACCCCCCACCGGACCAGCGAAACCAAACGGGCCATATCCCAGCCCACCAACGAAACCGGATTCTGCTCATCCGAATGGGTCTTCACAAAGTCGACGCGGTTCAGATAGCTCCACGACTGATCTTTCTTGGTGATGCTATCCCGAATGTCCAACACCCATTCCGGCCACTTCTGCCGTTCCCGTCTGATTTTATTAAACCGAGCGCGATGTCCTTTATCCTTCAGCATCTGCAAGGTATCAATGAGATCCTTGGACGATGCAATATCCCACCAATAACGAAGCAGCCCTTTCTGGGCATCAACTTCCAGCTCCTCATTCACCATACCCGTCAACGAAAACAGATCCTCATTATTCCGATAGGTCAGCACCGCCGCCGTCGCCAGTCCCCACTGCTTCTGCTCGGCGGTATAGTTCAGCTCTTCGGCCTGAACCAATGGAAGCACAACCAACAACCCTAAAATCAGTCTACATAAAATCATGTTTTCAAATTATCAAAAGATTGAAACCGAAGCCACTTGTTCCTAAAGTTCTTCCATGAGCACACTCCTTAATCCGACCACACTCGCATCCGCCGCAACGGCATTAAAATCCATCTGGCCCGAAGCTAAACCCAAAGCCGGACTCGTCCTCGGCTCCGGCTGGGCCGAAGCCGTCTCGGGCTTCCAGGGTCAGGAATGTTCCTACGAACAAATTCCCGGCTTTGGAAAACCCGGTGTAATGGGCCATGCCGGCAAACTCCTCGCCACCGAAATCGACGGCATGGAAGTCTTCATTTTTCAGGGCCGGCGGCACTGGTACGAAGGCGAAGGCTGGACGCCGGTTATTCTCCCGATTTATCTGCTTAATGCCATGGGGGCCGATACCGTGCTGCTCACCAATGCTTCCGGCGGAATTCGAGACGATCTCGGGCCGGGTTCGCTGATGGCGATCTCCGATCACATCAACATGCTCGGCTCCAACCCGCTCATCGGCCCGCATCATCCAACCCTTGGAACCCGCTTTCCCGATCAATCCGAGGTCTACCGAAAACCGCTGCGCGAAAAACTGCTGAACGCCGGAGCCGATGCCGAAGGGGTCTACATCGCCACCTCCGGTCCGACCTTCGAAACCCCTGCCGAAATCAATCAGTACAAAGCCATGGGCGCCGACGCCGTCGGCATGTCCACCGTGCCCGAAGCCATCGTGGCCAATGCCATGGGCATGCAGGTGGCCGGCCTATCCTGCGTCTGCAACTGGGCCGCCGGCATCAGCAAAGTCCCGCTCACCCACGAAGACGTCAACGAAACTGCAGCCGCCACCATGCCCCGCATGAAATCAGTCCTCACCAACTTCCTCAAGACGCTCGCCGGGGAGGGCCGGCAGTGAGAGATCAAACATTCTGAAAAGCTCATTTTAATATTTCTGACCCTAATTTTTCTGTCTACCCACAAGGACGATTATGAAACCTGCCCATTTAATTTCCGCCGCGTTCCAGGCATTGGAAAACGCGCATGCGCCCTATTCCGGCTATCAGGTGGGTGCCGCTCTGCTCTGCGAAGACGGAACGGTGTTTTCCGGATGCAATGTTGAAAATGCATCCTACGGGCTCACTAACTGCGCCGAACGCACTGCCCTTTTTTCAGCGATCGCGGCCGGATACCGAAACTTTACCGCAATTGCAATTTCCGCGTCAAAAGAGCCGGCCCCCTTTCCCTGCGGTGCCTGCCGACAGGTGATGGCCGAATTCTGTGCCCCCGATTTCCCGGTCTATATTGCCGAAGGTCCGGGGTTTAAAACCGCCACGCTCGGCGAACTGCTGCCCCACTCCTTCAACCTCGGAGATTCCAATGCCTAAAACGCTCTATTTAGTCCGTCATGCAAAATCCGACTGGGACAACGCCCTCGCCGACTTCAACCGCCCGCTGAACAAACGTGGTTTTCGGGATGCCCCGGAAATGGGCCGACGGTTTAAAGCGCGCCATGCACTCCCCGATCAGATCATCTGCAGTCCGGCAAAACGGGCTTTCCAAACTCTGGAACACCTTGATCTGGGCGTACCCCATATACGGTTTGAAGAAAGCATCTACGAAGCATCGACCGAAACCCTTTTCCGGATTATCCAATCGCTGGAAAACTCGATCGATTCCGCTATGCTCATTGGCCACAATCCTGCCATGACCTGGCTGGCGAGCCACTTAACCCACACCGTAATCGCCAACCTGCCAACCTGCGCAATCGTGGCGCTGGAACTTCCTTCCAACCAGTGGAACGAAATCGGAGAAACCCCGCTTAAACTGCTGTACCTCGACTATCCGAAAAAGACGGACTAATTCCTTAAGGAGTGCGCGTTTTTTTTCAGTTTAAAAAATAAAGGGCGGCCCGAAAGCCGCCCTTTTAATTTTCAAACGCCGGAACGTTTAATAGCGATAATGCTCGGGCTTGAACGGCCCGGTTTTCTTGATGCCCAGATATTTCGCCTGCTTGTTGGTGAGAACATCCAGCTTCACACCGATCTTTTCGAGATGCAGGCGGGCGACCTCTTCGTCGAGCAGTTTCGGCAGCACATACACGCCGATCGGATACTTGCCCGGGTTGCAGTAGAGCTCCATCTGCGCCAGTACCTGGTTGGTAAAGCTGTTGGACATCACGAAGCTCGGATGACCCGTTGCGCACCCCAGATTCACCAAACGGCCTTCAGCCAGCAGGATGATGCTTTTGCCATTCGGCATGGTGATCTTGTCGACCTGCGGTTTAATGTTGGTCCACTTATATTTCTTCATCTTTTCAACCTGAATTTCAGAATCGAAGTGGCCGATGTTACAGACGATTGCCATATCTTTCATCTTCTTCATGTGGCGCTCGGTGATGACATCGCAGTTACCGGTGGTGGTCACAAACACATCACCCAGCAGTGCAGCCTCGTCCATGTTTACAACTTCATAACCTTCCATAGCCGCCTGCAGAGCACAGATCGGATCGATTTCGGTTACGAGCACACGGCCCCCCTGACCGGAAAGCGACTGCGCGCAGCCTTTACCCACATCACCGTAACCGGCAACCACAGCCACCTTGCCGGAGAGCATCACATCGGTCGCACGCATAATGGCATCAACGAGTGAGTGACGGCAGCCGTAGAGATTGTCGAATTTGGATTTCGTGACAGAGTCATTTACGTTAAAGGCCGGGAAAAGCAATTCGCCCTTTTCTTCGAGCTGATACAGACGGTGAACGCCCGTGGTGGTTTCTTCGGATACCCCGAGAATATCTTTAGCGATACGCGAGAAACGGTTGGGATCTTTTTTCAGTGCTTTTTTCAACTGCGCCAGGAATACGGCTTCTTCTTCGCTTCCCGGTTTTTTATCGAGAACGCTCGGATCTTTTTCCGCCTTTACACCCATCTGAACAAACATGGTGGCATCACCGCCGTCGTCAAGAATCACATTCGGTCCCAGTCCGTTGCCCCAGTCGAGAATGCGGTCGGTATATTCCCAATACTCTTCCAGCGACTCTCCTTTAACCGCGAAAACCGGAGTTCCCTTTTTCGCAACAGCCGCTGCAGCGTGGTCCTGTGTGGAGAAAATATTGCAGCTGGCCCAACGTACTTTTGCACCGAGCGCCTGCAGCGTTTCAATCAGCATCGCAGTCTGAATAGTCATGTGCAGCGAACCGGTGATGCGCGCGCCCTTCAGCGGCTTTTCTTTTCCATATTTTTCGCGCAGCGCCATCAGTCCCGGCATTTCGTATTCGGCCAATTCCAGTTCCTTGCGTCCGAATTCAGCCAGGCCGATATCGGCAATCACATAATCCTGCACTTTTTTAGTCGCCGCTTTTTTCGCGGTCTTCTTTGTTGCTTTCTTTTTTCCAGCCATTGGAAGTCTCCTTCATTAGTTAATGGGGTTCGTTTTTCTTCGAGAATACTGACAAACAGATTACCGTTTTTTTCCTACAACAATTAAAACCGACAGATCGGGCGTGGATCCGGGCAGCGAATCAATCACGTTCGGCTCAATCCCCGCGCCGCCCAGCCATTCACGGATTTCAATCGGATCAAAGCCCAGCCACTGGTCGGCCCACTCTTCACGCGTCCATTCATGTTCATGCCGCACCAGATCGAGAATCACCAATTGACCGCCGGTCTTCAAACCCGCGGCCGCCGAACGCAAAACCTCTTCGGGGTTCGATGTGTGATGCAGCGACTGGCTGATGAATATCGCATCAAACGCTTCACCGCTCAGCTTCAGGTTTTCCAGATTGCCCACCCGCAGATCCATCCGGTCGCGGACGTTCTGCTCTTTCGCCCGCTCAGAAACAAGGCGCAGCATTTTTTCCGATTGATCAAAAGCCACCACTTCATCTGCAAAGCGGGCAAGCAGCAGCGTCAGAGCGCCTTCACCGCAACCGAGGTCGGCCACGCGTTTACCGCAAAATCCGGCCGCAAGACCGGCGGCCAGCGCCTGCCAACCGCCACCGGGCTCCATAAGCGATCCATAGCGGCCTGCAATTTCATCAAAAAATTCGCGGCTTCTTTTACGGCGCAGATCGAGCACCCGTTCCACCGCTGCGGCATCGCGGTTCGCCACAGAAATTTCCTTGAGACGACCGTTGAGAATCTGGGCAAAAGCGGCATCGCGAAACAACTCACCGCGATTGTAAAAAACCGAGGTGCCGTCACGCCGGGAAGACACCAGCCCCGCTTCGCGCATGGGTTTCAGATGCCGACTCACCGAAGATTGCGGCATTTCCAATGCCTGAACCAGCTCCGCCACAGAAAGTTCCGCCTGATCCACCGACCGCAGAATCCGCAGCCGGCCCTCATCCGCCAATGCTTTAAAAATGTCTAAAATATCACTCATATCCATATATCCGAATTTCCGGATAAAAGGGAATTTCCACCGTTCTGTCAACGTCCATAACCGAAAATCAGTCGATTCGACTTGTTTTTGAACCGCTCAAAACCGACCGTATCGAATCCACAAAATTTAAGGCATATACATGAAAATGGTAAATAACGCACTTTCGATTGGTTCTGTGCTCGGTATTCCAATCCGACTCCACATTTCGCTGCTGATTGCGGTTGGCGCGATCTCGCTGTTTTCCGGACTGCCGTTGCTGGCAATTCTTATTCTTGCTGTAGGGATTTTCGGCAGCGTTGCGCTTCATGAACTGGGCCATGCGGTTGTTGCCCGCGCTAAGGGGGGCTATATCCACGAGATCGTACTCTACCCCTTTGGCGGAGCTGCAAAAATATCCAACCTGCCGACACGCCCAATCGACGAAATCATGGTGGCCATGGCAGGACCGATTGTCAGTCTGGCCCTGGCGTTTATCTTCCGTTTTTTCGAAGTGACCACCTATTTGAGCTACCTGAATGCCATGCTGTTTTTCTTCAACATTCTGCCTGTTTTTCCAATGGATGGAGGCCGCGTGCTACGCGCCGCGCTGACCATCAAACATGGCCGGCTGAATGCGACCCGCATGGCAGCGCAGGTCGGGAAATATTTCTGCGGCCTGTTTGTCATCATCGGCCTTTTCGGAATGCCGTTTCAGCTGCTCGGCCTCATCGGTCCGTTCAGATCGAACTTCATGCTGGCCTTTATCGGCGGCTACATCTACATGGCCGGACAACAGGAATTGCGGATGGTGATGCTGGAGTATCAGGCCAATCATTTCAGCGGCCACCGAGAAAATGAGATTGAAGTGGAAGTCAGCCCCCCGCCCTATGCCCGGGGCGGAGATGCTTCAGATTCATTCATGGATCGGTTACGCCGTATGTTCGGCGGAAAATAAAAACGCGGCAAATCGCGGATTTATTTTACAATCGGTTCGCGCCCCGGAGCAGCCGAATCTCCGGGCATTTCCGGAATCTCACGCTGATATTCAATATAGTCATCCGAGCGTTCCTGCTGACGCACCTGATATTCCAGAATGATGAACTGCCAAATCGCAATGATGATCAAAATGGAAACAAAAAGAACCCCCATGGAGATCCAGATAATTTTCTCATTTTTCGATTTGCGGGCGAGATGAAGCAACCGACGCAAGCCCGAATTCTTACTCCGGCGTTTACGTGAGTGATCATCAAAAGCACGGTTCGAACCGGAACGGCGGCGGCGCCGTTTTTTCTCGGGTTTGTTGCCGATCGGCATGGCTTCGCGGTTTTTATATATATCGGTGTCTGACATCGTTCATTCCATTTAAAAAAAAAGATTTAGGAAGATGGCATATCGAAAAGGCTTCGTCCAACCTAATTGCCACTCATCCGCTCAACCGTGCGCTCAATGGCTCCACGATTCTGTTCCACCACCTGCTCCGCAAGCCGGCCCAATTCCACCCGATCATCCGGATTTTCCAGTAATTTCGCAATTGCATTTTCCAATCCCTGAAAATCAGCGACCTGCAATAAGGCTTCTGATTTAAGAAAAACAGGCATCACCGCCGGGAAGTTTTCCATATTCGGCCCCACCACAACGGCTTTGCCATACATCGCCGGTTCAATCGGATTCTGCCCGCCGTGTTCCAACAGACTTTTACCTACAAAAATAATATCGGCCACCGAATAAAAATTCCGCAGCTCACCGGTGGTATCCACCAGCAGGAGGTCCGGTTGTTCCAATCCCTGGAAATCAGCCATCTCGCTTCGGCGTACATAGGAAAGTCCCTCTTCCTCGAAACAGGCCACCACTTCATCCCGCCGTTCGGCGTGGCGCGGCACTACAATCAGAAACAGTTTCGGGAATGCAACGCGCAGCTTTTTATAGAGCACACAGAGCGCCGCCTCTTCGCCCGGCCAGGTGGATCCCCCCAACAGAATAACCGCATCCTCCGGCACATGAATTTTTCGCAAGGCATCGGCCGCCGTCTTTTCCCCTGTCGGATCGCGCTCCGCCACATCAAACTTCACGGTACCCATAATATGCACCTCTTCGGGCAAAGCCCCGATGCCGATCATTCGTTCGGCATCCACTTCACCCTGCACACAGATCGGCTTGATTCGCCGCAATATATCCGCCGTCAGCGACTTTAATTTAAGATACCCTTTATAAGAGCGCTCCGACATCCGCCCATTCACCAGCGAAACAGGAATCCCCTGCTTATCCGCCAAGCGGATCAGGTTCGGCCAGAATTCACCCTCCACCAGAATAATGCGTTGCGGATTAATAATCCTCAGCACTTTATTGATGATGACAGGAAGATCTACGGGAAAATAAAAAAGCACATCACGGTCATCAATCTCTTTCATTCCGATGGCATGCGCCGTGGAGGTGGTTGTGCTTAAGGCGAAGTAGCAATCCGGATGAGCCGCGCGATACGCTTTAATGAAACGAAGCGCGACATAGATTTCACCCACGCTTACGGCATGCACCCAGACCCGGCGATGCTCCCGAAGCCGCGCCTTCGTCAGCGTACCGAAATGGCCGATCCGCTGTTCAAAATGCTGGCCATAGCCACCGCGCTTCAGCATGCGCGAAATAAATTTCGGAAGCATGAAAAGAAACACGATCGGGAACAGCAGATTATAGAGTATCCAAAGCATCGCGGCACTATACGCAAATCCATCGGAGACAAAACTCAAAACCTATTGCACGAAGATGATTTTAACACTCATCAGTTAGGTGCCCCCCAAAAAGCACCACTTCATGGGGGCAAAGAAAAACCCCGTTATCATTGCTGATAACGGGGTTTTAAAGTGGCTCCGGCGGCTGGGCTCGAACCAGCAACCAAGTGATTAACAGTCACCTACTCTACCATTGAGCTACGCCGGAAATCTCGTAAGAGGCGAACAAGATACAATAATCGCAGATTATGTCAACACCTTGAAATTAACTTTTTTCGCCCTGTTTTTTACACCGCTTGGAAGCCAAGAACTTGTGAAGGATAATAAATGAAATAATTCTCCAAATCACTCCACTTCCTGGCGTCCTTTAATGGCTTTCACCAAGGTAGCGCCATCGGAATATTCGATGGCGCTACCGGATGGAAGCCCATAAGCAATTCGCGAAACTTTTACATTTCGAGTGGAAAGCACTTCTTTTAGATAGCTGGCCGTGGCATCGCTTTCAACATCGGTACCGAGCGCAATGAAGACTTCTGTAATCTGCTCGTCGACCAAACGAGCGAGCAGCTTATCAACCCGCAGGTCGGCCGCACCGGTTCCGGACATTGGAGAAATTCGCCCCATGAGCGCGTGATAGCGCCCCTGAAACCCGCCGGACTCCTCAATCTTCATAATATCGGCGGGCGACTCCACCACACACAGCACATGGGCATCTTTGCGGTGCCGCGTGCAAAGCTCGCACGGATTGATTGCCGAGAGCGTTACATTCCCGCACCGCTCACAGTTGGCAATTCCGTCATCGGCTTCCAGCAAGGCATTGGCCAGAATCCGCATCAGCCCCTTACTATCCTGCACCAACGCCATGGCCATACGCTCGGCCGTACGCCTTCCAATGCCAGGAAGACGACTCAGGGCGGCAACAAGATTATCCAGGGGAACGAGGTGGTTCATGAGAATGAAAAAGTAAGAATTCAGAATGAAGAATTAAAGAGTGCCGATCACCCCTTCTTCATTCTGAAATCTACATGCTAAAATTATTAAAACGGCAACCCGCCCGGCAGGCCCATGCCGCCGGTCAGCTTGCCCATTTCTTTGGACATGGTGTCCTGCGCGGACGTCAGCACGCCATCGACTGCGGCAAAGACCAGATCTTCGAGCATTTCAACATCTTCCGGATCAACCGCATCGGGATTGATTTTGATGCTTTTAATTTTCATATCGCAGGTTGCAACGGCTGTAACCATGCCGCCGCCGGCGGTGAACTGCACTTCGGTCTTCGCCAGTTCGTCCTGCTTCTTTTTCATGTTTTTCTGCAGATCCTGCGCCTGCTTCATCATTTTCATCATGTTCATGATTTAGTCCTTCGTTCTTTGTGCTTAGTCCGTAGTTAAATATTTTGTGAGCCGTGAGCCGTGAGCCGTGAAGTTCACGCATCAATAATCACGCTTCATTCTCTGATATCCGTGATCTCCCCATTAAACGTGTCGACCACCAGTTTGACAATCGGGTTTGCATACCATTTCTGCTCTTTCGTCTGAATGACGGTGCCGCCGGGACCGTGACCGGTGACGGGGCTGTCGGACGGCAGCGGACGAATATCATCGGCCTTCAGAGGCTCAAATACGATGGAAAGCATGCGGCCGATTCGTTTTTCAACGGCACGACTGAGTGCAACTTTGGTGCGGTCGTCTTCCAGGCGTTTCCGATCGTTGGAAAACTCGGGATCGAACCCAACCGTAAGGTGGGTTTCGTCGGTCCGAAGAGGCGCGGTGTTGAGCAGGTAGCTTTTGGCGAGCGAGTTGGCGCGGCCGGTTTCCTCAATCAGATCATGCCATTTTTCGAGGAGTAAATTGACCTCATCGGCTGAGGCTATCTTTTTTTTTTGAGGCTCTCCACCGTAGGATGGAGCAGATTCTGAAACTCCGGAAGTGCCTATCCGGCCGGATTTAAAGTTTTTTTTTAGGGCCGCTACCTGTTTAAGCAGCTCGTTAACCGTTGCCGTTTCAGCCGCTCGGGAACAGCGTATCAGCCCGGTTTCGAGCAGGGTTTTCTTGGAAAGGGCAAAGCGCATCCGGCCGTCGGTTTCAACGAGTGCGTCGATAATGCGCAACACCCGGCCCGCCTCGGTTTCCGGTGCCAGCGTATTGTAAAATTCCAACTGTGTTTCCGGCAGCTCCAGCGCACTCGCCCCTTTTCCGGCATAGAGCACCACCAGCAGATTTCGGAAACTTTCGAGCATTTCCATTACGACCCGCTGCAGGTCTTTTCCGGATTGGTCCATCTCGGAAATGATGTTGATGATTTTCGGCACATCCGATTTAAGAATGGCCATCGTGAGCGCTTCGAGTACGTGTCGGGAAACCAGACCGAAAACAGCAAGCACGTCGTCTTCGTCGATTTCCTTACCTCGGAAAGAGATAATTTGATCGAGTGCGGATTCGGCGTCGCGCAATCCACCTTCGGCACCGCGGGCAATGGCAATCATGGCATCTTCGGTAATGGAAATGCCTTCCTCTTTACAGCCTTTCCGCAGACG
This sequence comes from Pontiellaceae bacterium B12219, assembly GCA_029432795.1. Lineage (GTDB taxonomy): Bacteria > Verrucomicrobiota > Kiritimatiellia > Kiritimatiellales > Pontiellaceae > Pontiella. The sequence continues at coordinate 58,580 of JARNMJ010000014.1, forward strand.
GTCAACAATGTCCTGCACCGAAATCCGGCGCAGATCAAACCGCTGACAGCGGGAAAGAATGGTGGGGAGCACCTTGTGCACATCGGTGGTGGCAAAAATAAATTTTACGTGATCCGGCGGCTCTTCCAGCGTTTTCAGCAGCGCATTAAAGGCGGCGGTGGAAAGCATGTGCACTTCGTCAATGATATAAATTTTATAGGGACCGCGCGCCGGAGAATAGCGGGCGTTGTCGCGCAGATCGCGTACCTGATCGACGCCATTGTTGGAGGCGCCATCGATTTCAATCACATCCAGGCTGTTACCGGCCATGACTTCTTTGCAGGAGTCGCAGACATCGCATGGAGTTGGCGTCGGACCCTTTTCGCAATTCAGGGCTTTGGCAAGGATGCGGGCGGAGGTTGTTTTTCCGGTTCCGCGGGAACCCACAAACATATACGCATGCGCCACCCGGTCGGTTTCAATCGCATTGGTGAGCGTTTTAGTGACGTGGCCCTGCCCCACAACATCGGAAAACTGTTGCGGTCGCCATTTTCGAGCTAGAACTTCGTATGCCATGTGATAATGCGTAATCCGTAATGCGTGACTTCCAACCGCTGGAAGCTAGCGTTTCTTCCTCCCTCGGGGGAAGCGAACGAGACGGTTCCCGGCCAGCGCTCCCGCCGGCGAGTCCGAACACCCGAAAAACATGGTGTACCGTTGCTGCCTTCCGACCCTGGCGGGGTTAACCCGATTTCGTCATCCGGATGCCAACGTTCAACACGCGTGCCGGGAACCGTCTCGTTCCCTTCCCTTTTAAGGGGAAGAACGAGGAAGATACTCGGGGCGGTGGTTCATGGCAAGCCCGCGCGGGCGGAAACTGATTTTCCCGGGGACGGAACCCTAATTGGCGCGGCGAATCATGACCAGACCGTAAATCTGTCCCAGCACAATCGGAACCCAGGGGAGGAGCCACGGATAGAACTGCGGCGATTTATCAAACGTGTCCGACAGAATGATGAAGATATAATAAACAAACATGATCGCCAGGCTCATGAGCATGCCAATCGAAGATTCTTTGCGGTGCGAGGTGATGCCCAGCGGAATGGCCACCAGCACAAACATCAGCGGAGCAATCGCCAGACAAATGCGCTGATGAAACTCAATCAGGTCGCGGCCATGCTCGATTTTCATGTCGTATTTACGCATCCACCCAATATCCGCCTCCGGGTTCCGGATTACATAGATCAGTTCTTTGAAGGAGAGATATTTCCGCTTTTTGCGAATGGAACTGGGTTTTGTCAGATCATTCAAATCAACCTGAATGGGATGTTTCCGGGCGTTGATGTAATGAGATTTACCCGGATTTTCAGCATCGGCCAACTCGATGCGTACATTGAACAGATCGATATTCAGCAGCATATTCTCGCGGTCGAGGCTCAGGATTCCGCTTTCCGCACGGACGGTATCTGTGATTTCATCCGTCTCTTTATCGACTCGGTACACAACGAGATCCTTGACCTTGTTTTTATTCTTTTTGCCGACATAGATCATGTAACCGGGAAACTCGCGGATAAAGCGCCCCTCTTCCAACAGTTTTATCGGATCTTCCACCCCCATGCTCAGTGCATTTTTTTTGAGATGTTCGGCTGCCATCGTGGTTTGGGGATAGATGGTGAAGCTATTGTAAAAACAGATCGCACTCAGAAATATTGAAAACAGAATAATCGGAGACGAAATCTGCCATAGACTCAGCCCGCCACCCCGCATGGCGGCCAGCTCGCTGTCGGACGAGAGTCGCCCGAAAAGCAGGAGGGTTGAAAAAAGTGCGCTGATCGGAATAGTGAATGAAAGTGAATACGGCAGCGTATACACCGCAAACTGACCGATGACCCCCAATGGCAGCCCCTTTGCCATATAATCGATCAGCTTATACATTGTACCAATGCTGAACGCGAAGGTGATCAGCATCAACGCCGTCCCGAAAATCGTCAAATAATCAAACAACAAATATTTACTTAGTTTGCGCAAAAAATGCCCCCCAATGAATCCAAAGAATATAGAGCCTCAATACTATCGGCTCAAGCCAAGAGCCCACATTTGGAAGCTGAACCAAAAGCCCTGCAGCAGGGCGAAACCATCCGAGTTAATTACAGGGCCTTGTTGATCTGAAAAATTGAGACAAACGCATCTCAAGCACTTTTCTTCTTTTCAATCTGTATCCATTAGGGAACGCAACTGAATTGCAGTTACGCAACCCTTTTGCCAGCGCCCGATCAATATACAACGTTCTGAACCAGTAGTTTCTAAGCGTATTTAGTGTATCAAAGCCTTCAGAACCATAACGGCGTTCAATCATAGCCAAAAATTCTTTGCGCCCCTGCTCCTCGTAGGCTGACCTTGTCTCACTTCTCTTCCCCGCCTTATAGGCCATCAATGAGTCACGATGCACCTCAACATCTTTGATACGGAAATTAAGAAAACCATGTTTGTGAGCACATATCTCTAAATCGAAATCCATTGCCCACCCACGTATCAATGACACATCAAAAAAAGAAGTTTTCTCCTTCTTCAAAATCTCAAGCAACTGACGAGAAATACAAAAGTGAGTGGCCTCTCCGACTTGAGAAATAAGATATTTAGCTTCAGAATCGTCTTTCAAATGCGACTGAAACCGCTCCAAAGCTTCCTGTTCTGTAAACTGTAAAGTTCCAACCTTGAAGGGAAGGGACATTACAGCACCTATAGCTTTATCGAGTTCCTGCTTATAGGGCACATGCGCATCAAACTGGAGACTTGTACTGGTATAAAAGAAGTAATCAAAATCATAATTCAACATGACATGGTTCAGAAGAAAACGGATACCCGTGCCAAAAAAATTATTCACCTCAACGCTTAAATTCGTCAACGGAGAGGGCTCAACTTTATCCGAACCATTGTCAAAGAGTATTACGTGATCAAACCCATCAGCGATGAGCTTCTTATAAGTCACCTCTGCTTTTTCAGGTTCGTTGTAATGAATAACGGCCGCAATAATTTTCATTAGAACGATCCATGTATATCATACAACTTCTTGCCATCAACAAACTCCACGATATCACTGAGAATATTTACTTCTTTATTAACCAACTCCAATGCCTTGTTGATTATTTCCTTTTTAAATTCCTGTCTTATGATGACCAAACCATCACTATCAACAAATATCAAATCTCCGGGATGAACTGGTTTCCCGGATATCCTGATATCTTTATTAAATGATTCGAGCGTTGCCCGACGCCTGACATCAACAGCATTCAAGCTTTTATAAAAAACTGGAATCCCCAGTTTTTTAACATTGGAATTATCACGGGTTGCACCATCAACAACAACTCCGCTGGCTCCCGCCCTTACAGCCAAGTTAGCATTTAACTCCCCGAAATAGGCAAAATCGTTGAGCTCATTTTCGACTAGGATAATATCATTATCCACAATGCTTTCGTACGAACTTAGTGCCTCATAGACCCCCCGAAAATCTTCGCCTTCTTCAAGCGCTCGCAGCTTCAAGGTTTTCGCACGGCCAAAGAGCTTACTACCCTCAATATTAGGCGTGAATCCATTAACAACAAAACCTTTTTCAATACCAGTATCAATCCGGATATCATCCAGCAGATCTGCAAACACCGGAGAGGACAAAAAGTTTTTCAATACACGGAGAAGGTCATTTTCTTTCTTTTCCATGCCGATGGCAATATAACTAGCCAGCTCAAATTCTTCCGGTGTATTGACATCGATCGCCTCCAACGCACTGGCCTGCAGGCTCAGAATTTTATCGCCGTATCTGCGTTGAGTCTTGATGGCGGTCTCTCTCTTGACAATATAAAGTCCCATTGTTTCAATTTCAGTCGGGGATAAATCAACCGAGTTCGGAATATTGTTGATGTCATAGGTCGGTTTTCCATCCTTCCAACAATAGAGCTTCTCATTCCTCAACAAAACCGCCGAATCGAATTCATCCGATACTTTCAACTTTTCAATGGCTTTATCGATTGTTTCGGGATTTATAAATGGAGATGTGCATAACAACTGGACATAAATATCAGCTCCAGGATTTGAATTCACCTCATTAAGAAAAAGTTTGTGTCCATCGGTTTTATTCGAAGCCAGCGTTTTTTCTCTATGCATAAATTCGATCGGTAAATAATCCACCATTTCATATATTTTTTCGGACTCAGTATCCAAAAAAACCTTATCCACCTGCTTACACTGCAACAACGTCTTCAATGCATTAACAAATAACCGCTCTCCATTAAGATATTGAATGTTCTTATTCTCTACTCGATCAGAGGTTGATTTTGCTGGCACAAATGCATAAACCATTTACGTTTCCTTTTTTACAGAGTGATATATATTTGCCTAACTTTAAGTCCAAAATACTCACTAAATACTATTATAACTTTGCATATATTGCGGGTTAGCTATAGATAATTTTGTTCAAATAATCAGGAAACTGCAGGATTTCTATGTATTCACTTTGCAACACAAGGATCGTAGTCTGGACTGGCACTTAGCAAACATGCATTCTGATACTAAAATTACCTATACAGCGAGTACGACCTGATGAAAATCTCTGTGCTTATAAACAACTACAATTATGCTCAATATATCACGGAAGCTATTGATTGCGTAACTCAACAGACTCGTGTACCCGACGAATTAATTATCGTTGATGATGGTTCAACCGATAACTCGCCTGAAATTATTCATAAAGCGATACGGGAAGTACCTTACGCCAAAGTCATCGCCACAGAAAATCGGGGGCAGCTTTCTGCCGTGAACGAGGGGATCTCGGCAGCCACCGGAGACATTCTTTTTTTTCTGGATGCCGACGATCGGTATAAGAAAAACCATATTGAATGTTGCGAACAGGTATTTCTGAAAAAACCCCATATTGGTTTCATCTACACCTCACATAAAAATTTTGGCTGCGACGATAAAACCCACCACTCCTTCGATCATTCCAGACAGATTGGCGTTTGCGTATTGACCACCGGCTACCTCCATTCGTATCTGGGTTCCATCATGTCCACCCACGCAATCAAGCGGGAATATCTGATTCCCCTATTTCCGATACCCGAACGATTTTACAAGGCCTGGAAAACAAGAGCTGATAATATCATCATCTGGGGAGCCGGTTTGACCGGAGCCTGTAAGTACTATCTTCGGGAACCGACCGTCTTATATCGGATTCACGGAAATAATCACTTTGCGGGAAAAGACAAGGTGTCTGAAGTTGAAGCCAACGCCTATAATCTGGCCTCTGACCAAATCGTCAATTATATGTGGAATAAACTGGGATACAGCCAACAGCTGGGCTGGAAAACAGCCGATGAATTCAAAACGATTGAAAACCCAACAAAAAAAGAGGTAAGACGGTATATTAAGATCCATCAGAGAATTATCAGTTCCTATAGAAAAAGATTATCTTTGGCGCTGAAACTTTATCGCCTCTACTTCACAAAATACCGCTAACACCACATCATTATGAAAACATCAGCCCACTTGATCATCGTCACGCACACCACCCGTCATTTGGAGGCGGTGCTGAAAGGGGTCTCGTTGCTGAATCCTCGTCCCAGCACCATCTCGGTGACCTGCGATGTCAATAAACCTGAAATTGAAGCGCTCATTAAAGCCTCCGCCGATGAATTCAAACTCCAAATTTATTACACAGCCAGAACACATCATGGAATCGCCCGACCGGCCCAAACCAGAAACAATGCCGTTAGAACCTTAATGGAACATGGCCACACTTCAGGGCAGCTGATCTTTATTGACGGCGACATGATTCTCGTCCCCTCAGCCATTCAACAGCACCTTAATCTCGCTGAAAAATACAGCGTGATCGTCGGGGAGCGGTACAATCTATTGGAAGAAGAAACGCCCGAATTTAAACAGAACCTCTTTAAAAACATAATACCGGAGATCGACATTCACTCCGCGGAATTCCAACGGCTTATCAAAGTGGATAAAAAACGGAAAACCCAGATCCTGCTCCGACGCCTAGGCCTCACCAAACCGGGAAAACCCAAAGTCATCGGATGTCATTTTTCAATCCGATTCAGCGACTTCATAGAAATCAATGGATTTGATGAACGCTTTACCGGCTATGGCGGAGAAGATGACGACATCGGGCGCAGATCGCACAAAAAAGGTCTACGTTATCATACCGTTGCAGCAACAATTCCAGCCTATCACCTGTATCACCCGACCCGGTCATACGGAAAATGGAAAGATAATGAAGGGCCCGCTGTATACAACGACGAGTCCTGGGAAGTCAGATGCAAACCAGGCCTCACCTCGCCCACCCCTCAACATGAGATACAGGAAAAAGTGCTGTCTCCCGATTAATCAATAAACTGTCGGTTATAGAGCGTGGTGTAGAGGTCGTTGGATTCATAGAGCGCGGAGTGACTGCCCATACCGTGCACCACACCATCCTTCATCACAACAATCGTATCGGCCATTTTGATGGTGGCAAACCGATGCGCAATCATGAACACGGTCTTATCTTTCACCAGCTCTTCCAAAGCAATCTGAATTTTCTTTTCGCTTTCAGAATCGAGCGCCGAAGTGGCTTCATCGAGAATAAGAATCGGCGACTGTTTCAGGAATGCCCGCGCGATGGCAATGCGTTGCTTCTGGCCACCTGATAAGCGTGCACCGCGCTCACCGACCACTGTTCGATAGCCATCGTCCATTTCCAGAATAAAATCATGTGCAAAGGCCTGACGTGCGGCTTCATACACCGCCTCATCTGAAGCCCCCGGACATCCCACACGAATATTATCCATAATACTTTCATTAAACAGGAAGGTATCCTGAGACACCACAGACACCGCATTACGCAGCTCTTCCTTTGCAATGGATTTGACGTCCTTTCCATCCACCATCACAGCGCCCTTCTGGACGTCGTAAAAGCGTGGAATTAAATCTGCAATGGTGGTTTTACCCGCCCCGCTCGGCCCCACCAAAGCCACGATGGTTCCCGGACTGAAAGAAAGATTCACATCCTTCAGAACCCAGTCGTCCAAATAGCGGAATGATACGGCCTGAAAATCAACCCGGCCCTCAATCTGGCCCAATGCGACAGGGTGTTCAGGTTCCGGCACGGTATTATCGGCATACAGCACATCTTCAATACGCTCAAGCGCCGCTTCGCCACGCTTTAACAACATATGCAATTCACCGAATTTTTTCACCGGATCATAGGCCATGTATAACGCAGCCAGCATTGAGGCCGCAGCCGCCTCGATATTCTTCTGAAGCATATATATGACAGCAAAAGAAACGCAGACCACACCAATCACCTCAACGGTTGGCCGGATAATATTATTATATTTAACCACCTTCATCGATAAAGCACAGAAATGGTCCAGTGCCGCCTCAAAGCGCTTTACCTCTCTTTTTTGCAAATTGAATGCACGAATTTCTCTTACCGCATTCAGGTTTTCAGAAACCAGTCTGGAAACATCCCCCCCCTTTGCCTGCACCAGTTTTGCCTTTTTCAGAATTCGTTTTCCAAAAATCTGCAACGGCAGAATAATCACAGGAACCGTAGCGGCAAAAAGCATTAAAAACCAAGCGTCCTGCTCTTTAACGGCAAGGAAAACAAGGGCTGAAATTGCTCCGATCATGGTAATCGGCTGCTTCACCAAATCGTTGGCCACCCGCGTTAACACCTGCTGCAATGCAGCTGTATCTCCGGTCACACGGGCCATCAGGTCGCCAATCGTATTTTTATGATAAAACGAAAGCGGGAGTTCCTGCAAACGGCCCAAAACGCGTGCCTGCAATTGAATCAGCACCCGCATGCCGCAAAATGAAATCAGATAGGTATTAATAAAACCAAAGACGGCCCGGAAAATCATGGCAATGGGAAAAACTGCAATATAGGCCGCCATAATCCAGATGCTCGGCCGCGGATCTTCAAACAGGACCGGGATCACTTTATACAGCAGAAAAGGCAATCCGAAACCACTGGCGGCACCATAGAGCACTCCGGCTAAAATACCCCACCCAAACTGAACCTTAACCGGGTCTAATAAGCTAAAATAGGGTTTATAACGTTTAAACCCTTTTTCTGTTTTTTTGGAGTCAGCATTCATAGGGGCCTGTTGTAGCATTGCGAACAATTTGTACCAAATTCATTCGATGGTTTAATAAAAGACAAAATACGCAGGTGATGCGAAAAACGAACGTTGTGAATTATTTACAGCTCAGCACCCGCAGTTTCATATATTTCAGCCACACCTCAAACGAGGTTAAATACGCGACAACCAACCCCTGCCAGCCATCGAGAATCCCCCGCTTAAAGAAATAACCACGCATAAATTTCCACACGGGACGAAATAACAAATCGGATAAATGAGCGCGTTTCCCCATCTTAAATTTCTCTTCCGCTGAAATGGTTGAAAAGCGGTTGATCGTGTTCACGTGGTGCGCCAGATCATCGTAGGTATAATGATAGATCGGTTGCAACAGACGTTTTACTGTTCCGCGAACTTCAACATAGTCATGCGGATCGATGCCGACGATTTCGCCGGCCTCTTTCCGGTAAAGGCGCAACTTCCGGTCCGGATACCAATCGCCGTGTTTAATCCAACGCCCCAGATAATAAACCATCCGCGGCATTTCAAACCCATCGACCCCTTCGGAATTTTCCAATGCCTGGAAGATTTCAGTCTGCAGGTCCGGCGAAATTTCCTCATCACAATCCAGCATCAGCGACCATTCACACGTGCCCTGCTGACGGGCAAATTCCTTCTGAGCACGAAAACCCGGCCATTCCCGCTGAATGACGTTATCGGAGTATTCCCGGGCAATCTCTACCGTCCGGTCTGTGCTGAAACTGTCGACAACAACAATTTCCTTACACCACCTCACACTTTCCAAACACCGTCGAATATTCGACTCCTCATTAAAGGAGACAATGCAGGCGGTTACATTCAGCTTTTTCTGCTCGTTCAATACCGTATCTCTTTTTTACAGTTGCTCACTTAATTCCTGATATTTTCTGGCAACCAGCAACCCAATAAGTTCTTCCTGCCGTTGATCCGTAAACTGCTCATAGTAGCGATTAAAATTCCGGATAACAGCCTTGGCCGCGTCCGGATTATCCGAATAGAAATGAAGCTTTTCATCCAGATCAGCATAGTCATCCCGCAGCTCAACAAAATGTTCGCCCCCCTTCAGGCGGCCTTCCATAAACCAGGTTTCCATTTTCGGTTTTGTCATGAAACAAAGCGAATTGGACTGTGCAATCCATTTCAGATTGGTTGCAACATCATTTCCCTCAATCGAAAGAATAAACTTATATTGAAGCTGTTCCTGAACCGTCATTTTCGGCTTAACCCAGCTTTCCGCGCCCTTCTCCGGTTTATTCACCTGCCCGACATCACACAGCGGATGGTTCCAATAGGTTGAAAGAAACGCCTTGCGATGCGCCTGCCACCCCGCTCCGCGCCAAACCACCATATCCTTTTTATCTTCGTAACGGAGTGTGTCCCGAATCGGCATAAAGTGACGGACCGAATTCAGTTTCAGCAGAATATTATTGCGATTGTCCGCCGAGATCGGACGGCTCTTAACCAGAGTAGGTTGCGGACAAACCGAAGAAACATCCCCGAATTCAATATCAGCCCGGAAGGACTTCGGCAGATACCGCATCAGATGACGGTAATCAAAATAATAGGCTGACTTCGTGGAACCGGAAAGTTCACTCAATGAGACCGCCTTGTCGCTCAAACTGAACGGAACATTCAGCTTGTTGTAATAATTAACCCGGTCATACACCTGCTGCTCATCATACGCCCCGATCTGTTTAAGTTTTTTATCCAAACGGCTTCGGAACCAGCCATCAGGCACAAAAAGACGCTGGACTGCGGCAACCGTATAAAAGTGGACCTTATTCGTCCGTTGAACTGTTAATATGCCCACGTTTAAAGTACTCGATTTATGATCATTCTATGCAGAAGGAACCCTATTTTCCTGAAAATAAAAGAGGATTATTTCTCTTCTCCGTGTAAAACAACAGAAAAAACCGACCAGACAACATTGATAGAATAAAAAACGATGCGCGGAATCAAAAACTACACGCCCAAAGAATGGCTGCTCCTAAGTCCGCCGATATGGTACTTCAAGGCACTCAGGAATAAATTTATCAGCCGCAGGTTCACCGCCACACGCCCCGAAGAACTCCAACTGTTCCTGCAGAAACACGCGCACCTTAAAGGAAAAAACATCGCCGTTGTTGTGGCCTTCAACTCTCCATGGATCATCCGAAACCTCCTTCCGGCCATGAAACGGTTCCTTCGCGATGCCGAAGTCATCGTTTTCGACAACTCCAACAAAACGGAACTGCGCGAAGAAATTGAAACAACCTGCAAAGCGGAAAACATTTCCTATTTTTCCCTGCCCTCAAATCCCGAAAAACATCCCTGCCGCTCCCACGGCATCTCCCTCAACTGGATTTACAACAATGTTCTGAAGCCGCTCGAGCCGAATATATTTGCATGCATTGATCACGACCTGATCCCCTTTCGTGAAGTCCGGCTGGCCGACCTGCTTGGCAATCAAATGGTCTATGGACTGCAGAAAACCTCCCCATGGTTCTGGTTCCTGTGGGCAGGGTACTGCATGTTCAGCTTCTCCGAATTGAAAAATAAAAAAGTCGATTTCAATAACGACCGTCCCAGTCTTCTGGATACCGGCGGACAGAACTCGCACTCCATCTACCGCTACCTCGATACCAGCACAATGCGGTTTGCCTGCACCACGACATGTACACTCCGCCACCCCGATGGCATCCAAACCATGGACGCCGAGATTTTAGACAATGCCTGGTTCCATCTGGGAGGAGTAGGCCAGACCTGTGGCCGAAAGGATTACTTTTCAGATCGGGCAAAATTTTACGCCGACCTTTTTAACGAAGTCCAACAAGGGAAAAACTTAATCGACTTCATCGATATCGAGGTTCAGCAGCAACAGGGAAAATCTATTCCTTAACCGTCTAATAAATTCAGGCCGGCAATACTGAACTCCGCAGGCGTGATGGCGCCCTGCCCCTTCTCAAGGTGAAACAACGGAACCTTACCGTAAAATGAGGCCCACTGGCTGAAGGTGCTTAGCGGCCCTATAATGTAGTCGCATCGCGACAAACTATACAGGTCAGACACCGGATGCCCGGGACCGTTTGCATAAGTCAATCCATCAAACAGCCGTTCATCCTGCTGTTCATTGCTGCACACCAGAAAACCGACTTTTTTACCGGGGAACTGCTCAGCAAACGCCCGCATCAGTTTCGCATATTCCTGCGTCGTCAAATAAAAGCGGCCACCTCTCCACTGCGCATAATCGCCCTGGCGAATATGGATGCCCACCAATACCTCGGCTTCACCCTGCAACGCTTCCACAACATTTTCGACGGCCTCGCAATGCCGGGCAGCCGGACGGAAATAATCCCGGATAGAATCCTGGTGTTTAGCCACCAGACTGGGGCAGCGGCACTTCCAGTTATGCACAAAAATCGTACAAAATGAGCCGAGTCTTCCAACCATTTCCGGAGTATCCAACCGCTGCTCCACATCGGTTTCCTCCAGAGTGGTCCCATCAAAAAAACCGGGATGTCGACTCATCAGGCGGACCGCACGATAATAGAGTCTCAGGCCGATCATCGCATCGCCGATCAAAGAAATCCGGCTCAACCAAGGCCGTTTGGCCGGCGGAGGATACTGGCAGTGAAAATCGCGGCGGGTTGCTTCAAAATCTTTGCAGTAGGAATGAAACGTGTAGTTGCGCAGCCGCAGTCCATATTCCTCCGCATATGCAATAATATTGGCAAATATTACCAGCCGGTTAGCGAGTCGTCCGCACCTTTTCGAGATGTAAATCGTTCTCTGCTTAGAAGTGTTTTTTGATTTGGGCATAAAAATCTTCTCAGTAATTCCATGCACGGCACGCAAGAACCGCACACAGAATTTCGCTCAAAACTACAGCGAAACTTAATATTTTCAATCACATTCCCTTTTCATATAAAAAAGCGGATCAACCGATTGCGAGAACCTTCGCGGCAAATGAAGGTTCCGGCCAAGAAATGACTTCCGTTCTGCGAAAGATGCCGTCATCCTCCGGGAAAATATATTCAGGAAACACACACAAATGAAGATCTCCATCAACCTATTATGCATCCTTATGACCGGGTTCATCAGCTTGCAGTGCACCGCTCAGTATGTTCAGGCCGAGAGTCCGAATATCCTTCCCAAAGGGCTCATGCTGAATCTTGATTTTGAGGACGCAGCAAACGGCCTGATTCCCAGCAAATCCCTTTTCCCGCTGTTTGTACCTCAACAAGGCCTCACCGTTTCCCGGATCAATCATCGCAACCTGCTTGAACTGCGGTTCGGACAGGGACTCAGCATTCCGCACAGTTCACTGCTCGACCCGGCCGGAGATGAATGGATTATATCCATCCGCATTTTTGCGCTGACGGATGGATTGATCATCTCGCAGGGCAACAGCACCCACGGCTTCGTGATCTACATGAAAGACGGACAGATTATGGCCAAGGTCCGCACAGCACACACCACCTTCACCCTCGAAGAATCTGCACGACGCGGAATAACAAAATACAAAAACCGCTGGTGCACCATTGAACTCAGGATCGAGCCCGACCGCGCTTTGCTCAGCCTCAATCGCGAGCGGGTCGCTCAGGTCAGCGGCGAACCCGCCCTCAGCGGCGAAGATTTACGCATTCATCTTGGAAATCACAACGAACTGCCCGCCATACTTTCAAACTTCCCGGGTCTGGAAACCACCGGTTTCACCGGTGCCATTGGCTCGCTAAAGATTCATCGGCAATAAAAAAACAGTCCTTTGAGCTTTGTGCCTAGTCCTTTGAACGGGCAACCGAGCACCACGGACTAGGCACCACGGACTAGGCACCACGGACTAGGCACCACGGACTAGGCACCACGGACTAGGCACCACGGACTAAGCACCACGGACTAAGCACCACAGCCCTTCTCTAAAACGGAACAAAGTTCGTTTCGGGCGTAATTTTTTCCACCGTTTTGGCAATCAGTTTTGAGCAGGCTTCCAGATCCTGCAGACTGATCAGCTCGCACGGGCTGTGCATATAACGCAGCGGAATACCGATCAGCGCCGTCGAAACCCCCGAGCGGTTTATCTGAATAGCATTCGCATCGGTACCGGTTCCTCCGGGAGTGGCATTGATCTGAATCGGAATATTTTCTTCCTTCGCGGTTTCAACCAACAACGTAAACAGCTTGGCATTAATATTCGGCCCGCGCGTCAACACCGGCCCTTTTCCAAGCTCGATCCGGCTTTTACGCTTCGTGCCTTCCGTCATATTCGGATGATCCGTCGCAAAGGTCACATCCACTGCAATTCCAATGTCTGGATTAATGCCAAAGGCCGCAGTCCGCGCACCGCGCAGGCCGATCTCTTCCTGCACCGTGGCCACCGCATGAACCTCTGCATTCGGATTTTCCTTCGCCAAAAGGCGCGCCGCTTCCAGCACCACAAAGGCACCCGCACGGTCATCAAACGCCCGCCCGATTGCAATCCCGTTTGCCATCTCCTCAAACCCGTACGCAATCACCGCCGGATCGCCGATCTCGACCATCGCTTCAGCATCGGCCTTATCTTTGGCTCCGATATCAATAAACAGATCTTTAAGTTCAACCAGCTGTTTGCGCTGTTCGGGGCTCTGCATATGAATCGCCATTTTTCCGATCACACCGCGTAACACCCCGTTCTTTGTGAGAATCTGAACGCGCTGTCCCTGCGCAATCTGCGGATCCCATCGGCTGGAACCAGAGAAAACCTTCGTCATCAATATGCGAAATCAGAAAACTGATTTCATCATAATGCCCCGCCAGCATCACCACCGGCGATCCGCCCGGATTCACAATCGCATGCGAATTTCCATGCGTATCGGTCCAGACCCTGGAAGCAAAAGGTTCCGCCTCCGCCTTCCAGACTTTGGCCACCGGAGCTTCATATCCGGACGGGCTCATGTTGTTGATTAAATCGGCGAGAAACTGTTTCGATTGATCGGTCATTGGAACTCCTGTTGTTGTATGTCTTATTCCTAATCAAGTTTCCGGGTTGTATCAATACGCAATACACAGTAGGTATTATGACCTATGGAAAATTTAAGCATAATCATCACTTTCGTGGCCTACCTGCTTTTCATGCTGGGCGTCGGCACCCATTTCTACAAAAAAAACGAGTCGCTCTCCGACTATCTGATCGGCGATCGCCAGCTCAACAAATGGGTCACCTCCATGAGTGCCCAGGCCTCCGATATGAGCGGCTGGCTGCTGCTCGGTTTGCCGGGCTACGCCTACCTCCAGGGGTTGGAAGCCGTCTGGATTGCCCTCGGGTTGGGACTCGGTACCTACCTCAACTGGAAATTTGTGGCCGAAAAACTGCGGCGCTTCACCGAAGCCGCCGGCAATGCCATCACCCTGCCCGACTACTTTGCCAATCGTTTCAACGACCACAACAAATCGCTTCGCGTTCTGTCCGCCCTGTTTATTCTCGTCTTTTTTCTGATCTACACCGCCTCCGGTTTTGTGGCCGGGGCCAAGCTCTTTGAATCCGTCTTCGGGCTGCCCTATCACAGCGCACTTCTGATCGGCGTGGTTGTCATCATTTCCTATACCGCCCTCGGCGGATTCCTTGCTGTCAGCTGGACCGACTTCTTTCAGGGCATCATTATGTTTTTCGCCATCATCACCGTTCCAATGCTTGGAATTTATGCGGTCGGCGGATTTGAAGAAACGTCCAATGCCTGGAAAGCCGTCAGCCCCGGATATATGGATCTCTTCTCGAACGGCAGTGGAGAGCCACTGAAACTCATGAGTATTATTTCGCTGATGGCCTGGGGGCTCGGCTATTTCGGGCAACCGCATATTCTGACCCGTTTCATGGCCATCTGCTCACCGGACGAAATTAAACCCGCACGTAAAATTGCCATGATCTGGGTCATCGTCAGCCTGACCTGCGCGGTAATTGTCGGACTCGTGGGACGCATCTTTCTGCCCGAAACGCTGCCCGATGCGGATTCGGAAAAGGTGTTTATGATTCTGGTTGATCAACTGACGCATCCCATCATTGGCGGCATCCTGCTGGCGGCCGTGCTGGCGGCCATCATGAGCACCGCCGATTCGCAGTTGCTGGTTACCTCCTCCGCGCTTACCGAAGATCTCTATCGGGTCGTCATCCGCCCGCAGGCTTCAGATAAAGAACTGGTATGGGTCAGCCGGGGAACGGTGATCGGTGTTGCAGCACTCGCCTGCGCTATCGCATTCAAACCCGACCGCAGCGTGCTCGGGCTCGTATCCTATGCCTGGGCGGGCTTTGGGGCCACTTTCGGCCCGCTCGTTCTGTTTTCCATCTATTGGAAGCGAATGACCCGCAACGGGGCACTCGCCGGAATTATCGGAGGCGGGCTCACCGTTCTGATCTGGAAACAACTGAACGGCGGAATTTTTGATCTCTACGAAATCGTGCCCGGATTTCTCGCTTCAGCAGTTCTGATTATCCTGTTCAGCCTGATCGGTCAAAAACCGGCCCGTGAAGCCGATGCACTTTTCGCCCGTACGGCTAAGTAGAATACGACGTTCGGTTTTGAGGTTTCCGGCGGGACTTTTTTCGCTTTTCCCGTTCCTGTTCCATAAAGCCGGGAGAGGCCAGCATCAGCGCCATCATCAGAAACAGCCCAAAGGCCGTACCCACCGGGAAAATCAGCATATTGCACACTGCCAGCGCATAGCCCGCCGTGATTCCCCACATCTTCGTCTGCATCACACCCAGCGAGGTAATCAGCGACAGCACACTCAACAGCCCGAAAACAATCTGGAGCGTCATACCGACCACCGGATCGTCGTGAACTTTCATGAAAAAATGGACGGTCATTCCCAGATAGAGCAGCGTCACAATCACACTGCACACCGGCAGCAGAACCAACCAGAAAGTACTGGTCTTTTTCTTTTCTTTACGTTTCGTATTCGAAGGTCGGATATGATTCCGATTCCATTTTTCCATCGTTTTCGGAGCGGAATAAATCGACGTCATATCCTGCTCATCCGTCGGCGTTTCCCATTCCGCAGAGCGATGGTGTTTTCCTGAACGCCTATGAGAACGGCGGCGCGAACCTCGAGAGTGCGGAAGCTCAAAAAAGCCGATTGCTCCCATTGAAAAAACGGAAAAAAAGAGCAATGTGACATTTGCTTTTTTTCGGCTGTTATACGCTTCCTGTAATTCTCCGCTTTCCTGCATTTGTTTTAGTGTGTTGGCCGACAAACCGGCCAACACGGCAAAAACAACGATTCCTATAACTCGTAAAGACCGCAGCATGGTTCCTCCTCTTTATTTCCCCATGTAAGCGGTTCCACATTAAATATCTATAAGGATTTGTCAACGATCCAGCTAGTATTTTGTACTAACTCGGTACGGTTTTACCGAATGCATAACCCGTTTTCATCAACATCTACCTCAATCACAGAGCCTTCCATTTTCTGCCCGGAAATAATCAGCCGGGAGATCGGTGTTTCCAAATGCTGGAGAATATAGCGCTTCAGCGGACGGGCACCGTAAACCGGATCATAGCCCGCCTCCGCAATGTATTTTTCAGCCTGCTCCGTCACGGAAAGTTCAATGCGCTGTTGCTCCAGCCGTTGTCCCAATTCCTTGACTAACAGACTTACAATACTGGTGATTTCGCCCAGCGTCAGCGGCTTGAACAACACGGTTTCATCCACCCGGTTCAGAAACTCCGGCCGGAAATGAGCACGCAATGCGGCCTCCACCGATTGTCGAGCCTCTTCCGAAATATGCCCTTCGTCATCAATTCCACCCAACAGATGGGTCGACCCGATATTGCTGGTCATAATGATAATCGTATTTTTGAAACTGACCGTCCGCCCGTGCGAATCCGTCAAACGTCCGTCTTCCAGGATCTGGAGCAGCACGTTGAACACATCCGAATGCGCCTTTTCAATTTCGTCAAGCAGCACCACCGAATAGGGTTTACGCCGCACGGCTTCGGTCAGCTGTCCCCCTTCTTCAAATCCGACATAGCCGGGAGGTGCACCGACCAAACGGGAAACCGTATGTTTTTCCATATACTCACTCATATCGATTCGCACCATATTGGTTTCCGAATCGAACAGCTCCCACGCCAGTGTACGCGCCAGCTCCGTTTTACCCACACCGGTCGGTCCCAGAAACAGGAACGAACCAATCGGGCGGTTCGGATTTTTAATCCCGGCCCGCGCACGCAAAACAGCATCGGCCACAGCCTGAACCGCTTCATCCTGACCAATCACCCGTTCGTGCAGAACATCGTCCAACTTGAGCAGTTTTTCGCGCTCTCCTTCCAGCAGCTTCGTCACCGGAATACCGGCCCAGCGGGCAATCACTTCGGCAATTTCCTCCTCCGTCACTTCCTCGCGCAGCAGACTTCCGGCTTCGCGCCCGGCCATTGCCTTTTCGGCTTCCATCAACTGTTTTTCAATGGTTGGAATTGACCCGTGCCGCAATTTCGCCACGCGTTCCAGATCGTATTCCCGCTCCGCTTTCTCGGCTTCCTGACGCGCCAGCTCCAGGCTTTCGCGCAATACACGAACCTGATCAATCGCACCCTTTTCATTTTCCCACTGCGTCTTCATCACATCAGATTCCGACCGCAGATCCGCCAGTTCTTTTTTCAGCGCAGCGAGCCGCTCCTTGCTGGCATCGTCTTTTTCTTTTTTCAGCGCGGTTTCTTCAATTTCCAGCCGCATCACCTTCCGGGTAATTTCATCCAGCTCTGCCGGCATCGAATCGATTTCCGTACGAATCGTTGCACACGCTTCATCCATCAGGTCAATGGCTTTATCCGGCAGAAAACGGTCGGAAATATACCGATCCGAAAGGACCGCCGAAGATACCAGTGCCGCATCCTGAATACGCACACCATGATGCACTTCAAACCGTTCCTTTAATCCGCGCAGAATGGAAATCGTGTCCTCCACCGTCGGCACATCCACCAACACCGGCTGGAACCGACGTTCCAGCGCCGCATCTTTTTCAATGTGCTGACGATGTTCATCCAACGTGGTTGCACCGATACAGTGCAGTTCGCCGCGCGCCAGCATCGGCTTCAGCATATTGCCCGCATCCGATGAGCCCTCGGTTTTACCCGCGCCCACAATCGTATGCAGCTCGTCGATAAACAGAATAATCCGGCCTTCCGATTCCTTGATTTCGTGCAGCACCGCTTTCAACCGCTCTTCAAATTCACCGCGATATTTTGCGCCCGCCATCAGCGCCGTCATATCCAGCGCCCAGATGGATTTATCTTTCAGCCCTTCCGGCACGTCGCCGCGCACAATCCGCTGCGCCAGCCCTTCCACGATGGCGGTTTTACCCACGCCCGGCTCACCGATCAGCACCGGATTGTTTTTCGTTTTTCGCGAGAGAATACGGATCACCGAACGGATTTCCGAATCTCTTCCAATCACCGGATCCATTTTTCCGGACCGCGCGGTCTGCACCAGATCCACGCCGTATTTATCCAGCGCTTCATATTGGCTTTCAGGATTATCAGATGTGACCCGCTGATTTCCACGCACCTTTTCCAACGCCTGGAAAACCGCATTGCGGTCCACACCGTTTTCTTTCAGTGCCTTCAATTCATCCGAAAAAACCAGCAGCAGGTGCTCCACCGAAACAAATTCATCCTTCAGCTTTTTGGCTTCATCGCCCGCTTTCACCAGCAACTGGTTCAGCCGCTGTGTAATGTAAATCTTGCCCGATTCCGTTGCTCCGGAAACCCGCGGCCGTTTTTCAAGTTCCTGTTCAAGCTGCGCCGTAATCACCGGAACCGAAGCTCCGATGTTTTCAATCAGTCGGGGCGCCAGTCCGTTTTCCTGTTCAAGCAAGGCCAGCAGTATGTGCTCAGCATCCATTTCCTGATGCCCGAAACGCAGTGCCTTCACCTGCCCCTGCTGCATCGCTTCTTTCACTTTTTGCGTCGTTTTATTCATGTCCATAATCTAGACCTCCATTAAAATTCAAAGGTACTAATGCACCGATCGTGCCAACGCATAAACCCCTTATTTTACAACAATTGGAAGGTTCCAACCTCCGGAAAGCGCGCCATTCCGCCCACCAGTGCGACAAGATGGCGCTGGAGGGGCGACGTCCTCGACGACCCGCATGCGGGGCTGAAACATAACCCCGCCATTTATAGAGCACAAAACCATCGGAATCTGTGGATCATCCAACCGAACTCATGTACAAAACCTGCATGCAATTTTTCGAACAATTGATCAGTACACAAATCGGGCTCGTGGTGGCTTTTGCTGCCGTGGCCGCTTTAATCGTCATTTCCGGAATCAAGTTAAGCGTCTACGGCGATGCGCTCGGCGACCGCACCGGGCTTGGCAGCGGATTAATCGGACTCGTTTTTCTGGCCGGCGTCACCAGTCTGCCTGAAGTGGTGGTTTCGCTGACGTCCGTGCTTCAGGCAACCGACCCGGCCACCGGCGCCGATATGGCCACCGGAAATATGCTGGGATCGAATGTGTTCAACCTGCTGATTCTTGCATTTATGGCGCTGCTCTTCTCAGCCAAATTCAAACCGCAGGAAATGAAAAACAACCATACCGATTCAGCGGTCTACGGTCTGATTATGCTTGTTATTTTTTCTGTCGCATTTCTGACCTCCCGCTATGCCAAACTGCAGGTTCCAATCCTTGGATGTTCCTGGCCGGTGCTGGCACTGCCGATTGCCTATGTACTCATGCTGATGCGGGAGCACCGCAATCATCAGGACTCAACGGAAGAACAACTACCTGCAGAATCCGATCTCGCCAGCCAGCCGGCCCCGAAGTTCTATTCCATTCTGCTCGGACTCTGCGGACTGATTATCGGCGGCGGGGTGCTTCTCTCTATTCTTGGGGCACGTATGGCCCTGCCGCCGGAACTCGGAGGTTTCGGGTTGGAAGCCAGTCTCATCGGCACCCTGTTTCTGGCCATCTCCACCAGCCTGCCGGAACTGGTCATATCTTTCGCCAGCATTCGACTGGGCTTTCTGGAAATGGCGGTCGGTAATGTACTCGGCAGCAATATGTTCAACCTGCTGATCATCTTCATCGCCGATACCGCCCTGCGCGGCCACAGCATGCTGCGTCAGGCTTCTTCCAAACATTGGACGAGCGTCATTCTGATTCTTGCCCTCACCTTTATGGCCGGAGCCTTGCTGCGCACAAAAACCCGCGTCGCCTCCTCAATCATCGCCATTCTGATGATCGGCCTTTATGCCCTGGCCATGTCCTTTTTTATGTAACCCGGAAACGCCCCCTGCCCCAATACTGGCCGCGCGGCAACCAACCGGACGTTTATTTTTCTGATGATTTTTTCTTCACAGAATAGTCCGCGGCGGTAAGTGACGTCATCGGATCGTTCAGTTCATCCATTTGTTTTTCCAGTAAAGCTGTCAGCTGAGTCAGCTTGGCGGCATACTCCGGATTAGCCGCGAGATCGTTCATTTCCTGCGGATCCTTTGCCAGATTAAAGAGCTTTTTCGTATTAATGGTCGGATAGACAATCAGCTTCCAGCCCTCTTTCGTAATCATCCGCTGTGTTCCCACATAAGCTCCGTAAATCGCATCATAATGCTTTGTTGTTTTGCCCTGAAGCAAAGGCAGCAGACTTTGGAAATCCACGCCCTCGGCATCAGCTCCCGCCAGTTCAAGCGCTGTGGCCATTACATCCTGCAGATAGATCGGCGTATCAATTTTTGAATGGGACTTCACGTTCGGACCAACCACCATGAACGGCACGCGCACACTGTCATCATACTGATTCTGCTTTCCGACGAGCCCGTGGTGTCCAACCGCCAGGCCGTGATCCGCGGTAAAGATGATGTAGGTATTTTCAGCCTGCCCGGTTTCTTCCAAGGTTTGGAGAATCCGCCCGATCTGATCATCCATGTGGGTGATCAGCGCAAAGTATTCCTGCCGATTCACCTTCACGCTGTATTCCGTGCGCGGATACGGCATCAACCGTTCATCGCGCAGCCCTTTTCCACAGATCGCTTCTGCATCCGGATATTCCGGCAAAAAGTTTTCAGGCACTTCAATGCGTTCCAGCGGATACCTATCGACATATTCCTTCGGTGCCTGACGCGGATCGTGTGCGGCATTGAAAGCCAAATACATGAAGAAAGGTTTATCATCTTTTGCGGCCTGCTCCAGAAATTCAACGCTGTCGTTGGCCACCACTTCGCTCCAATGAGTGCCGCCCTTCCAGAAACCGCCATACTGCGGATCCCACGGCTTCCACCCGTTGGCATAATCCTCTTCATCCTTCGGGCGATTATATCCGGCATTGGTTTGATTCGGCATACCGGCACGCACGTGCTTCGCGGAATCGAACACGGATGGTGCGGGCACGGGAACATGCCATTTTCCCGTCATATAGGTTCGATATCCCGCCTCAGACATACGCTGCGACCACATCCGTTTTTCACTCGCATACTCTTTTAAATTTGTTGCCTTCGCATTCCAGACAAACCGCCCGGAATTGAGCATGGCCCGACTGGCCACACACACAGCCCCGTTCCAGGCGCCCATATTATAGGCGTGCGTGAAGGTGGCTCCCTGTTCAACCAATGTATCCAAGTGCGGCGTATCGATATCCAGCATGCCGTAGGCCCCGATGGTTTCGTAGCTCATATCATCCGCAAAAATGAAGAGAATATTCGACTTTTCAGCAGCAATCGCCGCCGATGACACAATCAGTAGAACGGATGATATTATATGTGTATTGAATCGTTTCACAGTAGCTTTCTCCACGCTCGTTTTTTTAATTTTAAATATTTCCCTCTATGTCAGAGCCAATTTTAACAACAGTACGGCCTCTTATTTTTCCGGCCAGAATCGCTTCTGCAGCCGAGGGCAATTCTGCAAAACCAATCTCGTTTACGCCTTTTTCCAGCATTTCCAAATCGAGTCCTGTTGAAAGACGCCGCCAGGCTTCTTTTCGACGAGCCGTCGGGGTCATCACCGAATCAATGCCACAGAGCGTTACGCCCCGCAGAATAAAGGGAGCTACAGACGCCGGAAGTTCCATCGATTCCGCAAGGCCACAGGCCGCCACCGCTCCGCCGTACTTGATTTGGCTCAGCACATTCGCCAGCGTATTTCCGCCGGCCACATCAATGGCCCCGGCCCATTGTTCACGGGCGAGCGGCCGCGCTTTTTCAGAAAACTGTTTTCGGTCCAGCACCTCTGCCGCACCGATCCCTTCAAGAAATTCCTGTTCACTGCGCCGGCCGGTAACGGCCGCCACACGATAGCCCAATTGAGCCAGCAGCATAATGGCCACACTTCCAACACCTCCGGCGGCACCGGTCACCAAAACAGTTCCAGAGTCTGGAAGAATACCGTGTTTTTCCAATGCCATCACACACAGCATTGAAGTAAAGCCTGCCGTTCCAATCATCATTGCCTGCCGCGTGCTTATTCCATTCGGCAGAGGCACCAGCCAGTCGCCATTCACCCGAGCCAGCTCACTGTATCCACCATGATGCGTCTCTCCCACACCATAGCCCGTGAGCAAAACGCGATCGCCCGCTGCAAAATCGGGATGGTCCGACTTCGTCACGCAGCCGGCAAAGTCAATGCCGGGAATCAGGGGAAAGCGACGAACGACCGGAGCCTTGGACGTCAGCGCCAAACCGTCTTTATAATTAAGCCCTGAATACTCAACCCGGACCGTAACGTCGCCCGGCATCAGGTCCTGCTCCCTCAGTTGCAGAAGTTCCAGCTCGGTTCCCTTTTCACTTTTCGAAATTTGATAGGCTGTGAACTGTTCCGACATCGCAATCTCCTGGTGCTGATTAATAAAAAACTTTCCAAAGGAAGAGCCCATGCGGCTGGGCGGTCTGTACCTTGGCGGTACGTTTTCCGTGCTCAAGAATATCAAGGGCGGCTTTAGGTTCCAAGCGGCCCATACCGACATGAATCAGAAATCCCGCCAACCCGCGCACCATTTTATACAAAAACCCGTTGCCCTGCACTTCAATCGTAATATCCGCGCCGTGCTTGCGCACGTAGAGCGAATGAATGGTACGAACAGTACTTTTAATCGGCACTTTCCGATTGGCCGCAAACGGCGCGAAATCGTGTTCTCCCACCAAATAAGCCGCTGCATTACGCATCCGTTCAATATCCAGCGGACGCCCTTCCTGCAGTCGGTACAAACGTTTGGTCGGCGGAACAATCAGTCCATTATAAATGAAATAGCGATACTCTTTCCCGACCGCACTGAAACGCGCATGAAAATCATCTGAAACCTGCTCCAGCGAATTGATGCGGATATCGCCGTCGAGCTGGGCATTAAGTCCGCGCATGAAAAACTTCGGCTGAATTTTTTTCGGCAAGTCAAAATGAGCAATCTGCCCGCGCGCATGCACACCGGTGTCGGTACGGCCCGACGATTCCACCCGCACATGCTCCTGCGAGGTCATCTCGGCCAGCAGCCGTTCAAGTTCACCCTGCACTGTTTTTAAGTTCGGTTGCACCTGCCAGCCCGAATAATTCGTGCCGTCGTAAGAAACATTAATTTTATAGCGCGTAGACATAAGCCGCATAACTTCCAATCATTGGAAGAAAACGGCAAGTCTATTTCCAAGGATTGGAAAAATCGGGTGCCCGGAAATATAGGTTTGTCTCAAAGCATCCCGCCCCCTAGATTACCTATCATGAAGCACATCGCCCCCATCCTCTGCCTGATTTTCCTTAGCGGAATGTGCCGCGCTCAGCATGCTTTTTATGTCTGGCAGCAACTTTGGTCCGATAACGTACTGGAAGCTGTTTTGGAGGAACCGGCTACCACGCTGTATCCCGTTGTGACGGTGATGCCGGTAACCGGAGAAAGCACCTTGATGCAAATTCCGTGGGAAAAACTGAAAGAAACAAAACATCGGTTTGTTCCGGTTATCCGCATTCCGCTGAAGGCTTTCAATCGTCCCGATATTGAAACAGAGCTGGTTCGTCTGGCCGATAAACTGACGCAATTTGATGAAATCCAGCTGGATCTGGATTGTCCGGAACGCCGAATACAGGAATACACCGCCTTGCTTTCCAAGCTTCGGAAAAAACTGCCGCAGCCCATTTTATCGATCACCGTACTGCCCAGTCATATGGGCAACCGGTCGTTCCGTGAGCTCGTAAAAACAACTGACTATTATGTTCTGCAGGTACACGGGCTTTCCGTTCCGAAGCATCTGAACGATACCGCCGAACTGCTGAACCGGAAAACGGCCGATCGCGCCATCGAACAGGCGGAGGCACTCGGACATCCCTACGCCATTGCCCTTCCCTGCTATGCCTACGAACTGAACTTCAACCCGGAAACCGGACAGTTTTCCAGCCTGACCGCCGAAGGCCCCGCCCGCCGAAAACCATCCATCAAAAAACGGATTGCCGCCGATCCGATGGATCTGGTGGAACTGGTTGCCCGTTTCCAATCCCTGGAACAGGCCCGGCAAATTATCTGGTTTCGACTGCCCGCTGCAGGCGACCGCCTCTGCCTGCCGCGTCCAACCCTTGAAAAAATTAAAGCCGGAATTCTTCCTGCCCCGGGAATACATTGCGAAGCCACTCCCATCAGTCCGACAACCGTTGAACTGACTCTGCACAACACCAATATCATCCACGCCACGGTGGCAGAACTGGCACTGAAGTGGGACCATCCGACAGGCGCTTTCGATCTCTATCAACCGATTTCAACCCCGGATAAAATTCCCGGTCAACTACCGAAAAGACTGACCGCTCCGATTCCTCCTCCCGGCCACCCCCTTAAACTGGGTTGGTTTTCAACAGCAAACCCTCCAACCATCACAGTAAATCTAAAATGAAACGTTTCCTCTCCATACTCTTCCTGATTCTCATGGCCCTTCGCTCGCAGGCCTGCGGCCCGTTGCTTCCCCCGACCTATCTTGGAGATTACAACGGCTGCTTTGTTGAAAACATCAATGTGGCGGAAGAGCTGGAACTGATCGCCCTGGAATATGCGCTAATCGGTTCTGAACACTATTCTCAAGGCTCATGTTCCACTCTCGAAGCGGAACGTCTGGACTTCTCCGAGAAAGCCGCACATTTTGGGGGCCTCGAATACGTCGGTGATTTTACGGCCTATGCAACCGCAGTCCGCGCCGGCAACACCAATGCCCTTGCGCCGCCGGTTCCCGAACCGCTGGAAGAATTCGTGCTATACCTCGAAGGCACGCAACAATTTCGCTCCGAACCCGATATGCTGCGGCCTCCCGCCTGGGATAAACTTCTCGCAATGGACCTCACGAACCGGCTCTACCGCAGCACCTGGGTGAATTATATGCTCGGGAATCTCGCCTCCGGTCACGGCCGGCCGGAACTGGCCTCTGAATATTATGCGGCCTGCCGGGCATCGGCCCGGGAAACGGGTACCGACCAATCCATCGGTCTGGCCCATGCCTCGTTTAAACGGGATTATCTGGCCCAGACCAATTTGGCACTTCGCATTAAGCGCGGCATTGCCGCCATCGGCTACTACCACAAAACGCGGGATCGAAAGCGCGAAAAATTCTGCATGGACCATCTGCAGCTCGATATGCAGCAGGCAGCCCGGGAGTCGCTGGACCAGCCCAGCATGAGCACACTGGAAGCGATGGCTCTTTTCCAGGTAGGACAGGCTGGGTTCAGCGAAAAACTGGAACAGTACCCTGAACTTAAAATCACACCCCGACTGGCCTGGTTCATGTATAAGAACGGGAAAATCGAAAAAGCCGCCGCCTATCTGGAGCAGTGTCCGAAAGATGACATTCTTTCAAACTGGCTTCGTTTCCGTCTGGCCCAGCGACAGGGACAAAACGAGACGGCTATCGCTCACCTCAAATGCTGGATGGACTCGTTGCAGCAGAGCGACCGCATTGTTTTTGAACTGGCATACGATTCGGTCAGTTCCCGCTCCGCACTGAACGGAAGCCTCGGAATGCTCTACGCCTCGCAAGGCCAGATGATGGATGCAATGCTTTCCTTTATTCAGGCGGGTGCCTATCGCGATGCCGCCCTGATTGCAGAACGTTATCTGGCGACCGAAGAACTGATGCGTTATGTGAATACCTTTGAAAACCGCGCTTCGTATGCTTCCGCCGAAGCCTTTCAACTTCACTATCAGGCAGAAACCTATATTGGAACAATTGAACTGCGCCTTTCCTATCTGCTGGCCCGCCGTCTTTTCCGGGAAGGTCGCCCCACCGAAGCCCTGCCCTACTATCCGCCGGAAATCGCCCGCATTTTAACCACCTATCTTTCAGCCAAAAATGCGTCTGAAAAATTCTGGAGCACACCGAATGTCCGCTCCGCTCACCTGTACCACGCCGCACGTATTATGCGCTGGAAAGGCATGGAGCTGTCCGGCACCGAATTCTATCCGGACTACACGGTTGAATACGGCGATTTTTCATGGGCCGGCATTCAGAACGAAGACCATATTTCCCCAGCAGATACCACTCCGGCATATGCCGACACCGCTCCGGTTCCGAATGTTCGTTTTCATTATCGCCACATCGCGGCAGCGCTTGCCGCTGAAGCCGCCGCTTATTCGTGGAACCGCCACCAAAAGGCCCTGCTGCTTTGGAGTGCAGGATCCTGGATTCAGAACCGGCATCCGCAGGAGGCCGATGTGTATTATAAGAAACTGGCTCGCATCCGGTTTCAACCACTCGCAAAGGCGGCCGATAAAAAACGCTGGTTTCCGGAGGCCTCACCCATGATGGATTATATTTATCGTAGCGAGGACTATATTGAAACTGAGCTTATCGTCAAAACGGCCAAAGGTTTTAAACCGGTTGCGTTTCCGAACTAATCCAGTTCAGAAAATCGGGGTTTCCATCGGCGATCGGCAGACAGACAATGCAGGGTGTTTCGTAGGAATGGATTTCGCGGTTGCGGGCAATCAGCTCATTTTTCCGAACGCTGGACGTTTTCAGAACCAGAGCAACCTTTTTCTCCTCACAGCATCTCCATACCCACCGCTGAAATACAATAAGACCTCATACCACAAGCACATCTTCTTAAGGTTTTATTGCTCTGTCTATATTGGCGTGGTACATCTATCAAACAAACCTAGCTTCAATACGCATCTTAATAAGGGGTAAAAATTTTATGGTTCAAATATTTATTAGCTATTGTCATGCTGATGACGCATACCGGGCTGAACTTGAAGCACACCTTTCAATGCTTAAGAAGAACAAACATGTCACATCATGGACAGATCGTTGCATTGTAGGAGGAGAAGATTGGTCTAAAGAAATCAGTACGAAGCTTGAACAAGCTCATATTATTCTCTTGTTGATAAGCGTTGATTTCTTAAAGTCAGATTATTGCTATGAGGTTGAGGCTAAGCGGGCATTAGAAAGGCATAAAGCTGGTGATTCTGTAATTATTCCGATTGTATTGAGGCATTGTGACTGGAAGGAATCCCCCTTTGGCAGGATTCAAGGCTACCCCAAAAATGCACATCCAATCAAGGCATGGAGCGATAAAGATGAAGCTTGGCTGAATGTAATTGATGGGATTAAAGACTCAATCTCAAAATTTCGAGATACTCTGGTCATTGCTGAGGTAGAAAATGAAGTATTTCCCAATTGTGACAGCCCTCTAAAAGAAGAGTTCAGTGATTGGCTTGATGATACAGAGGTTGAAATAGCTCATCATAGAGCAGATTCTGTCGGACTTCGTGATATTTTTGTATATCCAGATATCAAAATATTGGGTGGTGATGCCACGAAAGTATCAAAATGTATCGAGTCATCGGATAATAATTTATTTACGGGTTTTCATCTGATTTTTGGAAGCGAACAAGCTGGGAAGACATCTCTTGCAAAACAACTTTTTTGTGATGTATTGAAGCAAGGTCTTAATCCCGTTTTATTCAACGGTGAAAGGATTAAAACATCGGAAATTGATAAGCTGCTAAAACCAGTTCTGAATAATCAATACGCAGATTTAAGCGTAGAGGCATATAAGGCACTTCCAAATAAAGTCCTCATAATTGACGATTATGCATGTACGACAGTAAATTTAAAATACCAGAATATTCTCCTTAAACTCCTTAAGGATGAGTTCACCGCGGTAATTGTATTGGCGATAGATGCCTTTCAGTATGTCGCTTCTGATATTGATGAGTTTGATAACTTCCTGACATATGAATTGCTACCATTTGGTAATGTTAAACGAGAAGAGTTGGTCCATAAATGGGTTGAATTAGGGAATACAGAAGAAATATCGGAACAGGAGCTGTACAAGGGCATAGACTCGCTTGTCATCCACATAGACTCCTTTGTAAGGAAGAATATCGTTCCGTCAAAGCCAATCTATCTATTGGCTATACTTCAGACATATCAGTCATTTATGCCTCATGGACTAGATTTAACGTCTAATGGCCATTGTTATCAGTATTTGATCTACCGTTCTTTGGAACAGGCAAAAATAAACCCATCTGAAATTGATACATACCTAGAGCCTGTCCCAAAGTCTCCGATTTTATTTTCACCTCAAAATCAGGCCGGAGCTAAAAGTCGGATTTGTGCCGCTTGACGGCTTGTGCA